>NZ_BAABBM010000001.1:1200000-1890000 GCF_039537965.1 Sphingomonas limnosediminicola | reverse complement strand
CCACGACCGCGCCTGCGGCCGCCTTGACGATTGTTGATCAAATGCTCGTCCTTAGCAGTAGTCGCTAGCCCCTTGGTCTCAGTCGGAGGCAGGGCCGAGCCAGCAAAGCTGGCGCCAGCTCCTGACCCTCTCGTTCCGGTCTGCGCCCTAAAAGCGCGAGATGAACGGCCGATTGCGTCGGGGGTAGGGAAGGGATGCGCTCATCATCTTTCGTGGTGGAGCGGGCCCGGCCCTGACCTATGATGTAGTGCGCTCGATACGTTCTGCCAAGCGCTTTTCTATCAAATCCAGGTTAACAATAGGACACGGGCGCGATCGGCGAGGTCTTTTGCGACGTTGGCTTGCAGCCCGTCCCGGGCCAGTAGCGCAGTCACGGCCTTGGCTTGATCATGTCCAATTTCGACTGCTGCGAGGCCTCCCGGATTGAGCAATAACGGAAGCTGCGGCGCGAGCACGCGATAGGCGTCCAGCCCTTCCTTGCCTGCAAACAGCGCCTCGTCCGGCTCGAATTCACGTACCCCCGCGCCGACCTCCGCGTCGTCCGGCACGTAGGGCGGATTGCACAGGACGAGATCGAACTTCTCAACCAACCCCTTGGCCCAATCGCCCTGCATCAGCTTTGCGCGCTGATCGACGCCGATCCGCCGCGCGTTCGCCGAGGCGTAGGACAGAGCCTGGCGCGACACGTCTATCCCGAGCCCGGTCGCTTCGGGGAAAACATCCAGCGCTGCCAGCAACAGCGTGCCCGGCCCCGTGCCCAGGTCGAGGATCCGGCTCGGCCCCTTCGTCCCCTCGAAATGCTCGATGGCCGACGCGATCAGCACCTCCGAATCCGGTCGCGGGACCAGCACGCCGGGGCCTACGTGAAGCTCGATGTTCCAAAAGGCGCGACGTCCAGTGATGTAAGCGACGGGCTCCCCGTCCTTCCTGCGGTCGACCATCTGCCAAAAGCGGTCGGGCACACCCCGGTCCGGTGGCGACAGCAGCAGCCGGTCGCGATCGATGTGGAGCGCCTCGGCCATCAGCAATTCCGAATCGAGCCGGGCGGTGTCGCTCGTGTCCTCCAACTGGCGCGCGGCGTCGGCCAGCGCGCGGAAAATAGGCTTCACGCCTCCTCCAGGCCCGCGAGCCGCTCTGCTTCGTCCTCGGAGACAAGCGCGTTGATAATCTCGTTGAGCCCCGGCCCCTCGAGCACCTCTTCCAGCTTGTGAAGCGTGAGGTTGATGCGGTGATCAGTGACTCGTCCCTGAGGGAAATTGTAGGTGCGAATTCGCTCCGACCGATCGCCGGAGCCGACCATCGACTTTCGCGCACCGGCGCGTTCGCTAGCAAGCCGCTCGCGCTCCATTTCGAACAGGCGCGTGCGCAGCACCTTCAGCGCTTTCGCCTTATTCTTGTGCTGCGACTTTTCGTCCTGCTGGATGACGACGAGGCCGGTCGGAAGGTGGGTGATGCGCACGGCGCTGTCGGTCGTGTTCACCGACTGACCGCCAGGACCGGAAGAGCGATAGACGTCGATCCGCAAGTCCTTGTCGTCAATCTGCACGTCGACGTCTTCGGCCTCCGGAAGCACCGCGACCGTCGCTGCGGAAGTATGTATACGTCCGCCGCTTTCCGTGGCCGGCACACGCTGCACGCGGTGGACGCCGCTTTCGAACTTGAGCTTGGCGAACACGCCCGTCCCGTTGATCGACGCGATCGCCTCCTTGTACCCACCAAGCTCCGACTGCGAGGCGGAGATAAGTTCGAACCGCCAGCCCTGCTCCTCGGCGAAGCGCTGGTACATTCGGAGGAGATCGCCGGCGAATAGCGCCGCCTCGTCGCCGCCCGTACCGGCGCGGACTTCCAGCATCGCAGCACGCTCATCGGCGGCGTCGCGCGGCAAGAGCCTGATCGCGAGAGCGCGCTCGGCAAGCGGAAGCTTGTGCTTGATCTCGTCGGCTTCGGCCGCCGCCATCTCCTTGAGCTCCGGCTCGGCAGCCGGATCGTGGAGCATGCCGGTCAGTACTTCGAGCTCGGCGCGGAGACGGCGAACTTCGCGAGCCGCCGCGGCCACCGGCTCGATCGCCGCATAGTCCTTCGACAGGCGCACGAACTCTTCAGGCACCAAGTCGCCACGCGCCATCGCGTCCGACAGCTCCTGCTTGCGCGCCTCGATCGACGCGATGCGTTCGGAAGAAATCTGGGTCACGAACGAATGGCTTCCGAAATCAGGTCGAGCGATACCGAGCGCTGTTCCCCGGACGCGAGGTCTTTGAGCTGCGCTTCGCCACGGTCCAATTCATCGTCGCCGATGATTAGCGCGTAAGCCGCACCGGCCGAGTTCGCGCGGCTGAGCCGCTTCTTCATATTGCCCCGATAAGCCATGTCTGTGGCGACGCCCTCGCGCCGAAGTCCGGCGACGATCCGCTGCGCCTCCGCCTCGGCTCTCGGCCCGAGCGGGATGACTGTCACGGACGGCTTTTCCGCTTCGGGCTCCCCGATCATCATTGCCAGACGCTCTACGCCTGCGGCCCATCCAACCGCAGGAGTATGCGGGCCGCCCAACGCCTCGATCAAACCGTCGTACCGGCCGCCGGCAAGGACAGTGCCCTGCGCTCCCAGGCGGTCGGTGACGAATTCGAATGCGGTGTGGCGATAATAATCGAGGCCGCGCACGAGCCTCGGCGCACGCTCCCACTGAACGCCTGCCGCCGTCAAACCTTCGCTCACTTGAGCGAAGAAATCGGCCGCTTCCGGCGTCAGGAAGTCGTCAATCGTCGGCGCACTGTCCACGATCGGCCAATCCTCGTGCGCCTTGCTATCGAGAATGCGAAGCGGATTGCGCTCCAGCCGTGCCTTGCTGTCCTCGCTGAGCGCCGCCGCATGGCCCCGGAAGTGCTCGTAGAGCGCATCGCGCCATGCCGACCGCGTCTCGGGGTCGCCCAGCGTATTGAGCTGCAGGATCGCCCCCTCGATTCCAAGTTCCTTGAGCAGCTGGTCGGCAAGGCACAGGATCTCGATGTCCGCCTGCGATTCCCCAGCGCCGATGATCTCTGCGTCTAGTTGATGGAACTCGCGGAAACGGCCCTTTTGCGGCCGCTCGTACCGAAATGCCGAGCCGGACGCCGCCAGCTTCAGCGGCGCGAACTGTTGCCATCCCTCGCTGAGGTAAGCGCGGCAAATCCCCGCCGTAAATTCGGGCCGAAGCGTGATCGACTCCCCGCCGCGATCCTCGAAGGAATACATCTCCTTCGACACGACGTCGGTCGTTTCCCCGATCGTCCGGGCGAAGACGGCGGTTTGTTCGATTGTCGGGACCTCGACGCGCTTGAAGCCGTACAGGCGACGAACGCGATCGAAGGTCGCGACCACCTTCGCCAGGCGGTCGGCCTCATCTCCAAGCAAGCTTTGCGTGCCACGAACGGGCTGAACGGACGTCATTGCGGCGGCGCTAAAGCACAATTTGCGGAAAGGACAAAAACTTCCTCAGCGCGTGGGTGTCGATGATTGCTGCTGTTGCCGATCGCGTTGGAACTGTTGCCGGAACCAGGCCGGCGACGGAAGGAAGAGCTTGCGGAAGCTGATCATCACTGTCCGTCCAATCGGATTAAGCAGATCCGGCTGATAATTTATGGGTACGGCGCCTGAGGCGTCGTGGACCTTGGGCTTGCTGTTCAGGACATTGTTCAATTCCAGCCTGACCTGCGTTCCCCGCAGCCACGGGTGCTTCACCGCAAGCTCCGGAATGTCTCCGGGATTGGCGAACAGCCTGAGGTCGAACGTCGCAAGTGGCGAGAAGCGCAAATCATCTCCCGTCAACGTATTCACGTTCGTCCCACTGCGCCAGTTTGCGCCGATGCGAGCGCCGAGCCCGTTATTGGAATAGCCTGCCTGTGCTTCGACCGTGTGGCGCGGCGTACCGCCGGTCTGGCTGGACGCATCGCCATGCAGATAGTCGAGGTCCAATCCGGGCGCGATCTCGACCTTGTCGACGAATGCGATCGTATCGGTCAGCGAAAAGGTCAGCCTGCCTCGGCTCCCGCCGCCGCGGCCGCCGAAACCGCCTCCGCCGCCCCGGCCTCCCCCGAACCCGCCGAAACCGCCGCCTTCCGTGCCCGAGGGCCGGCCTGATGAAGGGCCGCTATCCGCGGGTGACCGGCCGCCGCCTTCGCCCTGCCCACCGCCGCGAGGACCAAAGCCGAATTGCTGGCGCATCTGGTCGATGACGGCCTGCGACGGACGCCGGGACTTGAGCGACTGCGAGAAATCAAAGCCGAGCCGAAGCGTATCCCGCCGCGAATTCTCAAAATTGATCGGCCTAAAGTCGACCGCGACCAACTGGCCCGACGAGTTCCGGACGAAACGATCGGGGAACGCCGCCTCGATCTGCGGCGTGACACTGATCGCGGAGATTGGGTCCTCAATCCTCTGATGCACGTAATCGGCGCGCAGAGTGAGATCGACCTTGTCCGTCGGCTTCCAGAAGCCACCGAGCTTCAATACGGTTCTGCGGTCGGCTTGCAGGTCTGGGTTGCCGCCGGTGATTGCGGTGACCTGCACGGTTTGCCCGGTGGTGAAATCGAAGATGCGCGTGTTCGGCGTGCTCAGCAGGGGATTGCCAAGCTGGGTAATGGTTGGAGCGCCTTCTTCCCGAGTCCAACTGGTGACGAAGTTCAGGCGGTTCACCGGCGACCAATTCGCGCCGGCGCCGATCTTGGTCAGCGTTCCGAAATCGGAAAGCTGAATCACTTCACCATTGGCGCTGAAGGTCAGATTACCGAGGGCGCTGAAATCGCGCCCGCGGCGGGAGACGGGCAGGTCGAGGTTTGCCGCCGCATTGCCGGTCGTACGCCCTAATGAATTCGCGTTGGAAAGACCGGCGACAACATGTTCGCTGTCGAGATGCGTGGTCGTTCCGCCAACCCGGAACGTCGCCCCCGCATTGCCGGCGGGTAACTTGAACAAGGTTCCGTTCGCTACGGCTGTGACGTCGGCGGAGGTCACCGTCTCGCGAGCGCGGTCGACGGGAAAGTTCGGATTGTCCCGCTCGGTATTGGTGCGGTCATGTTCCCAGTCGGCGTTGCTGGTGACGTTCCAGTGCCACTTGGCCTTGTCCCAGTTGAGCGTCAGGCCGGCATGCGCGGTGTCGGTCGCAGTGTCTCGCGACAGCCTGTCCAAGGTGATGTCGCCGAGGCCGAGCAACGAACGGCCCTCGACATGCTCGACTTCGGTGTTCAGCGTCGCACCCACATTGCCGAGTACCTGGCGGTTAAAAATCGCCGATCCGCGGATGTCCCGCTTCGACCCGACGAGCGATCGCGCCGACGTCCCCGGTGGTGTCAGGTTGCGTTCGTTCTCGGTCAGCAGGGAATTGCCTTCGGCGTGCAGGTTGAACTGCGTCCGCCCGTTCTTCTGGATCATCAGACGGGTGAGGTCCGTGTTCGCCGAACCGTAGCCGCCCTCGGTGGCGAGCGCTCCGCCCAACTGGGCAACCGTGGAGCGGAAGCGCCGGCGGAGGACGATGTTCACAACCTTCTGGTTGGCGCTGTAGCCGTATTTGAGCGCTACCTCCTCCGGCAGGATTTCCACCCGCTGGATGGCCTCGGTCGGAATATCGCGCATCTCGCGAAAGCTTGAGATTCGCTGGCCGTTGAGCAGCAGCACGGGTCGCTCTCCGCCGCGACCCTGCGCGCTGCCGACCTGCGGCGCGATGGCGTCCAGCAATTCATTGATATTGGTCGCGCCCGTCGCGCGGACGTCGCGGGCGTCGAGAGTATCCACGGGCTGGATGTCGCCAACTATCGACCCCCGCGGCTTTGCCCCGACGACCACGATTTCTTCCTCTTCAGCTGTGTCGTCAGCGCCAGCGGGCGCGCTGCCTGATGTGGCCGCCGGCGCATTCGGGTCGGCCGCTGGAACAGGCGTCGCCGTGGCAGCCCCCGAGGGACTTGGCTGGTCCGGTGTGATCGTTTGTTGGGCAGTTGCGGGACTGGCGAACGGCAAAAGCACGGCGGCGCTGGCGAGCAGCGTGATTTTCATAGTCATGTGGAGCGCAGCTAATCCCGGCCAATGAACTTGGACTGACAACGTCGTTATGTTCGACAAAGCGCCCAAACTCATCTGCGAACGCCGCTCGCAGGCTGATTGCACGCTCTATTAAAGGCGCTAGAGCCTTAAGAACACCCGATTTTATGTTACCCGAGGAGTTTGTGTTGTTGCGTAGCGTCCTAGTCGCGTCCCTCCTGCTTTCGTCCGCCAGCTCCGCCCTCGCCCAGATCGTTCCGCCACAGAATAGCCGACCGGCACCGACAGCGAAGACCGACACGATCCCGGCGGCACGCGACATCCCGTACCCAGGCACGATCCAGCTCACGGTGGATGCTTCCGACGTCACTCGCGCGATCTTCCGCATTCATGAGCGCGTGCCCGTCACCGCGGCCGGAGATCTCGTGCTTCTCTACCCCGAGTGGCTCCCCGGTACACACTCGGACGAAGGACAAATCAACAAGGTTGCTGGCTTCCGGGCCACTGCGAACGGGCGGGAGCTCAAATGGGTGCGCGACAATCTGGACGTCTACGCCTTCCACGTCGCCGTGCCGGCAGGCGTCCGCGCAGTCGATGTGGAGTTCCAGTACGTGTCACCCACCGGCGAAAATCAGGGCCGCGTGGTCGCGACGCCCGACATGGCGAGCATCGAGTGGATTGCCAACTCGCTTTACCCGGCCGGCTACTTCGTTCGGAACATACCGATCCAGGCGTCAGTCATCCTGCCGACCGGCTGGAAGGCGGCGACGGCGCTGCGACCGAGCGCACAATCCGGCAACCGCATCGATTATCCGGTAACGACCTACGAGATCCTGATGGATTCGCCGCTCATCGCTGGTGCGCACCACCGGGCTATTCCGCTCAGCCCGGACGTCACGCTGGACGTCATTGGCGACACGGAGGCGGAGCTTGCGGCGACGCCGGCGCAGATTGCGGCACATAGGCGCTTGGTTGACCAGGCGGTGAAGGCGTTCGGTTCGCAGCATTACGATCATTACAACTTCCTGCTCACCATCTCCGACTTGCTCGGCGGGGAAGGCCTCGAGCACCATCGCAGTTCGGAAGACGGAGTCGGCCGCGGCTACTTTACCGACTGGGAAAACAAGCTTCGCGACCGCAACCTGTTGCCTCACGAATTCTCGCACAGCTGGGACGGCAAGTTCCGCCGCGGCGCCGACTTGTGGACGCCCGATTACCGAACCCCGATGCAGGGCACGTACCTGTGGGTCTATGAAGGGCAGACGCAGTTCTGGGGCTATGTGCTCGGCGCCCGCTCGGGAATGCTGTCGAAGCAGGATACGCTCGACGCGATCGCGGCCACGGCGGCGAATTACGGCCCCGGCACGCCCGGGCGAGCCTGGCGCCCGCTGGTCGACACCACCAACGATCCGGTCATTGCGCAGCGCAGGCCGCAGCCGTGGCGGAGCTGGCAGCGAAGCGAGGATTATTACAGCGAAGGCCAGTTGATCTGGATCGACGTCGACCGGATCCTGCGCCAGCAGTCCGGCGGCAAACGCTCGATCGACGACTTCGCCAAGGCATTCTTCGGCGTCCGCGACCGTGACTTTGGTGAGCTGACCTATACCTTCGACGACGTGGTAGCGACGCTTAACAAGGTGCAGCCCTACGATTGGCGGAGCTACCTTCAGCGCAAGGTCTACGACATCGCCCCTCAGGCGCCGCTCGAAGGTATAACTCAGGGCGGCTACCGCCTGATCTTCACCGACACGCCCACCAACTGGTGGAAGAGTGCCGAGAAGAGCCGCAAAAACACAGACCTCACTTATTCGGGAGGCTTTGTGATCGGCGCGGAGGGCAAGGTAACGAGCGTGCTGTGGGACAGCCCGGCGTTCAACGCCGGTATTGCCGTCGGCAGTCAGATCGTTGCGGTCAACAACCGCAGCTACGATCCGGACGCACTGAAGCAGGCGATCAAAGCTGCCGCGGGCAAGGGCCCAGGCGTGCAGCTTCTGGTGAAGGGCGGCGATTTATACCGGACCATCAGTCTCGATTGGCACGACGGCCTGCGCTACCCGCGTCTTGAGAAAATCGGGAAAGGCCAGGGCACACTCGACGCGCTGCTCGCGCCGCGCTGACGCGAAGGAAACCTGATCGGCTAATTGCCTGGGTAATCTGACGACTTGCCTGCGTCATAATAGTCGATCCGGATCCTGACCCAGGAGCCGATCAAGGATTTGCCGCCCTTGCGCGGGGGCCGGACGTGAAATTGCCAGGCAGCCTGACGAAGCGCTGAAGCAAGGCGCGTTCCCGGCGTTTGTCCCAGCTCGACGCAATCTTCCACACGATTTCCCGCGATCGTCTTGCAGGCAACCAGCCCGTAGCCTTCGTTGCTGTTCTTCGGCACGTATCCGGCGAGCTCAGCGTCGGTCGGCTCGCGGGCCCATTCGGCTGCATACATCGCCTCTCCGTTTGGCCCGCGGCCGACGACCTCGCTGTCGCCTCCGCCACCAGATCCGGACTGAGCCAGCTTCGAAATGTCCGACGACGCCATCTCTTCCTTGCTCATTTCGAGCCAGGGCGAGGGTTTATGCGCTTCCTTCGGCGGACTGATCGTCGGCTTCACCGGCAACACGACCGGGGGGGGCTTCGGCACGGGACGGTCGCTCGCCGCTTGTTGCTTTTGTTCTTGCTGCTTCTCGGATTTCTGCTCCGCCGTGCTCTTACTAAGCGGCGCCAGATCGATGATCGTACCGCGCAGACTTTTTTGCGCCTGCGGAAGGGGGATGACGCCAAGGGTCAGAAGAATCGCAAAAAGCCCTGCGTTTACGGCCAGCGCGAGCGCGACACCTGACAGCCGCCGGCGTAGTGGCGGACGCGCATAAGGTGCGGCAAGGCGATAGGCTGGCAAGTCTTCGAATTTTCAGGATCTGGTCGCGTGCGGCCAAGCCTAGCCGACGCACGAGTGAATGGGGAATGAAAAGCTCGCTTCGATCAGGCCGTCAGCCGCAGGGCTGCGATAGCCGTGACGATCGCCAAGATGAGCAAGATCCGAACGGTACTCGACGGCTCATGAAACCACAGGATGCCGACGACTACGGTACCGACGGCGCCGATGCCTCCCCACACCGCATAGGCCGTTCCCATCGGAATTGACCGTGAGGCGACCTCAAGCAAGCCCATGCTGATCGATACCGAAACGAGGAAGGCCAGCGTCCAAGGCACGTTTCTGAACCCGTCGACGAAGCGCAGCGAAGTCGTAAATCCCACTTCGAAAAATCCGCCGACGATGAGCCAGACCCAGGGCATGACAATCCTTTCACTGGACGCGCAGGCTGCGCCTTCGTTACGCTGGTCTAATGGCGACCCGGCGAAGCATCGGCAACATGATCGCGCCTGTGCGCTTCCTGACCTTCCTTGCCGTGCTGGCCGTCGGTTTCCCGGTGGCGCAGGGATATCTTCACCGTTGGGCGTTGTCCGCCATGAGCGCGTTCGACGTCGCTGCCATTATCTTCCTCGTCATTTGCCTGCCGCTACTCGGAACGCGCGAGGCACGGATCATTCGCGAGCACGCGAAAGCGAATGACGCCAATCGCGTCCTGTTGCTGACCATAACGGGGATCGTCATGGCGGTGCTGTTGATCGCCATTCGCGCAGAATCCGTTGTCGACAATCCTCAGCCGATGACCAAAGCAATGATCATTGCGACGCTGGCGCTGGCATGGCTGTTTGCGAACACAGTTTATGCCTTCCACTACGCGCATTTGGTCTACAACCATCCGGATCTTGGCTGCGTCGGCTTAGATTTTCCGCGGACCGCAAACCCGGTTTATTGGGATTTCGTCTATTTCAGCTTCACCTGCGGCATGGCATTTGCGACTTCCGACGTCGTTGTCACCGAAACGCACATGCGAAAGGTCGTGACGATTCACTGTCTCGCAGCCTTCGCGTTCAACATCGGCGTCATTGCCTTCACCATCAACGTGCTCGGCAGCGGCTAGACCGCCACGTCGATCTCCGGAGGCTCGGTCACCTTGCGCCGTGCCGCGACCAGGCAACCCGCGACGATCAGCGTCGCGCCAGCAATCGTGTAGCCCGACACCCGCTCCTGGAAGACGATCCAGCCGAGCGCTGCCGCCCACAAGAAGGCGCTATATTCGGTGACGGAAAGGTAGCCGGCTTCCCCTCGCGCGTAGGCCCACGCGAAGATTAGCGTGCCCGCCGTCGAAAGGACGCAGGCGACCGCGACCCAGATCCATTGCCCGGTCGGCCATACCGGCATTCCCACGATCGGGATGGTGAGCAGCCACAAGGCCATGACCGTTACCGCCTGGAAGAAGGTTATCTCCAGCGGCTTCGCGGACAGCGCCTGATGCCGCATCAGCACGATATTGACTGCGTAGCAGAGTGCAGAGCCGAGGATGGCAATCGACCCGACCAACGCCTCGCGTCCAAGCTGCGCCTTGGCTTGACCCAGCACGATGATGACCACTCCGCCGAACGCCGCAATCGATCCGACAATCGACATCCTTCCGATCTTTTCGTGCAGGAACGCGGAGGCGAGCAGTAGTGCGATCAGTGGTGCGATGAACGTCAGGGCGATCGCTTGCGCCAGTGGGATGCGGCCGATCCCCCAGAAAAAGAGGAAGGCCATTACCGTCACGATAATTCCGCGAAAGACGTGCACCCGCATGACCGCATTGCTCGGCCAGCTTCCGCGCCTCGGCAGGTACAACGCACTCCCAACAATGAGGTTGGCCATGGCGCGCCAGACGCTGACGGCAAAGATACCGATGGCCAGCACAAGGTGCTTCATCACCGCATCCATGATCGACAGCGTACCGACCGCAGCGAGCGCCGCGAGGAAGGCCTGGACTGGATGCTGAGTGACGCGGTTCACGGCCCGCGCTTAGCGGCGCTTAGCGGCCGGCGTCGAGTGAGCTGGGGGCGGGATCGATGAGCAGCGGTGGATCCTCGTGCGTGCGAGCCAGCCCGTTGGCGAGCGCTCCGCTGACAAGCAAGATGATCAATAGCTTGGTCACGGCGCGACTGTGCGCCGGACAGGTTGAAATTTGGCTAAAGGCCTATTCGGCGGCGTCGAGGGCTGGCTGCAACTCGGCCGCGGCAGCCTCGAGCTCGGCGGCTTTCGCTTCGACCAGGCGGACGATGTGCTCGATCATGTCGGCGTCTTGCACATGATGGTCGGTGACGCCCGACAGATAGACCATGTGCTTGCCGTTGCCGCCGCCGGTAATGCCGATGTCGGTCTCGCGCGCTTCGCCGGGTCCGTTCACGACACAGCCCAGCACCGACAAGGACATCGGCGTCTTGATATGTTGAAGACGGCTTTCGAGCGCCTCGACGGTTCGGATCACGTCGAATCCCTGCCGTGCGCAGGACGGGCAAGACACCACCCGTACCCCGCGGCTGCGAATGCCGAGCGCCTTCAGAATCTCATAGCCGACCCGGACTTCTTCCTCTGGCTCCGCCGATAGCGACACGCGGATCGTGTCACCGATGCCTGCCCAAAGAAGGTTGCCCATCCCGATCGACGATTTGACGGTGCCGCCGATCAAGCCGCCCGCCTCGGTGATACCGAGGTGCAGCGGGCAATCGACCTGGCTCGCCAGCTGCTGATAGGCGGCGACGGCGAGGAACACATCGCTGGCTTTCACCGCGACCTTGTACTCGCGGAAGCCGTGGTCTTCGAGAATGCGGATATGGTCGAGCGCGCTTTCGACCAACGCTTCGGGACAAGGCTCGCCGTACTTTTCGAGCAGGTCCTTTTCGAGGCTGCCGGCATTGACGCCGATCCGGATAGCGCAGCCGTTGGCGCGCGCCGCCGAAATGACTTCGCGGACCCGCTCTTCCGAGCCGATATTCCCTGGATTGATGCGCAGGCACGCCGCACCGGCATCGGCCGCTTCCAGTGCGCGCTTGTAGTGAAAATGGATGTCCGCGACGATCGGCACGCGGGCCGCACGCACGATCTCCCGAAGCGAAGCCGTCGCATCCTGCGTCGGGCACGACACGCGAATGATGTCGGCACCCGCCTCTTCGCAGCGCCGAATCTGATCGATGGTCGCCGCCGCATCTTCCGTTGGCGTATTGGTCATCGTCTGCACGCTGATCGGCGCGTCTCCGCCAACAGGGACGGAGCCCACCATGATCTGCCGCGACTGACGCCGCTCGATATCTCGCCAGGGACGAAGGGACATGGGAGCCATATAAGGCCTGCCGGGCGCGGGGGAAACCGCCTGCCGAAATTGGCGCGCCTTATTCCGCTGTGTTAACAGGCTTAACGGGACTCGCTCGGGGGGCCGGCGTTTGACCAAATATGCGCGATTGCAGGCAGACGCGGCGCCCGACCCTGCCAGCGCGCCGGCGAAGCACACACGCACGCATTCCCGCTATTATGCCTTCCTAAGCTACAGCCACCGCGACCGGGAACTCGCCGACTGGCTGTTCCGCGAGCTCGAGAAGTTTCGGGTGCCGAAATCCATCGCCGGACGCCTTACCGAAAACGGCGTTGTCCCCAGACGCCTGACGCCCATTTTTCGCGACGAGCAGGAGCTCGCGGCAGCCCACGATCTCGGTGAGGAGATCCGATCGGCACTGAGCTCGTCGCACTTTCTGATCGTCCTATGCTCTCCCAATTCGGCAAAGTCTCATTGGACCAATGCGGAGATCGAGACATTCAAGCGGACACATTCCGAGGCCAATGTGCTCGCCGCCATCGCTTCGGGCGAGCCATTCGCAAGCGAGATGCCGGAACGGCACGAGGAAGAATGCTTTCCGCCCGCGCTTCGGCAGAAGTTCGACCGGCGAGGCCGCCCGACGGGCAAGCGCGCAGAGCCTCTCGCCGCCGACCTGCGCGGTAACGACGAGGTGCGCCGGCTGGGCTTTCTCAAGCTGGTGGCCGGCATGCTCGGTGTTGGGCTCGACGACCTTGTCCAGCGCGCCACGACACGACGTCATCGCCAGATGGCCTGGCTGGCCGCCGCGTCGCTCGGCGGCATGGCCGTGACGAGCACCCTTGCCGTCACCGCTATCCAAGGCCGTGATGCAGCGCGCGACCAACGACGGGAGGCCGAGGGGCTGGTCGCTTACATGGTCGGAGATCTCAAGGATAAGCTCGAACCGATCGGCAAGCTCGACGCCCTCGACGGCGTCGCTTCGCGGGTGCTGGCTTACTATAGCAAGCAGGACGCGTCGGAGCTGTCCGATGCCGCCCTGATCCAGCGCTCCCGAGCGCTAAGCATTACCGCGCAAGTCGCTTATTTGCGGGGTCGATACGAACAGGCACGGGCGCTGTATCGACAAGCGCTAGCGGGCACCGAGGAAGCCGTGCGCCGGACGCCGGACGATCCACAACCCATCTTCGAGCAGGCGCAAAACGCGTTTTGGCTGGGTGAGATTGCGCGAATGGACGGCCAGGCTGACGCAGCAATCGAATATTACAGGCAGTATAAGCAACTCGCCGACCGCCTGGTTCAACTTGCGCCGGATAACCTCAAGTGGCGGATGGAAGCGCTTTATGGAGCAGAGGACCTCGGGATCTCGCTCTATAACAAGCGCCGATACGATCAAGCGCTGGCGCAGTTTCAAGGCGCGCTCAGCCCAATGCAGAACCTGATGGCGCTCGATCCCGCAAATGGGACTTACCGCGTCGAAATGGCGAAGTTGATGGGATGGTTGGCGGATTCGAATCGCGCGCTTGGCCGTCTTAATGAGGCCATTGCAACCCGAACCCGTGAAATCGCTTTTCTCAACGAGGCGCTGGCGCGATCCCCCTCTGACGTCGGATTGCTGGAGCAGGTGATTTACGCGCACCAAGGCCTAGGGAATCTGCTTGTCCTCCACGGGCAGGCCGCTGAGGGGATCGCGGAGTTTCGTCTGGCGGTGGCGAATGCAGACCACCTCCTTCCGGTCGAGCCGACAAACGCGCTTTGGAAGGGGGCCGCAGCTACTGCTCACCTCGAACTGGCAAAGGCGCTACTCGCAACGCACGATCGTGCCGCCGCCGAGCATGAAACCGGCGCCGCATGCGCGCTGGTCGCTGCTTTGGGAGGCGCTTCCGACCGGCGGCAAAGCGGCTGTCTCGCAATGCAGGCCCGCCTGGCCCTCGACGCGGGGGACGGCGCTGAAGCGGCGGCTTTGGCGCGGCAGGCTCTCTCGGCGGCACGGCACTTTCATGCCGAAGATCCGAATAAGGACAAATTCTACCTCGCGGGGCTTTATCGGCTGACGGGCGACGCGTTGCAGCGTTCCGGCGATCGCGGCGGCGCCATGTCTGCGTGGGCGAGCGCGCTCGCAATTCTTCCAGCCGACGTGCCGGAATTGTCTACCGAGATCGACGAGCATGCCTTGATTCTGGAACGGCTTGGCCGGGCGGAGGAAGCGCGCCCGCTAAAGTCCGCGCTCAAGAATATGGGATACACGCGTCCCGCCTAGCGGGCGAACAAAGGGAGAGATTTGTGGCCAGAGCTAGAGGCGAGATGCATGCCGTGACGCTGCATGTGACGAAGGACAAGGACGGCGGATACCACTTCCAGCCAGAGTCCGACATTTGGGACGAAAGCCGGGACGAGTTCGTCTTCAGCAAGGACCGCCACGACATGGGCAAGCACGACTACCACCTTCTTGAGTTCGTTCTCGACGATCAGACCGGCGACGGGCTGCGGTTTCCGAAGGTGCCGCACGATGCAATGTGGGTTGTCGAAGGCCATGAAGAGCCGGGTCAGCGCACGTGTCCTGACATGCACAGTGTCTGCAATTACGACGTTATGGAACCGATCAGCGTTTCACCGCACCAGCGGCGGCTGTTCGTGCGCAATGACAATGCGAGCCAGGAGCATTGGGCTTTTACGATCAACGTCGTGAAGCGGGGCGAAGACAGCGCTGACAAGAACCGCTTCGTCAGCTGGGATCCGGGCGGCAATAACCAGAACGGCGGGAGCACTCGTAAGTAGGACGAGGAATATTCGACCCAGATCAACCGAAAGGGATTTTGCCATGGCTAGCCCAAAGAAAGTCACTGTCGAGGTTCACATCGTCAAGGACAGCACAAAGCCCCCGCCGGAGAAGCCCTACTCATTCTGGCTCGAACCCAAAGACAAAAAGCTGGGAGGAAAGGGCAACGACCTGATTTTTAACGGCGAAAATCTTTACGACGGCTTCGAAATCGATTTCGACTTGGTCGACGAAACGGGCGAAGGCTTTTACTTCATGGATATTGGGAAGAAGCCTAACGGCGAGCCGGACCCTGACCTCGCACCAATGTGGGTGAAGACCGTCAAGGACCTGAGCGAACCGTGCCCAGATCGCGAATTTTGGGATGGGTTCGTGGCGACGAAGCTGGTCGGAAATAACACGACGTTGAAGGTCCGCAATGCCAACTCGACCGTTCAGAAATTCAAATTCGCGTTCATGTTCTCAACGACCCCGCATCAGGGTCCATACCAGATCATGTACGACCCCGGTGGCCTGAACCAGAACAGCAACGCGACAACGAAGAGCCCGCTGGTTGCGGTCGCGGTCGTCATCGGCGTGGTCGCTCTCGCCGGGTTCGTCGCTTACGAGTTGGGAGTGTTCAACAACTGAACAGCGAACCGCGCCGCGATGAGATGAAGGGATTGGTCGCGGCACCGGATAACGTGTCGCGTCCTCCGCAGCTTCCGTTTGTACTCTCCGTCGGGGTGACCGGGCATCGCGCGGAAGTGCTTCCCGAAGGCAGCATTGATGCGCTTCGGGGCCGCATTCGTGAGGTGCTGTTGCTCGTTGCCGAAGCCGGTCGGAAACTGCTCGCCAAGGAAACCGACTGTTTCTCGCCCGACCCGCCGCGGCTTCGGTTCGTCTCGCCCGTCGCGGATGGCGCCGACCAGATCTCGGCAGAGGTGGCGCTCGAGCTCGGCTGGGAGCTTCAGGTCGTGCTTCCGTTCGAGCGAGCGCGCTATCGCGAAAGCCTTGCCAACCATGGCGCGCGCGAACGGTTCGATGCCTTGCTCGAACGAGCCGTGTGCGTGCTCGAGCTTCCGGGCAACGAGGACCGGCAACTCGATGCATATGTGATGACGGGCCGAGCGACCGTGTCGCACTGCGACATGCTGATCGCGGTTTGGGACGGCCTTCCCCCACGCGGACGAGGCGGAACCGGCGAGGTTGTCCAGCTGGCGATCACCAATGGAACGGCCGTCATCCACCTGCCGCTCGATCCTGCGGCGGAGCCTCGACTGTTGTGGAGCGCGTTCGACCCGACGGTGCTCACCTTCTTCGACGATCCGACGGCCGAGCGCCCGCTCAATCATTCAGGCATGGATCTCCTGCTAAGGGGCCTGCTGATGCCGCCTCCGGACGAGCAGGAACAGGATTTCCTCAAGCGCTTCACGCGCGAGCGGATGCGCAACATCCGTGCCCGGATCGAGTACCCGCTACTGCTCACGGCAGCCGGCGTGCGACGGATCAAGGCCGGTGACCTAAACGCGAAAGCCGGCGAGCAGCAGATCCGCGACGAATGGCGCCAATACCGCGCCGGCTGCGCGGAGGCGCACAATATAAGCGCGCCGATCGACCTCCTTGAGCGGGCATATAGCTGGGCGGACAGGCTCGCGACGCACTTCGCGCAAACCTATCGCAGCGGACATATCTTCAACTTCGTCCTTGGCGCTTTCGCGGTTTGCATCGGCCTCAGCGCATTCATGGCCCCGCACCTCAAGTTCGAGTTCGCAGCGCTCGAATTGGTGATTACCTTCGCGATCATTCTCAATGCGCACGTCGGATCGCGTCAAGAGTGGCATCGCCGCTGGCTCGACTACCGCCAGCTCGCAGAACGGCTGCGGCCGATGCGCAGCCTCAAGTTGCTCGGCATCGCGTCGCCTGACCCGCCGGGCACCGAGACCAATCCCGTGCCGAAACGCTGGATCGATTGGTATGCGAGCGGGATCTGGCGTGCGATCGGTTGTCCATCGGGCTCGATCGATCCGCAATGCGCATCCCGCCTCGCGCGGTCGATCGCGGACTTCGAGGTGGCGCCGCAAGTCGATTATCATGAGCGTCACGCAGCCCAGATCGACGCGCTCGACGAGCGGCTGGCCTCGATCGCGACGACCCTATTCGCGGCAACGCTGATCGTGTCCGTGGCGACGCTGGTCGGTCTGGGTATCGGCGCGAATTTTGTTACTACTTACGGCAATTGGTTCACGCTGGTTTCGGCCGGCTTTCCGGCCCTCGGCACGGCGGTTTTCGGCATCCGCTTCCAGGCCGATTTCGGCGGAGATGCGCTGCGGTCGTTGTCCACCGCGAACACGCTGCGCCAGATTGAAGAGGAACTGCGCAAGGACGTGACGCTGTCACGTGCCGCGGACCTGACTGAGCAAGCCGCCCGCATCATGCTGTCCGACCTCGATGAGTGGCGGCTCGTCAACCAGCAGCGCGACCTCTCGGTCGGCTGATCGTTCTCGCCCCGCGGTTCGGTCAACTGGCGTCGCTGCAACGGCCTCGCTAAGGGCCGGCCATGACGGAACGGAAGTGGCGTTTGGTGGTGCACGGCGGCGCGGGCTCGATGCGCCCGGGCCTCCTCGATCCAGCACAGGAAAAGTGCGCGCGCGAGGGCCTGGACAGAGCGCTCGCGGTCGGTTCGGCGGTACTCGATGGTGGCGGATCGTCGATCGATGCGGTCGAGGCGGCTGTGCGCGTCCTCGAGGAAGATCCGTGCTTCAACGCCGGGCGCGGCAGCGTGCTGACGGCGGATGGCTGCATCGAGCTCGACGCCGCTATCATGGACGGCCGCGACCGCCGGGCGGGAGCGGTTGCGGGCCTTCGTACCACACGCGCGCCAATCAGCCTTGCGCGCCTGCTCCTCAAGGAAGGTCCCCACGTCTTCCTGTCCGGCAAGGGCGCCGACCGGTTCGCCCAGGAGCATGGGCTGGAGCAGGTCGCGAACAGCTGGTTCGAGATTCCGGAGCGCCGCCGGCAGCTCGACGAGTTACTCGCCAGCGACGGCTTCGACGATGAGGTGAAGTATGGCACGGTCGGCGCGGTTGGCGTCGATCTCGACGGTCATGTCGCGGTGGCCACTTCGACCGGCGGACTCACTGCCAAGCGATGGGGCCGGGTAGGCGATTCGCCGCTTATTGGCGCCGGGACCTATGCCGACGACCGCTCCGCGGCGGTGTCGGCCACCGGCTCCGGGGAGTATTTCATCCGCTCGGTCGCAGCGCACCAGCTCTCTGAACGCGTTCGGATCGGCGGCCAGTCACTGCAATCGGCCCTCGACGCCACTCTCGCTGATATTCGGTCGCTCGGTGGGAAGGGCGGCCTGATTGCTGTCGGCCCGAACGGTGAAGCGGCTTGGGGCTTCACCACCCCGGCCATGTATCGCGGCATGGCCGATGCGAGCGGCCGGACCGTGAGGATCTATGCGGAGTACGCCGACCGGTAGGGCAAGTCCTGCCGCAACCATTCGACCTCAGCGGCGACCCCCTCGCGCTCAGCCTCGAGAAAATCTGACACCGCGTCGCGGAAACTTCGGTTCGGGATGAAATGGGCCGAGCGGGTGACGACCGGCTCATAACCACGGGTGATCTTGTGCTCGCCCTGCGCACCAGCTTGCACCGTCGCGAGGCCATGATCGATCGCCCACTCGATCGCCTGGTAATAGGATAATTCGAAGTGGAGGAACGGCACCTCGTCGACGGTGCCCCAGTAGCGTCCGTAGAGCGCCTTCGGCCCGATGAAATTGAGCGCGCCGGCAATAGGTCTTTCGTCACGGTCGGCAAGGAACAGCAGTGCGCGGTCGCCCATCCGCTCACTAACCAGATCAAAGAACTCGCGGGTCAGGTAAGGCCGGCCCCACTTCCGCGAGCCGGTGTCCTGATAGAATGCCCACATCGCGTCCCAGTCTGCGGTTTGGATCTCCTCGCCGCGAAGCGCTCGGAAGGTTAGCCCCTCGCGCGCTGCCGCCCGCTCCTTGCGGATCGTCTTGCGGCGGCGGCTGGTCAGCGCGACGAGAAAATCCTCGAAACTGCCGTAGTCGCGGTTGAACCAATGGTACTGGACGCCGTGCCGCTCAAGCCAGTCGCGCCGGCGGCATTCCTCCAGCCCCGCATCGTTTATGAAGGTGATGTGCGCGGACGAAATTCCGTTCTGCGTCGTCACTGCCTCGATCGCGGCAAGCAATTGCTGCGGCCGCTCGCCAAGAAGGCGCGGACCCGGAACGGGCGTGAACGGCACCGCCACCTGCAGCTTGGGATAATATTCTCCGCCCGCGCGCTGCCACGCGTCGGCCCAGCCGTGGTCGAACACATATTCGCCCTGGCTGTGCGATTTCAGATAGCCGGGCGCCGCAGCAACCAGTCGCGACGCTTCGTCCTCGATGAGGATCGGCGCGGGCGTCCACCCTGTGCCGGCGCCGACACTGCCCGAATCTTCGAGGGCCGACAGGAATGCATGGTTAAGGAAGGGATCGCCATCGCCAAGCCTGTCCCAGGCCGCGGCGTTCAGCCCGGAGACCCCTGACGCGATTTTCGCGAGGACTTCGGTTTCACGGTCGGCCATCGGCTTCCCAGATGAGCGCGTCGGCATGAACCTGCGCTTGCCTTCGCTCCTCGGCGGCGCGGATCGTCCAGCTGTAGACCGGCATCCGCCGCCGCAGCGTCGCGACCCATGGCCTGTCGAGTGCCGCACGATCGACGGCCAAGAATTGCGGCTTGGCCAGCCACAGCGCGATCGTTCGCCGCCAACCCGCGAGGTTTGCGCGCACCACGAGCCCGCGACGAACATGAGGCAGGACTGTCTTCAAAATGCTGGAGATGCGCGGGTCGAAGCTCATCACGCCGATCCGATCCGAGTTGCTTAGAAGCGCCCTTCGGAGTGCAGGACCCCAGCGCCACAGATCGTCTTCGACCTTTACTTCAAGCAACAGCGGAACGCGGCCGCCGACAAGTGAAAGCAAGTCTTCCAAAGTCGGAATTGGCCGCTCGCCCACCCGCAGCCGGGATAATTCGTCCCAAGTCGATTTCCCAATCCGCATCGGGCTCGCGCAGATCCGCATCGCATCGGAATCGTGAAACACAATGATGCGATTGTCCGCCGTCAGCCGGAGGTCGCACTCGATTCCGCAGCCCCGCTCCAGCGCCGCCGCAAAGGCGCCCCAGCTGTTCTCGGGAATTCCGGAGCCCAAGTGCAGGCCCCGGTGCGCAAACCCGGCCGGACCGGGGTCGAGCGGGTCAGGCCCTGACGGCGACGATCGCGTCCACTTCGACGGCGACGCCAAGCGGAAGAACCGCAACGCCGACCGCGCTGCGCGCGTGGCGGCCAGCCTCGCCGAACACGTCCTGCATCAGCTCCGACGCGCCGTTGGCGACCTTGGGCTGGTCGATGAACGAAGGATCGCTGTTCACGAATACGCCGAGCTTTACGATCTTCTCGACCCGATCGAGCGAACCGAGCGCCGCCTTCATCTGGGCGATCAGCATGACCCCGCAGCGCCGCGCGGCGGCAATGCCACCGTCGAGGTCGACGTCCTCGCCCAGGCGTCCTTTAATCAAGCTGCCGTCCTCGGCGAAGCTGATCTGGCCTGAAATGTGCAGGAGGCCGCCGCGCTCCACGGCCGGCACATAGGCCGCGACGGGGGCGGCGGGCTCGGGAAGATTGATGCCGAGTTCAGAAAGGCGCTGGTCGATGCTCATGGCGCAGCCCCAAGCACTGCGCGCCGCGTGAATCAAGCCTCGCGGTTGACCGTGAAGCCCGCCCAGCTCTGCGTCACCGGCATCAGCTCGATGGCGTTGATGTTGAGGTGCGGCGGCAAAGTCGCAAGCCACCAGAACAGATCGGCGAGGTCCTCCGAGGTCATCGGATCCATGCCCGCGTACAGTCTGTCGGACGCTTCCTTGTCGCCGCCGGTGCGGACGATCGTGAACTCGGTCTCCGCCATTCCCGGCTCGACTGACGTGACGCGAACGCCGGTCCCGGCAAGATCGCAACGCAGGTCGAGCGAGAACTGGCGCACGAATGCCTTCGTCCCGGCGTAAACCGCACCGCCCTTGTACGGATAGGTCGCGGCGACGGACGACAGGTTGATGATCTGCCCCCTGCGCTCGATCAGCTTGGGCAGAAGCACGCGGGTCAGCGCGACCAGGCCGGCGATATTGGTCTCCAGCACATCGTCGATGCGCGCCCAATCCGTGTCCGGAAGCGGGTCGGTCGGCGGCGCGAGGCCGGCATTGTTGAGCAGAAGGTCGATGTCGCCCCACGGCGGCGACAGTTTCGCCAGACCTTCCACCTGCTCGCGTTCACGCATGTCGATCTCAAGCGGTAGGAAGGCGTCGCCGAGTTCCTCCTGCAGCGTGCGCAGTCGTTCAGCGCGGCGCCCCGTACCGATGACATTCCAGCCGCCGCCGATGAATCGCCTTGCCGCGGCGCGTCCGAATCCAGCGGTCGCTCCAGTGATCAGCACGGTCTTGGTCATGGCATTCCTCGTTCGAATTCAATCTGTCGCCGGGCGGCAACCAATGCCTCGGCGTTAACGCCGATCATTTCCGAAACGGAGAGCAAATCGGGCTCATGGGATTCAAGAAAGGCAATGACGGCCGTCAGCAAAGCGGGTTCGTTCGCCCTGTGCCGCAGTTCGTCTGTCCCGATTCCGGTCAGGTCGAGGAACCGTTGGGCCCGGCGTTCGTCAGTCAGCATCGCCGCAAGTGCGGCGAGGGCGAGAGCGTAAGGGTCGTTTGGTGTCTGAAGCACCATTGCCTACAGACACATATGAACGGGCAAAGGAAGCAATTTGGCGAAGATCCTGATCGTCGAGGACAATGCGCTGAACATCAAATTGTTCTGCGACCTCCTCGCCGCGCATGGGCATGAGCCCGAGGCCGTCACCGACAGCCGTAATGCGCTTGACGCCGCGCGCAACTTCTCGCCGGACCTGGTGATCACCGATATCCAGCTACCGCACGTGAGCGGACTCGACCTCATCCGACTGATCCGCGGCGACGATAAGCTGTCGGAGATCCCGATCATGGCCGTGACCGCTTATTCCGCGCGCGGCGACGAAGAGCGCATCCGCGCGGCAGGCGCGCAGGCTTATGTGTCGAAGCCGATTTCGGTGGTGCGCTTCGCGGAAACGGTCGAGCAATTGCTGAAGGACGGCTACGAGCCCGCGAAGGATGCGCCTATCGAGGACGCTGACAGCCTGAGAAACGAATCGGAAGACAGCCCTGGCCCAAGCGAGACCGGAGGCGAGGAAGGCTGAGCGCGGCGGCGCCGCGCCCGACTTACTTGATCTTGGCTTCCTTGAAGTCGACGTGCTTGCGTACGACCGGGTCGTACTTCTTGAAGCTCAGCTTCTCGGTCTGCGTGCGCGGGTTCTTCTTCGCCACATAGAAGAAGCCGGTATCGGCGCTGCTGACGAGCTTGATCTTGACGGTTGCCGGCTTGGCCATCGGACAGTCCCAAATTTCTGCAGAAAAAAGAAAAGCGGCATCGAGCCGCTCACTGCCCGCGCCAATGACGCAGCGACCCGGAATTGTCAACTGACACAGGCCTTTCACACGCCCGTAACCGCTCCTTAACGGCTTTGAGCGAACCTCCGTTAACAGGAGGGACGAAGTGATGGCCACCGATCCGCTCGCCAAGGTGAGGAACGAGGTCGGTTTGCGCGTGGCGGAAATCCGCCAGGCCGGCACCCGCCTCTCCCCGCTCGACATGCACGCGAAAATGGACGCGATCCGCAAGCTCGCAGCCGTCAACGGGCTCGCCGCTCTAGAGGGCCTGGCCCGTCATTCGGCGCAATTGGCACTTCTGCCCGGGCACCGAGTAGCGATGCATAGCTGCCTCGAACATATCGACGAAGCTCTCGACAGCGACTCGGCCGGCGACTGCACCAAGATCCTCGCCGCGCTCGCGATCCGCCTTCATTAAGGCACCGTAACACCGTTCGTGCATTTGAAGGCGCGATGCGCGCTTTCTCGCAACTGCTCGACGACCTCGTCTACACGCGCTCGCGGAACACCAAGCTTCAGCTCATCGGCGATTACCTCAAGGAAACTCCCGATCCGGACCGCGGCTACGGCCTCGCGGCGCTCACCGGCACGCTCGATATTCCGCACGTGAAACCTGCCGCCGTTCGCGGCCTGGTGGCCGAGCGGATCGATCCTGTCCTATTCATGATGAGCCGAGACTATGTCGGCGACACCGCCGAGACGGTCTCGCTGCTCTGGCCGAAACGCGACGGGGAGCCGCCCGAGATCGATGACGCCACTATCCGCATCACCGACGCGATCGATCGGCTGCGCAATGCCTCAAAGCTTGAGGCACCGCGCCTGCTCTCCTCGATGCTCGATCATCTAGATGCGTCGGGCCGCTACGCGCTGCTGAAACTGGCGCTCGGCGAACTCCGCGTCGGCATCAATGCGAGGCTAGCGAAACAAGCGTTGGCGCAAGCCTTCGGACTGGAAGTCGAGGCGGTCGAGGAGGTTTGGCACGGCCTCCGCCCGCCGTTCACCGAGATGTTCGACTGGGCGGAGGGACGCGGCGATCAGCCGACGGTGCGCGATGTGCCGGTGTTCCGGCCCTTCATGCTCGCCCACCCGCTCGACGACACCAAGGTCTCGCTCGACGATTATGTGGCCGAATGGAAATGGGATGGCATCCGCGTCCAGCTCGTCCACGCCGGCGGGGACACGCGCCTATACAGCCGCACCGGCGACGACATCTCGGGCAGCTTTCCCGACGTCGCCGAGGCGTTCCGCACGCCCGCAGTGCTCGACGGTGAGCTGCTGGTCCGCGGCGAGGCACAAGGCGCTGGCCTGGAAGTCGAGTCCGCCGCCAGCTTCAATGCGCTGCAGCAACGGCTCGGCCGCAAGAATGTCAGCCAGAACATGCTCGGCTCCTACCCCGCCTTCGTCCGGCTCTACGATATCCTGTTCGACGGCGACGAGGATTTGCGCGAGCTAGGTTGGGAGCGGCGCCGCGAGCGTCTCGAGCGCTTCGTCGGCCAGCTCGATCCTAGCCGCTTCGATATCTCCCAGGTCATCGCCGCCGCGAGCTTCGAAGAGCTGGAAGATCTCCGCACAAGCGCCCGCGATGTCGCCATCGAGGGCATCATGCTGAAACGGCGCGACAGCCCCTACGTCGCCGGCCGCCGCACCGGACTGTGGTACAAATGGAAGCGCGATCCGCTGACCGCCGACTGCGTGCTGATGTACGCGCAACGCGGATCGGGCAAACGCTCAAGCTATTACAGCGACTACACCTTCGGCTGCTGGAACGAGGAGGGCGAGTTGCTCCCGGTCGGCAAAGCCTATTTCGGTTTCACCGACGAGGAGCTCAAATGGCTCGACCGCTGGATTCGCGGCCACACGACGCAGCGCTTCGGCCCGGTGCGTGAGGTCGAGAAGGGACTCGTCCTCGAAGTTGCCTATGATTCGATCCACGCCAGCACCCGCCACAAGTCGGGTCTTGCCATGCGCTTCCCGCGCGTCAGCCGGATCCGCACCGACAAGCCGGCGAACGAGGCCGACACCATTGCAACCCTGCGTGCACAGGTAACTTGAAGCGGCGGCTTTAGCCGTTAATCCTCGCCCCTTCGAAAGGGGAATTTCATGCTCAAGACATTGCTCGCCGGCGCGGCTGCGCTGGCCGTGGCCGGTGCCGCTCATGCCGAGACCTACGCCATCCAGGCCGGGAGGCTGATCGTCGACGCTGCTCAGCCGGCGCGCGGCAACTCGACAGTGCTTGTCGACAACGGGCGCATCGTCCGGATCGATAACGGCTTCACGGCGCCGGAGGGCGCGATCGTCGTCGATGAGCGGAGCCGCACCGTGCTGCCGGGCATGACGGATGTGCACGTCCACCTGACGCAAACGTCCGGCACGCCCTGGTACAGCTATTTCACGCAGAAATATTCAACGCCCTACGGCACCACGCTCGGGCTGACGCACGCGCTGGAGATGGCGCGTGCGGGCTTCACCACGGTGCGTGACCTTGGCGGCGACACTTCTTCCGTCATCGCGGTTCGCGACGCCGTCGCGGAGGGGCGCTTCCCCGGCCCACGCATCAAGGTTTCCGGCGAGCCGTTGTCGATCATCGGCGGCCATGCCGACGCCGCTACCGGCCTGCCGCCCGAGCTCGCCGACGCGATCAACGAAGCGCACCTCAATCCGTCCGTCTGCACGGGCGTCGAGGAATGCCAGAAGGTCGTTCGCAAGCTGGCGGCTGCCGGGGTCGACGTTATCAAGGTGATGGCGACCGGCGGCGTGCTCGACCCTGGCGCGATGGGTCTGGAGCAGCATTTCACCGATGCAGAGCTCAAGGGCATCGTCGACATGGCACACGCCATGCACCTCAAGACGGCTGCCCACGCGCACGGCGCCCGCGGCATCCTCGCGGCGACCAATGCCGGCATCGATTCGATCGAGCATGGCACTTTCCTCGACGAGGCTGGCGCCCGAGCGATGAAAGCGCACGGCACCTACTACTCCGCAACCTTGATGGCGTTCAGCGGCGTCAGCGGCATGCTCGGGACCGGCAAGATGACGCCGGCGATGGAAGCGAAGACGCGCGAGACGCTCGGCGTGTGGGGCAAAGGCCTGAACCTCGCCTATCGCACTGGCGTGAAGATCGCGCTCGGCACCGACAGCGCGGTCGCCGCGCACACGCTCGCCAACAAGGAGGTCGAGCTGATGGTGACCAAGGGCGGCATGACCCCGCGCGATGCATTGATCGCCGCGACCAAGGGCGGACCGGACCTCATGAACTTGTCTAATGAGACCGGCACGCTCGATGTCGGCAAGGCCGCCGACCTGATTGCAGTCGATGGAGACCCGTTGGTCGATCCGACGGCTGTGCAGCGCGTCGGCTATGTCATGGCGCAGGGACGTCCGATCCCGATGAAAGGTCAATGATGCGATCGTCCCTGCTTCTGATTTCCCTGCTGCTGTCCAGTACCGCTGTCGCGCAGCAGGCTTCGACCAACGCCGGCGACGCTCCGCCGCCGGGCGCCCAGGCCGACGCGGCAGCAAAAGAAAAGGACAAGGGCAAGGACGACGATACGGCAAAGGCGACCGCGGAGGAGACGGCTCAGCCTGTCAAGCGCTCGATCAGTTTCCGCGGGCGGACCCTGACCTATACGGCGACGCCGGGCACGCTCACCATCCGCAACGACGACGGCGAAGCGGTCGGGAGCATGTTCTACACGGCTTACACGATGCCGAGCACAAACGGTCGTCCGCGACCGGTGACGTTCCTCTTCAATGGGGGCCCTGGCAGCTCGACGATGTGGCTGCACATGGGCTCGTTCGGCCCGATGAAGGTGGACGCCTCGATCCCCGAAACCATCAGCGGACCGCCGTTCCGTGTGTCGTCCAACCAGGACACGTTGCTGGACAAGTCGGACCTTGTCTTCCTCGACGCCATGACCACGGGCCTGTCGCGACCGGTCGGCAAGGGTAAGCCCGAAGACTTCTTCGGCGTCGACAAGGATCTCGATGCCTTTACGCGAGCCATCCAGCGCTACCTGACGAAGTACGGCCGCTGGAACAGCCCGAAGTTCATCATCGGCGAAAGCTACGGCACGCTGCGCGCGGCGGGTCTCTCGAACACACTCGCTGACAAGGGCGTCCAGCTCAACGGCATCGTGCTTGTGTCGACGGTGCTGAACTTCGCAGACTTCGGCGGTGACCAGGTCTTCATCAACTTCCTGCCGACCTACGCGACCGACGCCTGGTACCATGGCCGGGTGGCGCACAACGGCACGCTCGACAGCTTTGCCGAGCAGGCCCGCGCCTTTGCGACCGGACCCTATGCGGCGGCGTTGCAGAAGGGGCGTGCAATCAGCGATGAAGAGAAGCGCTCGGTTGCCAATCAGATGGCGGCGCTGACGGGCCTGTCGGCGGATTATATTCTGCGCGCGAACCTTCGCGTCGATCCCGAGCGCTTCCGGCGCGAGCTTCTGCGAGACCGCCGCCAGATCATCGGCCGTATCGATTCGCGCTACCTCGGCACCGAGGCGGATCAGGTAGGTTCGGACCCGACCTACGACCCGCAGGCCAGCGCAATCACCGGCGGCTTCACCGGCGCGATCAACGACTATCTGTTCCGCGATCTCGGCTACAAGACGCCGCTCACGTACCGGATCAACAATTACGGCGGGATCGGCGGCAAGTGGGAGTTCACCCACAAGAGCTCACAGGGCAATCAGCCGATCGCCGACACCAGCGTCGATCTGGCTGACGCGATGCGGCAGAACCCGCGGATGAAGCTGTTCATGGTCAACGGCTATTACGACCTCGCGACGCCGTTCATGGGCGCGGATTATGAGGTCGGACACATGGCGATCGAGCCGTCCGTCGCCGCCAACATCACCTACGCTTACTATCCGGCGGGCCATATGATGTACATCGACCCGGCCTCGTCGCGTCAGCTGAAGAGCGATCTGGACCGCTTCTACGACAGCGCGATGTAGGCAAAAGGAAAGAGCCGGCGAGGTTTCCCCCGCCGGCTCCTCGCCCCCTTAGAAAGCTCGTCTCAGCCTAGCTGATCGTCTGCAGGTTCACTGCAGCGGTCTTGCCGCGACGATCGACTTCCAGTTCGAACTCAAGCCGGTCGCCTTCGTTGAGCGTCGGGATGCCCGCGCGCTCGACGGCCGAGATGTGAACGAATGCGTCCGGCTGGCCGTCATCACGCTGGATGAAGCCAAAGCCCTTCATGGAGTTGAAGAACTTGACCGTGCCGCTGGCCTTTTCGCCCGTCAGCTGACGCTGCGGACCACCGGCACCGCCGGCCGCGCCTGCACCGCCACCACTGCGCTCCACCGGCATCGGGTCGCCCTCGATGCGCAGGTTCGTCGCCGAGATACGGCCGCCGCGATCGACGAGCGTGAACTCCAACGGCTGGCCGTCGGCAAGGTCGGTAAGACCCGCCTGCTCGACCGCCGAAATGTGGACGAACACGTCCTCACCGCCGTCATCGCGGACGATGAAGCCGAAGCCCTTTTGCGGATTGAAGAATTTTACGACGCCTTTGCCTTCGCCAACGACCTGGGGAGGCATTCCGCCACCGCCGCCGCCGCCGCCGCGGAAACCGCCGCCGCCACCGCCGCCGCCGCGGAAACCACCGCCGCCGCCGCCGTAGCCACCGCCGCCGTAACCGCCGCCACCGCCGCGATCACCGTAGCCGCCGCCGCCGCCGCCGCCGAATCCACCGCGTCCGCCGCCGTAGCCGCCCCGCTCCTGGAATCCGCCGCCGGCAAAATCGCCGCCACCACCGAAAGAAGAAGAATTCTCTTCACCGAAACTGTCACGCTTGTCGCGGCCGCGACCACCGCGATCCCCCTTGCGCCCTCTATCGAAACCCATGCCGTCCTAAACTTCCGTGTGCCCGCAATGAGATAGAACCAACGCGCTGGGCCCCTGGCGCAACCGGTCACGGCACGTGTCTCACTCACGCACCGTTCACGTCCTTAGCTCAAAATTATCAGCGGCTCTAGTGATTCAATCTGGAACAGAATCAGTAGGGCTGGAATGGAGGGTGTCACGCGGACTAAAGCGGGCCCATCAAGTCGCTTCAGGAGTGCCAATGGCCGTTCATTTCCACGAGGAGGATCTTCCCGCCGACGTTTCGTTCGGCGACGGCCCGATTGCCGTCGACACCGAGGCGATGGGACTGATTCCCGGGCGCGACCGGCTGTGCCTGGTGCAACTGTCGGACGGCAAGGGCGATGAGCATCTCGTCCGCTTCCGGCGGGGGAGCAATTTTGCGGCGCCAAGGCTCAAGGCCCTGTTGGGCGATCCGAATCGGCTTAAGCTCTATCATTTCGCGCGGTTCGACGTCGGGATCATGCAGGCCTATCTTGGGATCATGGCCGCGCCGCTCTATTGCACGCGTACCGCATCCCGGCTCGTTCGCACTTACACCGATCGCCACGGCCTCAAGGACCTGGTCAAGGAAGTGCTGAACGTCGACCTGTCGAAGCAGCAACAGTCGAGCGACTGGGGCGCGCCCGAGCTCTCGGAGGCGCAGCGCGAGTATGCGGCGAGCGACGTCCGCTACCTTCATGCGCTGAAAGAGAAGCTCGACGAGCGGCTCGAGCGCGAAGGGCGCATGCCGCTCGCGCAGGCCTGCTTTGACTTCCTTCCGGCTCGGGCCCTGCTCGACATCGCCGGTTGGGCCGACCAGGACATCCTGGCGCATGATGGCTGATTGCAGCCGTGGCTGACGTGACCATCCGCCAGCGGACCGGCAAGCAGCGCTGGGCGGTGCCCGGAAGCGCGCATGACCGTCTGGTGCGCTGGACCAAGATCCTGCTGCCGAGCGCGGTTGGCGTGCTGATCGCGGTGCTCGCCCTCGCCCCGCTAGATCGCAAGGGCGACGTCAGCTTCATCCTCGACAAGAAAAAAGTGCAAAGTGCGCAAGAACGCATGCGAGTCGAATCCGCTCGCTACGTGGGGAGTGACGACAAGGGGCAGAAGTTTGTTATCAACGCGAATAACGCGATCCAGCGCAGCAGCGACGTGCCTGTCGTCGACATCAACGGAATGCTCGCCCAGCTCGAGCAGCCGCAGGGGCCGGTGACCATCGCGGCGAATACGGGAAAGTATAATCTCGACCGCAAGCAGGTGCTGATCAACGGCCCGGTCCGCGTGACCGGCGGCGACGGCTACCGGCTCGCGACCAGCGACGTCATGGTCGACCTCAACAGTCGGCAGCTCAACAGCGGCGGCCCGGTTTCGGGCCAAATGCGCCTCGGGCAGTTCCAGGCGGCGCGGCTTCATGCCGACCTGGGCAGCCGGAGTGTCGTCTTAGATGGCGGCGCTCGCTTGAAAATCGTGCAAGGGGCGGTCAAGTGAGGGGCATGCGTTCCATTGGCATCATCCTTGCAACCAGCCTTGCCGTCGCGGCGACCGGCGTTGCGGTCGCACAGGTGCGCCAGGAACAGCCGACTTCGGCGCTCAAGGGACACAACAGCAATGCGCCGGTCGATGTCACCGCGGACCGCATCGAAGTGCAGGACCGCGCCGACCGCGCGATCTTCGCCGGTAACGTTCATGTGACGCAGGCCGAACTCAACCTCGACACCGCGCGCCTCACCGTCGCTTATTCCGGCGGCAAGCAGGGCGCCCGTGGCGTCCAGATCCGCCGGCTCGACGCAGCAGGCGGCGTCGTCGTCCGCAGTCCGTCCGAAACGGCCAAGGGCGACTTTGGCATCTACGATCTCGACGCCAAGCTAATCACGCTGATCGGCAACGTGCAGCTCACGCGTGGGCCGAATATCGTCAATGGCCAGCGGCTGGTGATCAACCTCGAGACAGGACGTGCAGTCGTCGATGGCGGCCCACCGGGCGTCAATTCGAGCGGCGGCCGCGTAACGGGCCACTTCACGGTGCCACAGAAGAACGGAAGCTGATGAACGAGGCTGCGGCCTTTGCGAGACCAGCAGCCGACGCGCGGCAAGGGATAGACGGGCTTGAAGTCCGCTCCATTGCCAAGGCCTATGACCGCCGCGCCGTGCTCCACGACGTGTCGCTCGACGTTCGCCGGGGCGAGGTTGTCGGGCTGCTAGGCCCCAACGGCGCCGGCAAGACCACCTGCTTCTATTCGGTCATGGGGCTGGTGAAGCCGGACAGCGGACGCATCTTCCTCGACAACCAGGACATTACCGAACTGCCGATGTACCGGCGTGCGATCCTGGGCCTCGGTTACCTGCCGCAGGAAACGTCGATCTTCCGCGGGCTCACGGTCGAGGGGAATATTCTGGCAGTGCTGGAAGTTGCCGAACCCGACCGCCAGGCGCGGAGCGACCGGCTGGAGCAGTTGCTGAACGAATTCGGCCTCGCCGGCCTTCGCGATTCGGCCGCCATGGCGCTATCGGGCGGTGAGCGGCGACGTTGCGAGATCGCCCGTGCGCTTGCGGCCGATCCGTCGATCATGCTGCTCGACGAGCCGTTCGCCGGCATCGATCCCATTTCCATCGCCGATATCCGCGAGCTGGTCCGCGACCTGAAGCAGCGCGGAATCGGCGTGTTGATCACCGACCATAATGTCCGCGAGACGCTCGACATCGTCGATCGCGCCTGCATCATCTACGACGGTCAGGTGCTGTTCCAGGGTACTCCCGAAGCGTTGGTCGCCGACCAGGAGGTCCGGCGCCTGTACCTCGGCGAGAGCTTCGCGCTCTAGGACGGATCGCCATGGGCTTGGGGCCCTCCTTAAGCATCCGCCAAAGCCAGCAGCTGGTCCTTACGCCGCAGCTGCGCCAGGCGATCCAGCTGCTTCAATTGTCGAACATGGAGCTGGAGACTTTCCTCGCCGAGGAAATTTCGAAGAACCCTCTGCTCGAGGCGCGTGGCGAGGAAGGCGACGAGCAGCAGGCTGCCGAATTCGTCACCGACGATTCCGATGGCGGCGAAGGCGGGGAGGACGGACCGGAAGACCCGGGGGCCGACAATCTGATCATGGGTCATGCGGACGACGACCGCCCGCTCGACAGGGATTGGACATCGGAGGCCCTGGAGACGGACAGCTTTTCCGACGTCGTGACGTCATCCGTCTCCGACGAAGCCTTTGATTTCGAACGGGTTGAATACGCCGCGACATCACTCGCCGAGCATCTGCTCGACCAGCTTCACGGCATCGGCGGGGATGTCGGCAACCTTGCTCGCGTAATCGCAGAAGCGCTCGACGAGACCGGCTATCTGACCGTTCCGCTGGAGCAGATTGCGGAGCTGACGGGCGCGCCGCCGCCACTGGTCGAACAGGCACTGGCGATCGTTCAGGACCTCGATCCCGCGGGCATCGGCGCCCGCTCGCTTGCCGAGTGCCTGGCGCTGCAGGCGAAAGCGGCCGACCGCTACGATCCGGCAATGGCGCGCCTGATCGACAATCTCGACCTGCTGTCGAAGGGCCGCACGAACGATCTCAAGCGCATTTGCGGTGTCGACGATGAAGACTTGGCGGACATGATCCGCGAGCTTCGCGCCTACGACCCCAAGCCGGGCTGCCAATTTTCCGTGTCGGCCGCAGAGGATGTCGCGCCCGACGTGTTCATCCGCCGGACTCGGGGCGGCTACGCCGTTGAGCTTAATCAGTCGACTCTGCCGCGGCTGCTGGTCAATCGACGTTACTATCAGGAATTGAAGTCCGGCCCCCAGGACAAGACGTCGCGCGCTTGGCTTAGCGAGTGCCTGCAGAGCGCATCCTGGCTGGTGAAGGCGCTAGACCAACGCGCCCGGACGATCGTGAAAGTCGTTTCGGAAATCGTGAAGCGGCAGCAGGGCTTTTTCGATCGCGGTGTCTCGGCGCTGAAGCCCATGACCCTGCGCGAGATCGCGGACGCGATCGGCATGCATGAATCGACAGTCAGTCGCGTGACCTCGAACAAATATCTTCTGTGCGATCGCGGGCTATTCGAGCTCAAATATTTCTTCGGCTCCGGCGTCCAGTCCTCGGAAGGCGACGGCGCGGCGGCAGAGGCCGTGAAAGCGGCCATCAAGCAATTGATAGACCAAGAGACCGAGATCCTCAGCGACGACGCCATCGCGGCATTGCTCAAGCAGAAGGGCTTCGACTGCGCTCGGCGGACCGTCGTCAAATATCGGGAGTCGATGGGGATCGGCTCGTCGATCCAGCGGCGGCGGATGAGGAAGATCGCCGGCTAGGCCGACAGCCGCGCCCAGATTGGAAGGTGGTCGGAAGCTTTCCGCGCCGCCGGGCTCATGTGCACGCCGGCCGCGTGGATGCTGAGATCCTTGTGGACGATGATCCTATCGAGCGCTGCAACCGGATGGCGCGCATGGAAGCTCGGGCCGGTCGGCGCGATGCGGAATTCGCCGTTGAGGTCGCGGAGGCAGCCTCCTGCCGTACGCCACTCGTTCGTGTCGCCCATCAAGACTGTCGGCATCTTGTGCGGACGCCGCTCGATCGCTTCCAGAATCGCCTGCATCTGACGACGGCGCCACAGGCCGGACAGGTCGAGATGCATGCCGACGACCCGGATCGGCTTATCGCCGATCAACAGCTCGGCAATCACTGCGCCACGCGGTTCGAGGGTCGGCAGTTCGAGCGCCGCGCAGTCGAGCACGCCGACATGATGCTTCACCAGGATCGCGTTCCCGTGCCAGCCGATATTGCGCGTATCGAGCTTGAACAGCCGGTCGGCGTGCTTGCGCACCCGCTCCAACGTTCGCTTGTGCCGGACGCCGAGGTGGACCGGCTTGTACATGCCGTGGCTGTCGATCAGCGCGTGGGGGACGGTCGAGGCGCGGCCGCCGACCCTTTTGTCGGCTTCCTGCAGGGCGACGATGTCGGCATCGATTTCCTGCAGCACCTTCAAGACGCGATGCGGATCGCGCCGACCGTCCAGGCCGACGGCCTTGTGCATATTGTAGGACGCGATGGTGATCGTCGCGGGACTAGTCACGTCAGCGCCAATGGCCGTTGCGCGCTTATGGTTCCTAGACGTCGAGATTGGCGACGCTGAGCGCGTTGTCCTGGATGAACTCGCGGCGCGGCTCGACGACGTCGCCCATCAGGCGCGTGAAGATCTCGTCCGCGACGTCCGCCTGCGCAACTTCGACGCGCAGCAGCGAGCGGTTGGCGGGGTCGAGCGTGGTTTCCCACAGCTGCTCGGCATTCATTTCGCCAAGACCCTTGTAGCGCTGGATGCTGAGGCCCTTGCGGCCCGCCGCAAGCACGGCGTCGAGCAGTTCGGACGGACGCGTGACCGGCACCGGCTTGCCCTTGGTGTCGGAAGCAGCAGTCTGCTCGGCCGCATCCTCCCCTTCGCCAGCTTCGACAGCCGCCTCGGCCTCCACGGCGCCCTTCTTGAGAGTACGCAAGGTGAGCGGCGTCGCGTACACAGCGGCCTGTTCCTTGGACAGCGTATCGAGCTTTCGCGCTTCGGCGGAGATGAGGAAGCTGGGCTCGATGATGTAGGCGTCGGTGACGCCCCGCCACACCCGCTTCAATAGATAACCGCCCTCGGTCGAGAGTTCGCCTGACCAGGTCGCTTCGGCATCGCCTGCCTTGAGCCACTCGGCGACCTTGCCAATTGCCTTCACGCGGGCGTCCTTGTCGAGATCCGCACCGAGCGCGCCGTTGATTGCCAGCGCCTCGATAAGTGCGCCGTCATATTTGCGGGGCGCGTAGCGCATCAGCGTCCGCATGCGGCGGGCGTGGTCCACGAGCGTCTTCAGGTCCTTGCCCGAACGCTGGCCTTCCCGGGTGTCGAGAACCAGCCCTTCTAGACCCGCTTCTTCCAGATAATCGTCGAGCGCGGCGTCGTCCTTCAAATAGACTTCGGAGCGGCCGCGACTGACTTTGTAGAGCGGCGGCTGGGCGATGTAGAGGTGGCCGTTCTCCAGCAGCTTCGGCATCTGACGGTAGAAGAAGGTCAGCAGCAGCGTGCGGATGTGGGCGCCGTCGACGTCGGCGTCCGTCATGATCACGATCTTGTGATAGCGCAGCTTCTCGATGTTGAACTCTTCGGCGCCGATCGACGTGCCGAGCGCCTGGATCAGCGTCCCGATTTCCTTCGATCCAAGCATTCGGTCGAACCGCGCACGCTCGACGTTGAGGATCTTGCCTTTGAGCGGAAGGATCGCCTGGTTCTGGCGGTTGCGGCCCTGCTTCGCAGAGCCGCCTGCCGAGTCACCCTCGACCAGGAACAGTTCGCTGAGCGCGGGATCGCGTTCCTGGCAGTCGGCGAGCTTGCCGGGAAGCGAGGCGATGCCCATGACCGACTTGCGGCTGGCCTCGCGCGCCTTGCGTGCCGCTTCGCGCGCGGCGGCGGCGTCGATGACTTTTTGAATGATCGACCGGGCGTTGGCCGGGTTTTCCTCCAGCCATTCGCTCATCTTGTCGCTCATGAGGCTTTCGAGCGGCTGGCGCACTTCCGAGCTGACCAATTTGTCCTTGGTCTGCGAACTGAACTTCGGGTCAGGCAGCTTGACCGACACGATAGCGGTAAGGCCTTCGCGCATGTCGTCGCCGGTCAGCGTCACCTTCTCCTTCTTCAGCATGCCTGACTTTTCGGCATAGCCGTTGATGGTGCGCGTCAGCGCTGCGCGGAACGCGGCCATGTGCGTGCCGCCGTCGCGCTGCGGGATGTTGTTCGTGAACGGAAGGACGTTCTCGTAATAGCTGTCGTTCCACTCCAGCGCGACGTCGATGCCGATGCCGTCGCGGACAGCCGAAATGGCGATCGGCTCGGGGAACAAAGGTGTCTTGGCACGATCGAGATACTTCACGAACGCCGCGATGCCGCCCTCGTAGTAAAGCTCGTGCTCGACACGCTCCTCATGCCGCGCATCGGCGAGAAGGATACGCACGCCGGAGTTCAGGAACGCAAGCTCGCGGTAGCGATGCTCAAGGCTTTCGAAGTCGAACTCGGTGATCTTGAAGGTTGCGGGCGACGGCAGGAACGTGACTCGCGTGCCCTTCTTTCCCTCGGGCGCGGGCCCGACCACTTTCAGCGGCGCTTCGGCGTCGCCATGGCGGAAGCGCATGAAATGCTCTTCGCCGTCGCGCCAGATGGTAAGGTCGAGCCATTCGGAAAGCGCGTTGACGACCGAGACACCGACGCCGTGGAGACCGCCCGATACCTTGTAGGCATTGTCGTCCGACGTGTTCTCGAACTTACCGCCGGCGTGCAGCTGGGTCATGATGACCTCGGCCGCCGATACGCCTTCTTCCGCATGGATGCCGGTGGGAATGCCGCGACCATTGTCTTCGACCGTGACCGATCCGTCGGGGTTCAGCTGGATGAGGATGAGGTCGCAGTGTCCGGCAAGCGCCTCGTCGATCGCGTTGTCCGAAACCTCGAACACCATGTGGTGGAGGCCCGACCCGTCGTCGGTATCGCCGATGTACATGCCGGGGCGCTTGCGCACCGCATCGAGGCCCTTGAGGACCTTGATGCTGTCGGCGCCATATTCATTCTGGTTGGGGTCAGTTGCCATGGACCCGATATAGGGATTCTGGCCGAGAAGTCACGCGCACGCGCGCGAGCGCGCACGCGTGGATCAAGCTAGCCGCGAGCCTGTCGCGAGCCGCCGCCGAAGCGACGGCGCCCGCCAAACTTGCGCGTGGGCTGGCCACCCTCGGGGCGCTGTCCCTGATGACCGTCAGGACGGTGTCCGGCATTGCCTTCCGTGCGCTGCGGATGACGCTGCTGACCGCTGTTGCGGTTCTGGCGGCGCTGGCCTTCGTGGCGACGGTCGGACTTGGTGTGCGGCCGTTCCGTGCGCTGCGGCGTCGCGGCGCGCGGCGCCGGCTTCAGCCGCTTGAAGGCTTCCATCGTCGTCACGAAGTCCGCGGGAAGCGGCGTGACGGCGATGCGCTGACGCGTCGTGCGCTCGATATCACGCAGGTTGCCGCGCTCTTCCGGGCTGCAGAACGCAAGCGCAATGCCGTCCGCGCCGGCGCGCGCCGTGCGGCCGATGCGGTGGACATATTGTTCCGGAACATCGGGCAGGTCGAAGTTGACGACATGGCTGACACCCGGGATGTCGATCCCGCGCGCGGCGATGTCGGTGGCGATCAGGATCGGCATCTCGCCGATCTTGAATGCCGCGATCGCCCGCTCGCGCTGCGCCTGGCTCTTGTTGCCGTGAATGGCGCCGGCGGAAAGGCCTGCGGCTTCGAGCTGGCGCACGATCTTGTCGGCACCGTGCTTGGTCCGGCTGAAGACCAGGGCACGCTCAACCGACTCACCGCGCAGCACCATCGCGAGGAGCGCGGCTTTCTCCGCCTGGTTCACCATGGTGACGCTCTGCTCGATCCGCTCGACGGTGGTCGCGGTGGGAGTCACCGATACTTCGGCGGGGTTGGTCAGATATTTGTCGGCGAGTTCCTTGATCGCCTTCGGCATGGTGGCCGAGAAGAACAGCGTCTGGCGCTTGGCCGGAACGAGGCTGACGATCCGCTTCAGCGCGTGGATGAAGCCAAGGTCGAGCATCTGGTCGGCCTCGTCGAGGACGAGGATCTCGAGCTCACGCAGGCTGAGGGCGCGCTGGTCGATGAGGTCGAGCAGGCGGCCAGGCGTCGCAACGAGGACGTCGAGGCCACGGGCGACGGTGCGCACGCTCTTGCTGTTGGGAACGCCGCCGAAGATGACGCCGACCGACAGGCGCATGAAGCGGCCATAGGTCTCGGCGCTGGCGGCAATCTGCGATGCGAGCTCACGCGTCGGCGCGAGCACGAGCATACGGATCTGGCCGGGCTTCGGAATGTGGCGCTCCGCCGCCAGCCGGTCGAGCGACGGCAGCATGAACGCCGCGGTCTTGCCGGTGCCAGTTTGGGCAATGCCGAGAAGATCGCGGCCGGTCAGGACGGTCGGAATGGCCTGAAGCTGGATAGGCGTCGCCTTCGAATAGTTCTTCGCGGCAAGCGCATCGAGCAGGGGCTTCGAGAGCCCGAGGGAATGAAAGGACATGGAAATTCCATATATAAAAACGGCCGCGCAAAGCGCGGTCCGAGGGGGTCAAAAAAGCGCCCCGCGTGAATTGGAGAGCAAGTCGATCGAAGCGCGGGCCGGGTCCTCAACCATGTCGAGACCGTTCACGCCGCTTGTAAGACGCGCTTCGTGCTGCGGTGCAATATAGAGATAGGGAGCAAAAAGTCTAGGGCCGCCAAGGCAGCCAATCCGTAGGCTGGAAAGGAGCCTGCTGCTCGTTTTAATACCGTCCAACCCTAAAGAGGGATGTTCTAGCGATCTAGAAGCACCGCAATCTTAAGCGCAGAAGTATCAAATCCCAAAATGGGACAACCCCTGATTCCGTTGAATTTACGTTAAATGTTAAATTATGTATAACCATTGACGACTCGCCGTTCGGTTGGTGGGCACCAGATTCGAGAAGGGGCATTTCTATGCGAATCAAGGCTCTCATGGCTGCCGCCGCGTTTGCGACGATCGGCTTTGCAACTCCTGCAAGTGCATCAATCAGTGTATCTGCCACTCCAGGGTGCGCCGTTTATTGCGGCCCGACGCCTATCACTTACGATTTCGACTCGACCGTTCCGATCTTCCTCGGTGGGGCTATCGTGGGACCGGGAACTAGCTCTGGCCTATTCGCGCAGCCTCTGGGCAGCGTAGGGAAGTATTTCTCGGTTGGTCCGTCGACCAGCTCGCCCGCCAACATTACCATTGGCAACGATATCGCCAGCTTCAGCTTCATCTGGGGCTCAGTCGACGAGTATAACTCCTTGACGGTCAACACCATGGCAGGCTCTATGACCTTCACGGGCGCCGATATTGCTGCCCTGATCCCTGGCTTCGCGGATGGGAACCAGTCCTCCCCGACCAGCAACCCGATCGTCACGTTTACCCTCACGGGCGACGATCGCCAGGCTGTCAACTTCAACATGACCTCAACCCAGAATGCGTTCGAAATCGACAGCATTTCGGTTGCTGCGGTTCCTGAGCCGGCGACCTGGGGCATGATGCTGCTCGGTTTCGGTGCGATGGGCTTTGTCTTCCGCAATCGCAAGACGCGGCCGATTTCGCAGCTCGTATAAGCCAGCAAACGAGGCCTTGAGATTCCGGCCCTGTCGCCGCCTTCGGGCTGCGGCGGGGCCGTTTCTTTTTGGCGGCTAGGAGGCCGAGATTGCGCCCGGCGTAACGCGATAGCGCGAGGCGGGGCCAATCCCATCGAACAGTGATTCTTCCGTCGCCGTCATCCACACCTGCCCGCGGCCATCGAGCCGGCCGAACAAGGCAGCGCGCCGCACCGGATCCAAATGGGCGGCAACCTCATCGAGCAACAGGATCGGTGGATCTCCCCGACGATCGGTCACAAGATCGGCGTGGGCCAGGACGAGGCCCAACAACAACGCCTTCTGTTCCCCGGTCGACGATTGCGCGGCCGGCATCTGCTTGGCCCGATGCGCGACCGCGAGATCCTGGCGATGCGGACCCTCGGTCGCGCGCCCAGCCGCGGCATCGCGCGGGCGATTAGCGCGCAACGAGGCGGCCAAATCCCCGCCATTCCAACCCGTCAACTCTATCGAGGCCCGAGCGAATTCGTCGTCCGGAGCATTGGCGAGCCGCTCTTCAAGGAAAGCCACCGTGCTCTGCCGGGCCCTGCCGATCTCGACCCCATGCTCCGCCATTGCCGCCTCCAGCGACGACAACCACGATTCATCCGGGCGCTCGTCGGCGAGCAGCTTGTTCCGCGCCCGCATGGCGGCATCGTAACGCGTCGAATGGTGCGCATGCCCCGGCTCCAGCGCGAGCACGAGCCGGTCAAGGAAGCGCCGCCGATCGCCCGCGCTTCCGGTGAACAAACGATCCATTGCCGGCGTCAGCCAGAGAACCGAGAGCCACTCGCTTAACGAGTTCACCGACGCCGGTGCGCCGTTGACCCGAACCTGTCGCCGTTCCGGCGCGGCCGCCTGCGTTCCCGTACCCAAGTCAATGTCACCAAGCCTTACCGCCACCGCAAAGCCGACACCGCCACTCGCTCGCGCCATTTCCGCGAGCGGCGCACCGCGGAGGCCACGCCCCGGCGCCAGAAGCGAGACCGCTTCAAGCAGGTTCGTCTTCCCGGCGCCGTTTTCACCGAACAGCAGGATGAAGCCAGGTCCCGGCTCGACGGTTGCCGAAGCATAGGAACGGAAATTGGTGAGAGCGATGCGGCTGACGGGCACCGTTTCGGTCTAGCCCTTATTGTTCGCGGCGGTCGATGACTTCGTAATGCGCTGCGCGTGCGTCGAAGCGCTTCAGCACCGCCCGCGCCGCGTCCGGCACGTGGCTACGCGAATAGTCCGCACCCATGAAGGCGATGATCGCGTCGAGGCTATCGAACCACATCAGGGTCTGGAACTCGACCTCATCGCCGCAGTCGCGCCGCATCAGATCGATGTGTCGGAATCCAGCGATGTTGCGCGCTTCGATTGCCGGGATGACCTCGCCACGCACGATGCGCTCATAAGCGTCGGCATTTTCGCGCGTCGTCCAGCCGCGCCACAAGCGGCAGATCATCGATTCATTCCCGGTAAGCGAGCTTCGGCGCCGTGCACTAGTTCACCGGTTCCGGCGTCGGATCGCGGGTGTTTGCGATCCAGCAGTGTCGAGCCAGCGGTGGCCGAGCGGACGATGATGGACGTGAGGCTGTTCGATCTCGACGTCCATGCAGCCGCTCACACCCGCATTGGCATCAGTACATAGAGCGCATTCGACTTGTCGTTTTCGCGGAGCAGCGTCGGGGCGGCGGCGTCAGCCAGGTGGACCTCCACCGTGTCGCCCTCGATCTCGCTGAGAATGTCCATCAGGTAGCGGGCGTTGAAGCCAATCTCGATACCGTCCGATCCATAGTCCGCCGCCAGTTCCTCGGTGGCGAGACCGTTCTCCGGCGACGTCACCGACAGCGTGACCTTGTCCCGGTCGACGCTCATTTTCACGGCGCGCGTCTTTTCGCTGGCGATGGTCGAGACGCGGTCGACGCCGGCCGAGAAACTCTTCGGATCGAGCTTCAGAAGCTTGTCGTTGCCGGTCGGGATCACGCGATTGTAGTCGGGGAAGGTGCCGTCGATCAGCTTGCTCGTCAGCACCGCGCTGCCGAGTCCGAAGCGGACCTTGGTCGCGGACAGCGATATCTCGACCGTCCCCTCGAGTTCCTCGAGCAAGCGGTACAGCTCGGCAACCGCTTTGCGCGGAATGATGACGTCGGGCATGCCGTCGGCGCCTTCGGGGCGGGGCACGGTCACGCGTGCAAGGCGGTGCCCGTCGGTTGCGGCGGCGCGAAGCTGGTCGTCGACCACATGCAGGAAGATACCCATCAGATAATAGCGGGTTTCTTCGGTCGAGATGGCGAAGCGCGTTTTTTCGATAATTTCGCGCAGTGTCGCGGCGGGCAGCTCGAACCGGGTGGGCAGCTCACCTTCGGCGATTACTGGGAAGTCATCGCGCGGAAGTGTCGACAGGTTGAAGCGCGAACGTCCGGCAACGACCTGCATCTTTCCTTCGGCGGCGGTCAGTTCGACCTGGCTTCCATCGGGGAGCTTGCGGACGATGTCGAAAAGCGTGTGCGCCGAAACCGTCGTCGCGCCCGGCTGCGCGACGGTCGCCGGGACACTTTCGTCTACCTGCAAGTCGAGGTCGGTCGCCATCAGGCGGATCGACCCGTCCTCGCGCGCGTCCAGCAGGACGTTGGAGAGGATCGGAATGGTGTTCCGGCGCTCCACGACCGACTGGACGTGACCAAGGCTCTTCAACAGGACCGCCCGCTCAATCGTCGCTTTCATCGCCGCAAAACCCCATCATCCGCATGGCTTTGGCCCGGTTATAGCGAGCCGTTTGCCACGCGGAAGTAGAATGATGCGCAAAGCTTCATCTTGGGGATGAAGCGGCGACGATCGCAATATCTAGCGGCTGATCAGCCCGCTTTCTGGCCGACCGAAGGCGCTTTCGTCGTCTTGCTGGGCATCAGCACGCCATCGACGTGATGGACGACGCCGTTGGTGAACTGCTCATCCCCCTGCGTAATCGTCGCCTTGTGGCCGGCCGCGTCGGTCAGCACAGTCTTGCCGCCGTCCTTCGTGGCCGTGATCGTGCCGCCGCCCATCGTTGCGAGCGGGGCCTTGCCTTTGCCGTTGTCGATCGCCTTATCGATATCGGCGACGAGCACAGTGCCCGGCAGAATGAGATTCGTCAGCACGCCCGTCAGCTGCGGACGATTCTGTGGGCTGACGTCGAACGTGCCGGCTGGCGCCGTCCCGAACGCCGCATCGTCGGGAACGATGACCGTATAGGGACCGGGTCCGGCGAGCGTCTGATCTATACCGGCGGCCTTGGCGATCTGCATGAAGCGGCCGCCTGGTGCCAGACCCGCCGAGATCGTCTTGGTCCCCGCCGCCTTCTGGGCCTTGGGCGTCTGGGCGGTTTTCGCGCTGTTGCCGTCGTCGTTCTTGTTGGTGCAGGCACCGGCGGTCATCACGACCGCCGCGAGCCCAAGCGCGAGCGCATGGTTCTTCACGCGGTTTCTCCTTGTTCGTTCTAGGTACGAAATGGCCCGACAGCCGGATGGGTTCCAACTGCCGGGCAAATCCTTAATGTTCGGCTTGGCTCAGCCCTTTAGGTCAGGAGCGAAGCCACGATCGAGGTCACCAGGCGGGTGACCGGGTCGACCTGGTAAATGTAGCCGTTGTTGTAACGGTACCAGGCAGTCGGCGTGTCGTAATACGTGTCCCGATAGGCATAAGGCACGTTGTACGCGTCATAGCCGTAGGGAAGCGACTGACCGACCGCGAAGCCCGGCGACATCAGCGCAGCCACCGACGTGATCATGCTGTTGCCGCGATCGTACTGGTAGATTGCGCCGGGCGCATACCAATAGCCGTGGTCGGGCGTGTCGTAGTACATATCGCGATACTGGTACGGAACGTTGTAGTAGCTGTACGAGGCTGGCAGGATCTGCCCGACGCCATAGCCGCCGGCGTAGAGCGGGATCACGTCCTCGACCATGCCGCTGGCGCAGTCGACTTCATAGATCACGCCGTTGCCGTAACGGTTACACGTGTCGCCATAGTCCGGGTAGAACGAGTTGAGCCCGTAATAGTCCGGGACATAGCTCGCCATGTACGGCTGCGGCAGGTACGTGCCGGGCATGTAGCCGCCCGCAAGAAGTGGCAGCAGGTTGTCGATCAGGTTGGTATTGCGGTCGACCTGATAGAGGTAGCCGTCGCCATACCGGTAATAATAGTCCTGCGTCTCTGGATAGAGATAGTTCCAGCCTGACGGCAGCGCACTAAGCGCCGAGTATCCGGCAACCGCCGATAGCGGAGCACCAAGGAACTTCGCCGCCTGCCCCGGGGGCAGACATCCGTTGTTCTTGGCGGCCAGGCCAGGGGGGCAGCCGTCGTACAGGCCGCGCGCGTTGGCGACGCCGTAATAACGGTTGGCGTAGTCCTCGTTCACGCGGAAACGATTGCGGTCGAAGTTCTGCGCTTGCCGCATACGGTCACCGCGGAGCTGTTCGCGAGCGAATGACTGCTGGCGATCGAGCTGGCGCTGGTCGAAGCCGTTCCGTGCCTGCTCAACGCGATTTGCGCGCATCTGCTGACGTTCGAACGAGCGGTTCTGCGCCTGCTGCATGCGGTTCGCACGGAGCTGACGTTCGTTACGAACCTGCTGTGTGCGCTCGGCGCGCATTTGCTGGCGCTCGATGCCGCGGTTGCGCACTTCCATGCGTTGGGCGCGCATCTGCTGATGCTCGAAGCCATGGTTGCGCGCCTGCGCGACGCGCTGGGCGCGGAACTGCTGACGCTCCTGCCGCGGCTGGGCGAAGCGCTGCATCTGCGGGCGCTCCTGACGCGGCTGGGCAAAATGCTGCCCGCCGCCGCCACCGCCACCGTGCATCTGGAACGGCGCACCGCCGCGTCCGCCGCGTGAGAACTGAGGCCCACCGCCGCCACCACCGTGGCCGTGACCGCCGCCTCCGCCGCCGCCTTGTTGAGCCTGCGGGGCACCGCCGCCGCCGCCACCGTGGCCGCCGCCGTTGCCGCCTCCCGGCTTCGCTGAAGCCGCGCTTGCAATCGCCAGGGCGGCGACGCCCGCAGCCAGGAATAGCCTGGTCATAAAATGTCTCCTTCCGGACGATAGTAACGGCTCGTCCGGTAGACCGTTCCAACACCTAAACGGATGGAACTGGCGCTTTAGCGCACTAGGCTGAACCTCAAATTTCTTTATCGTTCAGCTAGTTGGCTTCTCAATGTCGCGTGGCAGACGCAGTGCCGCGAGGCCCATTAGAAGTGAAGACAAAACGTACAGCAAGGTGGTCGTCATGGCCGAATAGCGCAGCGCCTCATCGCCAAACTGCCCCTTCAGCGCATCAGAAATCGTACCGATGACGAAGGTCCCGAGGCCGAGCCCGATGAGGTTGTTGATGAACAGGAACATCGCAGACGCCGTCGCCCGCATGTGCGCCGGTACTAGGCTGTTGATCGCGCCGATGACGGGGCCGAGCCAGGCGAGGCTGAGCGCGGTCGGAATGATGAACAGCAGCGCCGTGGCAGCGATCGAATTGCTCGAGAAAGCCAGCAGGAAGGCCGGCAGACAGAGCGCGTAGGTAACGGTCGGAACGAGGGCATAGGCCGCCGGGCGCGCCTGCTTCAGTCGGTCGCCAACGACACCGCCGAGCCAGACACCGGCGACTCCGCCGACGAGCACGATGGTGCCGTAGATGAGCGAGCGGTCGACCAGCTCGAGCTGGAAGCTGCGCGCCATGAACGACGGGATCCAGAACGCAAGGCCATAGGAAATGAGCGAGCCGATTCCTGCCGCAAAGCTCATCAGCCAGAAGGTCGGCTTGCGCGAGATCAGGGCGAACACTTCCCCAACAGACGCCGCGGTTTCGCGATGCCGATGGCCAGGGTCGCGCACGCCCCACTTGTACAGCGGCGCGAATAACAGCCCCGCGATGCCAAGCACGATGAACGCCATCCGCCAGTCGACCTTGGCCGCGATCAGTCCGCCGAAAATGACGCCGAGCGCGCTCCCGAGCGGGATTCCGAGCGAGAACAGCGCCATCGCGCGCGCCCGCCGTTCGATCGGGTATTGGTCGGTAAGCAGCGAGTAGGCCGGAGCGACACCTGCTGCCTCGCCAACCCCCACCGCCATGCGCGCCACGAACAGCTGCACGAAACCCTGAGCGAAGCCGCACACCGCCGTGGCCACGCTCCACAAGGCAAGGCCGATGGTCAGCACGACGCTCCGGTCGCTGCGGTCGGCAATGCGTGCGATCGGAATGGCGAGGACGGTGTAGAATAGCGCGAACGCGGTTCCGCCCAGAAGGCCGAGCTGCTTATCCGTCAGGTGTAGGTCGTTCTTGATCGGCTCGGCGAGGATGCCCGCGATCTGCCGGTCGATGAAGTTGAGCGTGTAAGCGATGATGAGGAAGGTCATCAGCAACCCGCGGCTGCGGTTCGGCGTCGCGGCAGTTTCCGGCATTCTACAGCGCTCCCAGAACCCCGGCGAGGCGGTCCACATCTGCCTCGTCCTGATAAATGCCGAACCCGATCCGGAGGACTTCCCCGCGGACATCGGTGATGACGTTGCGGGCCTTCAACTGCTCGTGCCAGCGCTGCGCATTCGGGCTGCGGAAAGCGAGGAAACGCGCGTGTGGACCGCCGTCGAGCGGATTCAGCAGTTCGGCGCCGGACAGCGGCGAGTTCCCGATCGAGCCGAGCAGCTGCTGCTGCAAAGCTGCGACGAAAGCGCTGATGCGGTCGGTCGTCAGTCCATTTTCGCGGAGCATGCGGCGGACGGCGGTGAACCGGTACAGGGCGCTGGGGTCGAAGGTCGCGCCCATGAAGCGCATCGCATCCTTGGCGTAGCCAACGGCACCGGGCGGAAGGGTCAAATCCTCGAACTCCGCATACCAACCGGTAATGCGCGGGCGCTCGCCGAAGCCGGGGGGCGCGTGCAGGAAGGCACAGCCTTCGCCCGACATCGCATATTTATATCCGCCGCCAACGTAGAATGCGGTTTGCGCCGCGCGTTCGCCGAAGGGCCGGTCGCTCGCCATGAAGGCGTGATAGCCGTCGATCACGACCCACGGTCCATCCGGCTTACCGAGCGCGGCAAGTTCCTCGACCCGATCAAACATGCGGCCGCTGTTGAAAAGCACCTGGCTGACGAAGATGAAGCCGTGGTCGCCTGACTTCGCAGCCTTTAGGAAGCGGTCCGAGAAAGTGTCGAACGGCTCGACCGGGACGCGGTCGATCTGCGCCGCGCCGGCCTCTTCCCAGCGGGCGAATTGGCGGCGCGCGCTGTGGAACTCCCCGTCGCTGGTCAGCACGCGGATCGGCCAACTTCCGGACGCCGCGGCGAAAAGTCGCACCAGGAGTTCGTGTGTGTTCGGCGCGAAGACGACGGCGTCCGGCATGCCCGTACCGAGTTCCGAAGTGACCTCGCCCTGCGCCTCGGGCCAAACCTCGCCCATGACCTTGTCCCACTTGCGGTCTGCAAGGCGCGCGGCGTCATTCCACGCCTGCATCTGTCCTTCGAAACTGGCGTCGGGCCAAAGGTGATGGCTGTGCGCTGCGAAGTGCAGCCGATCGGGATCGGCCGACAGGCTTCGCGAGAAGAGAGGTTTGAAGCTCACTGGGGCTTGAAGCTCAAAGAGCGGTCCTCAGCGACCACAGCTCCGGGAAGACGCGCTTTTCGAGAGTCGCGCGAAGATAGGGGGCGCCAGCGGAGCCGCCCGTGCCCGCCTTGTTGCCGATGATCCGCTCGACTGTAAGTACGTGCTTGTGACGCCAGGATGCGAGCGCGTCGTCGATGTCCACCAGCTTCTCCGCAAGCTCGTAGAGCTCGAACCAACGATCGGCATCGCGGTAGATCTCGAGCCACGCCTTCGCGATCGCTTCCGCCGAGCGGTCGCCCAGGTCGAAGCCGGCCCGTTCCAGCGCGCCGAGCGACGCCTCGCGCAGGCTCGGCTCGGACAAGGCCGCTTCAAGTGCCGCGCGCTCAGCGCTGTCCTTGTCATAATGATTGATGAAGTTCGGCTCCTTGAGGCCGAGCCGAAACTCGATCTCCCGAAACTGCGCCGACTGGAACCCGGACGAGGTGCCGAGTACGTTGCGAAACTTGAGATAGTCGACGGGTGTCAGTGTCGAGAGGACGTCCCACGACAGTGTCATCACCGCCTGGATGCGGCTAATCCTCGCCATCGCCTTATAGGCTTCGGCAAAGCGATCTTCCTGCACCAGCGAAACGGCGAAGCGGAGCTCGTGAAGAAGCTCCTTCATCCACAGCTCCATCGTCTGGTGGATGACGATGAACAGCATTTCGTCGTGGAGGGTCGACAGAGGCTGCTGCGCCGACAGAAGCGGGTCGAGCTTGAGGTAGTCGGCATAGGTCATGCCGGCGGGCGTCGCGGTCATGCAGAGACCGTTACGGCAAACCAAAGCTCAAGACAAAGCGCGCGAGAAAGTGCGCTTAGGGCTTGGTGCCGCTGCCCCCGATGCCGCCCGAACCGACGGAACCAATGTTGCCGAACAGCTCCTCGAAGAAGCTCTTCTGCCGACCGAGCGTCGGCGTGTTTCGCTTTGTCGGGTTGACGTTCATCACCAGCTCGCGGCCAGTTTCATTAACCGACGTGACATTGCCCTTCGCGTCGAAGGTCACGTGCAGCACCGTCGTCTTGCGGACCCGCGGATTTGCGAAGCCGAGCTGGTTGGTATCGCGCGACACATAATACCAGTCGTTCGACGTGAAGGCGCCGTCAAAACTGGGCCGGCCAAGCAGCTTCTCAACCGAATCCTTGTTATCGACGCCGGGCTGAATCGCGCCGACCAGCCGACGGTCGATGACGGTCCCTTTGTGAACCTGGTTGGTGGCGCAGCCCGCGAGAAGCGCCGGCAGCGCAGCCGCGATCAAAACTGTCCGAACAACAACCTTCATTCCGTAAGACCTCTCCATGAGGACGCGCCTATGTGCGCGAATCCGTGAGCCGGGCTTGCCTCGCCGCTCGCCGGCCTCAATATGCTGGCGACAAGCAAGGGCGCAAGCTTTAGCGCCCAAAGAAGGACCTATGCTCGGCTCCCTGTTCCGCAGATTAACGGCCGAGAATGCCGCCGGCCCCGCACTGTTCGACGCGATCACCGCGCGGACGCGCCAACCGCATTGGTATGTCGAAGGCGGCTTGCCCGACACGCTCGACGGGCGATTCGCCGTGCTGAGCACGATCACCGCGCTCGTTCTGCTGAGGCTGGAGCAATTCGATGAGGCGGGCAACTCGGCGTCGGTTGCACTGACCGAGCGCTTCATCGAGGTGATGGAAGCAGAGCATCGCGAGCTGGGGCTCGGCGATCCGACATTGGGCAAGACGGTGCGGAAGCTCGTGGGTTCGCTTGCTCGTCGCACGGCGTTGTGGCGCGAGACGGTCGGCCAAGCTGATTGGTGTGAGGCGACTCGCTCGAGCCTCTACAGAGATAATCCGTCCGCCGAGGCGATCCGTCACTCAGAAAACGCGCTACGAACGTTGTGGGCCGGCCTCCGAGGGGCCGATCTCAAGGCACTCGAGGAGGGCAAGCTTCAATGACGGACGGCTTCGCCCATCAGCTACGCCTCGATCAGATCCGGGACGGTGAGCGGCTCGAGCTGATCGCCGACGACGCCGAGCGTCACGCCATCGCGCAGCGGCTTGGCCTTGGCGGCATTGATCGGCTGGAAGCGCACGTGACGCTGACGCGGCAGGGCGAAGCAGTTCGCGCGTCGGGCCGTCTGATGGCCTCGTTGGAGCAGGCTTGCGTCGTAACCGGCGACCCGGTCCCAGCCGCCGTGGACGAGCCGTTCGACCTGATCTTCACGCGGGAGCCCGTGGTTGGCAGCCCGGACGAGGAGATCGAGCTTGGCGCGTCCGACTGCGACGTTGTCTTCTACGATGGAGCGATGATCGATCTCGGCACGGCCGTCGGCGATACGCTCGCGCTTAGTCTCGATCCCTACCCGCGCAGCGCGGGCGCCGAGGCGGCGCTCAAGGAAGCGGGCGTTATGAATGAGACCGAGGCAGGCCCGTTCGCGGCACTCGCTGCGCTCAAGCGGACCGACAGCAACGAGACTTAGAACGGGACGTCGTCGTCCAGGTCGGTGTCGAACGCCGCCGGCTGCGGCCGCGACTGCTGCCTCGGCGGTGCGCCGCCCCCGAAATCGTCGCCGCCACCAAAGTCTTCGCTGAACGCGCCGCGGCCACCGCCACCACCGCCGCCGTCACGGCTGTCGAGTAGGACGAGTTCACCGCGGAAGCGCTGAAGGACGATCTCGGTCGTGTACTTGTCGTTGCCCGATTGGTCCTGCCACTTCCGCGTCTGCAGCTGGCCTTCGAGATAGACCTTCGACCCTTTGCGCAAGTAGCTCTTCGCGACCCGCCCAAGGTTTTCGTTGAAGATCACGACATTGTGCCATTCGGTCCGTTCCTGGCGGTTGCCGTCGCGGTCCTTCCAGCTTTCGGACGTGGCGATTCGCATGTTCACGACCTCGCCGCCGTTGTTGAGCGAACGCGATTCCGGATCCGCTCCCAGATTGCCGACCAGGATCACCTTGTTCACGCCCGCCATCTCAGTCTCTCCCTTGCTTGAGGGACAGCTATAGACCCAGCGCGACCGCCGTCCAGTAGGTCAGTCCAGCTGCGCAATAAGCAAGGACAAAAAGGTACGAGACCATGAAGATCGGCCACTTCCATCCGTTAGTCTCCCGGCGAGTGACGGCGATCGTGGAGATGCACTGGGGCGCGAAAACGAACCAGGCGAGGAAGGCGAGCGCAGTGGCCAGCGACCAGCGATGCTGGAGACGCTGCTCGAGCTTCTGCGCGCCGGCGCCGTCGTCGGCCGAGTCTATCGAATAGACGGTCGCAATCGAGCTCACCGCCACCTCGCGCGCCGCCATCGCGGGAAGCAGCGCCATGCTGATGTCGCGGTTGAAGCCGATGGGCTTCACCAGCACTTCAATGCCCGCGCCGATCTTACCGGCGATCGAGACATCGCTCTGCCTTTGGCCGGGTCCCGCCTGCGGGATGCTGGCAAGCGCCCACAGGATGATGGTGGTGCCGAGGATGATCGTTCCGGCCCGCTTGAGGAAGATTTGCGCACGGGTGAGCAGGCCGATCAGCACGTCCTTGAGCGGCGGCCACTGATATTTCGGAAGCTCCATCATGAAGCCGCTGCCGCTGCCCTTGAGGACGCCGCGGCGGAGCACGAGCGCGGCGATCAGCGCCCCGGCGATCCCGGCGATGTAGAGGCCAAACATCACCAGCCCCTGCAGCCCGACACCCCAGGCCACGCGGGTGTTCGGGATGAAGGCCGCGATGATCAGCGTGTAGACCGGCAGCCGCGCCGAGCAGGTCATCAGCGGCGCCACAAGGATCGTGGTCAAGCGGTCCTTGGGATCGTCGATGGTGCGGGTCGCCATGATGCCGGGAACGGCGCAGGCGAAGCTCGACAGAAGCGGAATGAAGGCGCGCCCGGAGAGGCCGACGCCATGCATCAGCTTGTCCATCAGGAAGGCGGCGCGGACCATGTACCCGGTGCCTTCGAGAAGGAGGATGAACAGGAACAGGATGAGGATCTGCGGCAGGAACGTCACCACCGCGCCGACGCCGGCGATCGCGCCGTCGACAACCAATGATCGTAGCAGGCCGCCCGGGAGCACGGCGGTCGCTTGCACCGACAGCCAGCTCACAGCGTCCTCGATCCACGACACCGGCGTCTGACTCCAGGCGAACACGGCCTGGAACATGACGAACATGATGAGCGCGAGGATGACGGGGCCCGCTATCGGATGGAGGAGCACGGCGTCGAGACGATGCGTCCAGCGGCGGACAGGTGTTTCACTAACCACCGCAGCCGTGGCGATTTCGCGGGCGCGGCGCTGCAGGTGGATCAGGTCACTCTTTGCCGGTGGCTGCACGCCGCAGAACGGCGCGGAAAGCATATCGTCCAGCGCCATCTGCAGCTCGGCAATGCCGCGGCGCCGCACGGCAACGGTCTCAATTACGGGAACGCCCAGTTCAGCCGACAAGCGCTGTGGATCCAGTTCGAGTCCGTCGCGCCGGGCGAGGTCGACCATGTTGAGCGCAACGATGGTCGGCAGCCCAAGCTCGAGCAGTTGGAGAGCGAACCGGAGGTGGTTGTCGAGATTGGACGCGTCGAGGACGATGACCAGAGCGTCCGGCTGGCGCTCACCTTTTTGCCTTCCCAGAAGAACGTCACGGGTGACCGCTTCGTCGGGGCTTGCAGGATCAAGGCTGTACGACCCGGGAAGGTCGACCATCTCCACGGGGCGACCATCCGCAAGCGTGAGACGACCGGATTTCCGCTCGACGGTGACGCCGGGATAATTTCCGACCTTTTGGCGCGCACCGGTGAGCGCGTTGAACAGCGCGCTCTTGCCGGCATTGGGATTGCCGGCGACAGCAACGAGTGGAAGCGGGTTCACCTGCCGAGCGGGACGACGCGGATGGCGACGGCGTGCTTTCGCCGGATCGCGACTGTCATGCGCCCGACGCGAATCGCAATCGGGTCGCGGCCGAACGGGCCGAGATGCATTGGCTCAACCGCGACGCCTTCATCGAAGCCGAAATTCTGAAGGCGGCAAGCTTCGCCTTCCTCCAGCCGTTCCCACTCAATCGAGGCGACGCGCGCTTTGGTCCCAACCTTCAGTTGGTCGAGGCTGATCATCTCAGGCTGAAATGGCGCGTTCATTCTTGCGACTGATTATCATTAACTGCCTAGCGATTCCAGTCACCGTGGCATTTTTTGCGCAGGCGCAGCATGCGTAACTCTACCTAGGCGGGTAGCGCAGCCTGCCGAGGAACCGCGAGAGGCTCAGTCGCTGCTCGGAAGAACCGCGCCATTCGGCCTTCATCTTCTCAATCTTCATCACATCGTCGATGCGCCGGTCGAGAAAGGCGGCGGTGTCAGTCCATCCTTCCGTCTGGTCGTCGAGCCAGACCAGCAATGTCGAGGCATAGACGGCACCGAGCGTCATCCGCTTCGTGTAGTGGTTGAAATCGGTGCTGGTGTCGCCGGCGATGCGCCACATGGTGTCGGCGGTGCGCCAACCGATGCGCAGGCCGAGCGGCAGGTTCTGCGGCATGGCGAGGATGGCAAGCGCGCGCCGCAACGCTTCGCGGGCCGGTCCCTGGATTTCCAGCCGGTGCCAGATAAGCGAACGGATCTTTTCGCGAATTTTCATTCCGGCGAGACGCTTGGGCGTGAACCAGGCTTCGAGCGCGCGATCGACCTCCTGGATGTAGAGGTCGATCATCTCGGCGTGGCCCTTTGGCACCGCGAGGCGCGCCTGAACCGGATCGATCCCTAGCTGCCGCGCAGCCGAGTCGACAGCGGCCTGCGTCCAGCCGTCGAACACGGCATTTTCACCGACCGCGAGTGCGAGCTGGCGGCGCAGTTTCTCTAGAGGGCTTGGGCTGTCCATGGCGCTCAACTGGGCTGCTCTTCCAGCGTTCGCAACCCCCGCTCCGGCAAACGCACGAGCACCAAGGCCGCGCCGATCGCAAACGCCCCGACCCAGTCGAGCGGGCGGAGCTTCTCGCCATAAGCGAACCATCCGACCAACGCCGAGATCGCGGGCTGCGTAAGCAACACGAGCCCGACGGCGAGCGGCGGTACGTGCCCGATTCCGTAAACGAGCAGCCCCTGTCCGAGGACCTGGCTGCCGAGCGCGAGTAGGAAAACGTAGGTCCAGTCGTGCGGAATGATCTGTTCGCCGAGCAGCAAAGAGACGGGAAGAAGCATCGCGGCGCCGAAGAGGCTGGACAGAAACAACAAGGGCATCGGCTTCAGTGAGCCACGGCCCTGCTGAACGGCGATGAGATAGCCCGCATAGAGAATGCCGGCGAACAGACACAGCAGGTCGCCGGCAAAATTGCGCGGGGAGAGCTCGAAGCTGCTTCCCATCAGCAAGGCTGCTCCCAGTGCGGCGAGGCCGAGCGCGCCGGCTTGCAGCGGCGACGGCATCCGGCGCGCCAGCCACAGGCCCCAGGCTGCAAAGGCGAAGCTGGACACATTGCCGAACAAGGTCGCGTTGCCGAGCTTCGTCATGTGGATGCCCGCGTGCCAGGCGGCGAGGTCGGCTGCAAAGAAGAAGGCAGCGAAGGCGACAAGAACCGCGAGTTTTCGTCCCGGCCAGTGGACGGCTTGCCCGGTCACCGCTGCGATGACGAAGAGGAAGGGCAACGCCAGCGCCAGGCGCCAGAAGCCGGCTGCCACCGGTCCAACCTCCGACAAGCGGACGAGCCAAGGCCCGAACGCGAGTGCGCTGCTGCCGACAAGGACGGCAAGAAAGGCGAAACGATGCCGGTCGGGTTCGGTCACCTCGGCGCCTTAGCGGACGGGCCCGCCGAGTCGAGCGTGGCGTGGGAACAGCCTGTTAGGTCGCCGGTTTGATCGCCGGAGGCGAGATATGCGGAAGAGTGCAATTGCGGGCGCGGCTGTCGGAGTGGCGGCACTTGGCGGCGCGTTGATCTATTATTTTCGGGAGAAGGCGACGCCGGGCCCCGAATATCGGACGCTTGAAAGCGACGGCGAGTTTGAGCTCCGGGCTTATCCGGACATCGTCGTGGCCGAAACTGTCGTTCAAGGTCCGCGGAAGGACGCGTTGAACCAAGGTTTCCGGATCCTCGCTGACTATATTTTCGCCAAGTCGCGCGATGGCGAGGAGCTGCCGATGACGGTGCCCGTCGTGCAGGACGGCGGCGATCCGATGGCAAGTGAGCCGCCCGTTTTCGATGACGGCCTCGAAGGAGCGTGGCGCGTTCGCTTCGTCATGCCGGAAGGCCGCACGAAGGCCGACCTGCCCGAGCCCCCGGAAGACGTGTCGCTCGTTGAAGTGGGGCCGCGGAAAATTGCCGCCGTCAAATTCTCGGGCGTGGCCAGCAACGAGAAGCTCGACGACGCCGAGCACCGGTTGCGTGGCTGGCTTGCGCGACGTGGACATCATACCGCGACGACGCCTGAATATGCCTTCTACAACTCGCCGATGATTCCGCCGCCGTTACGGCGCAACGAAGTCCTGCTCCCACTGAATTAAGGCGCGTATTTCTCGCGAAGCTGGAAGAGCGACAGGGCGGCCTCCGCGGCGCCGCCGCCCTTGTTACCGAGCCGCGGATCGGCGCGCACCCGGGCCTGCTCTTCGTTCTCGACGGTGAGGATGCCGTTGCCGATTGCGAAGCCCTGCAGCGTCAGGTCCATCAGACCGCGTGCGCTTTCGTTCGAGACGGCCTCAAAATGATAGGTCTCGCCCCGGATCACGACGCCGAGCGCGACAAAAGCGCAGAAGCGGCCACTGCGAGCCGCAAGCGCGATTGCGCCGGGGAGTTCGAGCGCACCGGGGACCGTTAGCGTCTCATGCTTGTGGCCCGCGGCTTCGATGGCTGCGCGAGCGCCCTCAAGCAGCATGTCGTTCAGGTGCGGGTAGAAGCGCGCCTCAGCGATCAGGATCGTCGACATCTACGCGGCCGCCTTGATGCGACGTTCCTCGACGATGGCCAGACCGTAGCCGCCAAGCGCGATCGGCGAATGGTGTGTGTTGGTCAGCAGGATCATGTCGTGAACACCGAGCGCGGCAAGGATCTGCGCCCCCGTGCCGTAACCGCGAACCGCGTCTCCCGCTTCGGCGGGTTTGCCGGCGCGAAGGTCAATGGAGCGCGACAGCGATCCGGGTGCCGCAGCGTGGAGGGTAACGAGCACGCCCGAGCCTTCCTCTTCAATCATGCGCATCGCCGCCTGAAGCAGTCCCGAACGCGGCGTTGCCTCTTCGAGCACGTCGGAGAAGAGGTCGAGGCTGTGCATGCGCACCATCACCGGCTGCGAGGAATCGATCGCGCCGTGAACGAGGGCGAGTTGCTCTTCGCCGCTCGACTTGTCGCGGAAGACCTGCGCCTGCCATTCGGCGCCGCTGCTCGCCTTGAAATTGGCCGTCGAGACGCGCTCGACGAGATGATCCTTCTTGAGGCGGTAGGCGATGAGGTCGCGGATCGTGCCGATCTTGAGGCGGTGCGTCCGCGCGAATTCCATCAGGTCTTCGAGGCGGGCCATAGTCCCATCCTCGCGCATGATCTCGCAAATCACGCCGCTGGAATTGAGGCCGGCCAGGCGCGACACATCGACCGCTGCCTCAGTGTGCCCGGCACGAACCAGCACGCCGCCGGGCTTGGCGACGAGCGGGAACACGTGGCCGGGGGAAACGATGGCGTCCGGCCCATGCGCTGCATCGATGGCGACGGCGATGGTGCGGGCGCGGTCGGCGGCGCTGATGCCGGTGGAGATGCCCTCGCGCGCCTCGATCGAAACGGTGAAGGCCGTCTCGTTGCGGCTACGGTTGGTGCGCGTCATCGGCTCCAGGCCAAGTTGATCGGCGCGATCTTTGGTAAGGGCGAGGCAGATAAGCCCGCGCCCGTGGCGTGCCATGAAGTTGACGGCGTCGGGCGTCGCCATCTGCGCGGGGATGACAAGGTCGCCCTCATTCTCGCGGCCTTCGTCGTCGACGAGGATAAACATGCGGCCGTTGCGGGCCTCATCGATAATCGCCTCGGTACCGACCAGAACTTCGGTGTTCCCGCGCTGGATCAGCTTTTCGAGCCGCGTCAGCGTATCGGCCGTCGGATTCCAGTCTGCCTGCCCGACCTTGCGCAGGCTATTGGGATGAAGGCCGGCGGCGCGGGCGAGGCCGGCGCGGCTGACTTCGCCCGTGGCGATGATCGCTTCGAGCTGCTCGATCAGATTGGTGCTCATAAGCACTCCATATCACATTATGATGTGATCGAAAGGAGGAACAAATGTGTTCCTACTGTGCGCGAGCGGACAGCATCCGGTCAATGTAGCGGGCAAGCACGTCAATCTCGACATTAAGCTGTCGCCCCACGGCCAACCGAGCGAGCGTCGTCTGCTGCGCCGTATGGGGAATGATGTTCACCGAGAAATGCGTGCCTCCGTCCTCCGCATCGCGAACCTCGTTGACGGTCAGTGACACACCGTCGATCGAAATCGACCCTTTCGCCGCAATCATCGGACCGAGTTGGCGAGGCACCGAGATGCCGACCTTTACCGAGTCGCCCTCGGGACAGACGTCAACGACCTCAGCAACCGCATCGACGTGCCCGGTGACAATGTGTCCGCCCAGTTCATCGCCAAGGCGTAGAGATCGCTCCAGATTCAGCTTCGCGCCTTCGCGCCATATGTCCTTGGCGGTCCGCGACAAGGTTTCCCCCGAAACGTCGACCGCGAACCAGTCCTCGCCCTTATCGACGACCGTCAGGCAGACACCAGAACAGGCGATCGAGGCGCCCAGATCGACCGTTCCAAGATCATAACCGGTCTCAATCTCCAGCCGCAGGTCGCCGCGCTGCTCGGCCTTTCGGACGGTGCCGACGTCGGTGACGATCCCGGTGAACATGCGCCGCGCCTAGCCTTCGCGGACCCGCTCGTAAACTTCGAGGCGGTCGACGCCGAGATGGTGGTCGTCGACAAACCGCCAGCGGCCATGCGCGTCGCCGATCGCGTCGAGGCCGACATAGCCGAACGATGACTTGCCTTCGCCGACGATGATCGGCGCGCGATAGATGAGAATGCGGTCAACCAAATCTTCGGCCAGAAACGCCGTCGCGGTCGCCGACCCGCCCTCGACCAGCAGCTCGTTGACGTCATGAAGTCGATATACATCTTGCGGATCAGTAAGGATTTCCCAGCCATCGACCGCTTCTCCATGAGTGAGGAGCGCGCGCCGAGGCGAGCGCTCCTCAAGACCGGGGAGCCTCACGTCGAGCCGCGGCTGATCGGCCAGGTAGGTCCCGCGCCCGACGAGGATCATGTCCGAGTGCGCGCGTTCCAAATGGACGTGGCGCCGGGCATCCTCCCCGGTGATCCATTTGCTCTCCCCTGACGGCAGCGCGATCTTTCCGTCGATCGACAGCGCCAGCTTGAGCGTCACGCGGGGGCGGCCAAGCTTCGATCGCGTCAGCCAACCAGCGAGGGAGCGTCTTGCCGCGTCACGGTCAAGGCCAAGTTGAACTTCGATACCTGCTGCACGTAGCCGCTTGATGCCTTTGCCGCTGGTGCGCGGGTCGGGGTCCTTAAGCGCGATGACAATACGTTCGGGCTTGGCTGCCCGCAGGAGCTCCGCGCACGCCGGCCCGCGCGGGCTTTGGTGCGCACAGGGTTCGAGCGTCACATAAACCGTCGAGCCGGCCGCCTTCTTGCCTGCCTGCTGAAGCGCGATAGCCTCAGCATGCGGCCTGCCGCCTGAGGCGGTAGAGCCGCGCCCCACGATGCGGCCGTTTGTCGATACGATCACGCAACCGACGTTGGGATTGGGCGCGCTCTGCCCGCGCGCGGCTTCGGCGAGCGCCAGCGCTTCGGCCATGAAGCGCTTGTCGGCGCTCACATCCCGAGCTGTTTCTCGAGCTTCTGGTATTGCCGTTGCTTCTCGAGCTCGGCGGCGCGCTTTTTCGCCGCGTCCTTCTTCTGGTCAGCGATGATCTGCGCGTCCGTGCGGTTCGACGGGAAAAGCTCGACGTAGACGACTTGCGGCGGCGGCGCCGTGCCCATCTTCGCATCGAGCACGAACTCGATGACGATGATCGTCGTCACCAGGACTGCGAGCATGCCGCCGATCACCTGCTCCCGGCTGCGGTGACGCAGGAAGGCGGCAAGGTCGGCAAAGGCGGCGCGTGGGCCGGACGGACGGGGAAACCAGGACATCGTTCACGAAAATAGGGCTGGCGGGGGGCCGGCGCCAGCCCTGGACTAAAACTAGCCGTTGAGCTCGAAGCGGAGCGTCACGACGGTGGTCGAGGCAATCGCGTGTCCGTCTTCGCTCGCCGGCTTGAACCGCCAGTGCGCCATCACATGCTTGCGCGCCGAGGCAAGGAAAGCGGGATCGGCACGCCCGACTGGATCGACGGCGACGACGTGGCCGTTGTCGTCGATCGTCAGCTTGACCGTGACCGCGCCTTCCTCCTCGTTGAGAAGCTTCATTGGCGGATAGGGCGGCTTCAGCTCTGCACCTGACGTCAAGAGGCGCGCGGCAGAGCGAACCGAGTTCGGCGGGATGATAGGATCGATGTGCGGGATCACGGTGGTTCCCGTGCCACCAAGCGTCCCGAGGTCGATGGGGTCCGACCCTGTCTCGGCCTGCCGGCCTATCGTCGTGACCAGATCGACTTGGGTCGGAGGCCTGTAAATTACGGACAGCGTTGTCCGCGGCGGTTGCGGCACCTGCGGCTTGATATCGATTGGAGGAGGATCGTTCTCTATCGGCACGAAAATGAGATCGGTTCCGTGAAAGGTGGGTCGGATCGGCAGGTCCATCTTGGCGCTCATCAGGATGGCGACGGCGGCAACGTGCGCACCGATCACAATCAACATGAGATTGGGGTTGGAGCTGCGGGCGGCGATGCGCCTGCTGCCGGCGGCGTAAGCGAGCATACAACCCTCCTTCACGCGACTCTGATGTAAGGAATGTTACATCATTACATTTGTTCCGCAAGAGGCTTGTTGATGCGGCGCGTGGGGGCAGAATCAGCGTTTGGCAGCGGCTTCGAGGCGACGGAGCGCGCGGTCCTTGCCCATCGTTTCGAGCAAGCCGGCCATCTCCGGCCCGCTGTCGCGTCCGGTGAGCGCAAGGCGCAAGGGGTGAAACAGGTCGCGACCTTTGCGCCCGCTCGACTGTTTCAGCTCGCCGGTCAGGGTCCGCCAAGTGTTGGCGTCCCAGTCCAGCTTTTCGGCCGCGGCCGCTGCGTCGCGGATGAAGAGACGCTCCTCGTGGCTGAGCACCGCCGGATCGACTTCCCCGTGAAGCACGGCAAACCACTCGTCGAAGTCCGACAACTTTTGCAGATTCGGGCGCAGGAGCAGCCAGTCCCCCTCCGTGGCATCTTCGGGGAGCCGATCGGCGACATCGGAATAGTCGAGCTGGTGCAGAAGTCGCGCATTGACGAGTTCGACCTCATGCGGGTCGAAGTGCGCAGGCGCGCGGCCGAAGGTTGCGAAGTCGAAGCTGTCGGCAAGCGCGTCGAGACTGGCGACCGGCTCAACCGGCTGCGACGTGCCAATGCGGGCGAGCACGGAGAGCATCGCCATCGGCTCTACGCCCTCGGCCCGAAGATGTTCGGCACCATATGACCCAAGCCGCTTCGACAATTTGCCCTCGGCCGCAACAAGCAAGGCCTCGTGCGCGAACTCTGGCGGGCTCGCGCCGAGTGCTTCGAACATCTGGATCTGCGCAGCGCTGTTCGAGACATGGTCCTCGCCGCGCACGACGTGCGTGATGCCGAGGTCGACGTCGTCGATGACGCTCGGCAACAAATAGAGCCAGCTGCCGTCTTCGCGCCGGACGACCGGATCGCTGAGCAACTTGGGATCGAACCGTTGCTCACCCCGAATGAGGTCGTGCCAGACGATCGGCACCTCATGATCGAGCCGGAAGCGCCAGTGCGGCGCCCGCCCTTCAGGCACCGGCGCGTCGGCCGGCTTGCGTTCGTAGACCGGCGGGAGGCCACGCCCGAGCAGCACCTTGCGCCGAAGGTCGAGCTCTTCCGTCGTCTCGTAGCAGGCGTAGACGCGGCCCGCAGACTTCAGCCGCTCGAACTCGCGCTCGTAGAGATCGAACCGCTCCGACTGACGGACGAGCTGGTCAGGATCGAGGCCCATCCACTGAAGGTCGTCCCGGACCGCCTGGTCGAATTCGGCGGTCGACCGCTCCCGGTCGGTGTCGTCGATGCGCAGAATGAAGCAGCCGCCATGCTTTCGCGCGAACAGGAAATTGTGAAGCGCTGTTCGGATGTTCCCGACGTGAAGCCGACCGGTCGGCGACGGGGCGAAGCGGGTGACGACAGTCATTGCGACGCCTTCGCGCTCGGCCCGGTGTGGAAGAAGTTGCTGATCGGGTAGCGGCGGTCTCGGCCGAAATTGCGGTTTCCGATCTTTACGCCTGGCGGCGCCTGGCGGCGCTTATACTCGGCCCTCAACATCATCGTTTCGATACTGGCGACGAGAGCGGCGTCCTCACCGGTCGCGTCGGCGACCTCCTTCACCGAGAGCTCCCTATCGACAAGGCCGTCGAGGATGCGATCGAGCACCGAGTAAGGCGGCAGGCTGTCTTCGTCTTTCTGGCCGGGGCGGAGCTCGGCCGTCGGCGGTTTCGTGATGACTCGCTCCGGCATGACCGGACCGTCGGGGCCAAGGGCACCTTCCGGCTTGTGCTCGTTCCGCCAGCGCGAGAGGGCGAAAACGGTCGTCTTGTAGGCGTCCTTCAGCACCGAATAGCCGCCTGCCATGTCGCCATAGAGGGTGGCGTAGCCGACTGACATCTCGCTCTTGTTGCCGGTGGTCAGCAGCATCTGCCCCTGCGCGTTCGAAAGCGCCATCAGCGTCACCATGCGTAGCCGCGCCTGAACGTTCTCCGCTGCCAAGCCCTTGAGATCCGGAAGCATCTGGTTGAGCGCATCGACGCCGGGCACGATGGGAATGACGTCATGACGGCATCCTAGCAGGCGCGCGCACTCCTGCGCGTCCTCCAGACTTTCGTCGCTAGTGTACTTTGAGGGAAGCATTACGCCCCACACCTTGTCGGTTCCGAGCGCGTCGACCGCGACTGCCGCCGACAGCGCGCTGTCGATGCCGCCGGAGAGACCGAGGATCACACCGGGGAAGCCATTGCGCCCCACATAGTCGCGCAGGGCGACGACCATCGCTTGGTAGACATCGGCGGGAAAGGCATCGAGCTGATGCTCGCTGCGGGTCTCACAGCGCCAGCCGTCGGTGGTGCGCACCCAGTCAGTGATCAGCAGGGCTTCATCCCAGTCGGGCATCTGCACGACACGCTCGCCATCGGGATGGACGATGAAGGACGACCCATCGAACGCCAGTTCGTCCTGACCGCCGACTCGATTGATGTAGGCGATCGGCAGGCCGGTTTGCAGCGCGCGGCTGCGAACCAGCTGATAGCGCTTGTCGTCCTTGTCGAGCTCGTACGGGCTGCCGTTCGGGACCAGCAGTATCTCGGCACCAGCCTCCGCGAGGTGCGCGCAGACCACCTCTTGCCAGATGTCCTCGCAGATCGGCACGCCTATCTTCACGCCCTTGAAGTCGAAGGGTTCCGGGAGAGGACCCGCCGAAAAAATGCGCTTCTCGTCGAAGGTGCCGTAATTCGGCAGCTCACGCTTGAGCGTCCGGCCGAGCACCTTACCGCCGTCGGCCAGCACCACCGCGTTGTATATAGAGCCGCCCTCGTTGACGATCGTGCCAATCAACATCGCGGGTCCTGGTTCGACGGTCGCCGCCACTAGCTGGTCGGTGCAATCATGCGTCCGCCGGACGAATTCCGGCTTCAGCACTAGATCCTCTGGCGGATAGCCGATCACCTGCAGCTCCGGGCAAAGCAGCAGGTCCGCCCCTTTCGCCCTTCGACGCATCTCGAGCATCGCCGCCGCGTTGCCCTCCAGATCCCCCACACGTTGGTTCATCTGGGCAAAGGCGATACGCAAACGATCGGTCATGCAGGCGATTTAGCGACGGTGCGGGCCGGGGCAACCTTTGCGAGAACGAATGGGCTCGCTAAAGCCGAGTCTCGCCTCGGGGAACACGCGCATGAAATTGCTTGCAGGGAACAGCAACCTACCGCTGGCCCGGTCCATTTCAGACTATCTTGAGGTGCCGCTGACCGACGCCAGCGTGCGACGGTTCGCCGATGAGGAAGTGTTCGTCGAGATCAACGAGAACGTCCGCGGCGAAGACGTATTTGTGATCCAGTCCACGAGCTACCCGGCCAACGACAATCTGATGGAGCTGCTGATCTGCATCGACGCGCTCCGGCGCGCGTCTGCGAAGCGGATCACGGCGGTCGTGCCTTATTTCGGCTATGCCCGGCAGGACCGGAAGCCCGGGCCGCGGACACCGATATCGGCCAAGCTGGTCGCGAATTTGATCACGACTGCGGGGGCGAACCGCGTCCTTTCGATCGACCTGCACGCGGGTCAGATCCAGGGCTTCTTCGACATCCCAACCGATAACCTTTTCGCTTCACCCGTCATCGCGACCGACATCCAGGCGCGGATGGCCAACCGCAATCTACTCGTCGTGTCGCCGGACGTCGGCGGCGTTGTGCGCGCGCGCGGGCTCGCTAAGCGGCTCGACAACGCGCCGCTGGCCATCGTGGACAAGCGCCGCGAGCGGGCGGGCGAATCCGAAGTCATGAATATCATCGGTGACGTCGAAGGCCGCACCTGCGTGCTGATCGACGACATCGTCGATTCGGCGGGCACGCTTTGCAACGCCGCGGCCGCGCTGAAGCAACAGGGCGCGACGGAGGTATTCGCTTATTGCACGCACGGCGTGCTTTCCGGCGGCGCCGCGGCCCGCGTGGCCAAGTCCGAGCTCAGCGAGTTGGTGGTCACCGACACGATCTGGACCGGCGAAGCCGATCCCAAGGGCAGCAAGATCCGCCGCCTGAGCGTCGCGCCCTTGCTCGGCGAGGCCGTGCGGCGGATTGCGGACGAAAGCTCGGTCTCCAGCCTGTTCGACTGAGGAACTTCTCAGCAGGCACGCGTTGAGTGCCCATGCCCACAGTCCTCATCACCGGCGCGAACCGTGGCATCGGTCTCGAGTTCGCGCGCCAATATGCCGCCGACGGCTGGGAAGTCATTGCCACCGCCCGGCAAGCCAGCCCGGAGCTCGACCAGGTCGCCGCCCGGATCGAGCAGCTCGATATGCAGAACCTCGACGCGGTCGTCGCGCTCGGCTCGCGCATCGACCGCCTCGACCTGCTGATTGCCAACGCGGGGACCTGGAAGCCGGAGCAGGCTCAGACTGCCGAAGACGGAAGAGCTTGGGCAGCGATGCTGGTGACCAACACGGTCGCTCCATACCTGCTAGCGAAATCGGTGCTTCGGCAAGTTGCGGACGCGAAAGGGAAGCTGATGGCGCTGACCAGCGGCATGGGCAGCATCGGTGAAAGCTCCGGCGGCTACGCGCCTTATCGAAGCTCAAAGGCGGCGCTTAACATGGCGTGGCATGCGCTCTCCGTAGAAGCCCAGCGCCCTGGCGTTGTCACCGCTGTCCTCGATCCCGGCTGGGTGAAGACGCGGATGGGAGGCGCCAATGCGCCGACGCCGCCAGAGCAAAGCGTCTCTGAAATGCGCGCGCTGATCGAACGGCTCGGCCCAGACGATAGCGGCGGATTCTTCAAAAGAGACGGTTCGCGGCACGCCTGGTAGGTTGCCTTAGCGAGCATCGCTCTCTATAGGCGCCCGCTTTCCAGATCATTGGAAAACCAATGGCCCGGCCAAAAGGCATGCCGTGGCGATCGGATAACGTCGCGTCCTTCGGGACGCACAAAGGAGACGAAAATGCCCAAGCTGAAGACGAAGAGCGGCGTCAAAAAGCGCTTCAAGCTCACCGCCACCGGCAAGATCAAGCACGGCGTCGCTGGCAAGCGCCACCGGCTGATCAGCCACAACGCCAAGTATATCCGCCAGAACCGCGGCACGGAAATTCTCGCAGACGCCGACACGGCGCGCGTGAAGGCCTGGGCCCCGTACGGCCTCAAGTAAGGAGCGGATAAGACATGGCACGCGTCAAACGGGGTGTAACCACCCGCGCCAAGCACAAACGGCTCCTGGAACAGGCGAAGGGCTATTACGGCCGTCGCAAGAACACGATCCGCGTCGCCCGTCAGGCCGTCGAGAAGGCCGGGCAGTACGCCTATCGCGATCGCAAGGTGAAGAAGCGGAGCTTCCGCGCCCTGTGGATCCAGCGCATCAACGCCGCGGTTCGCGCCGAAGGACTGACCTACGGCCAGTTCATTCACGCGCTGAACCTTGCCGGCGTCACGCTCGACCGCAAGGTTCTCGCGGACATTGCGATGCACGAAGCGGAGGCGTTCAGCGCCATCATCGCGCAAGCGAAGAGCGCGCTGGAGAAGAAGGCGGCCTAAGCTTTCATCACGGAGACAAGGCAAAGGGCGCCCGGAGCAATCCGCGGCGCCCTTTCCTTTTTATCAGCGACCGGTGACGGGACCTGACCGGGGTGTCCCGAAGGCGAGCGGATCGATCGATGCGCCAGGTGACCCGGCGGTGACCAAATCATAGATGCCTGTTCCGACAGGGCTGTAGGTGATCGCCTCGATTAGGACGAAAGCGCCGATCATGGAGGCGATGCCATAAAACCAGGCCGGATGGGCGCGACCGCTCCGCCTGAGGTCAGCGATGACGCCGGCGATCGGGAACAGCATGGTCGCCGCGAACGCCGCCTCCCATGCCCAGGGCTGCAGCAGCGGCATGGGCAGCAAGCGTCCAAACGCCGGGCCAAGCAGCAGAGACATGCCGCAGAAGTGCAGGCGACGGTGCCATTCGGTACGCTTGCGGTTGATTACCGCGGCAATGGTCAGCCCGGCAAAGGCGAACAGGGTTAGCGGGTCGAAAATCAGGAACTGCAGCGGCCGGAAGAAGAAAGGCACGGTGCCGTTCCGCAACATGGCCACTGTGACGATGCAGCCCATGACGATCATCGGCACCATCCAGCCGACGGCGATCCAGCCGAGGCGGCGGTGCAGGTTCATCCGGTCGGTTGCGACGAAGATGTTCTGCAGCAGGTAGATCGCCACCCAACCCATGAAGACGATGGCGTGAGCGTGAACGCGAAGCGGCGCGCCAAAGGTCGACCGGCCCATCGCATATTGCAACGAGAAGCCAGCGATGATCGTGATCGTCATCACGATGGCACCGCGCAGGAAGAATCGTTCGTCGCCTACCGCCGGCGACGATGGCGCTTGAGCTAGTGTGGCCACGTTCTTCACCCCCGAAGTGTCCTAACGCCGGCCTTTATCTGGTTGGATGCGCGCATCAAGTGGGGTTCCACTTCTTCCGATGCCGGAACGATGCGCGGTAATCGGGCGAGATGACTCGCCTCTGAAGCCGATTTGGCGTACGGCGCTGGCGGGGCAATAAGCGATGAGCGCAGGCACATCTGATCGACGCAAGTATTGGATCGCGGGCACGATAACTTCGTCGATCGCGCTCGGCGCCTTCGCATTTGTCAGTTTCTCGCCAGCACTTGGACCGGTTGCGGGTGCGATCGTTCCGCAGCTTTACGTCGACTCGTTGCCCAGCGCGCAAATCCCGGTGCGCGGGCCTTATGTCCTCGTCGATGCCGCCTCGGCCCGCCTGTACATGATGATGGACGGCCGCGTTCAGGACTCGATGAAGGTGATCGTGGGCAAGCCCGAAACGCCGACGCCGGTCCTCAAGAGCGTGATCAACTATGCAACGGTGAACCCGTACTGGCACGTCGGCGCCGACCTCACGAGGACGCTAATTGCACCACGCGTGCTCAAGGACGGCAAAGCCTACCTGATCCAGCAGGGGTATGAAGTCGTCACCGAATGGGGGCCAGGGGCCCAGGTGATTTCGCCGGACAGCGTGGACTGGAAAGCGGTTGCGGCCGGCCAAACGCGAGTCTTCATTCGCCAGCGGCCAGGCCCCGCGAATTCCCTTGGGCATTTCAAATTCGAATTGCCCAACGGCGACGGCATCTATCTGCACGACACCCCGAAGAAAGAACTCTTTTCGGCAGACATGCGCGCCCTGAGTCATGGCTGCGTGCGTTTGGAGGATGCGCAGAGGCTCGCGCGTTGGCTTCTCGGCAAGGATCCGCCGGTAGCATCCGTGCCCGAGGACAACGTGTTACTGCCCCGCCCCGTGCCGATCATGATCAGCTATCTCGATCCCCAGAGCCGGATGCAGCTAACCTCGCTTCAATAAGCGTAGCCTAGTCCAGCAACTCGTAGGCCGGGAGCGTGAGGAACTCGACGAGGTCGTCAGAGACGATCATGTTGTGGAACAGCTGCGCGGCCTCGCCGATGTTGGGCACCTCGGCGAGCAGCCCGACCTCCTCGTCGTACCATTGCTCGAACAAGTCGAGGTCGAAGCTGCGCCCGTCGGCCAGACGCGCTTCGAACTTCAGCCATTGCCATAGCTGCGTGCGGCAGATCTCCGCGGTAGCTGCGTCTTCCATGAGATTGTAGAGGGGCACCGCGCCCTTTCCACCAAGCCAGGCCGCGAGATATTGGACGCCGACGCGGATGTTTTCGCGGGCACCAGCTTCGGTGCGTGGACCCTCGTGCAGCTGCAGCATCTCGTCGCGGCCGGGGATATGGGCCGGCATCTTCGACAACTGGTTTGGGCCGTGCAGCGTCTCGAACACTTCCATCGCAATCGGGACCAGCGCCGGGTGCGCGACCCAGGTGCCGTCATGGCCGTTGCCGACCTCGCGCTGCTTGTCGGCGCGGACCTTGTCGAGAGCGCTTTGGTTGGCAGCTTCATCCCCCTTCACGGGGATGAAGGCCGACATGCCGCCCATCGCGAACGCTTGGCGGCGGTGGCATGTCGACACCAGACGCAGCGAGTAAGCAGCAAGGAAGGCCTTATCCATCGTCATCAGTGCGCGGTCCGGCGTCAGCCTGCTCGGCGATCGCCCAAGGCGCTTTATGTAGCTGAAGATGTAGTCCCAGCGGCCGCAGTTGAGGCCGACAATATTCTCGCGCAGCGCGTACAAGATCTCATCCATCTCGAACGCCGCCGGAAGCGTTTCGATGAGCACCGTCGCCTTGATCGTTCCGCGCTCGAGCCGAAGCTTGCTCTCGGCAATCGCGAAGACGTCGCTCCACAGTGCGGCCTCGTGCCGGCTTTCGAGCTTCGGTAGGTAAAAATATGGGCCGGAGCCGTGCGCCAGCGACGATCTCGCATTGTGCCAGGCGTACATGGCGAAATCGAACAAAGCGCCCGAGACTTCCTCGCCGTTCACGGTCACATGCTCTTCGTTGAGGTGCCAGCCGCGCGGCCGGACCATGAGCACGGCGGGATTGTCGCCGACGGCATAATATTTGCCGCTGTCGGGGTCGCTGTAGTCGAGGCGGCCATTCCAGTAATTGCGCAGATTCACCTGGCCCTGAATCAGTTCCTCCCAAACCGGTGAAGTGGCGTCCTCGAAATCAGCCATGAAGACCTTCGCGCCTGAATTGAGCGCGTTGATGACCATCTTGGCATTGGTCGGGCCGGTAATCTCGACGCGCCGATCGAGCAGATCGTGCGGGATGGCGCCGACAGTCCATTCCGCGTCGCGGATTTCCTGCGTCTCGGCTGGAAAGTCCGGCAGCTCGCCGGCGTCAAACCGGGCCTGACGATCGGCCCGCTTGTCGAGCAGATTGAGCCGGCGCCCGTCAAAGCGCTCGTGAAGCTCCGACAGAAACTCCAGCGCGCTCGGCGTCAGGATGTCCGCCGCGCCGCGCACCCTGCAAGGTTCGGCGATGATAGGGGAAATATCCAGCACGCTGCTCACTGTAGCACCGGCTCCACGCAGATCGAGTAGCGTTCGGTCGCGCCGCAGCGGTCGCGGAAGGTCAGTCGCTGCCATTGCATTCGCGCCTTGATCTCGTCGCTATACGGCCCGTGCACGATTTCGGTGCCCGGCTCGAGATCCGTGAAGCGGCAGTCCGCATAATGGCCGCCGATAACCCAGTAACGGTGTCCCATGATTTCTCTCCTACTCGGCCGCGACCGCTTCGTTCCCTTGGAACTGGGCGGCCTCGGTGGATTCTGCGAGCGCGACGGTGGATGCCTGGCCACCGGAAACGGCGGTGGCGATCGCGTCGAAATAGCCGGTGCCGACTTCGCGCTGGTGGCGGGTCGCGGTGTAGCCAGCCGCCTCGCTATCGAACTCGGCTTGCTGCAGTTCGGAATAGGCCGCCATGCCGCGGTCGCGGTAGGCGCTTGCTAGCTCGAACATCGCGTGGTTGAGGCTGTGGAAGCCGGCCAGTGTCACGAACTGATATTTGTACCCCATGGCGCCAAGCTCCCGCTGGAAGTTGGCGATGGTTTGTTCATCGAGCTTCGCCTTCCAATTGAAGCTGGGTGAGCAATTATAGGCGAGCAGCTTGCCCGCATATTGGGCGTGGATGCCCTCGGCGAAGGCGCGCGCCTCCTCAATATTCGGGTGGCTGGTTTCAAACCACAGGAGGTCGGCGTGCGGCGCAAAAGCCAGGCCGCGCGCGATGCAATGATCGAGTCCGGTGCCGTCCTTCAGGCGGAAGAAGCCCTCAGGTGTCCGCTCGCCGTTAATGAAAGGCTGGTCGCGTTCGTCGACGTCGCTGGTGATGAGCTTGGCGCTCTCAGCGTCGGTCCGGGCGACAATGATGGTCGGAACGCCGCAGACATCGGCGGCGAGGCGAGCGGCATCAAGGTTGCGGACCGCTGCCTGCGTAGGGATCAGCACCTTGCCGCCGAGGTGACCGCATTTCTTCTCGCTCGCGAGCTGGTCCTCGAAGTGAACGCCGGCCGCGCCCGCTTCGATATAGGCCTTCATGATCTCGAAGCAGTTGAGTGGGCCACCGAAGCCGGCTTCCGCGTCGGCGACGATCGGCGCGAACCAGTCGCGCTTCGCGCCGCCTTCCATATGCTCGATCTGGTCGGCGCGCTGCAGCGTCTTGTTGATCTTCTTCGCCAGTTCCGGCCCGGAGTTGGCCGGGTAAAGTGATTGGTCTGGGTACATGGAGCCCGAGACGTTGGAGTCCGCCGCGACCTGCCAGCCGGACAGATAGATCGCCTTCAGCCCCGCGCGGACCATCTGCATGGCCTGGTTCCCGGAGAGGGCGCCGAGTGCGCGCACTGGTTCGTCCTGGTGAAGCAGTTCCCACAGCTTCAGCGCGCCACGGCGGGCGAGGGAATGCTCGATCGGCACGGAGCCGCGAAGCTTCAGCACATCCTCGACGCCGTACGGCCGTTCGATCCCGTCGAACCGCCCGTTGGGCGCCGCCACCACCAGTCCGAAGTCGTTCATTTCCATTCCCCTGAGTCGCGTTGTCAGGAGCAGGAGAACTCATCGGCATGGTAAATGTCGCACAGAGAAGAGCTTACATGTCGACTTCAAACTTGTGCTTTTGTAAATTCTTTGACAATTTCACAGACCATGCTCCAACGGAAGCTCTTCCTCGGCGCCAGGCTCAAGCGGGTACGACGTGAGCGCGGGCTCAACCAGAGCCAGATGGCCGGTGAGCTCGGCATTTCCGCCTCATACCTGAATCACCTCGAGCGCAACCAGCGGCCGGTGACTGCAGGCATCCTGCTCCGCCTGGCGCAGGGCTTCGACGTCGACGTGAAGACCTTTGCGTCGGAAAGCGGCGAAGGCGGCGGAGCGAACCAGCTGAGCGAGGTCTTCTCCGACCCGATGCTTTCAGACCTCGGCGTCAGCCGGTCCGAGCTGGTCGAGCTGGCCGACAATGCACCCGCAGTCGCCGACGGCATTTCGCGCCTCTACACGGCCTTTCGCGAGCTTCAGCGCCAGCCGGCCGAGGCCGAAGCCGCCGGATCCGACCCGCGGGTCCTGATCACCCCGGAGACTTGGGTTCGCGACTATATCCAGGCCCAGCGCAATCACTGGCCGGAGCTGGAGGAAGCATCGGAGACGCTGGGCGGGGCCCTCGTCCACCCTCTATCGACGGCCGAGCCGCTTCGCCTTCGCCTCAAGGATGCTTGGGGCGTCGAGGTACGTGTGGTCGGGCCCGAAATCCTCGAAGACGCGAGCCAGCAATACGATCCACAACGCCGCGTATTGATGCTGTCATCGCTGCTGCGACCCGAAAACCGCCAATTCGGTCTCGCGTACCAGCTCGCGCTGCTCGAATTCGCACCGATCATCGCGCAGATGCTTGAAGCGGCCCGGCCGCCGGACCCGGGCAGCCGCCGCCTGCTCCACATGAGCTTTGCAAACTACGCCGCGGGCGCGATCATCATGCCCTACGGCAAGTTCCTGCGCGCGGCGGAGGAATATCGCTATGCGATCGACCGGCTGTGTGCGCAGTTCGGGTCCAACGTCGAACAGGTGGCGCACCGCCTGACCACGTTGGGGCGGCCGGGTGCAAAGGGCGTGCCCTTCTTCATGCTGCGGGTCGATCCGGCCGGGAACATCTCTAAGCGCTATGCTGGCGAGGCTTTCCCCTTCTCCCACTTCGGCGGCACCTGCCCGCGTTGGCACTTGCACAATGCTTTCCAGACGCCGGGCCAGACGATCCGCCAGCTGATCGAGACGCCGGACGGGCAGCGCTTCTTCACCATCAGCCGGACGATCGAGCGGCCGATCAGGCCCGACCTGCGAGATGACGCGCTTCTGGCCATCGGGCTCGGCTGCGACATCAAGCACGCGCCGCGGATCGCTTACGCTGATGGGCTCGACCTGTTGAACACGCCGGCGACGCCGGTCGGACCGGCCTGCGCGGTCTGCCCGCGCCTCCAGTGCCCCTATCGCGCCACCGCACCCGCGGGACGGATGCTGGCAGTGGAAGAGAATCGGAAGACGATTTCGCCGTATCCGTTCGTCCCAAGCTAGGGCGCGACGGGCTTCCGCTCCAGCGCCGCGCGGTCCCATTTCGCGAGATCAGCGCCTGCTTCATAAGCCGATTGCAGGAACTCGCCGAGCATCGCTTCCTGGTCCGGTGCAGCGCGCACTTCTGCGTAGGGCAGCACATATTCGCCGAAGGTTTCGTCGAAACGGCCGTGCGCGACCTTGGCTGACCGATATCCCTCCGGCTCGGGATAGATGTAGCTGTAAAAGAAGGGCTCGGCCTTGATTGCGCCGCCAGCCCAAAAGCCGCCGCTCGCCACTTCGTCGCTGTAGGCCTCGCGGGTGATGCGATCAGGCAGCCCCGGCACGCCGCCGGGATGCGGCGGCGCCCTGCGGCCGGAGAAACGGCTGGTCGCCAGGTCGAACGAGCCCCACCAAAAATGAACGGGACTGGACTTGCCGCTGAAGCCAGCGCGGAAATGCCCGAACACGGGCATCATCGCCGCTAGCGCCTCGCGGAATCGCTCGGCCGAATCGCGATCATAGTCGCGAAACTGTTTGTCCATCGCGAACGGCACCGCGTTTTCGACTTCGTTGGGCGTGCCGCTGAACGTCATCGGCAGATCGTGGCGGTCGAGCACGCGGAGCAACCGCTGGTGCAGCGTGGCGACACTGCCGGCGTTCAGCGGCACCTCTTCGCGCGAGCCGTCGCTGACCCATAGCACGATCGCATGGCGGCATAGATCGAGCGTCAGCGTGAAAGTTCGACTGTCGCTAGCCTCCGTCGGCAGGGTCGACAGCCCCCGTGCGTTTGGCTGCAGCGCAACGTGCCAACCATGATTGGTCCAGGGGGCATTCGCCACCCTTATCTTGCCAAGCATTTGCGCTGCCATGTGGAGGATCGTCAGGGTCTCGTGGTCGCGCTCCGCGCTCAGTTCGGGCCAGTCGCTCATGGTCAGTCCTTAACACGCCTTTGCAATTCCTGCGCGCGCACGGCTAAGGCCCTCGGCCATGTCCGACGCGCTGATTGACCGCATTGCCGCCGCCGAAACCTTGCAAGATCTCGATTCCGTGCGGGTGTCCCTGCTCGGCAAGTCGGGAGAGATCACGGCCAAGCTCAAGTCGCTCGGCTCAATGGATCCCGACACCCGCGCTGCGGAGGCGCCGAAGATCCACGCCCTTCGCGAGGCCGTCATCACAGCTCTCGCCGATCGCAAGGAGGCGATGGAGACGGCCGAGCTGGAGCGAAAGCTTGCGACGGAACGCGTCGATCTGTCGCTTCCGGCGCCTGAAAACATCACCGGCACCGTCCACCCGGTCAGCCAGGTGATGGACGAACTCGCCGAAATCTTCGCCGATCTTGGCTTCTCGGTCGCCGAAGGGCCGGAGATCGAGACGCAATGGTACAATTTCACCGCGCTCAACATGCCGGAAAACCATCCAGCGCGGGCGATGCAGGACACTTTCTACCTGGAACCGCGCACGCCTGACGAAGAGCCACGCGTCCTTCGCACCCACACCTCGCCGGTGCAGATCCGCGCCGGTGAAAGCCAGGGCGCGCCGCTTTACGCCATCGCCCCCGGCCGCGTGTACCGCTCCGACAGCGACGCGACGCACACGCCGATGTTCCACCAGATCGAAGGATTGGTGATCGATCGCGGCATCACGCTCGGCCACCTGAAGTGGACGCTGCAAACCTTTCTCAAGGCCTTCTTCGAGCGCGACGACGTCGTGCTGCGCATGCGCCCGTCTTACTTCCCGTTCACAGAGCCGTCGGCCGAGGTCGACGTAGGCTGGTCGATGGAGAAAGGCCGACGCGTCGTCGGCGGACAGGAAGGCTGGATGGAGGTTCTCGGCAGCGGAATGGTCCACCCGCGCGTCCTTTCGAACATGGGGCTCGACCCCGACGAGTGGCAGGGCTTTGCGTTCGGCTGCGGCATCGACCGGCTAGCGATGCTCAAATATGGAATGGATGACCTGCGCGCCTTCTTCGACGGCGATATCCGCTGGCTCAAGCATTACGGCTTCCGCGCGCTCGACGTGCCGACGCTGTCGGGCGGAGTCGGCGCATGAAGTTCTCGCTCGATTGGCTGAAGCAGCATCTCGACACGAATGCTTCGGCGCAGGAAATCGCCGACAAGCTGACCGCCATCGGCCTTGAGGTCGAAGAAGTCACCAACCCCGCCGAAGCGCTGGCGCCCTTCCGCGTCGCCAAGGTGCTCACCGCCGAAAAGCATCCGCAGGCGGACAAACTGCAGGTGCTGACAGTGGATGCCGGCACGGGCGAGAACATCCAGGTGGTCTGCGGCGCGCCCAACGCGCACGCGGGCATGCTCGGCGTGTTCGGGCCGCCGGGCGCTTACGTGCCGGGGTCGGACCTGACGCTGAAAGTGGCCGCGATCCGCGGCGTCGAGAGTCGCGGGATGATGTGCTCAACGCGCGAGCTCGAGCTTGGCGACGATCATAGCGGTATCATCGAGCTTCCCGCCGACGCGCCAGTGGGCACGCCCTACACACAATATGCCGGGCTCGACGATCCGGTGTTCGATGTGAACGTCACGCCGAACCGGCAAGATTGCATGGGCGTGCGTGGCATTGCTCGCGATCTCGCTGCGGCGGGTATGGGCACCTTAAAGCCCCTGGCGATTCCACAGATCGAAGGAAGCTTCGACTGCTCCGTTCCAATCCGCATCCAGGACCCGGACGGCTGCCCTGCCTTCTTCGGGCGCGCGGTGCGTGGCGTGCAGAATGGCGTTTCGCCCGACTGGATGCAGCGGCGGCTGAAGTCGGCGGGACAGCGTCCGATCTCAGCGTTGGTCGACATCACCAATTATGTGATGTTGGATCATGGCCGCCCGGCACACGCCTATGACATCGCTAAGCTGTCCGGCGGGCTGACCGCTCGCCCCGCGCGTGACGGCGAAAAGGTACTGGCGCTCAACGAAAAGGAATATGTGCTTGCGCCGTTCATGACGGTGATCGCCGACGACGCTCAGGTGCACGACATCGGCGGCATCATGGGCGGCGAGGATTCGGGGGTGAGCGAGGCGACGACCGAGGTGATGCTCGAAGTCGCTTACTTCACCCCATCGCGGATCGCGCGCACGGGACAAGCGCTCGGCCTTACCAGCGACGCCCGCAGCCGCTTCGAGCGGGGCGTCGACCCAGCATTCCTCGACGACGGCTTGGCAATCCTGACCGGCCTCATTCTCGACATTTGCGGCGGCGAGGCATCGAACGCGCTTCGCGTGGGCGAGCCCCCGGTCGAGCGTCGCACTATCCAGTTCGATTATGCAAGGACCAAAGCGCTCGGCGGCATCGATGTCCCGGAAGCCCGCCAGCGCGACATCCTGGCGGGCCTCGGTTTCGAGGTGAGTAGCAGTGACCTGACCATTCCAACCTGGCGCCGCGACGTCGAGGGCCCGGCCGACCTGGTCGAGGAGGTTGCCCGCATCGTTGGGTATGACGAAGTGCCGGCGACGCCGCTTGATCGCGCGCCCGGGGTCGCTCGCCCCACTGCGACGCGCTCGCAGCTGGTGGAACGACAGGTACGCCGCACCGCCGCCGCGCGAGGGCTGGACGAAGCGGTCAACTGGAGCTTCATTTCGAATGCCGAGGCTGAAGCGCTTGGCGGCGCCGACTGGCGCCTCGCCAATCCGATCAGTGAAGAACTCAAGGTCATGCGGCCCTCGCTGCTGCCGGGCCTCATCGCGGCCGCACGGCGCAATGTCGACCGTGGCGCGTCGTCGGTGCGCCTTTTCGAGCTTGGCCGCCGCTACTTGGGGGATGCCGAGCATGCGACGCTCGGCCTGTTGCTTGCGGGCGAACGCCGCGGGCGCGAATGGCAGTCGGGCAAAGCGCAGCCATTCGACGTGTTCGACGTGAAGGCGGAGGTCAGCGCGTTGCTCGACGCCGCTGGCGCACCGGTCGGGAATCTGCAGGTGTTTCCAGACGCTGGTCCGACTTGGCATCCCGGCCGTTCGGCCAAGCTTGGCCTCGGCCCGAAGACGATCCTTGCCAGCTTTGGGGAGCTTCATCCGCGCCTGCAGAAGCAACTGGACGCTCCGGCAGGAACGGTGGCGGCGGAGATATATCTCGACGCAATTCCCGCGCCGCGCTCGAGCGGTCACGCGCGCTCAGCCTACGCCCCGCCGGCGTTGCAGCCTGTTACGCGCGACTTCGCCTTTATCGTTCCGGCTGACTCACCGGCGGAGAGCCTAGCTCGCGCCATCCGCGGCAGCGACAAAGCTGCGGTCACTGGCGTCCGCTTGTTCGATCGTTTCGAAGCGCTCGAGGGCTTGTCGCTCGCGTTCGAAGTGACGCTTCAGCCGGTCGAGAAGAGCTTCACCGAGGAGCAACTGGCGGAAATCTCGCGGCGGATCGTCAGCGCGGCGGAGAAGCAGGGCGCGCGCCTGCGCACCTAAAGCGCATTAATCGCGCGGTGTACTCTCGCTTCAATTTCGTCGCGCTTTAGGCCGGGCGGGATCGTTTCACCGACCCGGAATGTGATGGCCCCAGGACGGTGGATCAGTCCTCGGCCCCATAAGCGTCCACTGTCGACGGCGATTGGCACCACCGGCATATTAAGGGCGCGATAGAGACCGGCAAAACCGGGCCGCAGGGGAGGCGCCTCATCCGCCCCCACTCTCGTTCCCTCCGGATAAATGATGACCGAGCGCCCCGTCTCGACCGCCTTCTTGCCCGCCGCAACCATGTCGCGGAGCGCCTTTGCGCCGGCCGAGCGCTCGACGGGAATGACGCCATAACGCCGCGTCAGTGTTCCGAAGAGCGGGATATCGGCGAGTTCGCGCTTCAGGACGATGACCGGCAGGTTCGTCAGCCGCACCATCTCCAGCGTCTCGTACATCGCCTCGTGCTTGACCGCGATGAGGTATGCGCCACTCGGAATCTCCCCCTCCATCCGCGAGGTGATACCTAGGACGTGCTCGCAGAGCCTATGATGGAACCGGACCCAGCCCAGGACAACGGCGAGCGTCGGCTTGTCGCCAAACAAGGTCGCAACAATGCCGGCGAGAACAAAGACTACCGTGCCGGGGTAGAAAATCGCCGCGTAGAGCAGCGACCGAAGGGCCGCCATCAGATGTCGGCCCAAACCGCAATGCGCCGAAGGACGTATTTGTTGTACTCGCCAAAGAGCGTGAGGAAGCTGGGCTCTGTGCGCACCGCATCGGTCACGAGGCTATATTTGGCGCCGAGCACCCGTTCGAATTCATAGCGCGCGCGTCGCATGTGCCAGTCGCTGGTAATGAGCCGGAGCGAATGAAACTTGTGCTGCGTCAGCCAACGGCTCGCTTCTTCCGCGTTCGAGCGCGTGTCGACGGACTCGCTGCCGAGATCCACGCAACACTGGAGGATCTTGCCATCGCCCTTCAGCCGCCGTGCGAGGTCGGCTTTGGTCACGGAGGGGTCGGCACCGGCAATGAGCAACCGCCTGGCTTTGCCATCGTGAAGGACGTCCGCGCCGTGCTCAATCCGGCCGCTGCCGCCAGTCAGGACGACGGCAGCGTCCGTCGTTGCGGCGTTCGTCGGCGCCGGCTTACCCAACGTGAATGCGAAGATCACGAAGCCGAGCAGATAAGTGAGCAGAAGGAGCGAAACGAGGCGGCTGATCATAGTGCCTGGCGCAATGCCGCGAGCACGGCCGTTCGGGCAACCCAGGTTGCAAGTGCGGTGAGCGCAATGGGAAGCAACGCAAGGAGAATGAGGTTGCCGGCGCTCAGCGTCGCGCCGCCGGTGAGCTCGCCCGCAAAGCTTGCGCCCGCAGTAAGTCCGAGGAGAACGAGTGCGGCAGCCACCGCGCCAGCGAGGCTGCCAACCAGTGCGTCGATCGCAATCTTGCGCTGGAAGAGGTTGGTCACCTGTCCATCTGTAGCGCCGATCCCATGCATGACCTCGATCGTGAAGCGATGCGTGTCGAGGGCACCGCGGGCCGCCAGGACCACGGCGGCGCAGGCCGCGACGCTCAGCAACAGGACCAGACCGAACGCGACCCACTGCAGCAGTCGGAGCGAGCGAAGCAGGGGACCGACGGCCTCCTGGTGAGCCGTGATTGTTGCACCGGGCGCCGTCGCCTGCACCCGCTGCTGAATGGCTGAAATGTCGAAGCCAGGCCGGACGTCGAAGTTGATCAACGCAGGTACCGGCAGGTCTCTGCTCTGCGCAGCCTCGCCGAGCCAGCGCTCGAGCGTCTTGCGCATTTCGCTTTCCGGGACGGCCTGCGCCGAAGTAACGCCAGGCGACTGACGAACCGCTTCCAGCGTGTTCGCCAAGTTCGGGCTCCCGCCCGGTACCTCGACGGCATAGCGCGCTTCGATCGCACCGCTTAGCGTACCCGCGGTATTCGCAAGCGCGAGTCCGGCCGCCGCGATGACCATGATCGAAAAGCTCATGATCGCGACGACCCACGCCGTCGGACCGCGCAAACGTCCGCCGCCGAGAAGCCTCCGTTCCGCCTGCGACGCGAATAGCCAATCAAACATCAGGACTGTCCTCGCACCGGTCGCGGCGGATTTCGCAATGTGCCGGTTGGATCTACGAGCGTGCCATTCTCCAGCCGTATCAGGCGCGCACCCGGCGTCGCGCTGATCAGACCGATATCGTGGGTTGCGACGACCACCGTGGTGCCAAGCCGGTTTAGCGCGCCGAACAGATGCATCAGCCGCTGCGCCATCTCGGCATCGACGTTGCCCGTCGGCTCGTCCGCCACTAGCAAGTCCGGCCGGTTGATAACGGCGCGCGCGATTGCGACGCGCTGCTGCTCGCCGCCCGACAACGTCGGCGGACGCGCACTTGCGCGATCGGCGAGGCCGACCCAGGCAAGCATTTCGCGCACCGGCCCTTCGACTTGCTCTTCGGTGGCGCCCGACAGCCGGAGTGGAAGCGCGACATTGTCGAACGCCGAAAGGTGGCGGATCAACCGAAAGTCCTGGAAGACGACGCCGATCCGGCGCCGGAATTGCGGTAAGCTTTCGCGCGGTGCCTCCGTCAACTCCTCTCCGAAAAGGCGGATCCGGCCGCGCGTCGGCCGCTGCGCGAGGTAAAGCAGCTTCAGAAGCGACGTCTTGCCTGCGCCCGAAGGGCCGGTGAGAAAATAGAACCCGCCCCTGCCCAGGCGGAAGTCGAGATCGCGCAGCACCTCGGCCCCGGTGCCGTACCGAAGCCCGACGCTATCGAATTCCGCAACTTCCGACAGTTTCGTCCCCTTCCCGCTTTCCTTCGACCCGGTGACCGGGCTCGCGCCTTGCCAAGACAAGCGCATTCCTGTTTACCCTGCGCTCACCGTCCCGGAAGAGGCCTTTTGCAGTAATGATCCTCACCTGCCCAAATTGCTCGACGCAATATGTGGTGAAGGACGGTGCCATTCCGCCGCACGGGCGGCAGGTTCGCTGCGCTTCTTGCAAGCACAGCTGGCATCAGGATCCCGAGACTTCGGACGTCGAGGACGATCAAGGTGCACCGGCGGAAGAAAGCATCGCCGGAGCGACGTTGATCGAGCCGCGAAGCGGTCCGGAAGCAGAAGAACGCGCCTACGAGGAGTCGATTGTCGAGTCCGCCCAGTCGGAAGCGCCCGTCGAGACTTCTGAGACAGCACAGGCTGCGGACGAGCCTGGAGAAGCGCAGGAACGGCAGGCCGCGGAATATGCAGCCGAGCAGCACGCGCGCGACTTGTCCGCAAATATCGACGGGACTTCGCTCCCCGATTCCGTCGCGATGGTCGCTGCCGACTGGCGCGAGCCGCCCGTGGCCGAGGCCGCGGATGACGAATTCAGTCCGTTCCCTGCGGGCGACGATCTCGAGCCGAAACGGCGCAGTCCGATCCTGGTCATCCTGATCATCGCTTTGCTAGTCGCGCTGGCCGCGGCGGCGTTCTACTTCCTCGCGCCAGCCGACCTGAAGGCCCGCGTCGGTTTAACCGGCGGCGCCGTCAGCAAGCTGACGCTGTTGACGACCCATATGGATCGCCAGAAGCTCGAAAGTGGGAACGAGCTCTTCACCGTCACTGGGCGGGTCATCAATCCCACCGGAACGGAGCAGGATGTCCCGCCTATCCAGGCGCAGCTCCGCAGCAAGTCGGGCCAAATCGTCTACAGGTGGACCATTCAACCGCCAGCGCGCTCACTCCCTCCGGGCGCTAGCGCGAGTTTCAACAGCGCCGAGGTCAACGTCCCGCCCGGCGGCGACGAACTCACGATCTCGCTCGGCCCGAAGGCCTGAGCTAAATCATTCAAATTCAATGAGACTTGCTTTCTGGGCGATGCCGCCAGGATGAACCGTCGCGTCACGTGCCGGCGGCGCATCGCCGCTCAAGGCGCCTTCGCCGAGACGCAAAGTGACCGCCGAGATAATGCGCACTACGGCACGCGCTTGGACCGTCACGACCGTCGGAGAACGTGCCTCGTCAGGTGGAGCCGATAGTGCAGCGGCGGCGGCCAGAAGAAGCATAGGCATCACGCTAACGCCTAGGCTCGGCAATGGTAAACAGCTTGTTAGGGATTGTGCCGAAACGGAGCGAATTTGCTTCGCCGGAGACGCCATTGCGCCCTTCTAGCGCCTTTGCTAGACGCGCCGCCTTGCCAGTGGCGGCGACCATTCCGGTCGGCCTGCTATTTCATGACGTGCGGTCGTGGCGGAACTGGTAGACGCGCAGCGTTGAGGTCGCTGTGGCCGAAAGGCCGTGGAAGTTCGAGTCTTCTCGACCGCACCAATGATTATGGGGAAATCCTGCCCGTCAGGGCGTCGCGGCGGTCGACGCAAGGATTGCGACAGGGCGAACCTGCACGGAGCCGAGCCTGACCACCGGTTTATCTGCACTTACCTGGACCGTCAGGCCAACGTCGGTTGAGATCTTCGCCGCGGCGGCCGAATCCTTCGAAATGCGGATTGCGTATCTGCCGTAAGCCACGCGCTCAAACAGGAAGAAACCGTCATAGTCTGTGCGCGCGGTGCCAACGACCTTGCCGGCGCTGTCGACCAACTCAAGATCGAGGCCTTCAAAGCCCAGGCCACCGCTCTTTACCAGCGCGCCTTCGATATCGCCGCCGCCCACGAGACCGATCTGCACGTCGGCCGGGACGCCGGGCCGCGGCACCACGACTTGCAACGCCTTCTTCGGCACCAGCATGGGGTCGGCAAGGCTTGTCTGGTCGAGACCGACAGCGATCGGCTGGTAGGCGGTAAGTCCGCCGATGGTTACCGCACCTTTCGCGTCGGTGGGTTTCTCGGAGAGGACACTTCCTGTCGTGATTACGGCGCCCTTTTCGAGCGGCTCGGACGAATCGCGCACGCCATTGTCGTTGAGATCGCGGTAGACGGTCGCGCGAACCGCCCCCGCCTGTGCGAGCGGTCTACGCGACAAGCTCAGCCCGTGCGCAGGGTCGAGAGAAAAATTCAAATTGACGCCGAGCGCGATCGAGCCGTCAGTGGCCCCTTCGCCTGTCAGTGCAAGCGCGAAGCTGTTCATCCGCCGAATGTGCGAAATCCTGGCTCGCCCGCGATGCGCGTCGGCGTCGTAGACGAGGTCCCCCTGCCAATCGATGTTTTCGGACGCTGACCAATAAGCGGACAATTCTGCAGATCGGAAGCGCGCCGATGGCGTGACGTCGAAGCTGCCGCCAGCCCTCAGCCGCACATCACCGACGCGACCGGTGCCGATGAAGCCAAAATTGAGTTCGCCGCCGGGCGATAGGCCGCCTGCCAGGCGTTGTTTGGTGTAGCGGACGTCGGTCGAGAGATTGAAGCGATCAATGTTCGCAGACAATCGTGCTGCCACCTCGAGCTGGCTCCCGCCATCGGGCTTGCTTGTCATGCGCACTTCGGCGTGGGCGGGCAGCATGGTCCGGCCGATTCGCAGCGGTGTGTCGATGGAGATGCGGCCTTCGCGCACGCTTTGTCGGTCACCGCCCCGCAAATGAAAATCATTCGCGACAACAGCCTCGGCACTCACGGCGACGCTCCCGAACTTGCCCAGTATTTGGGCATGCGCCGCGAAGCCGCCGCCGCTTTCGCGCGCAGCGCCCAACTCGACCAGTGCTGGGCCGATCGATCGTCGAACATCGCCCTCGACGAACGTCACGTGTTCGTCGCCGAGGAGCATGGCGCGCGCCAGCACGCCCACCGACGTCCGCTCGTTGATGCCATGCTCAACTGAAACTGCCGCCTGTCCCTTGGGCAGGGTGGAGGTATCCGGGGGCTTTTCGAGCGTGAAGAGGTCTTTCCCCGGCTGGTTGAAGCCAGCCCAGTACCAGGTCTTGCCGGCGGGCACGTTGTCCTGACCGACGTTCACCGATTCATGCCGCGCCCGAATCTGGCCCTGCGGGCCATACAAGCGAATCTCGATGTCGTTCTCGCCGTAGATTAGTTGCACGTTGTCAAAGACATAGCGCTGGCTGGCGTCCGGCTTGGCGAAGGCAAGAAGCTCCCCATTGCGGTATATCTCTGCCTCCCAGCCGCTGGGCAGATCGCCCTCAAATCGGGTGCGATCGAACGCCACCCGAGCCGCAAGGGGGCGGTTCGTGATGACGCCGCCGCGGCCAGCGGCAAGTGAGCCGGTCAAGCCAGTGTCGAATCCGGCAACGTCGCCGAACCCGAAATGCGTCGCGTGCAGTGGCCCTAGCAGATTGCCGTCGGGGTCAGATCGATAGGCGCGGAGCCGCACCATGTTCGGCTTGCCCGCCTGCGTCGTGCTGAGCTGTGCTTCATAGGACAGGCGCGCAATCTCGCCGGCGGCGATGATTGAGCTCTGGCGATCGACACGGATTCCATCGCTGGCACGATAGGTGGCCCCAGCACTGACGACAAAGTCGAGTGCCGGAGAGCGCCACATTCGATAGGGCACGCGCACGTGCGGCAAGGATGAAAGGTCGAAGCTGGCGGGCTTGAGATGCGCCGCTCGCTGTTGGCGCTCCATGGCGAGCTCTACGGGCAATTTGGCAGGCGAATCGAGCATCAGCACGGCGCCGGCCGTCATTGGCTTCACGCCAATCCCGAACCACCGCGTGAGCGCTTGGGTCTGGACGCACCAGCCTTCGGGAACCTCGCGCACCGTTCCCGGCGCGATCGCTTCCTTTTTGGCGCCATAGGACGCCTGACCGCTCGCAAGGTCGACGGAGATGCGGTTGGCTTCCGTGAAAGCCCAACCGCTGGCCTTTTTGGCCCCCAGATCGATGCGCATCGGCACGTCGAGCGCGGTCAGAAAGTCGCCTAAGACGACACAAGTGCCCTCGGGCGTGTTGTACGCACGGACGCCGTCGCCGAGCCGAAGCTGGCGGATGTTGACATCGAGCAGGAACTGCTCGTCGGGCTCTGCCTTCCACGACGCCGCAGTCGACGGCGGTGGCGCCGATGCGCCGACGGCCGCGCCCGCGCACATCGCGACAAGCACGGCGGCCTTGCGCAGCCACTTGCCGCGGCCCAACATGACGTGAACTCCGGAGCCGCCCCTCCGTTAGCGGAGCGTCGCCTGTGTTTCGGCAATCACGTGACTGCCATCGTCGAACGTCTCTACATATTGGACAGTCACAGGGCCGGAAACCGCCCCCTTGAAGTCAGGGTTGACCGGAATGGCGACATGCCGACTGTTAACCTCGGTGTAGACGGCGATGCCCTTCTGCAGCGCCACCGGATCCTTCAGTCCGGCTTTCAGCACACGGACTTCACCGAAGGTCGAGCGCGCGCCCTGCCGCTGAAGGTCGAGGGAAACGACTTGCTGCCCATCCTTCTTGTCGAGATGAACATTTGTAATCCCGGCCGTCGCTTGGAGATTGCCGAGGCGGACGATGACCGGGATGGTCACTCCGTATACCGGGGTCAGCTGGAAACGGAGGCCTTTCGGCTGCTCGGCCGCGGCCGTCTGTACAACCGGGTTGGCAGGCGGGATGGCGCGGAAAAGCAGGTGGACGCGATATTCGCCATCGGGAACGCCCTGGCCCGGACGCGCGGCGATACGGATCGCCTGCGGCTCGTGCGGCGCAAGCGTAACGCGGCGCGGCGCGTAGATCAGCATATCCTCGGCGGTCTTGTCGGCGGCGGTGGGCGTGGCCACGTCCTCGAGCGATCCGCTCGGCGTCATGCGGCGGAACTCGACCGATACGCGGTAGGTCGCCGGCTCGTCGCCGATATTGTTGAGCACGATTTCCGTGCCCTTCCGCCCGTCCAGAACGATGCGGGTGGGCGCGACGAGCAAGTCGCCGACGCCGGCCTGAGCTGCCGTCGAGAATGCGAAGAATGGCGCGGCGGCAAGCGCGGCCGATGCAAAAGCCCTGGTCCAAACAGTCATCTAGCGATCCCCACTTTGCTCCCACACGGAGCGATCGCTCCATCTTTGCTCCAGAATGGTTGATTTTCGGTCAACCATGGCGCGTAAGCGGGGAGAAAATCGGCCTGCCGGGCCTAATAGTCGCAGGTGACGTTGAAGGTGCCGGCGTACGTACCCGCCGCTGTGGTGGCGCTGACGGTAATCGACCCGCCGATGCTGAAATCGACACCCGGAATACCCGAGGACGTCAAAATCACGCTGGCCGGAGCGTCCGTGACCAGGGTCAGCGTCTGGGTCGCATCGCTTTGGTTGGTCATCGTGACATTTGGCACACTGATCCGCACGGTCTGATTGTTCGAACCTTGGACGTTGTACTTGGCTACGGCCGTCGCCGCACTGCAAATCGTATTCGGATTGGAGCAGCTGAACGCGCCGGTCTGCGACAGCGAGATGGTCGCATTGCTCCAACTACCCGGCGCCAGGGTAATCGATCCAAGATCGAGGCTTTGAAGCATCGTCACAACGAGCGGCTTGATAGTCCCGGCGTTCACCGTTGCGGTGATCGTCGCAGCGGAGGCCGACGAGCCGCAGCAGCTGGCGGCCATCAGCAGGGCGATCGCCTTCAAGGACGCGGACAGTTGCAACGCCTTCCCTCGATCGAGCCCGCAAGACATGGGGGCTCACGTACAACTGAAATGGTTGAATTTCGGTCAACCATGGCGCCGACGTTAACCTTCGAGGTATTGTCGACGTCCATTGGGCAACGAAGAAGGGGCCGCCCCACACGGCGACCCCTCTCCCCCACTTTCGCGGCAGTGCCGCTTCTGAAATCTGACTTATTGGTAATCTGCAGTGACCGTCCACGTGCCGGTGTAGACGCCGTCCGGCGTCGTCGATGCGAGCGTGATCGAACCGCCAAGTAGCACGTCGATGCCCGTAGTCAGGCCGGCTGCGCCCAAATTCACGGTCTGGGTCGTCGACGTCGGCGTCACAACCAAGGTCGACGGACCAGTAAGATTGAACGACGGGGACGTAACGGTGACGGCCGCGTTGTTCGAACCGACAAGGTGGAACTTCGCCGGAGTGGGGGCGCCACCACAGGTCAGGTTGCCGCCGCCGCTGCCGCACGTCACCGGCCCCGAGGTGTTCACGCGGACGATTTCTCCAGTGAAGCTGGCGCCCGCAAGGACGATCGTGCCGAAGTCGAGATCCTGCGTCTTCTGGATTGTCAGCGGCTTGTAGATCCTGGCTGTTCCGGTAGCCTGCGCCGAAGGCGATGCGGCCTGGGCGGTTGTGCCAGTTAGCGCAAGCGCGGCGGCAACAGCCGTCGAGAGAAACCTGGTCATGACGATCCCCACTTGTTCCGAGCAACGAGTGTCAGAAGCCCGACATCCGTAGCTTGCCCATTAACCAAAATCGCTTTCACCTTTGCTCAAGGCTTTGGTTAATATTGCCGTAAGGATCAGCCGATCTGGATCAGATGGTCAGAGGTAGTCGACCGTAATAGGCATATCGCCGCGATACTGGCCTTCGCCATTGCCGGTGATCGTGATCCGGCCCCCGAACCGAAACGTCAGCGTCCCGGCCGAATCGAGACGGGGCACGGACGGCAGATCGCTCGCCACATCGTCGAAGCTGATGCGCCCGCCGCTTAGGGAGAAGAGTTCGATGCGGCGCGGCAAGTCGACGCGTAGCAAGCGGCCGGGTTGCCCCCGGACGACTACGGTACCGACCATCGCCCGCGGGCCGACGCTGGAGACCGAGCCCGTCGCGGTGCTGGACCCGTCCGGCCGGATCGTTGCCGAGCCCTGGCCGTCGCCGAAAATGATCAATCGGTCGAAGTTGAGATTGGTTTCGAGCTCGAGGCGGATGTCATCATTGGCAGTCGCCTCCTCGCGCGTGGTGGTTGGCGTCGAGCACAGCCGGCACTGTGCCGTAACGCGCGTCGGAGCCCCGAGCGCCACGCACACTGCAAGCATCGTCGCCAAGATACGTATCCCACTCATGGCCTCGATCTAGCGCGCCATCGCTAAAGCACGGTTAATCGGCAGCTAACCTTGTCCTGCGCAGGAACGGCGTTCGCCTATTGTCGCAACGCTCAGAGCTTTCTATCCGGACCTGACGAATGGCCCGCACGCGCTCCGCCACCGCCTCTTCGGGGCGCTCGACATTCAAGACGATCCTTCAGGGCATCGTCTATGCTGCTGTGCTCGCCGTCCTCGCGTTGATCGTCGCGGTTGCCGTCGCTGTCGCCAACCTGCCAAGCTATTCCGAGCTCACTAAGCGCAACGATCTCGGCCAGATGATCCGCGTCCGCGCGGCAAACGGGCAGGTGCTTGTCGCGCTGGGGCCGAGCTTCGGCCACTGGCTGCGCTACGACCAGATTCCTGCGGAGATGCGCGCCGCAATGATCTCGACCGAGGACCGCCGTTTCCGAAGCCATATCGGCGTCGACCCGATCGGAATAGGCCGCGCCCTGGTTTCCGCAGTTACGCGGGGCAAACGGGTCAGCGCGACGTCTACGATCACGCAGCAGCTCGCCCGCAACATCTTCCTTACCAACAACCGCAGCTTTACCCGCAAGTTCAAGGAAGCGATCCTGGCACTCGCGTTGGAGCGGAAGTTCAGTAAGGACCAGATCCTCGAGCTTTACCTCAACCGGGTCTATTTCGGCGGCGGCGCCTACGGCATCGATGCGGCTTCCGGCAAATTCTTCGGCCACGGCGCCGATCACCTAAGCCTCGGTGAGGCGGCGATCATCGCCGGCCTCGTCAAGGCGCCGTCCAATTATTCGCCGACGGCCGACGTCCAGGCTGCACGCTCGCGTTCCGGCGTCGTGCTGCAGACGATGGTCAAGAACGGCTTCATTAGCGCCGACGCCGCGGCCAATGCCGACCCCGCAAGTATCCGTATCCAGCAGACGACGAACAACAACAGCGTCCGCTACTTTACCGATTGGGCGCTGCCCCAGCTCGATCAGCTGATCGACCAGACCCAGGACCCGATCGACGTGTGGACCACGCTCGATCCCGGCATGCAGGCGGTGGCCGACAAGTCGATCCGCGCCAACGCACCCAACGGTGTGCAAGGCGCGCTTGTGTCGATGGACCGCGACGGTGCGGTTCGCGCGATGGTCGGCGGCAAGGATTATGTCGATTCAATCTACAACCGAGCGACGCAGGCGACGCGGCAGCCTGGATCGGCGTTCAAGCTGTTCGTTTACCTGAGCGCGCTCGAATCGGGAATGAAACCGACCGATACGATCGTCGACGAGCCGATCACGATCGACGGCTGGACGCCGCGCAACTCGACGCGCACCAACCTTGGCCCCGTGAGCCTGCGCGAAGCTTTCTCGCGGTCGATCAACACCATCAGCGCAAAGATCGGGGCGCAGGTCGGCTTCACGACCATTGCCGACATGGCGCGGCGATTCGGCATTACGACCCCGATCTCGACCTATCCGTCGATGGTGCTGGGATCGAGCGAGGTTCGGCTGATCGACATGACCCGCGCATTCGCATCGGTGCAGAACAAGGGCGTTGCAATCACGCCTTACGCCATCCGCAAGGTCGTCACCGCCGACGGCCGCATACTTTATCAGCACGACCAGATGGAGCAGCGCGTGCTCGTCGCGCCCTGGGTCGCGGCAGAGATGACCGACCTTCTGCAGTCGGCAGTGCTGAGTGGTACCGGGCGCGCGGCGCAGATTGGCCGTCCTGTCGCCGGAAAGACTGGCACCACCAGCTCCAACAAGGACGGCTGGTTTATCGGCTTCTCGAGCGGACTGACGACCGGCGTATGGATGGGCCGCGATGACGCGAAGCCGATTGCCGGACTTCAGGGTGGCACGGCACCGGCCCGCGCCTTCCACGATTTCATGACGGTTGCTGTCGCCAATCGCCCGGTCGAGCAGTTCGATACGCAGGTGCCGATCCCCGACTGGCAGCTAACGCCCGAAGAAGAAATGTACGGTGACACGGCGATCGACGCGAACGCTATGTCCCCGTCCCTGGTGGACGAGAATGGCATGCCGCTCGAGAATCCGCCCGCACAGGGAGTGCCCCAGCAGCAGCCGATGGTCAGACCCGACGGAACGGGCGATCCGACTCAGCAGGAGCTTGATCAAGCGTTCCCGCCGCAGCAGCAACAGCAGCCGCAACGGCCTCCGCCGCCGCAGCCTAATCGCGACCCTTCATCCCCGCCGCCCGATGCGACGGAGCCGCGGACCGTCTCGCCGTAGGATTGACTTCGCCTCACTGAGGCCGGTCCCGAACAGCCGCGCTTCGAGTGCTTTGAACTCTGGCCCGTGGTTGAGATGCCGCAGGTGCGCTACCTCATGCGCGACGACGTACCGACGCGCGGCCGGCGCCGCGAGAATCAGTCGCCAGCTAAAGCGGATTGTCTTGCGCGATGAACAGCTTCCCCACCGTGAAGCCGGATCGCCGACGCTGACATTTGACGCCATGACGTCAGCCAGGGCGGCAAATTCGGCAACCTCGGCGGACATGATCCTGAGCGCGTGAGCCTTCAGGAGACGTTCGACTCGGCCAGACAAACCCTCGATCGGGCCTCCGACGCGAAGTTCATCGCCAAGCAGTTGCGGCGTGCGCGGCGCTCCAGTCGACCAGATGATGCGGACATCGCGGCCTTCAACCGGAATCACGGCACCGTCGGCAAACGGCTCGGCCGCGCCGGCTCGCGCGAGCTGCGACTCGATCCAGTCGCGCTGGTCGAGCGCCCAAGCGAGCGCCGAGCGACGGCTGGTGCGCCACGGACAGGTCAACTTCAGCGTGCCGCTCGCCTCGTCGAAGCGAAGGCGAAGTCGCCGCGCGTTTCGTATGGGGCGGATTTCGATCGGGACGGATAGCTCGGGATCGAGCGTCAGGGCTTCAGAGCGGCCGCTCGACCACATGGAATTCAAGCTCCCCCGCATCCTCTTCGCTGACGGTCCACCCGCGTGTCGACTGCCCAGCTTCATGCACTGTCTCACGGCTGCCCGAGATCAGATAGTGCCATTCGGGCAGCGGTTTGCCGGCCGCACGCAATTTGTAGGCGCAGCTATCCGGCAGCCAGTCGAGGCTCGAAAGATTCTTGCGATCAAGCTTCACGCAATCAGACACGAGTTTCTTCCGGTTCTTGTAATCGCGGCATTGGCCGGCGCGTCGGTCGAGCAGCTTGCACGCGACATTGGTAGGGTAGAGAAGCCCTGTGTCCTCGTCCTCGAGCTTGTGGATGCAGCATCGTCCGCAGCCATCGCACAGCGCTTCCCACTGGCCTCCGTCGAGCGCGGTCAGGGGCAATTCCCAGAATGGCGTGCGGTCGTTCATGACAAGAGCAGCCTTGCTCTGCTAACCGGTCTCCGGTCAAGCATTGAGGGCGGGCATAAGTCGGTGAAAGCATTCAACTTTGCGCAGCTCGCGGTCGGAACAGCACTGGGCCTCGCCTCACCTGCAGCCGCGCAGATGACGGGCGGCGGATACAAGGGCGTCGAGTTCGTCGAGGCCGTCCGCAAAAGCGATGGCGACAAGGCGATGGAGCTTCTGACCAGCAGCGCGCCGGGCATCGTCGATTCCAAGGCCGATGACGGCAACACCGCCCTGATCGTGGCACTCATGCGGCGCGACGAAGAATGGACGGGCTTCCTCCTCAACAAGGGCGCGGATCCGAACCTGGCGGGAAAGGGCGGGGACACCCCGCTGATCGTCGCGTCGCGCATCGGTTTCGATCAAGCTGTCGAGTGGCTGCTCTCGATGGGCGCCAAGGCAGACACGTCCAATCGCATGGGTGAAACGCCGTTGATCGTGGCCGTGCAAGCGCGCCAGACGCCGGTCGTAAAGCTGCTACTCAATGCCGGAGCTGACCCTGATCGCACCGACACCGCCGCCGGCTATTCCGCCCGCGATTACGCGCAACGTGACCCACGGGCGCGCGACATCCAACAACTCATTCAGGCCAAAAAGCCAAAGCCAGCCGGAAAGTAGCTAGTTCGCGTCGCCTAGCGACGGATCGATCTGCGCGGACAGACGCCGCGCGGCTCTCCTGGCGAAACGCAGCACTTCCGCCTTTCGGCGCGCAGGCGCCAAGGGACGGTCCGCTGCCTCACGGACCACGGCGGCGTCATAGCGGTCCGCGACAATCAGTCCGGCGGCCTGCGGGAGGTAGCGTTCCTCGTCGAGAATCCGTGCCAAGTGCGGGGGAACTGCCCAGAAGAAACGGTCGCAATATTCCAGATAATCGGTCCATTTGCCGTCGCCCAGCAGGTCGGACTTGGCAACCTTGATCTCGACGATGGTCAACCCGCCCTTTCCATCGATCGCCATCAGGTCCGCGCGCCGGCCATTTGGCAGCGGCACTTCGCAAACGGCGAAGAGATCCTGACGGCAGAACAGTCGTGTGACACCGCGTGCAACTTCGGCGGCGATCGGCGGCGCGTCGGTAAAGCAGAGAGAATCGGGCTGCGTGGCCATTCGTCGTCATTAGAACATCGTGAGAACGCAGCAAAGAAAAACGGGCGGGAATTACCCCGCCCGTTTCGCCCCCAAACTTTTATCCGCCTTAGCGGTAGAAAACGTGGTTTCCGATCGAAGCCACGCGCTTGAGCCGCCAACCCGGCGACACGTAGCGAGCGTGGAAGAACAGCGCGTTGCCGGCCGACGATTGCTGGAGCCGCTGGTCGACGATCTTCGCCATCGCAACCGCGGTCTGCCATTGCCGGCTCGCGCGCGGGACAGACGGAAGCCGTCCACCGTGCACGAAGGAGAACTGGCCACGCTGGAACAGTACTCCGCAATAGGTCGACGGGAAACGGCCGCCGCTTTGCGCGCGGTTGGCGATCACTTTCCCCACGGCAAGCTGACCGGCAAGCGGCTCGCTCTTCGATTCGAAGTAGATCCCGGTCGCGAGGCACTCGAGCTCGTGGCTCCCGGCATCGGCGTCGCGCAGCTGCGCCACCATCGTGGAAAGATCGCCGGTCGCCTTTACGGACGTCTCGTCGTTATCGGTGGAAGCAGTCGCGGCGGACGGCGCGTTATCGCTGTCCTGGTTCTGATGCGACTGAGAATCGGTCAAAACGGGCTCGTCACGCGGATCGAGCAAATCAGGGATCGCTACCTTTTGAATGGTAGCATTGGCACTCTCCACGAACACGTTCTGCTCAGTGGAAGGTCCAGCGCGCGCGGGAGCAACCGTAGTTGCCGTAAGCGCAGCACAAATCAGCAAGGCTGATCGAAGCGAAGCCAACATGAAAATCTTAATTCTGCGGTGAAAAACCAGCAAAAAAACTAGGCGAATTACTCAGCGAATAGTGCCGCTTCCGCCCTGTGGCTGTTCCCCGTCTCGCGTGGCATCCCTGCTCGATTTACCCGAGCAAAATGCCCCCCGCTCTGTTGTTGCTCAGGGTTTCCCCCGGCTCGCTAGCAGGGTCAACCCGCGGCGGTCGTTTCAGCGATGAACCGTTCAGCGTCCGGGATATCCAGTTCCAGCACCCAGGAATCCTCGTCGAAACGTGCTCGTTTGGCGAGGAAGTCAGCAATTTCGATGGAACTTGCGGATTCGCCCGGTCCGACAGCGCGCCAGCTGTAAGTTCCGTCGAGAGAAAGCACGCGCTCCAGGCAAGCGACGTGCCGCCCCCGGCTACTGATCACCAACAGGATCGAGCCACGCTCTGGGTCGCCCTTGCGTAGCACCACTCCGAAACCGCCAAGCGCCTCGGCGTGGCGAAGCATGCCGGCGGCTTCGACATGCGCTGGGAGCCGTTCGCTCAGGCTGCGTCGCGCTCGTCGGCGCCCATCAGCACAGCGGCCAGCGCATCGCGGCTGCGTGCGCCCCGCATCTTCTCGAGCGTCGCGCCATTGCGCGTGACGCGGCTGATCGCCGCCAGCGCCTTCAAATGCTCGGCGCCAGCATCGACAGGAGAGAGCAGCAGGAAAATGAGATCGACCGGCCTCCCGTCGATCGCTTTGTAGTCGACAGGTTCGGCGAGCCTGACGAACAGGCCGTAGATGCGGCTCAAGCCTTCGATCTTGCCGTGCGGGATGGCGACTCCCTGACCGAAACCGGTCGATCCCAGTTGCTCACGCTCATTGAGGCTCGCATGCAGCGTAGCCGCGTTTACGCCGAGCCGCTGCGCGGCAAGGTTCGCCAATTGCTGCAGCAAGGAGCGCTTGTTTCCTCCGGGAAAACCCGTGCGGATCGCGTCGAAATCAAGGAAATCGGCAAGCTGCATGTTCGAACCCGTTACTCGGCGCGAGAGCCCGCGCCCTGGCTGCCCCGGGGCAAATGATATCAGTTGCTGCGCGGCTCAACCCAGCCGATGTTTCCATCCTCGCGGCGATAGACCATGTTGAAGTCGCCCGTTGCGCTATTCTTAAACAGAAGCGCGCTCGTATTCCTGAGGTCCATCAGCATGACGGCGTCGGACACGCTCGCTTCGGGAATGTCGACTCGCGTTTCGGCGACGATTGCCGGTGCGTCGGCCGCCTGGGCTTCCTCCGGCGCTGGCGAAAGGATCGTGTAGGCCGCGTTGTCGACCACGTCCTGTGCCGACTCGTCGACCTTATGCTCCTTGAGACGGTTGGTGTAGCGGCGGAGCTGCTTTTCGATGCGGTCGGCAGCGCCGTTGAAGGCGAGATCCGGCTCTCGCGCGTTGTGCGACGCCTTGAGGACAACCCCGTTCGCGACGGGAGCGACGATGTCGCAGGTGAAGTCGTTGTTGGGTCCACGCCCGAAGGTAACGTTGGCCCCTACCGACCTCGAAAAATACTTTTGGGTAATGTCGGCGACCCTGCGCTGAGCATGCTCCCGCAGTGATTCGCCGGTGTCGACCTGATGTCCAGCGACCCGAACGTCCACTTTTCCTTGCTCCTCAATCGACGGCGCGCCGCTTATGACCGCCCCCGACCTGCCGTCAATAAAGCCCTTACAGGACTCCGGGGATGCGTGCCCAAAGCGGGTTGGCCAGGCGGGAGATAAACGCTCGGTGCCGTGCAAGTTCCTCTTCCGCTGCCGCATGGGGCCTGGGCGGACGAGGTTCACGCACGGTGACCGGACGCGACGAATCCTGGACTGTGATGCTGCCTGCATCGGCGACAAGGCCAAGGCCGATCTGCCGGCCCCCAGTGAGCTCGACATAGACCTGCGCGAGAAGCTGCGCGTCGAGCAGAGCGCCGTGCTTCACCCGATGGCTGCGGTCGATCCCGAAGCGCATGCACAGCGCGTCGAGGCTGTGCTTCGCGCCGGGATGCCGGGTGCGTGCAAGCGCTAGCGTGTCGCGCATGCGGGTAATGCAGACGGCGGGCTTGCCGCAGCGACCGAGCTCGAAGTTGAGGAAGCCGAAGTCGAACGAAGCGTTATGCGCGACGAGCGGCGAATCCTCGATGAATTCGAGCAGCTCTTCGACCTTCTCGAGGAAGCGCGGTTTGTCCGACAGGAAAATTGTCGATAGCCCGTGCACTGCCTCCGCCTCGGGCGGCATATCGCGCTCGGGATTGAAATAAGCGTGGAAGTGCCGGCCGGTTTCGACTCGATTGAAAATCTCGATGCAGCCGATCTCGACCATTCGATCGCCGGCGGCAGGATTCAGCCCGGTGGTTTCCGTATCGAAGACAATTTCCCGCACACAGAAATCTATCTACCCCCACGGAGTAAGAGACAAGCAATTATGTCGCGGACCTGGGCCTCGGTTGTGGATAGGTCGGCGCCCGTGTCGATGATGAAATCAGCGCGTTTGCGCTTCTCCGCATCAGTCATCTGCCGTGCGAGAATCGAAGAGAATTTGTCGGCGGTCATCCCGGGCCGTGAGAGCACCCTGGCGCGCTGAGCTTCGGCAGGCGCCGAGACGACAATGACCTTGTCGAATGACGCTTCGCCGCCGGTCTCGAACAGTAAGGGAATGTCAAAGAGAAGGGCCGGCGCGTCTCGATGCTTATCGAGGAACGCCTGGCGCGCATCCTGGACGGCGGGATGAACGATCGCCTCCAGCGCGGCGAGTTCTGGCGGGTCCTCGAGGACGACGCGGGAAAGCCTCTCCCGATCGAGCACGCCGCCTTTCACGGTGCCCGGAAAGCGCTCGCCAATGCGCTCGACCAGCGCACCGCCCGGGCCCTGGAGGCTGCGCACGACAGCATCCGCATCGAACACCGGTACGCCGGCTCGTTCGAACATTGCGGCGACGGTCGACTTGCCCATGCCGATCGAACCGGTGAGGGCGAGCTTGATCATGAAGGGAGCAATCCTCGCTCCCGCAGTGCGCCGAGCAGCGGGAGGAGTGGCATGCCGAGGATCGTAAAATATTCTCCGTCGATGCGATCGAACAGCTGCACGCCGCGGCCCTCCATTCGAAACACGCCCACACAATAGCCGACCTCGGGCCATTCAGCGTCGAGATAGGTTTGAATGAAGGGTTCCGACAGCGCCCGCACCTGCAGTCGCGCAACTTCCACGTGGCCCCACTCCACCACCGACTTGCGCGCGATTGCGACAGCGCTGGTCAAGGTCATTGCCTTGCCCGAAAAGAAACGGAGGTGTTCAACCGCCTGATTGCGGTCCTTGGGCTTGTCGAACAGGCGACCTTCGACGCTGGCGACGCTGTCGCTGCCGATGACTGTCGCGGCAGAGTGCCCATTGCTGACGTCGATTGCCTTCGCCCGCGCAAGCGCCAGGGCGATCTCTTCGGGCGCCGTCAGCCGGGCTTTCGCATGAGCTTCATCGACGTTCGACGGAATCGCCTGGTACCCCACGCCCGCAGCGTCGAGCATTTGGCGCCGGATCGCGCTCGACGAAGCAAGAATTAGTGTCACGCGAACAACCTTGTGGAAAAGCTCCAGCGAAACGCAAGGGCGAGGCAGGGGACAGGCCCGCGCGGAAATTCATCCGCGCTTCACTGCGGTTGTTTCGAGGATTCATCCACGGGGACTGAATCAATCCCCAGGCTGTGAATCATGGGAGGATTAAGACTCGACTCGCGCACGCCGTGAGGGGCGGCGCAGCGAAGGTCATGTTGGCAAAATCGGGAGCGCCGCCTAAACCCCGCCTTCCTGGTCCCAATTACAACATCAATATTCTTTAAATAATACTATAGGGAGAGAAGAGGGTGGCTCCGAAGCCTGGCGAACCGGCACTTGGCCAGGTGAGCAAGCCCATGCTCGCCGTGCTTCGCGGTGAACGTCGCGACCCAACGCCGGTGTGGATGATGCGACAGGCGGGACGTTACCTTCCTGAGTACCGTGAGCTGCGGGCGGAGAAGGGCGGCTTCCTCGACCTGGTCTACGATAGCGATGCGGCCGCCAATATCACCCTTCAGCCTTTGCAGCGCTTCGCCGCGCTCGATGCCGCGATTCTCTTTTCCGACATCCTGATTGTCCCGTTCGCCATTGGCCAAAACCTCACCTTCGTCGCCGGCGAGGGGCCGCGGCTGACGCCGACGATGCTTGCGTCGAAGCTTCAGGACCTCACGCCCCACGCTGGACGTCTAGATCCGATCTACGAGACCGTGGCAAAAGTGAAGGCTCGGCTCGACCCGTCCAAGACCCTCATCGGCTTCGCTGGAAGCCCATGGACGGTCGCTACGTACATGGTCGCCGGGCAGGGCAGTCGGGAGCAGGCGGAGACGCGGCGGTTCGCCTACGCCGATCCTGGAGCCTTCAGTGCGATCATCGGGCGGATCGAAGAGGTCACGATCGAATATCTGTCGCGCCAGATCGACGCGGGCGCCGATGCAGTGCAGCTTTTTGACAGCTGGGCCGGGAGCCTCTCGCCGGCACAGTTCGAGCAATGGGTGGTGGCGCCCACATCGCGGATCGTGGCGAGCTTGCGCGAGCGTTACCCGGACGTTCCCGTCATCGGCTTCCCCAAGGGCGCCGGCGGCAAGCTTGCGGCTTATGCGCGCGAAACCGGTGTCACCGCGCTGGGCCTCGATGAGACGGTCGACCCCCACTGGGCAGCGAACGAGCTTCCGGCGGACCTGCCCGTGCAGGGCAATCTCGATCCCTTGTCATTGATCGCCGGCGGCGAAGCCTTGAAGAACGCCGTCTCGCGAATCCTTGACGCGTTCGCTGGTCGTCCTCACATCTTCAATCTTGGGCACGGCATCCTTCAGGACACGCCGATCGCCAACGTGCAGAGCATGCTCGCGCAGGTGAAGGGGGAAGCTTGACAGACCTGACCGGTTTTCTCGGCCCGGCTTATCCATGGGTGAAGGCGGCACACGTCACCTTCGTCATTTTCTGGATGGCAGGCTTGTTCCTGCTTCCGCGCCTATACGTCTACCATCAGGAAACGGCGCTAGGTTCGCCCGAGGACCGCGCGTGGATCGAGCGCGAGGCGCGAGTCCGCTCGATCATCCTGACGCCGGCCATGATCCTGGTGTGGATCCTGGGCCTCATGCTGGCCTTCAACATCGACGCCTGGAGCCAGGGCTGGTTTCACGCCAAGCTGGCTCTGGTGATTGCGCTCAGCGGCTATCAGGGCTGGCTTGCATCATATGGTAAGAAGCTGGCCAACGGACACCGCCCGCTTTCAGGCAAGACCGTTCGCATGCTGAACGAGGTGCCCGGAATCGCCGCGGCCATCATCGTCGTCTTAGTGATCGTCCGCCCTTTCTGAACGATTCACCGCTGTTGTGGCGTGAGGCCGATTGACACCCGGCACACTCACCCATACCTCGATTCCCGGCGGCCTTCCGGTCAGTTCAATCTCCACCGGCGATCCGTCCTCCCAACATGCGGCGTCCTGCCGCACGCGCTTTCGTTTCCGAACGCCAGAATTCCCCAAGAAAAGAACACCTTATGCATCTAAAAGATTTGAAAAAGAAAACACCCGCCGAGCTCGTCGCAATGGCAGAGGAGATGGGGGTCGAAGGCGCGTCGACGATGCGCAAGCAGGACCTCATGTTCTCCATTCTCAAGATCCAGGCCGAAAACGGCACCGAGATCATGGGTGCGGGCACGATCGAAGTGCTCAACGACGGCTTCGGCTTCCTGCGGTCGCCCGAGGCAAATTATCTGGCGGGCCCGGACGACATTTATGTGGCCCCGTCGATCGTCAGGCGCTTTGGTCTCCGCACGGGCGACACCGTCGAAGGCGAAATCCGCGGGCCCAAGGAGGGCGAGCGCTATTTTGCGCTGACCCGCGTCACCACCATCAATTTCGATGATCCGGAGCAGGTCCGTCACCGCGTCAATTTTGACAATCTGACGCCGCTCTACCCCGACGAGAAGCTGAAGCTCGACACACTCGACCCGACCATCAAAGACAAGTCGGCACGCGTGATCGATATCGTCTCGCCGCTCGGTAAGGGACAGCGCGCCCTGATCGTCGCCCCGCCGCGGACCGGTAAGACCGTGCTGCTGCAGAACATCGCCCGCGCGATCACCGACAATAATCCCGAAGTCATACTAATCGTGCTGCTCATCGACGAGCGCCCGGAAGAAGTGACCGACATGCAGCGGTCGGTGAATGGCGAGGTCATTTCCTCGACCTTCGACGAGCCCGCCCAGCGCCACGTCCAGGTCGCCGAGATGGTGATCGAAAAGGCCAAGCGCCTGGTCGAGCACAAGAAGGACGTCGTCATCCTCCTGGACTCCATCACCCGCCTTGGCCGCGCCTACAACACGGTCGTGCCGAGCTCGGGCAAGGTGTTGACCGGCGGCGTCGACGCCAATGCGTTACAGCGCCCGAAGCGCTTTTTCGGCGCCGCGCGCAACATCGAGGAGGGCGGCTCGCTTTCGATCATCGCCACCGCGCTGATCGATACCGGTTCCAAGATGGACGAAGTCATCTTCGAAGAGTTCAAAGGAACCGGTAACAGCGAAATCGTCCTCGACCGCAAGGTCGCTGACAAGCGTATCTTCCCGTCCCTGGATGTCGGCAAGTCCGGCACTCGCAAGGAAGAGCTGCTGGTCGAACAGGGCACGCTCACCAAGATGTGGGTGCTCCGCCGCATTCTGATGCAGATGGGCACCGTCGATGCGATGCAGTTCCTCCTCGACAAGATGAAAGACGCCAAGTCGAACGAGGATTTCTTCGCTTCCATGAATCAGTAAAGCAGCGTTGTCATGGTTGCGTTTCCGAGCTTGAATTTCGGCGCGGTCGCCACCGCGTCGGGCATGGCCAAGCTTGGTCAGATCATCATTGGCGACCTCACGATGGCGGGCGACAACGTCGTCATCATGGGGTCGCTGGCGTCCGGCCTTCCGCCCAAGGACCGCCGCAAGGTACTTCTGCTCGGCGTGGGGATGGCGCTCTTCTTCCTCATCGCCTTTGCGCTGATCGCCACACAGCTGCTGAAGATTACGGGCCTTATCTTCGCCGGTGGCCTGCTGCTGTTGTGGGTTGCCTACAATATGTGGCGAGAGCTGCATCCGGCGAAGGAGGTCGTTTGCGACGATCCCGACACCCCGGAGATTGAGGGCCCGGCGCGGACCAAGACTTTCCTCCAGGCGGCGATACAGATCACCATTGCCGACCTCAGCATGAGCCTCGACAATGTCCTGCTAGTCGCCTCGATTGCGAGGGACGAGCCGGCGCTGCTGTTCATTGGCTTGACCTTCTCGGTGCTCTTCATGGGTTTCGCCGCCAACTATGTTGCGCGGCTGATCCACCGCTATCACTGGATCAATTACGTCGGCCTGGTCGTGATCCTGTGGGTAGCGCTCAACATGATTTATGATGGCTGGGTGGGCGGTGAGCATGTGTTGGGGTTGAGGGACCTGCTCGGCCTCGGTTAGGCTGCGTCATGGACATCGCCGCTTTCCTGACGCCGTCGGCGATCACCGCGCTTATCGAAATCCTTTTTATCGACATCGTCCTGGCCGGCGACAATGCGATCGTCGTCGGTGCGCTTGCGGCCGGGCTTCCGGCCGATCAGCGTCGCAAGGTCATCATGATCGGCGTGCTGGCGGCGCTTGTGCTGCGGATCGTCTTTGCGCTCGTGGTTTCACAGCTCCTGCAGATCGTGGGCTTAGTCCTTGCTGGCGGCCTGCTGCTGTTGTGGGTTGCATGGCGCATGTATCGCGAAATTCGCGACCCGAACGAGAATCCGGGTTCGGAAGAGGTCGTCGGTGACGAGCATTCGGGCCTGAAGGCGCCCAGGAGCTTCGCCAATGCAGCTTGGGGCGTCGCGCTTGCCGACGTCAGCATGAGCCTCGACAATGTTCTGGCGGTCGCCGGCGCGGCCCGCGAGCACCCATACATTCTCGTCTTCGGTCTCGTGCTGTCCGTTATCATGATGGGGATCGCCGCCAACTACATCGCTCGTTACATCGAGCGGTACCGCTGGATCGCTTGGGCGGGCCTGTTGGTGATTCTGTGGGTAGCTTTGAAGATGATCTGGGAGGGCGCAAGCCACGTCGCGCCGGTGATCGCGCCCTTTTTCACCTGACCGATGGAAACCATTTACGCGTTGTCGAGTGGCCGCCCACCGGCAGCCGTTTCTGTCATCCGAATCAGTGGGTCCAAGGCGCATGACGCTGGGCGGAGGCTCGCCGGCGAGCTGCCCGAGGGACGTCACGTTGCGCTTCGGCAATTGACTGATCCGGCGACGGGAGAAGTGCTCGACGACGCACTCGTCCTGCGCTTCGACGCGCCGGCGAGTGCGACCGCTGAAGACGTTGTGGAAATCCAGTGCCATGGCGGGCGAGCAGTTGTGGATTCGATCCTGACGGCGCTGGGTCAGATCGGTGGACTGAGAGAAGCCCAGCCGGGCGAGTTCACACGCCGGGCCTTCGAAAACGGCCGCATCGATCTGACGGAAGCCGAAGGTCTCGCCGACCTACTTGAGGCCGAAACCGAAGCGCAGCGGAAGGCGGCGCTTGCCCTCGCGGAAGGTGGACTGACCAGGCAAGTCGCCAACTGGCAGCATCATCTACTCGGGCTTTCAGCTGAGGCTGAACGCGCCATCGATTACGATGAGGATGATGAACTGGGTATCGACCCCGGGCTCTTGCGCGGATGCGAAAAACTGCTTGGCGAGCTGCATGAATGGCTCGGCCGCCCTCGAACCGAGGTGCTTAAAGACGGTGTCCGCGTGGTCGTTGCCGGACCCGTCAACGCCGGGAAGTCAAGTCTAATCAACGCGATAGTGGGTACCGAGCGTGCGATCGTGAGCGACGTGCCCGGCACAACGCGCGACCATATCGATGTGCCGCTGGCGCTTGGCGGGCTCCCGATTCTGCTGACCGACACCGCCGGCCTGCGCGACACAGCTGATCGGGTCGAGGCGATTGGCATTGCACGGGCGAGCAAGCTTGTCGGTGCAGCAGACGTCTTGGTGTGGCTTGGCGAGCCGGAACTTGCCCCGCAACACCCTCGCTTGATCAAGGTCCATGCGAAGGCAGATCTGCCTGGACGCGAGACGGTGCCTGCGGGCTCGATCGGTGTTTCATCGATTACGGGCTATGGCGTTTCCGACATCTTGGAGACCGTGCGTGCGCGCTCGAAAGAAGTGATGCCTGCCGACGGTGCGCTCTCTCTCAATCGGCGTCAGGCCGAACTGGTGGGCGAAGCTGTCGGCTCTCTTTCGGCGGCGCTTCGTGCACCGGATGTGGTCGTGCTTGCGGAGAGTTTGCGTTCAGCACGGAATGCATTTGACCGTCTTACGGGGCGGGCCGGCGTGGAGGATGTGCTCGACGCGTTGTTCGGGCGGTTCTGCCTCGGCAAGTAGTGTTTCACGTGAAACACTGGTCCGCTAAGAGACCCCTCGTGTTCGATGTAGTTGTAATCGGTGCGGGCCATGCCGGCTGCGAGGCGGCTACGGCCGCGGCTCGTCTCGGCGCCCGCGTCGGGTTGTTGACCTTCGACCCCGGCAACCTTGGGCAGATGTCCTGTAACCCGTCTATTGGCGGCGTAGGCAAGGGCCATTTGGTCCGCGAGCTCGACGTGTTCGACGGATTGATGGCTCGCGCCGCGGACCGTGCGGCGATTCATCGCCGAATGCTCAATCGAAGCAAAGGTCCTGCAGTGTGGGGTCCGCGCGTGCAGGCTGACCGTCGGATCTATCGCGCCGCGGTCGCTTCTCTCGTCGCGTCGAGCGGTGTCGAGGTTTTGGCTGGTGAGGCGCACGGCCTGCTCTTGAAGAGCGGTGCGGTAAATGGCGTATCGTCGTCAAATGGCACAGTCGAATGCCGTTCTGCGGTCATCGCTACAGGCACTTTCCTGGACGCCAGGATGTTTGTTGGTGAACGAGTGATGGAAGGCGGGCGGCGGGGCGAGCAGGCTTCGAATGTCCTAGCCGGGCAGATCCGCGAAATTGGCCTAGGGCAAGGACGTCTTAAGACCGGAACGCCGCCGCGGCTCGACGGTCGGACCATCGATTGGTCGCGGCTAGAAGAGCAGCCTAGCGATCGTGACCCGTGGACGATGTCCGCGATGGCGAATGGCATAGGACAACCACAACTCCGATGCGCGAAAACGCGCACCAACGAACGGACGCATGAGATCATCGCGGCCAACTTCAATCGATCCCCGCTGTTCGCTGGTTCTATTGAGGGACGCGGTCCTCGCTACTGCCCGTCCATCGAAGACAAAGTGAGACGATTTGCCGATCGCGACGCGCACCAGATTTTCCTCGAGCCGGAGGGACTTGACGATCATCTGGTTTATCCGAACGGCATCTCCACCTCGCTGCCGGAAGACGTGCAAGCCGAGTTTCTGCGGAGCATTGCTGGACTCGAGCGCGTTAAAATCGCGCGGCCCGGCTACGCAGTGGAATACGAGTTCGTTGATCCGCGCCGACTGAAGGCGACGCTCGGGGTTGCTGACATCACCGGCCTATTCCTCGCTGGGCAGATTAACGGCACCACCGGATACGAAGAGGCAGCCGCGCAGGGCCTCGTTGCCGGCCTCAACGCGGCTGCTCATGCACTTGCGCTAGAAGAAGTGCGGTTCGATCGACGATCGAGCTATATTGGGGTGATGATCGACGACTTGACGCTTCAGGGCGTGAGCGAGCCCTATCGAATGATGACCGCCCGGGCGGAGCACCGGCTTTCGCTGCGGGCTGACAACGCCACCACGAGGCTCGGCGAAGCGGCGCTGGCGACGGCCTGCGTGTCCGACGAGAGGTCCGCGCAGATCTTGGGGCACTTTGATCAGCGCGGTGGGATTGGTTGGGCAGATACTCCGGAAGGCTCCGCTGACCTCCTTTATACGCCTTATGTTGCGCGGCAGGAGCGCGAGTGGGAAGTTGTGCAGCGCGACTCTAATGTCTGGATTCCTTCGTCATTCCACTTCGGCGATGTTCCGGGTCTTTCGACCGAGATGGTAGAGCGCCTCTCCGCAGCTGCTCCCGAGACATTGGACCAGGCGAGCCGCATTGCCGGAATAACCCCGGCGGCGCTGTCAGCAGTGTACGTCGCCATACGCCGCCAAGCCGCATGAAAGCATCAATAGAGGCGGCGGCGGGCCGTACTGTTTCACGTGAAACGCTTGAGCGTTTGGCGGACTACCAGCATTTGCTACGATCCGAGAGCGGACGCCAGAATCTTGTTTCACGTGGAACACTGGACGATTTATGGAGCCGCCATATTGTCGATTCGGCCCAGTTGGCTCGCTATGAGCCGAGTTCCGGCGCCACTTGGCTCGATGTAGGATCAGGGGCGGGCCTTCCTGGAATTGTCCTCGCTTGCATTGTCGAGGGGCCAGTCGAACTGGTCGAACCCCGCAAGTTGAGGGTAGAATTCCTCCAGACGTGCGTCGAACGGCTCGGCCTTAACGCGAGAGTGCTGGCATCGAAGGTCGAGCGAATCACGGGATCGTATGATATAATCACCGGCCGGGCCGTCGCGCCGCTCCCCCGTTTCCTCAGCATGTGCGACCATCTGTCCACAAGAAAGACGGTTTGGGCTCTTCCGAAAGGCAGAACGGCCCAATCGGAACTGGCCGAGGCGCGACGATCATGGCAGGGTGACTTCCGTGTGGAGCCGAGCGTGACCGACGCTGAATCGAAAATCATCGTCGGCACTCAGGTGAGGGCGGGTAAGCGATGAATCGTATCGCAGTGGCCAATCAAAAGGGCGGCGTGGGCAAGACCACGACCGCCATCAATCTCGCGACGGCGTTGGCCGCAATCGGCTGGCGCGTGCTCCTGGTGGATCTCGACCCGCAGGGGAATGCCTCTACCGGGCTTGGTATTAAGCACAGTCAACGCGAGCGATCGAGCTACGACGTTTTGATAGGCAGTTCGTCCGTCGTCGACGCCGCAGTCGCAACGAGGGTGCCGCGCCTCGACGTTCTTCCCGCGACAGTCGACCTGTCGGGCGCAGAGGTCGAGATGGTGTCGATGCCGGATCGGGCGCACCGGCTCGATAAGGCCCTGAACGCGGCTTCAGCGCGGTGGGACATTTGCTTGATCGATTGCCCGCCGTCACTCGGCCTGCTTACGGTCAACGCGCTGGTCGCGGCGCGCCATGTGCTGGTGCCCTTGCAGTGCGAGTTCTTCGCGCTTGAAGGACTGAGTCAGCTTCTCCAGACGGTCGAGCGGATCCGCGCGGCCTTCAATCCTGAACTATCGATCCTCGGCGTCGCGCTCACTATGTTCGATCGTCGTAACAATCTTTCTCAAGCTGTTTCTGAAGATGTGCGCGCCTGTCTGGGCGGTGTCGTCTTCGACACCATCGTCCCCCGTAACGTGCGCCTTTCGGAAGCGCCAAGTCATGGACTGCCGGCCTTGATCTACGACCTGAAATGCCCGGGCTCCGAAGCCTATGTTCGTCTGGCGCGCGAGCTGCTTTCGCGTCTGCCGCGTGTGGCGGAGGCAGCTTGAGCAGCGATCGACCAGGCAAAGGGCTGGGAATGGGGCTGTCGGCCCTGCTCGGTGATGCGCCGCGCAAAGCGGGCGAGCCGGCCATGCAAGTACGCGACGGCGTTTGTGAGATCGAGATCGCGCGGATCAAGCCTAACCCAAGTCAGCCCCGCCAGCAGTTCACAGAGGCAGCGATCGAAGAGCTCGCCGATTCCATTGCCGAGCGCGGAGTGCTGCAGCCCATCCTGGTGCGGCCGCTCGTTGACGGTTTTGAGATCATTGCGGGTGAGCGGCGCTGGCGTGCGGCACAGAAGGCGCGTCTGCATAGTATTCCGGCACTGGTTCGCGAGAGCGACGAGGCGACAACTGCCGAACTGGCTCTGATCGAAAACATCCAGCGCGAAGACCTCAACGCTATCGAGGAGGCCGAGGGCTATCGCCAGCTGATCGAACGCCATGGACATACGCAGGAAGGCGTGGCGAAGATCGTCCACAAGTCCCGCAGCCATGTCGCGAACCTTCTTCGTTTGCTGGTTCTGCCGGATGCGGTGAAACAATCGCTTTTGAAAGGCGATATCAGCATGGGGCATGCCCGGGCCGTGGCAACCGCCCCGGACCCGGAAGCGCTTACCAAGGAAATCGTCTCCCGCGGTCTGTCTGTCAGGCAGGCGGAAGAACGCGCAAAACAGGCCAAGCCTGTGTCGTCCAACGATTCCGGTCGGGCCGCGCGAAGTGCTGCGAAGCCCGTCGACGCGGATCTGGCTGCTTTGGAACGGCAGTTGGGTGATATCCTGGGCTTGAAAGTTCAGGTCCTGCACAAGGGGCAGGGCGGAAGCGTGACTCTTCATTATTCGAGCCTCGACCAACTCGACATGGTCTGCCAAAGGCTCTCCGGAGAGCCGATCTAGGGTCAGCGCCTTCGCGCCTCTCTCGCGATCGCCAACAATTCCTCGCCAAGCGCCTCTTGTTGCGGTGCCGCGCTGAGCATCAAAGCTCGTTCTAGCTTCCCCGTCCGTTCGGCGAGGCGGCTCAACCGGTCGGCGTCCCAAGAAGACAGCATCGCCCGGAAAGTGGCTTTGTCTCTCCAGAACAATGCCTTACCCATTGACGTCATGACCCCATCCGGCGTTTCGCCGCGCTCGACACGCGCTCTTGCGGGCGCGAGCATCAGCAGACGTCGCTGCAATGACCTGACGACTGGAATCGCTTCGGTGCCGCCGGATGAAAGACGCGCCAGCTCTTCCGACAGTCCTGCGATGTCGCCGCTGAGAGCGAGATCCGCCAACCGGAGTACATCGCCTTCGGCCGTATCGGTGCCCACGGCATCCACTGCCTCGTGTTCAAGCTCCTTAGGCGTGTGCGGCGAGGCGTCCACGTAGAGCGCCAACTTCTGCAGTTCCTGAGAAACCAGTGCCTGGTCGTTTCCGCAGCTTGCGGCGATCCGTGCGGCGACTGATGAGCTTAGTTTCAGCCCAACGCTCCGGCCGACGTCGACCACCATTCGTTCGGCGTCCTGGCCTTCGGGCACGTAAGCTGCAAACGCGGCAGCGGCGGGTGACGCCTCGGCAAGCTTCAGCAGCGCGGAAGTCTTGCGAAGAGCGCCGGCGATTGCCAGCACCGGGCTTTCCGGCGCGGCGCCCGATAGAAGCGCCTCGACGCCGGAGGCAATATCGTCCCCGGCAGGCTCGATCCAGACAAGCCGTTTGCCGCCAAACAAGTTCATCGCGCCTGCCTCGTCGCTCAGCGCCGCCGGATCGGATTTCACAGCCCCGGCTGCAATCACGAACTTGGTCGCGCCCAGTGAGAAAAGAAGCCGCTGGCCAAGTGCACGCGACTGCGCGTCGTCGGGCCCGTGCAAAAGGTAGAAACGAGTGTCCGGATTGGGCTGATCGACCGCGCGGCCGACCGACTGCTTGGTTAGCTTCACTTCGCCCCGGTGCGCGACGCGTATACCGCCAGGCGCGCGACGATCTGGTCCGCAACCTCATCGGCAATGTTTTCGAGCGCCGTCTGCTCAGCCGCAACCGTGGCATATTCGGAGCTGACGATGTCGATGCCGGCGTCAGACCCCGCGGTGGCGTCGAGCACGACCTCGCCTTTATCGAGCCTGACGAGCTGGTAGCGCGCACGAAGCGTGCGCCGCTCCTGCGTCGCGGCCTGGTCGCTGCGTAGACCGAACGCCGTAATATTGTCATCCAACGTCACATCCAGCCGGTACTGCGGCGTTCTTGCACCCGCCATCCCGAGGCGATCGATCAGCTTTGTCCGAACCAGCCACCCCGACTGCCCGGCGATCGGCCCTACCTGAACCGAACGAAGTGTTGCAGCGACTGAGCTCCCCGAACCTCCACTGTAGAGCGGCTGCAAGCCACATCCAGAAAGGGCGGCGAAAACCAGCAGAAGAGCAGCGCGCCGAATCATGCGACGATATTCACCAGCCGGTCAGGCACGACAATGACTTTGCGCGGTGGCGCGCCGTCAAGAAGGCGTTGAACCTTGTCGGACGCGAGAGCGAGCGCCTCGGCGGCAGCCCGATCGAGGCCGCGCGGCGCCGATAACGTATCGCGGAGCTTGCCGTTGACCTGAACGGCGAGCGTGACCTGGTCATCGATGAGCAATGATCGATCGAACGCAGGCCATGCGGCATCGGCAATCAGGTCCTCCGCGCCGAGCGCAGCCCAGGCTTCTTCAGCAAGGTGGGGCGCCATCGGCGCCACGAGCAGGACGAGCGCCCGGATGGCGTCGGCGCGTGTCGCGCTTGGCTTTGCCTTTTCGACGGCGCTGACAAGCTCATAGAGTTGCGCGACGGCCTTGTTGAACTGGAGACCATCGATCGCTTCGCCGACGGCGGCAATCGTCCGATGCAGCTTGCGCTTCAGCGTATCGTCTTCGCCGTCTCCAGTTTGGTCGGCAGTGACCAATCGCCAGACGCGCTGGACGAAGCGCGACGCCCCCTCGATGCCGCCTTCGGACCATTCGAGGTCGCGCTCAGGCGGGCTGTCGGAAAGCATGAACCAACGCACTGCATCGGCGCCATACTTGGCCAGGATCGGCTCCGGGTCGACGGTGTTGCGCTTGGATTTCGACATTTTTTCGACGCGGCCGGGCGTAACGGGATGACCGCTCTCGATGTGCACCCAGTCGTCGCCATCCTTGCGGACCTCGTCGGGACTCAACCAGCTGCCATCGCCGGCGCGATAAGTCTCGTGCGTGACCATGCCTTGGGTGAAGAGCCCGTTGAAGGGCTCCGACATGGAGATCTGGCCGAGGTGCTCGAGCGCGCGGGTCCAGAAGCGGGCGTATAGCAGGTGCAGGATCGCGTGCTCCACGCCGCCGATGTATTGCGCGACCGGAAGCCATTTTTCAGCCTCGGCACGGTCGAATGGTCTGTCGCTGGGCTGGCTGGCGAAGCGGATGAAATACCAGCTCGAATCCACGAAGGTGTCGAGCGTGTCGGTCTCGCGCGTCGCCTCTCCCCCGCAGCCTGGGCAGTGGACATGCTTCCAGGTTGGATGACGATCGAGGGGGTTACCCGGCTTGTCGAATTCAATGTCGTCCGGAAGGACAACTGGCAACTGCTCACGAGGCACGGGAACGGCGCCGCAAGCCGAGCAATGAATGATCGGGATCGGCGTGCCCCAATATCGCTGGCGCGACACGCCCCAGTCGCGCAGGCGATATTGGACGGTTCCGCTACCCCAACCCGCGGCTTCAGCCCGCTTGATGATCTCAGCCGCAGCCTGCTCGCTGCTCAAGCCGTCCAGGAAAAGCGAGTTGACGGCGACGCCATAGGCACTTTCGGCCTCAGACCCGATCGGCTCAGATGCCAGCGGAACGCTCTCAGCTACGACCCGCTTGATTGGAAGCTGATACTGCTTCGCAAATTCAAAATCGCGTTGGTCGTGGCCCGGAACGCCGAATATCGCGCCGGTGCCGTAGTCCATCAGGACGAAGCTCGCGATGTAAACGGGAAGGCGCCAACCCGAATCAAGCGGGTGAACGACCTCGATCGTCGTCCTAAATCCCTTTTTCTCCGCGGTCTCAACCTCTGCCGCGCTCGTTCCGCCGGCCTTGCATTCTGCGATGAACGCAGCCGCACGCGGATCGAGGACAGCCGCGGCCTGCGCGATCGGATGATCGGCCGCGACCGCGACGAAGCTGGCGCCGAAGATAGTGTCTGGCCGCGTCGTGAACACTTCGACGCTGTCGATCCCGTTCGCGGGCTCGGCCAGGCGGAAACGGAATTGCAGGCCGCGGCTCTTGCCGATCCAGTTCTCCTGCATCAGCCGCACTTTGTCGGGCCATTGGTCGAGCGTCTTCAGACCTTCGAGCAGGGCGTCCGCAAAGTCGGTGATCTTCAGGAACCACTGGGCAAGCTTGCGCCGCTCAACCTGCGCGCCCGAGCGCCAGCCCTTGCCGTCGATGACTTGCTCGTTGGCGAGAACGGTCATGTCGACCGGGTCCCAATTGACCTCGCTTTCCTTGCGATAGACGAGGCCGGCAGCAAACAGGTCGAGGAAAAGCGCCTGTTCATGCCCGTAATATGACGGGTCGCAGGTCGCGAGCTCACGATCCCAGTCGAGCGCGAAACCCAGACGCTTCAGCTGGTCGCGCATCGTCGCGATATTTGCCCAGGTCCATTCGCCCGGGTGTACTTTGCGCTCCATCGCCGCATTCTCGGCCGGCATGCCGAAGGCGTCCCATCCCATCGGGTGGAGAACTTCATGCCCCTGCATCCGGCGGTAACGGGCAAGGACATCGCCCATCGTGTAATTTCGGACATGACCCATGTGTATGCGCCCCGACGGGTAGGGGAACATTTCGAGCACGTAGGTCTTCGGCTTGTCGCTGGCGCTGTCGGCCGCGAAGCTGCGGCTTCTCTCCCAGCGCGCCTGCCAGCGGCGGTCGGCCTCAGCCGGGTTGAAGCGGCTGCTCATGCGCTAAGGCTTAACCTCGGACGGCGCCGCGGCGCAGGTCTCGAGCCCTCGTCAGGATAATATCTTCCAACTTCTGCACGGTCGCAGCCGTAACCGGCGCATCGACCCAGGTGCCGCCCTGGTTGACCTGGCGCGAGCCGGAGACGCGCAGCGCGTCGGCGCGGAGATCCTGGTCGAGGATCGCGACCGTAAGCTTCACCCGTTCGCCGGGCGCCTTCGGATTGGTGTACCAGTCGGTGACGATGACGCCGCTGTTGGCATCCGCCTGCAGCAGCGGCGCGAAGGACACGGTGTCGAGCGCGGCCCGCCACAGATAGGCGTTGACGCCGATCGTCGTCATCCGGGACGGCGCGACCTCGGTAGGAAGCGACTTGTTGCGCGCGCAGCCCGAGCCGGCGATTGCGAAGACGAGCAGTGCAGCAGCAGTCGTGTGCAGGCGGTTCATCGAGGATCCTAAACAGCTTTTTCCGGTCGAGCGGCGTTATAGATGGTCGGGCCCCTCTCGCAAGGTGTCCCGCTGCGGCGCATTATTGTTGTGAGTCAGCAACAGGGGCTGAACGAATCGATTCATGGTCATGGAACCTTCAGCTGACTCCATCTATATCGACTCTACGCAAAGGGAGTCGTGGTTTTGAAGATCGCGCGTCGAAAGGGAGCCAAGTTGCTGGCGGCTGTTGCCGCTGGCGGTCTTGTGCTGTCTCCGGCAATCGCCGCGACTTCGACCAAGAAGAAGCCGGTGGCAGTGTCGCTTAGCTTCGACCCCATGTCCTCCTTCACTCCGGCCAACGCCGATCCCAAGCTTGCGGCCCAGTTCGCCGGCAAGGGCTTGGCGCTGACCGATTTCAAGTTCACGCCGGCTCCCGCCAAGGGTCGCCCGGCGCAGGTCCGCGTCGCCATCCGCGCGCGCACGACGCCGGCCCAGACGGATCTTGCGCAGGCGAGTGTGTCGACGGCGGCGGTCAACGCTCTTAACCCGACCAGCTATAACCTCGGCGTGGCAATCGGCTGGAAACGCTTCGCGGTGTCAGGCGACGTCGCTCAGGTGAAGTCGGCCGACGCGGCGATTGGTGGACGCGAGACGGCAATCGTTGGCGTCAGCTACTCGCTCAAGAAGTTTACCGGACGCGTTGCCGTCGGTGCGGAGCGGACTGCGGGCAGCCCGGTTCCGGCGCTTCGCAAGGGCGACAACGTCTCGCTGGACGTCGGCGGGTCCTACGACCTCTCGCGGCGCATCGCCCTGACTGGCGGCGTTCGCTACAACATCGAGCGTGATCGCCTGTCGGCGTTGCAGGATGCCCGGCGCGACAGCCAGGCCGTCTATCTGGGTACGGCGCTCAAGTTCTAAACCTGTCGATCGCGGCCCACGCTTGAAAGCCTAGCGTCGCGACTTTCGCGAATCGCTTTTCGTTCATTCCGCCCAACGCTCCCAAGCGGCGGCGTGCAAGCCGCGTGAATGTGGCTGCTCGCATCCGGGGGAGGGGCTTCCATTCCGGGTGACTGCGCGTTTCGAACATCGGCGAAAGAAGGATCAGCGGGGTCCGCGCGAGCAAGGCTCGGCGCAGTTCTGGGAGACTGTGCACGCGAGCCGCGTCACCTGCGAGTTCGTCGAGTAGGATCAGGTTTCGCCGACGCGCGATCCTACGCACTCCCGCCAGCAGCTTCCTGCGCTCTGTTTTCGGCGCATCGACGAACAGGAATATCACACCTGCGTCGCGTGGCAGCTTGCGGAGAAGGACAGGGAGACCAGCCGCGTTCCGTTCATCTGCAATGAGCCACTGACGCGGCATGCGGGTCTGGCGGCGCTCCATTCGGCTACCTATAGCCGCGCCATGACGAGCGCCGCAGCCCGCCGCGATAAGATCCTGGAGAATATCGCCGCGGCGGCGAAACTGGCGCGCCGCGAACCGTCCGAGATTCAACTCGTTGCCGTAAGCAAGGGACGAACGGCGGAGGAGATCGAACCCCTCATCGCCGCCGGACAGCGCGACTTCGGCGAAAGCCGGGTCCAGGAAGCGCTATCGAAGTGGCCAGAGCTGCTGGCGTGTAACCCTGATATTCGCCTGCACGGCATCGGCCGGCTGCAATCGAACAAGGCCGCCGAAGCTATCGGCCTGTTCGAGACCATCCACTCGCTGGATCGCCTCTCCCTGCTGGATGCCCTGACAAAGGAGGTGGAGAAGAGCGGTCACTTTCCCGGCGTCTACGTGCAAGTGAATATCGGCGAAGAGGAACAGAAGGGCGGCTGTCCCATCGACGAGCTTGGTACGCTTATCGAGGCAGTCCGCGCTTCGCCGCTCCCGCTTGCCGGGCTGATGTGCATTCCGCCCGCGGGCCTTGAGCCCTCACCTTATTTCGCGCTGCTCGCCAAGCTCGGGCGACGTCATGACGTCACATCGCTCAGCATGGGCATGTCGGCCGATTATCGCCAGGCCGTGATGCTCGGGTCCACGGCCGTTCGCGTCGGTACTGCGTTGTTCGAAGACGATGCCCAGGCCTGACGGACTCATTTTCGATTTTGACGGCGTACTGCTCGAAAGCGAGTTCGAGCGGAACCGCGAGCTTGCGGCACTGCTGACGGACCTCGGCCACCGCCACAGCGTCGAGGAAACGCTCCACCATTATACGGGCCTCGCAGGCAACGACTTCCTCGCCGCGATCGAGCGGCGGATCGGGACGCAATTGCCGCCTGAATTTCACGACCGCCTTCGGGACAAGAGCCGGCGGGCGCTGCGCGAGGGGATCATGGCGGTGCTCGGCGCAGTTGACTTCGTGCAGTCCCTGCCGGCTGAGATGCCGCGCGCGGTTGCTTCGTCGAGCTCGACCAAGTGGATCCGCGGCCACTTGGCGCATCTCGGACTCACCGAGGCGTTCGGCGAGCATGTCTACAGTGGCCACGAGCATGTTGAGCGGGGAAAGCCGGAGCCGGACATCTACCTTCACACTGCACGGCAGATTGGCGTTTCTATCGAGCACTGCGCCATCCTCGAGGATTCGCGTGTCGGCGTGACCGGCGCGTTAGCATCTGGGGCGCGGGTGATTGGGCTGGCGGCGGGATCGCACTGCCTCGACGGCCATGACGAGATGCTCCGCGCCCTGGGCGTTCGCGAAATCGCCTACAGCTTCGACGATGTGCGAAGGCTTCTCAGCTTAGGCTAGATGCCCGCTCCTTTTGCGCTTGGTGTCGAGATAATCGGCATTGTGCGGGTTGGCGGGCATGTGATGCGGGACGCGGTCCGCAACCTTGATGCCGGCCGCTTCCAGCCCGGCCACCTTGTTCGGGTTATTCGTCAGTAGGCGGACCTCGTTCACGCCGAGCGCTCTCAGCATCGCAGCAGCGTGCGCATAATCGCGCTCGTCGTCGGCAAAGCCGAGCCGACGATTGGCATCGACCGTGTCGAGTCCGCGATCCTGTAGCGAGTAAGCGCGGAGCTTGTTGGCTAGTCCGATGCCGCGCCCTTCCTGCCGCAGGTAAAGCAGCACGCCGCCGCCCGACGCGCCGATAATCTTGAGCGCTTCCTTGAGTTGCGGGCCGCAGTCGCACTTTAGCGATCCGAACACGTCGCCGGTCAGGCATTCGCTGTGCAGACGAACGAGCGGCGGGTTCCCACCGAACGCGCCGATCAACAGCGCGACATGCTCCTGCCCGTCGTCGGCCGCGCGGAAGGCGACGATCTGCGTATCGGGCAAGTCGTCGAGCGGAAGCTTGGCACGGGCGACGATCTCGACTGTAGGCGAACGATCTTGGCGGTCTATCTCCTCGACCGAGACGCTCGTCGCGGCGCCTTGATCGTCGAGCAGCCATAGCGCTGGAAGAAGCCCAGCGGCGCGCGCGAGTTCGAGCGCTGCCGTGCAAGACGTTGGGCTTCTGCAAGGCAGCGGGTGCAGCGGTCCGACCAGCCCGCGGTCGAGATCACGGCCTGGGTCGGCTAGCGCCAAAGCGGTTTCACAATCGAGCCATGGGGCGCGTTCTACGAGTACGGGCCGGCCGGGGTCGGCCGCGTCACGCCGATTAGTCAGCGCAAGCGCTGCGGCTCGATGTCCGCTTATCAGCAACCTCGCGCTGCTCTTCGGATCAAGGATGTCGAGAAACTCCGGCGTTGCCGTCTCAACGGCAGCGATGGCGATAGGCGCTTCGCCTTCGATCCGCACCGCTCGACCGGCGCGGAGCGCGGCGATGGCGCGGCGAATCGGCTGCTCGCTCAAACTTCGATCTCGCAGATCAACGGGACGTGATCGGACGGCCGCTCCCATGCGCGGCACGGTTCAAGCACCTCGTGTCCGACCAGGTGGCCGGACAATTCGGGCGAGGCCCACATGTGATCGAGGCGCCGGCCACGGTCGTTCTTGGTCCAGTCGGGCGAGCGATAGCTCCACCAGGTGAAGCAGCGCTCGGGCGCGGGCACGAACTTGCGTCCAATATCGACCCAGTCGTGCGCCTGCTGAAGCCGATTCAGCGCCTCGACCTCGACAGGCGTGTGGCTGACGACGTTGATCAGCGCCTTGTGGCTCCAGACATCGCATTCAAGCGGCGCGACGTTGAAGTCGCCGACAATGATCGTCGGTTCCTTGAGATCCTCCGACCAGCGGGTCATCCGGCCGATGAAGTCGAGCTTCTGACCGAACTTGGGATTCTGCGCGCGATCGGGGATGTCGCCACCGGCCGGCACATAAACGTTCTCGAGCCGGATCCCGCACTCGAGCCGCGCGCCGACATGTCGCGCTTCGCCATTGTCTTGCCAGTCATGCTTGCCAGCGTCTTGGAGCGGAAGGCGGCTGAGGATCGCGACGCCGTGGTGCATGCGCTGGCCATTCAACTGATGGTGGACATAACCATGGCGCGTGAACAGCTCGGCGGGGAAGATGCTGTCGAGCACCTTGGTTTCCTGCAGGCACAGAATGTCGGGCCGCTGCTCGACGATTAGTCGCTCGACGAGCGCCGACCGTGCGCGCACCGAGTTGATGTTCCACGAAGCGATTTTCAGCTTTTTGCCCACGTCACCCGCTTAGCCTTTGTCGCCCGAATAGAAAAAGGCCCCCGCTCCGGGGGCATGGAGCGAGGGCCGCCAAGCGTTCGTCACGCAAGGGGCTCTGTAAAACCCGGGTAACAGGGGGAAACCCCGGTAACATACAGAACCGCCAACCTATTTAGGTACTCGACCCTGAAAGTGCGATGAACAGGTCGCAATCTGAAACTATTTTCCGCGCCTCTTCGGCTCCGCGTACGTGAAGGCGCTCTCCGGCACCGCGACATTGTAGCGGACATTCGACAGCTTCACCGTCGTCCGGCGGCCCTGCGGGTCGATCGCTGTCCAGCCATACATCTGAAGGCCCCCCGGCGCCGACGTGCTGCGCAGGAAGGCGAGCGTAAGCTGGCCGTAGGACGTATTCTTGGCCCGGGCGACGAGGATCCGGGGATCGGTGCTCGGCAACACCTGTGCCTTGCCGTTGAAGTCCGGCGAGCTCGACAGCAGCGGGCCGAGCGGCGTCTTGCCGAGTGGATAGGCGCTCTTTTGGCCGACCTGATAATCGAGAAAGTAGAGGTTCCTTCCATCGGCCACGAGCAGCAGGTCGCCGCTGCCATATTGGAAGCGGACCTTGCCCGGGCGCTTCAGCTGCAGCGTTCCCGCGGCCGAGCGGCCACGCGCATCGGTCTGGACGAAATTGGCAGTCATCGTCTGTACCGCGCCGATATGGCTCTTCAGCTTCCCGAGGTCGGGAGAATCTGCCGCGGCCGCAGGGGTCGCGATGATGGCGGCCGCCACGAGGGCGCGCGCGAAACGAGGGGCGGAAATCATCTTCAAGCTCCTGGAAATTTGTCGCACGAACTGGCGTCGCCGCGTTGAATGCGGACTGAACCTTCCGGTTCCGCACCGTTCAGGCTCAGATGGGGTGGCCGTCCGGGTCGATCAGCACCTCGCGGCGGCCCACATGGTCGGGCTGGCCCACGAGACCTTCCTTTTCCATCCGCTCGATCAGGCGCGCGGCGCTGTTGTAGCCCACCCGCAGCTGCCGCTGGAGGTAGGAGGTCGACGCCTTCTGACTCTCGGCGACGATCTGCACGGCTTTGCGGAAAAGCTGCGTCTCTGCATCGTCTTCGCCGGTCGGCTGACCATCGAATAAATATCCGCCGTCCTCCGGTTCCTCGGTGACCGACTGAACGTACTCGGGGGCGCCCTGACGGCGCCAATGCTCGGCCACCGCGCGCACTTCCTCGTCACTGACGAACGGCCCATGAACGCGGATGATCTGCTTGCCGCCCGGCATGTAGAGCATGTCGCCCTTGCCGAGCAGCTGTTCTGCGCCCTGCTCGCCGAGGATGGTTCGGCTGTCGATCTTGCTCGTTACCTGGAAGCTGACGCGCGTCGGCAGGTTCGCCTTGATGACGCCGGTGATGACGTCGACCGACGGCCGCTGCGTGGCCATGATGAGGTGAATGCCCGCTGCGCGCGCCTTCTGGGCGAGCCGCTGGATGAGGAACTCGACCTCCTTGCCGGCGGTCATCATCAGGTCGGCGAGCTCATCAACCACGACCACAATCTGCGGCAGGACCTCGTATTCGAGCTCCTCGACCTCGTAGAGCGGTTGACCGTTGTCGGCATCGTAGCCGGTCTGGACTCGGCGTCCGAGCTTGGATCCCTTGGCCTTCGCCTCGCGCACCTTGGCGTTGAAGCTGGGCAACGCACGGACGCCGAGGTTCGCCATCATGCGATAGCGCTCCTCCATCTGCTCGACGGCCCATTTGAGCGCGCGGATAGCCTTGCCGGGCTCGGTCACGACTGGCGAAAGCAAGTGCGGGATGTCGTCGTAGATGCTCAGTTCGAGCATCTTCGGGTCGATCATGATCATCTTCACCTGGTCCGGCCCGTAGCGGTAGAGCAGAGAGAGGATCATGCAGTTAAGGCCGACCGACTTGCCCGAACCGGTGGTGCCCGCGACCAGCAGGTGAGGCATTGGCGCGAGGTCCGCGATAACCGGGTCGCCAGCGATATTCTTCCCGAGGATCAGCGGCAGCGACATGTTCTGATCGTCGAAGGCCTGGCTCCCGATCAGCTCCGACAGGACAACCATCTCGCGCTTCGGATTCGGCAGCTCGATGCCGATGACGCTGCGGCCGGGAATGGTCGCAACGCGCGCGGACAGCGCCGACATGTTGCGGGCGATATCGTCAGCCAAGGCGATTACGCGGCTGGCCTTGATGCCGCTGGCCGGCTCCAGCTCGTACATGGTGACTACCGGTCCCGGCCGGACCTCGACGATATCGCCGCGAACGTTGAAGTCTTCGAGCACCGTTTCGAGCAGGCGCGCATTCCGTTCGAGCCCGGCGCGGTCGATGGTCTGCTTGCCCTTCTCCGGCGCTGGGGTGAGCAAGTCGAGTGTCGGCAGCTGGTGGCTGTCACCGAGTGCCAGGCTAGGCTGCGCAGAAGCCTTGCGGTTCGCACCGCGGCTGGCCGCGACAAGCGGTTTGGATGGATCGGCGACCGCGACGACCGGCTTCACGCGAGGCGGCGCCGCGGCGGTCGGCCGTTCGTCCTCTTCGATTTCGGTCCGGCGCGGGGCAGCACGGCGTTCGCGCGGAGCTCGACGGAACAGGCCGCCCAGCCAATCCTTTTCGTCGGAATTGATGCCGACGGCCAAATAGCCGACCGCGAGGCCGCCAAGCGCGAAGAGCAGGAGCACGGTCAGGCGCGTCGGCCCGGCAATCATTGGGTTGGGGATCAGCCCGATCGCGGCATCGACGCCATGCGCCGCCGCGAGACCGAGGGCGCCGCCCCAGCCAGCCGGAAGTCCCGACACCGACGAGCCGCTCGTGAGGCCGAGCGCCACGCCAAGCAGGACCGCGCCGATGGCAGCCAGACCAAGCCCGCGGCCGATCCGGCCAGCCGGAAGCAGGCGGAGCATCCTCATCCCCGCGATGGCGATGACCGGCATGAACAGCGCGGAGCCGAGCCCAAACAAGAGCAACAGGATGTCGCTGAAATAAGCGCCGAAGCTGCCAAGCCAGTTGGCCGGCGGGCCGCCGGCGGCCGTGCTGAGCGACGGATCGGTCGGGTTGTGCGATGCCAGCGCGAGCGTCCCGGCGATGCTGATCGCCAACAACACTGCACCCCAGGTGCGAATCGCCATCCGCCGCACTGCTTCACGCAATGCGTCGCGCCAGTCGGGCGCCAGTTCGCGCTTCGGCGCGCGCGCGGCAACGGTCGCCATGTCCCACCCCTAAAAGTTCAGACTCTAAAATGCCTTGAGCCGGACTCTCCGGTCAAGCGAACTTCTTGGCGTGATTGCTTCGCGCGCGTAGGGCAACGCCATGGACCGGTCCGATGTGATCATTTTCGGCGGCGGGATGATTGGCCTCGCCCTGGCGTCCGCGCTCGACGCAAGCGGGCTCTCCGCGATCGTGGTCGACCCCGCCGACCCGTCGTTGCGCAAGGATTCCGCATTCGACGGCCGCACTAGCGCCGTATCGTCGAGCTCGATGCGCATGCTCGAAACGATCGGCGTCGCTGACCATCTTGCTGCACTGGGGTGCCCAATTCGTACCATCGCGGTCGCGGATGGGTTGGAGCCAGGCGGGCTTCATTTCGATTCCGAAGATGACGAACCGCTCGGCTGGATGCACGAAAACCGTCATCTTCGCGCCGCACTACAGGCGCGCGCCGAGGCCGGGCGGCACAGCTGGCTGCTGTGGAAATCGCGGGTCGCCAGCGTCGATCGAGGCGACCATGGCGTCGTTGTCCGCCTCGACGATGGCAGGACACTGACCGCGCCGCTCCTGATAGCCGCCGATGGACGGGAATCGGCGACGCGGGAGGCGGCCGGCATTCGCGTCGCGCGCTGGCGCTACGACCACCAGGCGATCGTGTCCGTGCTCCGGCATGCGAAGCCGCATGAGCATGTCGCCTACGAGATCTTCTATCCGGCTGGACCATTCGCGCTGCTGCCGATGAATGACAATGCGGGCGGTCACCGCTCGGCCATCGTCTGGTCCGTCGCGCGCGACGATGCCGCCGGCTGGCTGTCGCTCGACGACGATGATTTTGCGGCCGAAGCAGAGTCGGCCATGGGTGGCTTTCTCGGTAAGATTGAAATGCTGGCGCCGCGCTCGTCCTACCCGCTTGGCTTCCACCACGCCGCGCAGATGACCGCGAAGCGGCTGGCGCTCGCAGGCGATGCCGCGCATGCGATCCATCCTATCGCAGGTCAGGGGCTCAACCTCGGCTTCCGGGATGTCGCGGCGCTCGCACAAGTCCTCGTCGAAGGCGCGCGCCTTGGCCTCGACCTTGGCGACAAGCAATTGCTCGACCGTTACCAGCGCTGGCGCTCGCTCGATGCGCTTTCTGTCGCCTTTGCTACCGACAGCCTGACCCGAATCTACGGTGTTCCCGGCAAGACGGCCTCTGCGATGCGACGCTTCGGCATGGGCTTGGTCGAGCGGATTTCCCCGATCAAAAATCGCCTGATGAGCGAAGCGCGCGGCACCAGCGGCGATCTGCCGTTGCTGCTTCGAGGCCTGCAAATCTAGCTACTGGATCGTCGGCTCGATCTCGAGGCCGCCGGTGACTGCCGCGCGATGGAACTGCATGAGCTGAACCAGAAGGTCGGCTCGCCCCGTCAGCGTTACCTGCTCAAGCAGCGCTTGCTTGGCGCCGACGTCGAACGGCGCGACCTGAGCGATCGCATTGACCAGCATCTCATCGTCAAGGCGGCTCACGGCGTCCCAGTCGACGGCAAGCCCGAGCGCGTCGCCGAGCCTTCGTGCTTCACGCTCCACTTCGGCGCGCTCACCCAGCGAAAGGGGCGGCGGCTCGGCGTCTACGAACCCTTCGATGTCCACCTCGGCACAGCGATAAGTTGAGTCGATTTCCGCATCGCGCAGGTAACGGAAGCGGTTCACGCCGAGCAGGACGATATTGAACCGTCCGTCGTCGAGCTCCTCGATGCCGACAATCTCGCCGAGGCAGCCGATCCCATAGAGCGGTGCCTTATTGTCCTCATCGAGCCGCAAGGGCTGGATCATGCCGATGCGGCCCGCGCCGTCGATCGCATCGCGCACCATATCGCGATAGCGCGGTTCGAAGATGTGAAGGGGGAGCTGCGACCTTGGGAAGAGTATCGCGCCGGAAAGGGGAAAGATGGGAACGCGGAGGGTCCGGCTCATGTGAACAACAGGGCCGAGAGCCGGCGCCGCTGTGCGCTAGACCACGGGTCTTCGAGACCCTGCGCTTCGAGCAGCTGGAGGAATTGCTTGCGGGCTGCTCCGTCGTTCCAGTCGCGGTCGCGCTGGACGATCTCGAGGAGCGCATCGGCGGCTGCGTCCCTGTCGCCGGCGGACATTTTCGCGGCCGCCAACTCGAAGCGCGCTTCGTGGTCGTCCGCGTTGGCGGCGAGCCGTTGCTCGAGCGGCGCGGTGTCGACTGCCGGTGCTGACGCCACTTCAAGCGCCGCGCGGGCGCGGCCGATCTCGGGCTTCTTCGCCTGATCTTCCGGCACCGCATCGAGAATCTGTCGAGCTTCGTCGATCTCACCTGAAGCGACGAGCGATCGTACGAGACCACCGACCACTTCCGGCTTGTCCGGCGCCATTTCATGGATCTGGCGGAAGATCCCGACGGCGCGCGTCGAGTCGCCCTCGCTCAGAACCTGCTCACCCATCGCAACCAGTGGCTCGATCTCCGCCTGAGGTACCGCGCCCTCCGGCTCGATCTTCAGCTGCGCCAGCAATTTGTCGAGCGCGCCCGTGAGCTGGCCTTCAGTCCGGTAATTGGTGAGGTCCGCGACAGGCTGGCCCCGATAAAGCGCATAGACTGTCGGAATCGACTGGATCCGAAATTGCGCGGCCAGCATCTTTTCCTTGTCGACATCGATCTTGGCGAGCTTCACGCCCTTCGCAGCATAATCAGCCGAGACCTTGTCGAGGATCGGGCCGAGCTGCTTGCACGGCCCGCACCATTCCGCCCAGAAGTCGAGGATGACGAGCGAGGTCATCGACGGTTCGATGACGTCGCGTTCGAACCGCTCGAGGGATTCTCGGTCGGCTTCGGAAAGGCCCAGGGTCGCCACGCTCGTCAGATGCTCCCTTCACAACGCAGGTTGCCCGCCCATATGGTCGGCAAGCGGCCGCGCCACAAGCTGTCGGTTCTTGCCCTTGCAGGAGCGGCGAAGAGCATGCTAGGCGCGCGCCTCACCTCAGCCGGACGGTCTTCCAGGCACCGGCTTTCGCTCAGAGCGGGCGTAGCTCAGGGGTAGAGCACAACCTTGCCAAGGTTGGGGTCGAGGGTTCGAATCCCTTCGCCCGCTCCAGCTGTCCAACAGCGTGAAATTGCTGTCATGTGCGCCGTTGTTGGAAAACAGCGGGCACATGCGCGTTGCACTTCCCGGAACTACAAGAGGGAGGAGCGACAATGGCGACTGCACCGCGAACGATAAGGCCCCGGCTTCTCTTGCATCCACCCTTCGTGTCGATGGGCGGCACTTTGCTCATCGCGGCGTTTGTCACCGACTGGGAATATTCGAATACGGCGCTGTTTCAGTGGGCGAACTTCTCGGCTTGGCTAATCACCGGCGGCTTGCTGCTCGCGCTGATCGCTTCGATCCTGCTTATGGTCGACCTGCTCATCGGAAGTGCGGGACGAGTTCGTCGACTGCCCCTGATCCTGCTCGCAGTCGCGGCTATCGTCTCTATTTTCAACGTGTTCGTTCACAGCCGCGATGCCTGGACGTCGGTCGTTCCAACCGGACTGACCCTCTCCGCGATCGCGGCGATCCTGCTGCTCGTCGTAGCGTTCCTCGGCTGGAGCGTGACCGACGGCCGAATCCGCGCGGAGGAGGACCGCTCATGAACGCGCGCCTCCTCGCCCTGACTTTCACGACCGCCAGTCTCGTTGCTTGTGCGCCCCAGGGCGGAGACCCGAACCGTCAGGTCGGGCCAAACCCATATTTGCCTGAGCCAAGGCAATACCTGTTCCCGCCGATGAGTGTGCCCAAGGCGGTAGGCTGGTCGGCTGGCGAAACGCCGCAAGTGCCGGTCGGGCTCCAAATCCAGGCGCTTGCGACGGACCTGATGCACCCGCGCATCGTCTACCCGCTGCCGAACGGCGACATCCTCGTCGTCGAAAGCAACGGCCCCGGCACCGTCCCCTTCCGTCCGAAGGATTATGTCCAGAGCCCGGTCAAGGCGCGCGGCGGCACCAAGCAGAAGGGCGGCAACCGCATCACGCTGCTCCGCGACACCAATGGTGATGGAAAGCCGGACCTTCGCACCGTGTTCATCGACCACCTGCACTCGCCTTATGGCGTCGCGCTGGTGGGCGACATTCTCTACGTCGCCAACACCGACGCCATCCTCGCTTTCCGCTATACCCCCGGCGCAACGAGCATCCCGGGACCCGGAGTGAAGCTGGCGGACCTGCCAGCCGGTCCGATCAACCACCATTGGACGAAATCACTCGTCGCCAGCCCGGACGGATCGAAGCTCTATGTGGGCGTCGGCTCCAACAGTAACATCACCGAGAACGGGATGGATATCGAACAGGGCCGCGCGGCGATCTGGGAAGTAGACCGCCTGACCGGCGCTATGCGCATCTACGCCAGCGGCGTGCGCAACCCGACTAACCTCGCCATCGAACCGCAGACACGCCAGCTGTTCGCAATCGCCAATGAACGCGACGAAATCGGGCCCGACCTCGTGCCTGATTACATCACCTCCATCCGCGACGGCGGCTTCTACGGCTGGCCCTACAGTTATTACGGCCAGCACGTGGACATTCGTGTCCACCCGCAAAAGCCCGAAATGGTCGCGAAGGCAATTAAGCCGGACTATGCGCTAGGGTCACATGTCGCGGCGCTCGGCCTGACTTTCAGCACTGGTCAGCAGCTCGCACCGGCCTTCGCCAACGGCGCCTTCATCGGCGAGCATGGCAGCTGGGATCGCTCGCCGCTCAATGGCTACAAGGTCGTCTTCGTGCCCTTCGCCAACGGCCGCCCGACCGGCATGCCGATCAACGTCGTGACGGGCTTCCTCGGGACCGATGACAAAACCGTCCACGGGCGTCCGGTCGGCGTCGCGATCGACCGGACCGGCGCGTTGCTGGTCGCTGACGATGTCGGCAACGTGGTATGGCGAGTCACCCGCGCTGCCGAGCGGCCCGCTGGCTAGGAGCATGTGATGTCGGAACAGGCCGAGCTGAGCAGGCCAAAGCACTCGGACAAGATCCAAACAATCAACCCGGCGACCGAAGAGCCCGGTAAGTCCTACGACCCGACCAGCATCGAGGAAGCGCTCGCCGCTGCGGCAAAAGCTCACGCCGCTTTCCGCGAATGGCGCCGGACCTCCTTCAACGAACGCGCCGCCGTCGTCCGCAAGGCGGGCGCGATCCTGCGCCAGCGCAAGGACGAGTTCGCGGCGCTAATGACCGATGAGATGGGAAAGACGCTCGACGAAGGCCGCGCCGAGATCGAGAAATGCGCCTTCCACTGCGACTGGTTCGCCGATTACGCGGCCGGCTATCTCGCCGACGCGCCGGCAGACATCGGCGGTGGCGAGGCGTTCATCACCTTTAATCCCATCGGCGTCGTCCTGGCGGTGATGCCCTGGAATTTCCCATTCTGGCAGGTGTTTCGCTTCGTCGCGCCGGCGCTGATGGCTGGGAACGGCGCACTCCTGAAGCACGCGAGCAACGTCCCCGGCTGCGCGCTGGCGATTGAAGACGTGCTTCACCAGGCCGGTGTTCCGAAGGAACTGTTCCGCACGCTCCTCCTGCCCAGCCGCGAGGTCGAGGCGCTGATCAAGGACGACAATGTGGCTGCGGTCACGCTGACCGGGAGCGTCGGCGCCGGACGGAGCGTCGCGACGGCGGCCGGCTCAGTGCTGAAGAAGTGCGTGCTCGAGCTCGGCGGGGCGGATGCTTACCTCATTCTTGAGGACGCCGATGTCGAGGCGGCGGCCAGGGTCGCGGCGACTGCGCGGATGGTCAACGGCGGCCAGAGCTGCATCGCGGGCAAGCGCTTCATCGTCATCCGCTCCATCCTCGAGCCGTTCGAAAAGGCGATGACCGACGCCATGCGCGGCTTCGAAATGGGCGATCCGCGCAAGGATGGAACGACGCTCGGCCCGATGCAGAGCGTCGAAGCGCGCGACGAGATCCATCGTCAGGTCTCGGAAAGCGTGCGCAAGGGCGCCCGGCTGCTCCTCGGCGGCAAAGTGCCCGACCGCCCCGGTGCCTGGTACCCGCCGACGGTCCTCACCAACGTGCTGCCGGGCCAACCGGCGCATGATGAAGAAGTGTTCGGACCCGTCGCGGCAATCATCGCCGCAGACGACGAGGCCGACGCGATCCGCATTGCAAACGCCAGCGAATTTGGCCTCGGCTCTGGCGTCTTGACGTCAGATTTGGATCGCGGTCGGCGCATTGCCGCGCACGAGCTCGAAGCGGGAATGAGCTTCGTGAACGAGAGCGTGCGCTCCGACCCGCGAACACCGTTCGGCGGCGTCAAGCACAGCGGCTACGGCCGCGAATGCTCCGCTTATGGCATCCGCGAGTTCGTCAACATCAAGACCGTGCACGTGAAGCCGCTCGGCTCCGGCGGGACGAGCCGGACGGAATAATCAATCTTTCTCGCCGGTTTCCTCGAGCACGGCGGCATTTCCGTAGAAACGCGCGCCGACGAGGCCTCTCGCAAGGGCCGATGCGCGTCCGCCCCGGGCCAAATCGTCAGGGTCGAACTCTACCTCTGCGATGGTCACAGGTTCAAGGTTCGCAGCGCGGAGCTTGGCGTTGAACGCGGGAAGATCCGCGGATTGGAACGCGGCCCATTGCGCTTCGACGTCCTTGAGTTCTCGGTCGAGGGCATCAATGCGTGCCATCTGGTAATTCGTCGGTTGATCTTCGGTCGAATTGATGGCGCCGTAGATCTCGTCGACATGCTCGCGCAGGCGCTCTTCGCCGGTGATCGCGCCGCCTTCGGTCGTGGCGACGATCTCCTTGCGCAGCGAGTCGGCCTTGCCGAGCAGCTGCGCCGCCGATGCCTTCACGTCCGCAGGCGCCGTGGCGCTCGCGGCCAGATCGCCCGCTTGCCCGCGCACGCCGTTGATCTCGGCAACCACCTTACTCATCCGCAGGAACATGTCCTTTAGCCGTTCCGATGCGGCGAACTGCGCCTGCCGGTCGGCGACCGTATAGGTGGCGCGCCTGTCGAGCGTGACGGTCAGTGGCTCGGTGGACACCTGCCCGGCCTTGGTCAGCCGTACCGTGTAGGTGCCGGGAAGGAAGCGTTCGCCCTGCGCGGACGCGCCCGCCAGAGACGCTGCCGGTGGGACCTGCGGCGGCTTGGTCCGCATCGGCCAGCTGACCCGGTTGAGGCCGCGCCGCTTCGAGGCCGGCACTTCATCGACCACCTTGCCGCTCGCATCGAGAATCTCGAGCTTCATTCGCCCGATGACATGCCGCGCCTTCTGGAAATAGGTGATGGTCGCGCCGCCCGGGGGATTGTCGCCGTAGAAGGTGGCATTGCCTTCGGCCCAGCCGCCGTTGCCCTGGATACGCTGTTCGACCGGCCGTCCCGGAATAAGGGCCGCGCCACTCTCCAGCGTCTGCGCGTTCAAGGCGCGCAGCGGGCTGATGTCGTCGATCACCCAGATGCCGCGACCGTGCGTCGCCAGGACGAGATCGTCGTCCCGATCCTGCAGAGCAATGTCGCGCACGGCGACCCCGTCGGGGAAATTGTTGGGCTTGAACTGCGCCCAGCTGCGGCCGCCGTCGACGCTGGCGAACAGCCCGAACTCGGTGCCGAGGAACAGGATGTTCGGGTTTTGGCGGTCTTCCTTGATGACGTGAGCGTAGCCACGGACGCCGGGCGTTCCGGGCCCGATCAGTCGCTGCCAGGTCCGACCGTAGTCACCGGTGCGATACAGATAGGTGCCCATGTCGCCGGAAGCGTGGCGATCGTCAGTCGCGTAAGCGACGGCGGGGTTGAAGCGGCTGGCCTCGACCCAGCTGATCCAGTTCCCGGTCGGCATGCCGAGATTGGCCGTGACATTGGTCCAGTTACGCCCCCCGTCGCGAGTGAGCTGGACGTTACCGTCATCCGTGCCGACCCAGATTTGCCCCGGCGCGCGTGGGCTTTCCGAAATCGAGTAGATGGTCGTGTTCATCTCGGCCGACGAATTGTCGACGGTGATCCCGCCCGACTGTTCCTGCTTCTGGCGGACCGGGTCGTTGGTTGTCAGGTCCGGCGAAATCCGGTCCCAGGTGACGCCGTGGTCGCGGCTTCGGAACAGGAATTGGGATCCGATGTAGATCGTGCCCTTCTCATTAGGCGAAAGTGCGATCGGCGTATTCCAGTTGTAGCGAAGCTTTTCCTTGTAGCCGGCTTTGGGCTGGATATCGCGCGCTGCGAGCGTGGTGCGATTGATCCGCGAGATGTGACCGCCCTGATATTCTGCAAATGTATAATTGGGGTCCGACGGGTCGGCGAAGGCCCAGAAGCCGTCGCCGCCGTACAAATTCTCCCAGCGGTTGTTGGTGATGCCGCCCGGATATTCCTGGTCGCCGACCCAGCTGCTGTTGTCCTGAAGGCCGCCATAGACCTGGTAGGGGTCCTTCATGTCGGTGCTGACATGGTAGAATTGGCTGACTGGCAGGTTCCAGCTCTTCACCCAGCGGTTGCCGCCATCGTAGCTGGTCCACAGCCCGCCGTCGTCGCCGCCGACCATGTGCTTGGTATCGGTCGGGTTGATCCACAGGTCGTGCCAGTCGCCATGCGTCGCACCGGTCGTCTCGGAAAAGCTCTTCCCGCCGTCGTCGGAGACGATCATCGAAAAGCCCATCTTGAACAGGCGCTCGGGATTCTTCGGATCGACGACGATTCGTCCGAAATAGAATGGGCGCCAAACCATGCCTTGGCTGCGGTCGCGCTCCTCCCAGGTCAGTCCGCCATTTTCGGAAACGAACAGCGCCGGACGCACATTCTCGATGAATGCATAGACAGTCTTGGGATTCGAAGGCGCATAGCTGACTTCGATCCGGCCCCACGGCTTCTTGGGAAGGCCTTTACGGCTACTTTCGTTGAGGTCGGTCCAGGTCCGCCCTCCGTCGCGGCTTTCGGCGAAGCGGCTTCCGGAAGGGGCGTCCGGCCCATTGCCGCCCGACCGGAACTCATAGGCCTTGCGGCGGAAGTCCCATGTGCCGGCGAGCAGATGTTCTGGGTTCGCCGGGTCCAAGGCCACCGACGAACAGCCGGTAGAGAGGTTTGCGCCTTTCAGGATCAGCGACCAGGTCCGGCCGCCATCGATAGTCTTGTAAAGACCGCGGTCAGGCGAGTCCGACCACAAGGCTCCCGGCGCGCAGACGTAGACGATGTTGCCGTTCTTCGGATGGACGACGACGCGCGTGATCCGCTCGACATTGGGCAGGCCGACGTGCGTCCAGGTCTCTCCGCCGTCGACGCTTTTGTAGACGCCGTTACCTATCGACACGGAGTTGCGCGTCCAGCTTTCGCCGCTGCCCACCCACATCACCTGCGGATTGGTGGGATCGAGCGCGACTGCGCCGATCGATTGCACCGGCTGCTTGTCGAAGACGGGCTTGAAGGTCGTTCCGCCATCCTCGGACTTCCACACGCCGCCGGACGCGGAGCCGACGATCAGCGTGACCTTGCCGTCCTTTTCCTGGCGCCCGGCGACGGCGGCGATGCGGCCCGACATGGTGGCGGAGCCGATGTTGCGAACGCCGAGTCCGGAGACGGCGGCGCTATCGAACGACTGGGCGGCGAGTGGCGCAGCGATCAGGGCGGCTGATGCAAGAAGCAGGTTACGCAGCATCTTACTTCCCCTTTGACGGGCTGGAGGCGGGTGTCATCTGATCGGTGGGCTTCTCGCCCTTCGGCTTGCCCTTGGGCTTTTCCGACGCGTCGGGCGCTTCGCCACCAGCCTTCGCGCCTGCACCGCGCGGCTCAGCGAAATAAGCGGCGCCGATCGCGGGGTTGGCCGTGCCGCTGGCGATGATCACACGTTGGCGGTCGTTCGAATGCCCCTGGCTCCAGCTTTCGACCGACATCGGGAAATAGACGCCAGCGACCTTCTCGTAATCGCCGAGCTCGGTTTCGGTCGTCTGCTGGGCGCCGCGGATGCGCCGCGTCTCGTCAACTTTGATTTCGAGGTACGTGTCTGGATCCAGCCAATAGACGAACTCGTCGCCGTCCTTTTGGGTGACCTTGAGCTTGTACGCGAGCGTGCCGTCGAAATCGTCGCGGCCGAGATATTCGACCTTGCTGCCATTATTTCTAGCGGCAATCAGCGGCCCTTCGATCAGGGCAGCGTCGGCAAGCTGTCGTGCTTCGTCGCCTGACATCTTCTCGGCGTCCTTGCGGCCCTGGAAGGGATTGATCTTCCACGCGCCTGCGCCGTCATAGGACTGGACGAGGTCGAGGCCCTGAAGGCTGAGGTCATAGCGAATTTCGGACGAGGCGCCGGTCCGTGCCCGTGCTTCCTTGTAGGTCAACTCGAAATCGCCGGGGAATATCGTCCGCCCTTCGAAGCTGACGCTCTTGAGCGCGTCGAGCGCCGCGGCACCGCCGCGCGCTTCCAAATTCTTGGCGACCAGGCTCTGTGCGTCCTGCGCATGAGCGGGAATGGCGCCGGCGCTAAGCAGTAGCGCGGCGACGGCATGGGTGTATCGCATCAGACAGGCCCCCCTTGGACGGCGGGACAATGGAACTGTCGTTAAGCCGAATCAAGCTGCTGTCAGGTTACCCAATTACCAGCGCGCCATTTGTAATCAGCGCGGCGCTTCCCTGAACCATTTGGTCAGCACGTATTTCGTGCCGCGCCGGACTTTCATGCCCTGGTGCAGCGTGGCGGGATTGGGCGCCCCGTCCGGCAGGAGATTGTTCCAGGCAAGCAGCTTGCCGGCTTCCGGCTGGATGGTCTTGCCGATCGTCTTGAAGCGAGTTGCGCCGCCATCCTCGGGCTCGTTGAGATAGACCATTGCGGTCCAGGTTCGCTGCCCGCCGCGCGCGGTGTGGACATAGAAGTCGAAACCGCCTGGCTCGAACGTATCAGTGTGGGCCTTGAACTCCTGACCCGGTGCGTAGCGCTGACCCTGGAGCGGCTCGCCGCTCTCAGGCGGCAGACCCAGCAAGTCGCAGAACTTGCGATCGACCTCGGCGACGGCCGGATCGCGCGGGTCGAGGTCGCAGGTTTCGCTCGTGCGAAAATTGTCGACCCCGACGTCGTCGGCGATGGTCGACGGGCGGCGATGCAAGTCGATGCGCTCGATCATCGCGGCGCATGCGACTGGATCGAGGAAGTCGCGGACGATGAACAATTCGAGCTCGCGCGTCGGCACGCGCTGAACGCCCTTGGCGCCCGCAAGCATTTCGGCCGGCGTCATCGTCCCTGCGAAGCGACCGACGCGCCCCGCAGCATCTCGTGCTGCGTGATCACCGCGCGAACGACATTATTCATCAGGGTCATGCGAACGGGCAGCGGCACCGATGTCTTCTTGATCATCACCGCGACCGAATAGCCGTGGCCGTCGGGCGCGGTGAGAATGCCGATGTCGTTGTAGCCAGCCTGGTAAGCGCCGAGCACTTGGCCGGTGCCGGTCTTGTGGCTCAGCGTCCAGCCCGATTTGAGCCCCCCTTTCAGCCGGTTCGCGCCGGTTTTCGTATTGCCCATTATCCACAGCAGCCGGCGTGTGGAATCCGGGGAGAGCAGTTCGCCACGCTTCAACCGCGCTAGCGCCGAGACGATCGCGCTTGGTGTGGCACCGTCGAAAGGATCCTCGACATAGCGGTCGAAGGCGGCCTGGCGGACCCGTAGCGGAAGAGCGTCACGCGCCTGATAGAAGGCGTTGCCAACCGAATAGCTGGGGCTCCAAATCAATCCCGCGATGCGGCTCTGGAGCGCGCGCTCGCCATTGTAGAAGCGGATCGAGCCGAGATGCTTGGCGGCGATCATTGCGCGCACCGCGGTCGGCCCGCCAACCGAACGCATCAGCTTGTCGTTGGCCGTATTGTCGCTGGTGGTGATTGCTTTGAACATCAGGTCGGCGAGCGTCGTCGTGTAGCCGCCGCCAAGAATCAGCGACGCGATTGGCTGATGAAACAGGGTCAGGTCGTCGCGGGTCAGCGTGACCCGGTCGTTCAGCGCAACGCGGCCGTGGTCGACGGCATCGAGAGCCGTGATCGAAACCCACAATTTGCTGACGCTCTGTTGCGGGTAAAGCTCGTCGGCCTTCCAGCCAGTCGACCAGCCATCATCGACCGAGCGGACAGCAATGCCGACTCTCCCATTGAAACTCTGCCCAAGCGCTTTGACTTGGGCTCGGATATACTGCGGCGCGACTTGCGCGGGAGGCGGGGGTCGCGTGGGATAGACAATCGGCGCGAGGGGGGCTCGTGCAGCCTGTCGCTGGGCGACGGGCTGCGCTGCAGAAGCGACCACTCCCGTGCAAGCAAGGACGATAAGACCGAGGCCCAAGCGCCTCGAAAGTGACGTCATGACTTCTATGTCCCCCGGACTTTCCGCTCTCTTGCCAGAGATTTAGCAGCCGCACGCTGAACGCCCGCTGTGTGGCAGTCGCAGATTCGCATTGTGCGATTCGCTTGCCAAGCCCCGATCGGGATTTAGCGAGCGGGGGCGGTTTGCGGCGTTGGCGAACCGAGCAGGGCGGCTGACTCGATCTCGTCCAGGGCGCGATGAGCGGCGACGTAACGCCGCGCCTTGTCGACCCACGGCCCGGCCCGCGAAGCGCCAGGGAGCCGCATCGTTTCGGCCAGCGCCTGGTCAACGTCGCCTGCCTGCAGCCGCTGGGCGGCGCGCTGATAACGCGCATCGGGATTCGCTGCTGGACGCTCTGCGCGATGGACTTCGATCAGGGTGCCGAGCTCGCGCCGAAAATTGGTCCACCAATTGTCCTGCGCGCCGCCGCGGCGGAGCTCCGGCCCAAGCGCGTCATATTCGGCGATCAAATCGTTCAGGCGAACCGGCTGATGCGATCCGGTGATGACCGTTGCGACTGCTTGTTGATGCTGGTTGCCGAAGCGATCGACCAAGAGCGGTTCGAGATAGCCGAGCGCGACGCCGCGATCGATCGCGCGGCGGGCCGCGAAGGCGACGACCAAAGCGTCGGCCCGACCGGCGAAGCCTTCGGCCCGCTGCGTCGCGTTTTCGACGCGGGCAAGGCGTGCTTCAAGCTCATTTACCTGTGCATTGGTCGGCGCCGGGGCGGCCGCCGGCGGTGCAGACGGAGCCGCTGACAAGGCGACCGACTTCGGCGTGACGACCGGCGCAGGTTCTGCGGCGACGCCAAGCACGCGAGCTGCGGGCTTATAGTGCGCAAGACCCCAGGTAGCTGCGGCCGCGCCCGCGAGAACGAGGACGAACCCGACGAGAAGCCGCGTGCCCCAATTGCTCTGCCGGCGATAGCTCGTTCCGTTCATGGCTTGCCGAGATTGTTGCACAGGCGTTCCGCCAGAGCCAGCAGCGCATCATCGTTTGGCGCTTCGGCCGCTTCGATCGTCGACCAACCCTGCCCCGCGGCGTAGGCGGCTATACGGCTGATGGCCGCAACGGCGAGGTGCCCCCGGTCATCCGCGCGCACAAGTTCGGCAAGGCGCTTTCCCGCTCTCGGTGAATGAACAAGCGCGACGCCGCCCATGGCGGGTTCGATAGCAACACCGTCGAGAGGCTTGGACCGGTATACCGTGACAGTCGTGATCTTCTGCCGAGCTTCGGCAGGTCTTTTCCGATCCTCGCCGACAAGGTGCAGAAGTTTGAGGTCGGCTTCGATCGATCCAAGCAGCCGATCGACGCCGGCGTCGCCCGTGCTTGCGACGTCGAACCCGGCTTCGCGGGCGGCTTCAGCCGTTGCCGCGCCGACGGCGTGGACGGGCAAGCCGCGCAGATCCCTCAGCTTGTCCCCGGCATGACGAACGGCATTGGCGCTGGTGAGCAGGAGCGCATCGAAGCTCCCGGGTTCGGGTGCTTCCCAGTCAACGGCTTCAATCTCGAATAGGGGAATCGCGACGGCATCGAGGCCAAGTTGCCGCGCTAGTTCGAGCGTTGCAGTCGAGCCAGGCTTCGGACGCAGGACCAGCACGCGCGTCATTGCGCGTCGAACAGGCTCCGCACCGACGGCGGCGCTTTGGCAAGAAGCGTCAGCGCGAGCTCCGCGGGCGTGTCGTAATCCCCGCAGTCGAAGCCGGCCCGGTCCTCGACCATCTCGCTGCCGTCTCCACTGAACAGCTGCGCCCGCATTCGCAGGTCGCCGTCCTCCAGCACGCAGAACGCCGCGACCGGCGAGGCGCAAGTCGCACCGAGCGCACGAGTGAAGGCCCGCTCGGCCATCACGCAATCATAAGTGATCTGGTTGTTGACGCCGGTAAGCACGCTTTGCGTCCGCGTGTCGTTGGTTCGACACTCCATGCCGATCACGGCCTGGCCGGGCGCCGGGAGAACGATCTCGGTCGGAATCGCGGTGCCCGCGACGATCTCGAGCCGCTTGAGTCCTGCTGCCGAGAGCAGGGTCGCATCGACCTCGCCTTCCTCGACCTTGCGCAGCCGCGTTTCGACATTGCCGCGAATGGGTACGACTGTCAGGTCGGGCCGAAGCCTGAGCACCTGCGCCTTGCGCCGGGGCGAACTTGTGCCGACGACCGCACCTTCCTTGAGCTTCTCGATAGACTCCGCGCCAATGATCCGGTCGCGTACGTCACCGCGTGGGCGCACGGCAGCGATGTGAATTTCGGCGGGTCGGATGCTTTCGACATCCTTCATCGAATGAACGCAAAAATCAACTTCGCCCGCCAACAGCGCTCGGTCGAGCTCCTTGGTCCACAGGGCCTTCCCGCCGATCTCGGCGAGCGGCCGGTCCTGCACCTTGTCGCCGGTGGTCGTGACCTCGACGATCTGGACCCAGCCGTCGGGCCAGCGTTGCGATGTTTCAATTGCCGCTGCCACCTTGCGCGCCTGCGCCAGTGCCAGCGGCGATCCACGAGTCCCCAGACGAAGCCCTTGCATGCCCCACCCCTAGTGCAACGCGGCGCGTTAAGGCAAAGGGCCGGTCGCGAAATGACTTTGATCCTCGGTCTTGAATCGTCCTGCGACGACAGTGCGGTAGCGCTCGTGACGAGCGACCGGCAGATTCTCGCACAAGCGGTAGTCGGCCAGAACGCGGCGCATCAGCCCTATGGCGGCGTGGTGCCGGAAATTGCGGCGCGCGCGCATGTCGAGATTTTGCCGACCCTGATTCAACGCGTGCTCGACGATGCCAAGGTGACGATCCGCGACGTCGATGCTGTCGCCGCGACGGCTGGCCCAGGCCTGATCGGCGGCGTGATGGTGGCGCTTCTTGCCGGCAAAGGCCTGGCGTTGGCGACGGGCAAGCCGCTGATCGCCGTGAACCACCTTGAAGGTCACGCGCTCAGCCCGCGCCTTGTCGATCCCGATCTCGACTTTCCCTACTTGCTGCTGCTGGTTTCCGGCGGCCACTGCCAGCTGCTCGAAGTGCGCGGTGTGGGGCAGTATCGTCGCCTGGCCACCACCATCGACGACGCGGCCGGCGAGGCCTTCGACAAAGCCGCAAAGCTACTCGGTCTCGGCTACCCGGGCGGTCCGGCGGTGGAGGCACTGGCCAGGTCGGGAGATCCGAAAGCCGTCCCGCTGCCGCGACCAATGGTCGGCTCGGGTGACCCGAATTTCTCCTTTGCGGGACTAAAAAGCGCCGTTCAGCGAGCCGTTGCAGCAGACGTGCATCGTCCCGAGGACATCGCGGCAAGTTTCCAGCGCGCCGTCGTCGACTGCCTGGTTGACCGCACGCGGCTCGCTTTGTCGTCCAGCGCCGCTCCGGCGCTCGTTGTCGCGGGCGGTGTCGCTGCAAACGGTGCCATTCGTTCTGCGCTCGCCGATCTGGCCACGCAAGAAGGCAGACTATTCAGCGTTCCGCCGGCGTGGCTGTGCACCGACAATGCCGCAATGATCGCATGGGCGGGCGCCGAGCGCTTCGCTGCTGGACTCTGCGACGCGCTCGACGCACCGGCGCGGGCGCGCTGGCCACTCGATGAAACTGCCGAGAAGGTTCGCGGCGCGGGGGTGAAAGCGTGAAGCTTGGCGTCATCGGCGGTGGCGCATGGGGCACTGCCCTCGCGCAAGTCGCAGCAACCGGCGGGCGCGAGACCCTGCTGTGGGCGCTCGAGGACGAAGTCGTTTCCTCGGTCAACGATCGGCACGAGAACTCTGCATTTCTCGCGGGCATACCGCTTAGCGAGACCATCCTCGCGACATCCGATCTGGCGGACCTCGATTCTTGCGACGCTTGGATCGTCGTTACTCCGGCGCAGCACATGCGCGCCGTCCTAGAGCGGGCGCCGCGAGGTGAACGGCCATTGGTACTGTGCGCGAAGGGCATCGAAGAGCGGAGCGGGAACCTGTTGCACGATGTCGCCCATGAGGTGCGCCCGGGATGCCCCATCGCAGTGCTTTCCGGCCCGACCTTTGCGCATGAAGTGGCGAGGGGCCTTCCGACGGCGGTGACGCTCGCTTGCGAGGACCGCGCCCTTGGCGAGGCGCTGCGGGCGCGGATCAATCTCGTCAACTTCCGCACTTATTGCACAGATGACGTCGCCGGCGCTGAGGTCGGCGGCGCCGTCAAGAATGTGCTCGCCGTTGCCTGCGGCGTCGTCGAGGGAAAGAAGCTTGGCCAGAACGCCCGGGCGGCGCTGATTGCCCGCGGTTTCGCCGAAATGGTCCGCTTCGGCCTCGCCATGGGCGGCCGGCGCGAAACCCTGGCCGGCCTGTCCGGTCTCGGCGACCTTGTCCTAACCTGCAACTCGACCAGCAGCCGCAATTTCTCGCTGGGCAAGGCAATCGGCGAAGGGCATGCGGTCGCCGATCTCCTCAAGGATCGCCGGACGGTCGCCGAAGGAGCGCATACCGCGCCGGTGCTCAACCGAATCGCAGTCGAGCGCGACATCGACATGCCGATCGTCGGCGCGGTCGATGAGCTTCTCGGAGGCGAAGTTCAGCTCGACGAGCTGCTCGAAAAAATGCTCAGCCGTCCTCCCGGCGACGAAGAAGACTAGAAATCGATCGCAATGCCCTTCTTCTCCCAGTCGCCGTAGCGCGTGGGATCGGGCCGTTCCTCTTCGCTGGCCGGCGTTTCGGGCGCATGCACGGGTTCGGGGTCCGGGACCGGCGGCGAGGGGCTAAGGTGCGCCGGCGGGTCGAGATGCTTCGGGCGTTTCATCCGGCAGAGATGTGCGTTGTGAGCTCGCATGCCAAGCGTTGAAGGATTGGGCGCCCGCAAGGCGGCGCTGCGAATGCTCGATTCGGTGCTCCGCCGGGGGCAGACTCTCGACAGCGCTGCTTCGGCTGGAAGCGACCTAGCGCCCGCCGACCGGGCGCTTGCCGTCGCTATCGCTGGCGAGACGCTGCGGCGAATTCCCGACCTCGATGCGTTGATCGACAGCGCGACGCGCCAGCGCCTGCCGGACGATTCGAAGGCGCGGACCGTGCTCCGCCTGGCTCTCGGGCAAAAGGCGTTGAGCACGCCTGACCACGCCATCGTCGCAACGGCGCTGCCGTTGGTCGAAGGCGGTCCGCGGCGCCTCGTCCACGGCGTGCTCGGCACTTTGCTGCGGCGGGGCGTCGGCTTGCCCGAAGCGCCGATGCTGCCGCAACAGGTCGAGGAACGTTGGCAGCGAGCTTGGGGTGATGACGTCGTTCGGGCCGCGCGCATGCAGATCGCCCGGCGCCCCTCGCTGGACCTGTGCTTTGCCGACGATGCGGAAGCGCAAGCTTATGCGGCGGCGAACAGCGGTGTCTCCCTCGCACCGAAACACGTGAGGCTCGACAGCGCTTCGGTTAGTGATCTGCCGGGATTTGGCGGAGGTCGCTGGTGGGTGCAGGATCTCGCCTCTTCGCTTCCTGCACGCCTAATTCCGGAAGGCTGGGGCGAAGTGCTCGATCTATGTGCCGCACCGGGCGGCAAGACCATGCAGCTCGCCGCCGCCGGTCATGACGTAACCGCGGTGGACGCGTCAGGAAGTCGTCTGGAACGACTACGCCAAAACCTCGATCGCACGCACCTCAACGCCACGCTGGTCGAGGCCAATGCCCTCACTTGGGCGCCGGATCGCCAGTTCGACGCCATCCTCCTGGACGCGCCCTGTTCTGCCACGGGGACGTTCCGCCGCCATCCCGAGATCCTCTACCGCGCCCGCCGCGACATCATCGCCAGCAGCGCGGAGTTGCAGTCGAAGCTGATCGCCCGCGCCGCGCAGTGGCTCAAGCCGGGCGGCGCGCTAATCTACGCGGTCTGCTCGCTGGAGCCCGAGGAAGGCGAACGCCAAGTCGAAGCGCTTCCGGAACTGAGCGTCGATCCGCCGAAACCCGGCGAATTGCCCGATTTCGCCAGCGCGTCGCCCGCAGGCTGGGTGAGAATTCTGCCTGGTCTCCTGCAGGATCAAGGCGGCCTCGACGGCTTCTTCATTGCGCGGCTTGTCCGGCGCGGCGGTTAACGTCTAATCGGGGCCCGTGCCCGACATCCTCATCGCCCCGTCCATCCTCTCCGCGGATTTTGCCAAGCTCGGCGAGGAAGTGTGCGCGATCGACGAGGCCGGCGCGGACTGGATCCACATCGACGTCATGGACGGGCATTTCGTGCCCAACCTCACCATCGGCCCGGCGGTGGTAAAGGCGCTCCGCCCCCACACGCAAAAGCCCTTTGACGTCCACCTGATGATCTCGCCGGTCGACCCGTTCCTCGATGCGTTCGCCGAGTCCGGCGCCGATATCATCACGGTGCATCCGGAGGCCGGGCCGCACCTTCATCGCACGATCCAGCGCGTGAAATCACTGGGCAAGAAGGCGGGCGTCTCGCTCAATCCGGCGACTCCGGCAAAGGCGCTCGACTACGTGCTGGAGGAAATCGACCTCGTCCTTGTGATGAGCGTCAATCCGGGCTTCGGGGGCCAGAAGTTCATCGCCAGCCAGCTCCGCAAGATCGAAGCCATCGCCAGCCGCATCACGAAGGAAAATCTCGACGTGCGGCTGGAGGTCGACGGCGGGATCGATCCGGCAACGGCGCCGCAGGCGATCTCGGCCGGCGCCGACGTGCTGGTCGCTGGGACCGCGGCTTTCCGCGACGGACCAGCTTCCTATGCCGCAAACATCGAGGCGCTCAGGGGCCATCGATGAACGATGCAGGTGCCGAGCGCGACGTCGTCCGCAAGCTCGCGCGCGGGTCTCTTCTCTCCCGGCTGAAAACCTCCCGTCAGCCGTTGAAGCTGGTTGCTGTCCCGCGCGACCATGTCGCCGGCGATCGCCAGCGTGGTGCAGCGCTTCTGTCCGGAAAGTTCAACGCCGGCAGCGAGACCTTGCCGCTCAATGACCTCGACTTCGGCGCCATCGGTGCGACCGGCTCCCTCGCAGAACAGTTGCAAGGTTTCTCTTGGTTGCGCGATCTTGCCGCGGCGGCCTCTCGCGAAAATGGCGCCCGGTTGGCGGAGGCGGTGGTCGGCCGCTGGCTGATTGTTCACGGCACAAAGGTCGACGACGCTTGGGCCCCGCACCTTTGGGGCGAACGCATCCTCTTCTGGAGCGCCTACGCGCCTTACATCCTGTCGAGCACGGACACGGGCTACCGGTCCGCCTTGCTCAATACGCTGGCGCGCGGCGCGCGCCATGTGGAGGCGAATGCCGACAAGGCGGCTGCGGGGTTGGATCGGATCACTGCCTGGTGCGGCGTCGTTGCCGCTGGACTGCTCATCCAAGGCGGCGTTCCGCGCGTCGCTCGCGGGGAGGTCGGACTGGCCCGCGCGCTGGCCGCCGCGCAGTTCGATGACGGCGGCCTGGTCAGCCGGTCGCCGTACAAACAGACGTTACTGGTCGATCGCCTCGGCCTGCTCCGCGCCTGCTACCTCGCCGCGAAGCAGACCATTCCCGACGGCATCGAAGCCGCCGCCGCCGCATCGCTCGCCGCGCTTCATGGCGTCACGCTGGGCGATGGCGCGCTTTCAAGCTGGCAAGGCTGCGGACCTTCGGAAGCCGCGCGGCTGACCGCCCTGATCGAAGGCTGCGGCCTTCGTGCGCGCCCGCTCCGCAACGCACGCGGCTGGGGCTATCAGCGTCTTTCCGCGCTCGGCACGATCCTTGTTCTCGACGCGGCGCCACCACCGCCCCAGAAAATCTCCGCGCAAAGTTCCGCGTCGACGCTTGCGTTCGAACTTTCGGACGGTCCGCAGCGCCTCGTGGTCAACTGCGGCGGGCCCGGGCCGCTGCCGACGGCGCTGAGCGACGAACTCGTCGAAGCGCTTCGCACGACGGCGGCGCACAGCACCCTCGTTCTCGCCGACACTAACTCCACAAGCATCCTCGCCGACGGCTCGCTCGGCAAAGGCGTGGAGGACGTCACCATCGATCGCAGCGAGGGCAATGACGCCAGCCGGCTCGAGGCGAGCCACGACGGTTACGTTCGCGCTTTCGGGCTCGTTCACAAGCGCAGCGTCATGCTGGGCAACGACGGCAAGGAGCTTCGCGGGGCGGAGCAACTGATCGCGAAGGGCCGCAAGAAGATTCGCGAATCTGCCGCTTATGCCGTTCGCTTCCATCTCGCGCCGGGGGTCGAGGCTACTGCCACTGCCGACGGCATGGGGGCTATCCTCCGGTCGAAGGGCGCGCCGCCCTGGAACTTCCGTTGCCGCGGCGGGATGTTGACCACGGAGGAAAGTCTGTGGATCGACGGACGCGGGCAGCCGCAACCCACGACCCAGTTGGTAATCGTTGGCGAAGTTTCGTCGCTGGGCGGCGAAATCGGCTGGCAGTTCCGCCGCACGAGCTGATCAAAAGGACGTTTCGATGACCGATCTCGTACCCGTTCGCCGGGCACTCATTTCGCTTTCCGACAAGAGCGGGCTCGCCGAGTTGGCCACGGGGCTCGCGCGGCACGGCGTCGAATTGGTCTCGACCGGCGGCACGGCCGCCAAGCTTCGCGAAGGAGGCGCGTCGGTGCGCGACATCAGCGACCTGACCGGCTTTCCCGAGATGATGGACGGCCGCGTGAAGACGCTTCATCCGAAGGTCCATGGCGGCCTGCTCGGCGTGCGCGACAATCCGGAACATGCTGCGGCAATGGCGGAACACGACATCGCGCCGATCGATCTGGTCGTCGTCAACCTCTACCCCTTCCTCAACACCGTGATGAGCGACGCCGATCGCGACACCATCATCGAGAATATCGATATCGGTGGCCCGTCGATGGTCCGCTCGGCGGCTAAGAACCATGCACATGTGGCGATCGTCACCGATCCGGACGACTATCGGGAATTGCTTAGCCAGCTCGACACCAATCAGGGTGCCACGACGCTCGAATTTCGGCGCCGGCTTGCGGCCAAAGCCTTTGCGCTGACGGCAGCATACGACTCGCTGATTTCCCAATGGTTCGCTTACGCTGACCTCGGGCTTCGCTTCCCGCCGCGCTGGACGATCTCGAGCAAGCTGGCGCTCGAGTTGCGTTATGGCGAGAATCCTCACCAGCGGGCCGCGCTTTATATCCCTGAAGGGCCCGTCGGTACCGGCCTCGCGACGGCTCGCCGGATTCAGGGCAAGGAACTCAGCTACAACAATCTGAACGACGCTAGCGCCGCTCTCGAATTGGTGAGCGAGTTTCGGAACGACGCGCCGACCGTCGTTATCGTTAAACATGCCAATCCTTGCGGCGTCGCTACCCGCGAGCCGTTGTTGGATGCGTGGAAGGAGGCCCTCAGCTGCGACAGCGTGTCGGCCTTCGGCGGTATTGTCGCGACGAACCGCCCGCTCGACGCCGCAACCGCGGAAGCGATCACGGAGATTTTCACCGAAGTCGTCGTCGCGCCAGACGCGGACGATGACGCCAAGGCGATCTTTGCGAAGAAGAAGAATCTTCGTCTCCTGCTGACCGGTGAGCTTCCCGATCCCGCGCGCCGAGGGCAGACGATGACGGTCATCGCCGGTGGCATCCTCGTCCAGGATCGCGACAACGGCATGATCACGCGAGATCAGCTCAAGTGCGTCACCAAGCGTCAGCCGACTGAGCAGGAAATCGCCGACTGCTTGTTCGCATGGACCGTTGCCAAGCACGTGAAGTCGAACGCGATCGTCTATGCCAAGGACGGCGTCACCGCAGGAATCGGCGCGGGCCAGATGAACCGTCGTGACAGCGCTCGAATCGCCGCCATCCGCGCCGAGGAAGCTGCCGAAGCGAACGGCTGGGCGCAGCCGCGCACCGTCGGTTCAGCCGTCGCGTCCGATGCCTTCTTTCCCTTCGCCGATGGGCTTCTCGCAGCTGCAGCGGCGGGCGCCACTGCGGTGATTCAGCCCGGGGGCTCGATCCGCGACGATGAAGTCATTGCCGCGGCCGACGAGGCGGGTCTCGCGATGCTGTTCACGGGAATGCGTCACTTCCGCCACTAGGCGTCAGACGATATCGTCTTCCAACTGATCGCGTGCCTCCGCATCGCGCAATTCCTGGACCTCGTCCTTGCGCAACTTGAACAGCTCGCGGTCTTCCGGGCCGAAGCCCTTGGTCCACAAGACGATTCCGAACGCGCCGAGGGTCATGGGAATGCCGATGATCAGCTGCAGCATCTCCGGCAGGAAAAGCCGGATAGGCGCGCCGACGACGACGGCGGCAGCGGCGGCCCAGGCAATGCTCCACCGCCAGCCCGATACCGGCTCCCTGAGCTTCCGCTTGAGCAACCAGGATTTCGCTAGCGACGCAAAACCAAGCGCGACGCAAAGCGCAATCGCGGGCCCCGTCGCCTGAAATGCCTGTGGGAAACCTTGGCCCTTCATGATCAGAATCAGCGCCGCGGCCAGGCCGGCCTCGATTGCCAGCATGATCAGGCTGATCAGCATGTTGCGTTTGCGCGCGACGTAGATCAGCGCCGCCTCGCTGACGACTGCCGCGGCGGCGATGACTTCCGCGGCAAGCAGGAAGCCAAGCGTTGCCGTGCCGCCGGTGAAACCGGAACCCACCAGCGCCATGACCGCGCGGCCGGGTATCCCGAGCGCCAGCGCGATCCCGGCCTGGGCCGCGATGATCCAGTAGGTCACCTGCCGAACCTGCTTGGCGATGCCCGGCAGGTCGCCGGTTGCGAGCCGGCGGACGATCGCGGGGCCGAGCACTGGCTCGAAGCTCGTCTTCAGCTTGGCGGGAAGCGTCGCGACTTGCTGGGCGACATAATAAATACCGACGAATGCCGCGGGCATGAAGGCCCCGAGCACGGCGAGGTCGATGCGACGTGACGCCCATTCGACGGCATCGGCCGCTGCTAAGGGAACGTTTCGCGCGGCCGTGCTCCATGCCGTCTTCAGGTCGGGCCGCCAACCGTGCGGCACGCCGTAACATCTGAATAAAGGTATGAGCGCCGCGATCATCGCCGCGACCATCGAGAAGACGTAGGAAATGATCAGCCCGTCATCGATCGAGATGTAGGACCAGATGAAGGCGACGATGCTGATCGTCCACGGCTCGACGATCGACCGCGCGCGAACCGTCGACGCGACGTCGTGATTATAAGCGAGGGCGGCGAGCGCGATGTCGGTCCAGGCGATGGCGATGACGGTGATCGCCAGCAGGTGATCCATGCCGGAGATGCGCGTGGTCGGGTACATGGCGCGCGGAAAGGCGATGAGGATCGTCATTCCGATGACCGAACCGATCGCCGCGACCAGCATTGCATCGGCGACGACGCAGGCCTGCGGCTTCTTCGCGTTAGCGAGCAGCTGGGCGAGACCGCGCCTTAATCCGAGCGCCGCAATCTGTGCCGCGAATTCCACGACCAGCACGGCGTAAGCGAAGCGCCCCAGCTCGCTCGCGCCGTAGACGCGGCCGGCAATGAACAGGAATGGCAGCCGCGCCGCCAGCCGAAGCACGAACCCGAAAATGTTGAGCCGGCCCCCGCGAGCCAGCGTCGCCATGTCGGCATCGGGCGTCTGGTCGACGGTCGCGGCGGTCCGCGGCGCGTCGGTCAATGCGCCTCGCCCCAGTGCGCGCCCCAGCCCACTTCGACATCCAGCGGCACGTCGAGTCTGATCGCCGGCTCAGCGGCCGTGCTCATCACGCGGCGAATGACCTCGGCGGCCTGCTCCTCCTGCCCGTCGGGTACTTCGAAGACGAGTTCGTCGTGAACCTGTAGGAGCATGCGCACGCCCTCGAGGCCTTCCTTCACCAGCGCATCGTCCATCCGCGCCATCGCGCGCTTGATGAGGTCGGCGCTGGTGCCCTGGATCGGCGCATTGATTGCAGCCCGCTCGGCGCCGCCGCGGATCGAGGGATTGGGTGAGCGGATGTTGGGCAAGAAATGCGTTTTCCGACCGAACAGAGTCTGCGTGAAGCCCTGCTCGCGAACGAAGGCCAGCGTCTTGTGAATGTAATCCTGGATGCCGGGGAAGCGTTCGAAATAGCGGTCGATGATCGCCTTGCCCTCGTCCTTGCCGACTCCGAGCCGGCCCGCCAGGCCCCACGAGGAGATGCCGTAGAGGATCGCGAAGTTCACGGTCTTCGCCTTGTTGCGCGTGTCGCGGTCGACGGTGCCGAACAGTTCCTCGGCCGTGATGCTGTGGATGTCGGCGCCGCCGCGGAACGCTTCCTTGAGCTGCGGCACATCGGCCATGTGCGCCGCAAGGCGAAGCTCGATCTGGCTATAGTCGGCGCTCAGCAGCTTGAACCCGCTGTCGGCGACGAAGGCATCGCGGATCTTGCGCCCGATCTCTGTCCGGATCGGGATGTTCTGCAGGTTCGGGTCGTTCGACGACAGCCGTCCCGTTTGCGCGCCGGTGAGCGAAAAGCTGGTGTGGACACGCCCGGTCTCGCCGTTGATCTGCCCCTGGAGCGCGTCGGTGTAAGTGTTCTTGAGCTTGGTCAGCTGACGCCATTCCAAGACCAGCGTCGCACAAGTCACGCCCTCCGCCGCCAGCCGCTCCAGCTCATTCACGTCGGTCGAATATTGCCCGCTCTTGCCCTTGCGCCCACCCTTCAGGCCAAGCCGCCCGTACAGAACCTCACCGAGCTGCTGCGGAGATCCGATGGTGAACGGGCCGCACGCCGCTTCGTAAACGCGCTCCTCCAGCGACTTGATCTCGGCACCGAACTCCGCGGACAACTTCGCCAGATACTCGCGGTCGACCTTTACGCCGCGCCGCTCCATGCGCGAGATCACCGGCACCAGCGGCTTGTCGACGCGCTCGTAGACCCGCGACGCTTCCTCCGCGGCCAGCCGCGGCTTCAGCCGCATCCACAGGCGCAGCGCGATATCGGCGTCCTCGGCCGCATATTCGGTCGCGGCCTCGAGCGGCACCTTGTCGAAGGTAATCTGCTTCGACCCCGTCCCGCACAATTGCTTGAACGGGATGCACTCGTGGTCGAAGTGCAGCTTCGCCAGCTCGTCCAGCCCGTGTCCGAACGACCGCCCGGCATCGAGGTCAAAGCTCATGACCATCGTGTCGTCGATCGGCGCGACCTCGATCCCCGCCTTGTCGAACATCACCCAGTCGTACTTGAGGTTGTGTCCGACCTTCAGGACCGCAGGATCCTCCAGCATCGGTTTCAGCTTGGCGAGCACGAGGTCGAGCGGCAGCTGGTTGGGCGCTTCCGACAGCAGGTCGCCGCCGCCATGTCCGACCGGAATGTAGCAGGCCTTGTTCGGCGCCGTCGCCAGGCACACACCCACCAGCCGCGCGATGATGCAGTCGATGCAGTCCGTCTCGGTGTCGATCGCAACGAAGCCCTGCGCGGTCGCCTCCGCAATCCAGCGGTCGAGCGAATCCTCGTCGGTCACTGTCTCGTACTTCGAACGGTCGACCTCGATCTTCTCGGGCTCGGCCTGCGCCGCGCGCTTCGGCTCCATTGCCGCCATGACGTCATTGACGACGGTTGCGCCCTTCTGAGGTGCGCTTCCGGTCAGGCGGTTGAGCAACGACTTGAAGCCCTGGTCCTCCAGGAACGCCTGCAGCGGCTCGAGCGGAATGCCCTTCAGCGACAAGTCCTCGAGCGGCTCCGGCAGGTTCGCGTCGCACACCAGCCGAACCAGCTCGCGCGACAAGCGCGCCGCGTCGGCATGATCGATCAGCGACTGCTTCAGCTTCGGCTTGGTGATTTCGTGCGTCGACGCCAGCACCGTCTCCAGATCGCCATAGGTCTGGATCAGCTGCGACGCCGTCTTCGGCCCGATGCCCGGCACGCCCGGCACATTGTCGACGCTGTCACCCATCAGCGCGAGCACGTCGCCGACCTTCTCCGGCGGCACGCCGAACTTCTCGAGCACTTCGGCCCGCCCGATCCGCCGGTCGTTCATGGTGTCGAGCATGTCGATTCCGGCATCCTCGTCGATCAGCTGCATCAGGTCCTTGTCAGAACTGACGATGGTCACCCGCCAGCCCGCGGCCTTCGCCGCAACCGTGTAGCAGGCGATGATGTCGTCGGCCTCCAGCCCCGCTTCCTCGATGCACGGGATCGAGAAAGCGCGCGTGGCTACGCGGATCAGCGGGAATTGCGGTACCAGGTCTTCGGGCGGTGGCGGCCGGTGCGCCTTGTATTGATCGTACATCTCGTTGCGGTGCGTATGCTCCGACGCATCGAGAATGACCGCCATGTGCGTCGGCCCGTCCGCTTTGTTCAGGCTGTCGGCGAGCTTCCACAGCATCGTCGTGTATCCGTACACCGCGCCCGCCGGCTGGCCGTGCTTGTTCGTGAGCGGCGGCAGCCGGTGATAGGCGCGAAAGATGTAGCTCGACCCGTCGACCAGATAGAGGTGCGGGACGGCCGATTCAGAAGCGGATGATGGCGTCGAGGCGTCAGGCATGAAGGCGGCGGTTTAGCAGGGTGGCGGCGGGAAGGAAGCTGCCGGAAATGTAGGAAGTCGAGCGGCAGGTTTCGACCCATTGCGGACGCTCGGCAACACGGTAACCATTGGGGGATGAAGACATTTCTACTGATCCTCGGTGCGCTTGGGGCAAGCTTGATTTACGGTGTGTCGTCGGCGACGGCGATGCCTGCTTCGTCTGCTATCGTTGCGGAAGGCAAATTGAAGGGCAGACTAGATGGCACCTCAGGCGTTCGGGTCTTTCGGGGAGTTCCGTTCGCAGCACCCCCGATTGCCGATCTCCGATGGGTGGAGCCCCAACCCGCGGCCAAGTGGAAGGGCACAAGAGACGCGACGAAGTTTGCACCGCGCTGCATGCAGCGACCGCTCTTCTCCGACATGCAGTTTCGCTCGCCGGGCATCAGTGAAGATTGCCTTTATCTCAACGTTTGGCTGCCGCCTCGCGAAAGGCGCCCACCGAAGCAGGGATACCCTGTCCTGCTCTATTTTTATGGGGGTGGTTTCGACGCCGGCGACAGTTCGGAGAAGCGGTACGACGGCGCATCGCTCGCACGCAGAGGCATCGTCGTCGTCACGGCGAATTATCGCCTCGACGTGTTCGGCTGGCTTGCCCATCCAGAATTGACGGCGACTTCGCCGCATCATTCGTCAGGCAATTACGGCCTGCTGGATCAGATCGCCGCACTGAAATGGGTGCGGCGCAATATTCCGGCATTCTTGGGCGATCCCACGCACATCACAGTCGGCGGCGAGTCGGCGGGATCGATGTCGGTCAGCGCACTGATGGTATCACCGCTTTCCCGTGGACTCATTAGGGGCGCCATCGGCGAAAGCGGCGCACTGATGCAAAAGTGGTCGCCGCCGCGGCGAGAGACGGCTGAACGCGAGGGTGTCGCCTTCGCGACAGGCCTTGGTGCCCCGGCACTCTCCCAATTGCGAGCGATGCCTGCCGATCGTTTGCTCGCCGCGAGGGACAAGGCTGGCAACATCTCCACAGGCATCATCATCGACGGCTATGCTTTGACAGAAGCCCCGTCTGTCACGTTCGAGCATGGCCACGCTGCTCATGTTCCGCTGCTTGTGGGCTCGAACTCTCAAGAGGCCGCCGCCTCTGCCGTGATCGGGGACGGTTCACCGACGCTGGCAAACTATCGTGCGGGATTAGCGAGAACGCTCGGCGATAAGGCTGATGCGGTTTTTGCACTCTATCCCGCTCATTCCGACGATGAGGTCATGGGCGCCGCAACGGCTCTTGCGAGTGATGATTTCCTGGCGCTCCCAACGTGGAAATGGTTCGATCTCCAGCGTCGAACCGGGGCGCCCGTCTATCTGTACCTGTTCGCAAGGGTGCGCCCACCGTCCGTAACTGATATTTCAACGCGATCGAAGGAATGGGGCGCCGTTCACAGCGCGGAGATTGAGTATGCGCTCGGGAACCTGGACGTGAATCCGCTTTATCGTTGGGCGCCGGACGACCGGTTAGTTTCCGCGACAATGACTCGATACTGGGCCAATTTCGTCAAGACCGGAAACCCCAACGGCGCCGGGCTGCCTTCCTGGGCTCGCGCGTCGATCGACCCTACGAAGATCCGCCGGCAGATCATCGATGTCCATTCGAAGAGCGTGCCGTTCGTCGAGCAAGAGCGCTACCAGCGGGGCGAGAGCCTAGTCTACATGCATTGATGTTCGAGACTTGAGCTAACGTCCGCTTCCCACCCAAACCTGCCACTAGCCGGAAACCACTGTCCTCAGGGCCGGACTTGTGGTCCAAGCTTGGCGATGGGATCGCCCGCTAATTCGAAAACTCGCCGCGACGTTTGGACGCCGGAGCGCCAGCTTCGCTTCCTCGCCATCCTTGCGCAGCCGCGCAGCGTCAGTGGCGCAGCCGCGGGCGTCGGCATGAGCCACGAAAGCCCCTGCCGCTTGCGCAAAGGGCCGGGCGCGGCGCTGCTCGGCGTGGCCTGGGATCGCGCGCTCGAAGGCACAGGCTGTCGAACCGCGCTGGCCTCGGCGAGGAAATTTCTTGCGGAAATCCGCCGAAGTGCATGAAGTGGAAGAATCCCGGATTCGACGCCCTGCTGCGTCAACTTCGTGAACTTCCGCTCGATCGAAAATTAGCCGATCAGCAGCGGGTACAGGACAATCGCCAGGCCGATCATGCTGATGGTGAACACGAGCGTGCGCACGACCGGCACGCCGGCAACATAGAGCGGCAAATAGACGACGCGTGCCGCCAGCCAGATCCAGCCGCCGATCGCGGTCAGATTGCTGGTCCGGCCCGCAAGCACGACGCCGGCCAATGCGACGATGGCGATCGGAAACGTTTCGGCGAAATTGCCTTGCGCGCGCACCGCGCGGCCGGTGACGGGGCTCGGCGGGGGCAGCGCTTCGTCGCGCGCGCCGACATTCCAATTGCGGCCGTATTGCGCCGTCTTGAATCGAATCGCGACGAAGATGTGCACGAACAGCAGCAGTGCGCCGAGTGCGAGAATCCTGATTTCTGACGGCATGCCGGGTTCCCCTTTTTATGCCGCACTGACACGAGTTCCGGACCGCATTGGCAAGAGCGGCGAGAAAGGACTTGCCGATAAACAATAAGTTACATATTGTTTATCGGTAATGATTCGTTGGAAAGATGAACCGATGCCCAAAGACCGCTCCGCGCTGCTCCCAATCGCCTACGTGACGCTGCGCATCCTAATCGTCCTTAACTGGGTCTTCTTCGCCTGCGTCCTTGCACTCCTTAGCTACACCTTCATCAACGAAGCGTGGACGATGAAGGCGCTCGGGGTCGCCGACGCGCCAAACGCTGGCGCGGTGCTGGTCGGCATGCGCGCGATCGCGGCACTCGGCCTGGTCGCCATCGCGCTGAACTATCCGCTGCTGAAGCGCCTGCTCGCCATAGTCGACACCGTTCGGGCAGGCGACCCGTTCGTCGCGGAGAACGCCTACCGCCTGCAGGCCATCGCCTGGATCCTGCTCGCGCTGCAATTGCTGAGCATAGTGATCGGCGGGATCGGGAAGGCCATCTCCACCTCGGGGCATGAATTCCATCTCGACGCCGGCTTTTCGCTCAACGGCTGGCTCGCCGTCATCCTGACCTTCATTCTCGCCCGCGTCTTTGCCGAAGGGACGCTGATGCGCGAAGACCTTGAAGGCATGGTCTGATGGCAATCGCCGTCAAGCTCGACGAGCTACTCCACGATCGTCGGATGACGCTTACCGAATTGGCGGAACGCGTCGACATCACGCTCGCCAACCTGTCGATCCTCAAAACCGGTAAGGCACGCGCCATCCGCTTCTCGACCCTCGAAGCAATTTGCGAGGCATTGGCCTGCCAGCCCGGCGACTTGCTGGCGTTCGAAACGGAGGACGTGGCTTAGGGAACGAGAACGGTGTCCTTCGCCTCCGGCAGCATGTCCGGAAAATCGAGGACATAGTGAAGCCCTCGGCTTTCGTGCCGCGACAAAGCGGAGCGGATGATGAGGTCGGCGACCTCGACCAGGTTGCGAAGCTCGATGAGGTCCGGGGTGACGCGGAAGTGGGCGTAATAATCGCGCACTTCCTGCCGCAGCATATCGATGCGGTGCTTGGCGCGCTCCAGCCGCTTGGTGGTGCGGACGATGCCGACATAGTTCCACATGAAGCGGCGTATTTCACCCCAGGTCTGGGCGATAACGACTTCCTCGTCGCTGTCGGTGACCCGGCTTTCGTCCCAGGCGCGGATGGCGGGGACATCGGGAAGTGCGTCGAAGTTGGCCGTGATGTGCCTTGCCGCCGCCTCCCCGAAGACCAAGCATTCGAGCAGGCTGTTCGAGGCGAGGCGATTGGCGCCGTGCAGGCCCGATTGCGTCACCTCGCCGGCCCCGTAGAGACCGGGCGCATCGGTGCACCCGTCGAGGTCCACCATCACGCCGCCGCAGGTGTAATGCTGCGCCGGGACGACGGGGATCGGCTCCTTGGTGATGTCGATGCCGAGCGTCAGCAGCCGGTCGTAGATGTTCGGAAAATGCTCGCGGACGAACTCCGGCTCGCGATGGGAGATGTCGAGGTGGACATAATCGAGGCCGAGCCGCTTGATCTCATGGTCGATGGCGCGGGCAACGATGTCGCGCGGCGCAAGCTCGGCGCGCTCGTGGAAGCGCGGCATGAAGCGGGTGCCGGCGCCCTTCACGCCCGGCGGCAGTTTGAGGTGTCCGCCTTCGCCCCGCACCGCCTCGGTGATCAGGAAGTTCTTGACCTGAAGATTATAGAGGCAAGTCGGGTGGAACTGCATGAATTCCATGTTCGAAACGCGGCATCCTGCCCGCCACGCCATGGCAATCCCATCGCCCGTCGCGCCGCGCGGCGCGGTTGAATAGAGGTAGGTGCGGCCGGCACCGCCGCTGGCGAGGATCGTCGCCTTCGCCGTCAGCGTTTCGACCCGCTTCTTCTTGCGGTTGTAAGCGTATAGCCCGTGCACCGCCCCGCTCGTCGAGAAGTGCGTCGCGTGGCGCCCGGTGACGAGGTCGATCGCGACCATGTCCGGAACCAATGTGATGTTCGGGTGCTTTGCCGCCGCCGTTTCGAGCGCCTCCTGCACCGCATAGCCGGTCGCATCGGCTACGTGGACGATACGCCGGTGGCTGTGCCCGCCTTCTCGGGTGAGGTGAAGCGCATTGCCCTCCTGCGCGAACGGCACGCCAAGCTCGACCAGATGCCGGATCGCGCGCGGTGCCTCTTCGACGACATGCTCGACGACCTTGCGGTCGTTGAGGCCCGCGCCGGCAATCATCGTGTCATTGACGTGCGATTCGAAGCTGTCGCCCTCTTCGAGAACCGCCGCGATGCCGCCCTGCGCCCAGCTCGTCGCGCCTTCGCCGAGCGCGCCCTTTGCGATGACGGCAACTTTGTGCGTGGCCGCGAGATTGAGCGCGGCGGTCAGCCCCGCGGCGCCGCTGCCGACGATCAGCACATCGGCGTCGGTGCTCACGCGGCTTGGGTTTCTGAAGTGAGACTGAGGAAGACGTCCTCTAGGTCCGGATCGCGCGTCGACACGTCGATGATGCCGTGACCGTCAGCGGTTAGCGCAGTAAGCACCTGCCCTGCGTTCACCTTGTCCTTGCGATAGGTGATCTCGAGCGTTCGCTCATCGATCAGCGCGATGTTCTCGAAGCAGGCGTTAGTCGGAACGGTCACGATGTCGCGATCGAAGGTGACGACGACGGCCTTTTCCTGCGCTTTGGAAATGAGCTCGCGCGTCGGCTCGTTGGCGATGACCTTGCCATGGTTGATGATGGCGATGCGGTCGCACAGCTGCTCCGCTTCCTCGAGATAGTGGGTCGTGAGAACGATCGTCACACCCTGGGCATGGAGCTTGTGGACATAATCCCAAAGCTGCCGGCGGAGCTCGACGTCGACGCCCGCCGTCGGTTCGTCGAGCACGAGGATCGGGGGTGAATGGACCATCGCCTTGGCGACCAGCAACCGCCTTTTCATGCCGCCCGAAAGGGTGCGCGAGTAAGCTTTAGCCTTGTCGGTCAGATGCATGGCCGCCAGCAGCGCGTCGGATTGCCGCTCGTTGGGCGCGATCCCGTAGAGGCCTGCCTGGATCTCCAGTGTCTCGCGCGGCGTGAAAAAGGGATCGAAGATGATTTCCTGCGGCACGACACCGATGGAGCGCTTGGCGTTGCGCGGATGCTCGTCGATGTCGAACCCCCACACCGTCACCTTCCCGCCGCTCTTCACGACCAGGCCGGCAAGGATGTTGATGAGCGTCGACTTTCCCGCTCCATTGGGCCCGAGCAGCCCGAAAATCTGGCCGCGGGGCACCTCAAAGCTGACGTCGTTCAGCGCCTGCTTTCCGCCAGCGTAAGTCTTCGACAGGTTCTCGATGCGGATCGCAGCGTCGGTCATGGTGGAGCGCCGCATAGGGCGGACAATGGAAAGGGTAAATGCGCGCGGTGCCCGCGATTGAACCCCCGCCCGCCGATTGCTACCTCCACGCCATGTCAGATATCCAGCCCCCCGAAGTCATCCGCGTGTCCAAAGTGCAGGTCGCCTGCGACGGCTCAGGCGATATCTCGCCTGCGCTCGGTCACCCGCGCGTTTTCCTGCGGATCGAGCCGGACACCGGCTTCGTCGAGTGCGGCTATTGCGACCGCCGCTTTGTCTACATTGGGGGACCTGCGGACAGCGAGGCGGCATGACCGCTCCGGATCCTCGCCGCTTCCTCTATCGTAGCCTCGACACCGACGGCGCAAAGCGGCTCGCCGCGAAGCATCTATCGTCCCACGACGATGGCGAGCTCTACCTGCAGTATAGCGCGAGCGAGGCCTTCGGCTTCGACGACGGCCGGCTAAAGACCGCCGATTATCACAGCTCGTCCGGCTTCGGCCTGCGCGGCGTAACCGGCGAGACGACAGCCTTCTCGCACGCCAACGAGATCAGCGAGGCCGCAATCGAGCGGGCCGCGGCGACGCTGAAGCTGCTCGACGCCGCCAAGGGCGGGCCGGCCGCGCCGCCGCAGCGGACGAACCAGTCGATGTACGGGGCTGAAGACCCGCTCGCGCTCGTTCCGTTCGCAGAGAAGGTCGCGTTGTGCGAGCAGATCGACGCCGCTGCACGCGCCCGCGATCCGCGTGTCTGCCAGGTCAGCGTTTCACTGGCGGCAAGCTGGAGCGTGATAGACATCGTCCGCGGCGACGGCTTCGTGGCGTCCGATGTCCGCCCGCTCGTTCGGCTCGGCGTGCAGATCGTGGCCGAGCACAACGGCCGGCGCGAAACCGGTTATCACGGCATCGGCGGTCGCTATCTCTACGGCCGGTTATTCGAGGATGCCGAATGGGAGCGTACGATCGACATCGCGCTCGCCCAGGCGATCACCAATCTGGACTCGGTCGACGCACCGGCTGGCGAGATGCCTGTTGTGCTGGGTCCGGGGTGGCCGGGCGTGCTGCTTCACGAAGCAGTCGGCCATGGGCTGGAAGGCGACTTCAACCGCAAAGGCACCTCGGCTTTCTCCGGCCGCATCGGCGAGCGCGTCGCCGCACCGGGCGTTACAGTGATCGATGATGGCGCGATGGAGCTTCGCCGCGGATCGCTGACCATCGACGACGAAGGGACGCCGACCCGCCGCAACGTGCTGATCGAGGATGGATTCCTCAAGGGATATATTCAGGACCGGCTTAATGCGCGGCTGATGGGTGTCGAACCAACCGGCAACGGGCGCCGCGAAAGCTTTGCTCACGCGCCGATGCCGCGCATGACCAACACCTTCATGCTCGGCGGCAAGGACGATCCCGGCGAACTGCTCGAGCGCGTGAAAGACGGAATCTACGCCAAGAGCTTCGGAGGCGGCCAGGTCGATATCACCAGCGGCAAGTTCGTCTTCAGCTGCACCGAGGCTTACCGAATCCGCGGCGGCAAGATCGCCGAGCCGATCAAGGGCGCGACTCTGATCGGCGACGGCCCTACGGTGTTGACGCGGGTGAAAGGGATTGGCAACGACCTCGCCCTCGACGAGGGCATCGGCATCTGCGGCAAGGGCGGGCAGAGCGTGCCCGCGGGCGTAGGCCAGCCGACCTTGCTGATCGAGGGCCTGACCGTTGGGGGCACCGCCGCGTGACGGTCGAGGAGTGGCGTGCGCAGGTCCTCAAATTCTGGTTTTCTCTCTCGCCCGATCAATGGTGGAACGGCGGTGCCGACCTCGACCACCGAATTCGGCAGTCGTTCCTCAAGCTGTGGGCTGAGAAGCGGCAGCTGCCTGCCGACTCGTTCCTGACCGATCCGTTGACCGCGCTCGCCGCCGTGATCCTGTTCGATCAGTTTCCGCGCAACATGTTCTCCGGGCACGCGGACCAGTTCTCCACCGATCACCTCGCGCTGGCGGTCGCGGCGGCAGCGGTCGATCGCGGCCTAGACGAGCAGCTTCCCGCCAAGGAGCGCGCGTTTATCTACATGCCGTTCGAGCACAGCGAAGATCTCGCTGACCAGAAGCGATCGGTGTTGCTGTTCACCGAGCTCGGCGATGATGAGTTCCTGCCCTTCGCGAAAAAGCACCACGAGATCATCGAGCGCTTCGGCCGTTTCCCGCATCGCAATGCGATCCTGGGTCGCGCACCGCGGCCCGACGAAATCGCCGCGGGCGACGTCAAACCCTGGTGAGCGGGCTTGTCGAGGCGGCCCGATTCAACTGGCCATATCAGGCTGAACTGTTTCGACTGTTTCTCGAAGATCGCGGCGTCAGCGCGATCGTCTTTGACACGCAAAGCGCTGGCTACGCAGACGGTGCAATGGTTGGCGTGCGCGTGATGGTGCTCGACGAAGACCTCGCCGAAGCCAAACGACTGTTTGGAGAATATGACGCCTAAAGCAGGTGCGATATCGGACCGGAGTCGAAGCCGGCCGCCGTCAGCTTCTGCTCGACTTCCTCGCGGGCGACACCTTGGCCGCGCTGCGCCAGCGCAGAGGCGAGCGCTGACCGCATACCGGAGCGGCAGAAGGCGAGCACCTTCCCTTCGCCTGCCGCACCGATCGCCTCCTGCATCGCTTCGACATCAGCCGGGCCGATGCCGCGGATGATCGGCACGTGGCGGTAGGCGATGCCGGCTGCCTCCGCCGCGGCTTCGAGGTCGGCTGCCATTGGCTGACCGGCCTCTTCACCGTCGGGCCGGTTGTTGACCAGCATCGTGATGCCCTGTTCCGCCAGCCCGGCGACGTCCTCCGGAGCGATCTGGCCGCTGACCAAAGTCCTGTCGTCGAGCCGGCGGATCATTGCTTAGCGGCCCCTTTCGCCCTTCTTCGGCGTCTCGACAGGTGCGGCCGGTGGAACCGCGGCAGGTGCCGGCGCCGGCGCCGGCGCAGCGCTTTCACCGCCACCCAGGCCATAATAGTCGATGTACGGCTGGATGCTCGGGTCATGGCCGGCGAACGCGCGGTACATCTCGCCATATTCGAGCGTGTTGCCGCGCGAGAGGACCATATTCCGGAAACGCTGGCCGTTAGCCCGGGTCAGGCCGCCGTGGCTCTGGAACCAAGCGAACGCGTCCTGGCCGAGCATGCGCGTCCATGGATAGGCGTAATAACCGGCTGAGTAGCCGTTGCTCCAGATGTGCAGGAAGTAGTTGGAGCGATAGCGCGGCGGCACGTCGGCAACGTCGTAGCCACTCTTCGCCAGCGCATCGGCCTCGAACTTGTCGACATCCTGAAGCGGAGCCGTCGCCGGCAGCGAGTGCCAGTCGAGATCGAGGTGCGCGGCTTCGAGCACTTCGCCGACGTCATAGCCCTGGTTGAAGGTGCGCGCGGCGAGGATCTTGTTCACCAGGTCCTGGGGGATGGTCTGCCCGGTCTTATAATTGACGGCGTAGTGCGGCAGGATCTTAGGATCGAGCGCCCAGTTCTCGTTGAACTGCGACGGGAACTCGACGAAGTCGCGCGCGACGTTCGTGCCCTGCAGCGTCGGATAGGTCTGCGCGGCGAACATGCCGTGCAGCGCGTGTCCGAACTCGTGGAACATCGTCGTCACGTCGTCCCAGCTGATCAGCGCAGGCTGGCCCGGCGCCGGCTTGGCGAAGTTCTCGACATTGAAGATCACGGGCTTGGTGCCGCGCAGGTACGACTGGTTGACGAGATTCGACATCCAGGCGCCGCCGTTTTTGTTGTCCCGCTTCCACGGGTCGATCATGAAGATCGCAAGCTCTTTGCCGTCGGCGTCGTAAACCTGAAACGCGCGCATGTCGGCGTTCCAAGTCGGGATGTCCTTCCGCTCCTTGAACGTCAGGCCGTAAAGCTGGTTCGCGGCGTAGAACACGCCGTCCTCGAGCACCTTGTTGAACTCGAAATACTGCTTCAGCTGATCGCTATCGAGCGCATAGCGCTGCTTGCGGATCTGCTCGGCGTAGTAAGTCCAGTCGGCGGCGGTCGGCGTGAAGGTCGCCCCCTGCTGCTTCGCGAGCGCGCGGATGTCCGCGGCCTCCCGCTGCTGCTTGGCCGCCACCGCCGGTGCGAGCCGATCGAGGAAGCCGATCGCCGTCGCGCGGTTCTGCGCCATCTGGTCGTACAAGGTGTAGTCGGCCCAGTTGGCGGCGCCGAACAACGCCGCCTTCTTGGAGCGAAGCTGCGCAATTTCCTTGATGAGCGGGCGGGTGTCGTTGGCGCCGCCCTTTTCCGCGCGGGTCAGGCTCGCATCCATCAACGCCTGGCGGGTCGCGTGGTTGGTCAACGATTCCAGCAGCGGCTGCTGCGTCGTGTTCTGCAGCGACAGCACGTAGCCGTCGAGCTTGCGTGATTTGGCCGCCTCGGCCGCAGCATTGATCTGCGCGTCGGACAGGCCGGCGAGTGCGGCGCGGTCGGTGAGGTGAAGCGCGCTGGCCTTGGCGGCGGCGAGCAACTTCTGCGTGAACTCGGTCTGCAGCGAGCTCAGGCGCTGATTGTATGCCTTCAGTTCCGTCTGCTTGGCCGGCGGAAGTTCGGCGCCAGCATGGACGAACTGCTTGTAGTAGACGTCGAGAAGCTTGGCCTGTTCGGGATGCAGGTTCAGCTCAGCCTGGTGGTCGTGAAGATACTTCACGCGGCCAAACAGCCTCTCGTTGAGGAAGATGAAGTCGTTGTGCGCGGCGAACAGCGGCGACGTCTTCGTGTCGGTGGCCTGCAGCACGTCATTGGTCTGCGCGCCGTTGACGGCGTTAAAGGCAAGACCGGCGCGCTCGAGCAGAAGGCCAGAGCGTTCCAGCGGAACCAACGTATTGTCGAAGGTTGGCGTTGCCTTCTGGTTGGCGATCGCTGTCACTTCTGTCTTCTGTTGCGCCATGCCGGCGAGCAGCGCGGGCAGATAATCCGTGTCCTTGATGCGCGAGAAATCCGGCGTCTCGAACGGCAGCGTGCTCGGCTGCGCGAACGGGTTGGAAGCAGGCAGTGTGGCCGAGGCCGTGGCGGCGGCCTTCTTGGGCGCGGCAACAGCGCCGGTCGAAGCGGTCGCGACGGCAATTGCCGCCGTCGCGGCTAGAAGCTGATGGATCATATTTCTCCCCAAGAAGTCGAAAACGGTCGTTCAACGTCTCTTCAACCGAGTCGCGCGTTTCGCAAGCCTGAACATCAGCCGTTGGTAGAAAGAGCGTCGAGCATCGCTGCACCGTAGCGCTCAAGCTTGACCGCGCCGACGCCCTGGACCGTCCCCAGCTCATGAAGGTCGCGCGGCTTCCGCGCGGCGATCTCGCGCAGGGTCGAATCGTGGAAGATGACGTAGGGCGGCACCCCGGACTCGGCGGCGAGCTTGCGGCGCGCTTCACGCAGCGCATCGAATAAGGGATCGGCCGGCCCATCAAAGCGCTTGCGGCTGGTTCGCTTCCGCGGCGGCGGGACGGCGATGGTGATCTGCCGCTCACCCTTCAGGATCGGCTTTGCTCCGGGCCCGAAGCTCAGGCCGCCGTAAGCGTCCGCGCGGAGCGCATCGCGCGCAATCAAGGCGCGGGCGACGGAGCGGACGAGCGCGATCTCTTCGGCATTGGCGATGCCGAATACCGACAGCCGGTCGTGGCCGAAGCTGCGTACCTTTTCGCTGTCGTTGCCCGCGAGCACGTCGGCGAGGTGCCCGACGCCAAATCGCATCTCGGTACGGAAAGCGGCTGACAGCAGCTTGCGTGCAACCTCGGTCGCGTCGATCGTCGCTGGCGGATCCAGGCAATTGTCGCAATTGCCGCAAGCCTCGGGCGGATCCTCGCCGAAATGACTGAGCAGGATGGCGCGCCGGCAACCCGAGGCTTCGACGAACGCGGCGAGGGCGTTCAACCGCTCGCGCTCGCCTGATCGGCGATCAGGTTCGACTTCCGTCTCGACGCGCTGGCGGGCTCGCGCAAAGTCTTCCGCGCCCCAGAACAGCCAAGCCTCGGCTGGGTCTCCATCGCGGCCGGCGCGGCCGGTCTCCTGGTAATAAGCCTCAATCGACTTGGGGATGCCGGCGTGGGCGACGAAGCGAACGTCGGGCTTGTCGATGCCCATGCCGAATGCGACCGTCGCCGCCATCACCATGTCTTCTGACTCGACGAAAGCGGCCTGGTTGCGAGAGCGCACCTGCGGGTCGAGTCCGGCATGGTAAGGCAGGGCGGGGCGACCGGTGCCGGACATTTGCTCGGCGATTCGCTCAGCCTTGTCGCGGCTCGGGGCGTAGACGATGCCTGCGCCCGGCTGCTGCGCGAGGAGCGACTTCAATTGCTGCGGCAGTCCGTCTCGAGGCCGCACGTTGTAGCGAATGTTCGGCCGGTCGAAGCCAGCGATGATCAGCCCGTCATCGGGGATGCCAAGCTGGGTCAGAATGTCAGAACGTGTGCGCCGGTCCGCCGTCGCGGTCAGCGCAAGCCGTGGGACGTCCGGATTGTCGTCGAGCAGGCCCTTCAGCTGGCGATAGTCCGGCCGGAAATCGTGCCCCCACTCGCTAACGCAATGCGCTTCGTCGATGGCGATCAGCGACACGTTCGTGCGGCTGATCAGCCGCCGGAAGCCGTCGCCCGTCGCGCGCTCGGGCGCCGCGTAGAGCAGGTCGAGCTCGCCGGCTTTCAGCCGCTCCACGGTTCGCTCGCGATCCGCATCTGCAGACGTTAGCGAGGCCGCTCGAAGTCCGATGGCATTCGCGCTCCGAATCTGGTCGTGCATCAGCGCGATTAGAGGCGAGATAACCAACGCGGTGCCCTCGTGTGCCACCGCCGGAAGCTGGTAGCAGAGTGATTTGCCCGCACCGGTCGGCATCACCGCAAGCGTGTGCTGCCCGCCAAGCACGCGCATGACCACGTCTTCCTGCACGCCGCGGAAGTGGTCGAAACCGAAGACTTGTTTCAGGATGTCGTGGGGGGTGGTCATCAACGCTACTGCGCCGGCGAGTAGCGCGCCCGGTTCCCACGGGCTAGCCTCGCCGCATGGACTTTGTGCGCATCTCTCGCCGGTCATTGCTGGGTGCAGGCGCCGTCGCGCTCGCGCTGCCATCGATCGGAGCACCGCCGAACTCGGACAACTGGCCTGCGCTCGCCAAGGATGTTCGTAACGAGATGCTCTCGGCCTGGCGCAACTATCGCGAGCGCGCCTGGGGCAAGGACCAGATCAAGCCGATCAGCGGCGGCTTCGAAAGCTTCTCGCTGAAGAATCAACACCTCGGCTTGTCGCTGATCGAGGCGCTCGACACCTTGTGGATCATGGGGTTCGACGATGAGTTCCGCGACGGCGTCGATTGGGTGAAAACAAACCTCAGCTTCGACGTCGATGGCGAAGTATCGGTTTTCGAGACCTCGATCCGGCTGGTCGGAGGATTGCTCTCGGCCTTTCACGCTTGCGGCGACCCTGCGCTGCTCGCCAAGGCGCGCGATCTTGCCGACCGCCTGTTGCCGAGCTTCAACGCTTCGCCGATCGGCATCCCGCACCGCTACATCAACCTGCGCACTGGCGCGCTGCGCGGACAAGAAACCAATCCGGCGGAGGCCGGCACGTTCATTCCGGAGTTCGGCTTTCTCAGCCAGGCGACCAGTGACGATCGCTACCGCGCCGCGGCCAAGCGCGCGCTGATTTCGATGTTCGAGCGGCGGTCCAAGATTGGGCTTCTCGCAGACAAGATCGATTGCATGACCGGCGAGTGGAAAAGCCGACGCGCGACGATCGGCCCTCCGTCGGACAGCTACTACGAATATCTGTGGGATGGCTGGGACCTGCTCGGCGACCGTGAATGTCTGGCGATGTACCGCACCTGCACCGCAGCGATCCTCAAACATCAGCCGATACGACACGGGCCCGATTTGTGGTTTGCCAACGTCGACTTCGAAACCGGCAAGCCGCTCGATAATGAGCAGGACGAGCTTGGCTCATTCTATGGCGGCCTGCTCGCGCAGGGCGGCAACAAAGAAATCGGCCGCGCCCATACGCGGACCTGGGCGAGGGTGCAGACGCGCTACGGCGTGCTTCCCGAGAGCATCGAGTCGACCAACCTCGCCGCACTCAGCACGACCAACGACCTGCGGCCGGAACTCGCCGATGCGGCCTTCAACCACTGGCTGATCGACCGTCGCGAGGAATGGCGCCACCTCGTGCGCGATCACTATTTGGAGATGAAGCGTTGGAACAAGGCGCGCTACGGTTACGCCGATCTCGCCGACGTGGCCGCAAATCCGAAGGTCCAGAGCGACCACAACCCCGGCTACTGGTGGTCGGAGCAGATGAAATATTACTATCTCATCTTCGCCGACACGCCGCGCGTCGATTACCGCCGGCTGTACCTCAGCACTGAAGGAAATGTGCTGCGGGGACTGCGCCGCCGAACTTGATCACTCCGCCGCTTCGGCGATTTCCTCCGCCAGCCGCTCCGCCTGCTGACGCTGCCACAGGTCCGCGTAGAGCCCGCCCTTGTCGAGCAGTTCCTCGTGCGTCCCGCGCTCCGCGACGCGTCCTTCGTCGAGCACCACGATCTGGTCGGCATTGACGATGGTCGACAGGCGGTGGGCGATCATGATCGTCGTGCGGCTTCGCGCGACGCGGTCGAGGGTTTCCTGGATCGCCTGCTCGGTCCGGCTGTCGAGGGCGCTCGTTGCCTCGTCGAGCACGAGGATCGGCGGGTTCTTGAGCAACGTGCGTGCAATCGCCACGCGCTGCTTCTCGCCGCCCGACAGTTTCAATCCGCGCTCGCCAACCATCGAATCATATTTGTCCGGAAGCACGGAGATGAAGTGGTCGATGGCCGCCCCGCGCGCGGCCTGCTCTACCTCGGCGTGAGTGGACTGATCGCGCCCGTAGCCGATGTTGTAGCCGATCGTGTCGTTGAACAGGACGGTGTCCTGCGGGACGATGCCGATCGCCCCGCGCAGCGTCCGTTGCTGCACTTGAGAGATATCCTGCCCATCGATGGTGATGCGGCCGGATGACGGGTCGTAAAAACGGTAAAGCAGCCGCGCGATGGTCGACTTACCCGCGCCTGACGGTCCAACGATGGCGCAGCTCGTGCCAGGCGCGATGTCGAGATCGAGACCTTTCAGGATCTGCCGGCCGTCCTCGTAACCGAACTGAACATTCTCGAACTGTACCGCGCCCTTGGCGACGTCGAGCGCCGGCGCGTCCGGACGGTCGACGACCTCCGCGGGCGTGTCGAGCAGGTCCCACATCGCTTCCATGTCGATCAGGCCCTGGCGGATTGAGCGATAGACCCAGCCCAGCATGTCGAGCGGGCGGAAAAGTTGCATCAGCAGCGAATTGACAAGCACCACGTCGCCCGGCGTGAATCGCCCGCGACTCCAGCCCCAGACCGTGAAGATCATGGCGCCGGCCATCATCAGGTTGGTGATCAACGCCTGACCGATATTCAGCCACGCCAGGCTGACTTCATTGCGTACGGCGGCGCGCGTGAAGGAGCCGATCGCCTCGTCGTAGCGCTTCGCCTCGCGCTCCTCGGCGCCGAAATATTTGACCGTTTCGTAATTGAGCAGGCTGTCGACCGCGCGGCCGATCGCTTTGTTGTCGACGTCATTCATGTCGCGCTGGATCTGCGCGCGCCAATCGGTGACCTTGCGGGTGAACGTTATGTAAATCGCGACCATCGCCAGTGTTGCCGCGACAAGGCCTGCGCCGAACTTCACGAAAAAGATGACGCAGATGGCGGTGAGCTCGATGGCGGTCGGTCCAATGTTGAAGAGGATGAAATAGAGCATCATGTCGATGCTTTTCGTCCCGCGCTCGACGATCTTGGTCAGCGATCCGGTCCGCCGCTCCAGATGGAAGCGAAGCGACAGATCGTGGACGTGACGAAAGACGGTTCCCGCCAGCCGCCGCGCGGCATCTTGCCCGACTTTCTCGAAGATCGCGTTGCGCAGATTGTCAGAGAGGACGCCCGCGAAGCGCGCCGTCGCGTAGCCCGCCACGAGACCGGCAACGATGGCAAACGCGGCCTTCTGGCCCGACATGCCGTCGATGACGGCCTTGTATGCGAACGGCATCAGCAGCGTCGCCGCCTTGCCCGCCAGTACCAGGATCACCGCGAAGACGACCCGCGCCTTAAGCTCAACCTGGCCCCGCGGCCACAGCATCGGAAGGAAGCGCCACAGCGCCGCGAACCCCCCGTTCGGTTTCGCCTGAGCCTTGTCTGCCTGTGTCGCCATGGCTGCTAGGTAGGAATGCGTATCGCTTCCGGCAAACGGATGATGAACAAGTCGCGGAACCGAACGAAAATCGAGCGGTTAAAACAGCATCTTAGGGGATGCGTTCATGGGACCGGGTTATTTCGTCATTGCGATCCTGGGCTGCGCCGACGGCGGCAGCGGATGCACGCAAGTCGCCACGCTTCAGACCCGCTACGAAAGCCAGGCGCAGTGTTCGGCCGCGACTTCCGCAGCGCTCGAGGCGAACAGCAATTTCGATTTTCCGACACTTGTCGCGCGCTGCCGCGCCGGGTCTGCGGACAACCGCGCTGAAGTGACACACGACGATTTGCCGCCCGCCAGCGCTCGCCGCGGCTAATTTCAACACGAAGTTTCTGGGAATTCGTCGACCGCGAAAGCCTGTGCCGCGTCCTCAAACAATGGAGAATCCTATGACGCGCAAAGAAAATTTGCCGAAGTCCAAGCCGGACAGGAAGCCAATCAAGCCGGGCCACGAAACCCCGCCGACCGCCGAAGAGTTTGAACGGGAAGGAATGGGTGTCGCGCCCAAAGAATAGCCCGAGGAGTAAGCGTCATGTCCGATGTCATGGAACCGATGATTCATGAGGATCGTCTGCCCGGGCACGAAAGCCGGCTAGAGCCGAAACCGGACTGGGAGCCTCGTTATCGGGGTTCGGGACGTCTCGAGGGCAAGGTTGCCCTAATTACGGGCGCGGACAGCGGCATCGGCCGCGCCGTCGCGGCACTCTTCGCGCGCGAGGGCGCGGACATCGCAATCCTTTATCTCTGCGAACATGACGACGCGGCCAAAACCAAAGAAATCGTCGAAGGCGAAGGTCGCCGGGCCATCACGATCGCCGGCGACCTCGGCGACAAGCAATTTTGCGAACGAGCGGTGCAGCAGACCGTCGAGCAGCTCGGCCGTCTCGACGTGCTCGTCAATAATGCGGGCGAGCAGCACTACGATGAAGACCTGCGCAAGATCAGCGAAGAGCAGCTGAAGCGCACGTTCCAGACGAACATCTTCAGCATGTTTTTCCTGACGCAGGCCGCGCTGCCGCACCTCAAGGAAGGGGCGGCGATTATCAACTGCACCTCGGAAACGACGTACAAGGGCTCGCCGGGGCTGCTAGACTACAGTTCGACGAAGGGCGCGATCCTCGGGTTCACCCGCTCGCTCGCCAAAAATCTGATCGAGAAAGGCATCCGCGTGAACGGCGTCGCGCCGGGCCCGATCTGGACGCCCCTCAATCCCTCCGGCGGACAGCCGCCGGAGAGGATCCCCGAGTTCGGCAAGGACACGCCGATGGGCCGCCCCGGCCAGCCGAACGAGGTTGCCCCGAGCTTCCTTTTCCTCGCCTGCGAAGATTCGAGCTACATGGCCGGGCAGGTGCTGCACCCCGACGGCGGGAACACGACAGCGAGCTGAGGTTGACCGTCAGACCAAGCGCCGCCTAGCTCCGAGGCGATGCAGCCGCGTCTTGCAGAAGCAGTTACGGCCTTCCAGCAGGGCCGCCTCGACCGGGCGCGCGAGCTTGCGAATCTCGAGCTGAAGCAAAATCCGGATTCAGCGAAGACGCATCATCTTCTTGGGCTTATCGAATGCCGGGCGGGGCGCTTGACCGAAGGCGCTGAGTGGCTTCGCCGAGCGGTGGATGCTGAGCCTGCCAACGTTGCGTTCCGGGTCATGCTCGTCCGCGCGCTGATCGACAGCGGGAAAGTGGATCAAGCCCTGAGCGTCGCTGCACCGCCGAGCGGCATCGACCAATCGACATTGCCACTTTGGCACGCACGGGCAGAAGCTGCCGACAGCGCGGGAAGGCGGGAAGTCGCCGCCTCGGCCTGGAGATGTGTGTGCGCGTTGCAACCTTCCGACTGGCGGGTCTGGATCAATCTTGGCCGTGATCTGCTTGCGCTCAACCGTCTAGATGAGGCCGAGGAGGCCTACAGCCGCGCGGTCTCGCTTGCTCCGCGCAACCCAGACGTAATCCGGCAACTCGGTCTCGTTTTCGAACGAGCGAACAAGAACGCCCAACTCGGCGAATTGCTGGACAACGCGATTGCGTCGGGCGTCCCTCGCGAACGGCTAGCGGATATCCTGGCCGTCCGTGAGCTACGGAGCGGCAGGCGTTCGGAAGCGGGCAAGCTTCTGAGCGCCGCCGATCCGAAAGAAGATCCTGTGCGGTGGCATCGCTTGGCTGCGCGTATCGCCGATGATCAAGGCGATGCAACGCAGGCTTTCGCCGCTGCCTCCGCCATGAACCAGGCCTTGGCTCATCGCGATTCATGGGTTGCGAGGGCGGCGGAATACCGATCGAACCTTTCTCGCAGTACGCAGTCGATCACGCCGCAGTGGGCAGAAACGTTGCCGCAATTTCCGTCAGAAACGCGGCCGCTGGCCTTTATCGTCGGCTTCCCCCGGTCGGGAACGACATTGCTCGACACGTTTTTGATGGGTCATCCCGACATCGTCGTGCTCGAGGAAAAGGGTCTCATCGCCGCCGCCGCCGATGAGGTGGGTCCGCCGGAGTCTCTCGATAGTGCCGATCCAAACGCTTTGCGGCATGCGCGTGAAAACTATCTGGCCCGGCTCGACGATTTGACAGGCCGAGCCAGTTGCCTCGTGATCGACAAGGCGCCGCTCAATATGCTCCACGCCCCAGTGATCCATCTATTCTTTGGTGGCGCGCCCATCATGTTCGTGCGGCGCCATCCCTGCGATACGGTGCTCAGCTGCTTCATGCAGAGTTTCACGCCAAATCTCTCGACGGCAAACTTCCTCGACGTTCGCGATGCTGCCGATTTCTATGACCTGACCATGCGTTTTTGGGAGGCATGCCGCAGCGTGCTGCCGCTCAATGTCCACACAATCAGCTACGAAGAGCTCGTCGCCGATCCCGAACGCCAGCTACGCGCAGCAGTCGACTTCCTGAACCTCCCGTGGGACGACAGATTACTTGATCATCGCCAAACCGCGGCGGACCGCGGCCCCGTTGCGAACACAAGCTATGAGCAGATCGTACAACCGCTAAATGCGTCTGCAGTCGGGCGCTGGCGCCGTTACGAGACCCAGCTTGAGCCCGTCTTGCCGCTATTGCTGGAGTGGGCGTCGCGGCTCGGTTACCCAACTTGAGTTGACGCATGTCTGAGCTTCTCCTTACGGCACGTGCGTGCAAAAGGATCAGCAGCTTTCCGAAGCAATTTCCGCGTTCCAGCGCGGTGACCTTGGCGAGGCGCGCGAACTGGCGAAGCGGCAGCTCGAGAAGGCCGGAGCGTCAGCGCAAGCCCAACATCTGCTCGGCCTGATCGATTGCCGTTCGGGCCATCTTCAAAGCGGCATTGAGTGGCTTCGTCGAGCGAGTGAGGGGCAGCCGGAGAATGTCGCGTATCGCGTCATGCTCGTCCGCGCGCTTACGGACGATGGCCGAGGCGACGAGGCGCTGGAGGCGGCTCTGACCCCGGCGGGAACGACGCCGGCCGAACTCGCGCTTTGGCACGCGAGAGCCGAAGCCGCCGATGCTGCGAAAAGGCCCGAGATTTCGGCGGAATCCTGGCTCGCATTGTGCGCGGCGAAGCAAGGTGACTGGCGCGCCTGGGCGAATCTCGGCGACGCGCTGGCTCGGCTTGAACGTTGGCCGGAAGCCGTGCAGGCCCTGCGCAACGGTTTGAGCCTGAATCGAAGTGAGCGAACGTTGCAGCGCAAATATGCGACGGCGCTCGCGCATGCGGGGCGGCACGAGGAGGCTGCCGATGAATTTCGTCGGCTGGTTGATACCGGTCCCGAAGACATCGAAATCCGTCTCACTCTCGCGCGGCTGCTGGCCGACCTCGGTCACAATGAGGACGCGATGGCGCAGCTCGACATGGCGGCACGCATTGCCGTTGGCGACGAAGGTGCGGGCGAGCGCGACACGAATTTGATTCAGATCGCGTTGCCCACTCACGAGCTCGGTGCACCGATCGGCGAGGCGGAAGTCCAAGCGGTCCGTGAGCTCGCTCTCCTGCTCGAGCGGACGAACCGGATGGAGGCCTTGCGCAATCTTCTCGACGACGTGGAGAAGTTGGACCTTCCGCGCGAACGCCTTGGATACCCGGCCGCCGCGATCTCCCTTCGCGATGGCAATGCGGCCGAAGCGAAGCGTATGCTAGAGCTCGAGAGTTCAGACTCCGATCCAGTGCGCTGGAATCGCCTGATGGCGAAGATCCATGATTCGCTGGGCGATTACGCTGCCGCCTTCGCCTCGGCTGACCTGATGAATCGCTCGGTTCTGGACTTCGACGGATGGCGGGCGCGCGGCCTCGACTATCGCACGCGACTGCGCGGGCTGGAGCAGAGCATGACGCCGGAGTGGGCGGCCGAACTGCATCCGCTGTCCCCCAGTGAGCGCCGATCCCCAGCCTTTCTCGTCGGCTTTCCGCGTTCGGGGACGACATTGCTCGACACCTTCCTTATGGGCCACCCCGACACCGAGGTCCTGGAGGAGTTCCATATGCTCGGTGCGGCGGAGACGGTGCTCGGCCACGTCGCCGAGTTGCCGTCGCGTTCAGCCGCGCAGCTCGAAGAGGCGCGCCGAGCCTACTTCGCGGAACTCGATCGCCATGCCGACCCGAACTTCCCCGGCCTCATCGTCGACAAGCTGCCGCTCAACATGCTCGGCCTTCCAGTCATCTACAGCTTGTTTCCCGACGCTCGCCTGATCTTCGCGCAGCGGCATCCTTGCGACGCGGTGCTGAGCGGGTTCATGCAGAGCTTCACGCTCAACGATGCCATGGCCTGCTTCCTCGACATCGCCGACGCGGCCGACCTCTATGACGTGGCGATGGGGGTTTTCACGAGGACGCGCGAGGCTCTGCCGTTGGCGACGCACACGTTGGTATACGAGAAGCTTGTCGCCGATCCCGAAACCACAATGAAGCCGCTGATCGAATTCCTCGGTCTCGATTGGCGTCCCGAGCTTCTCGACCACCGCTCGACCGCCAAGTCCCGCGGCGCGATCATCACGCCGAGCTACGATCAGGTGATCCAGCCGCTCAGCAAGGCGCCGAGCGGGCGCTGGCGCCGTTACGAGGAGCAGCTTGCACCGGCACTTCCGCAACTGCTGCCCTGGGCGGAGCGTCTCGGTTACTGATTTGTCCGTTTCCGGACAGTAAATGCGGACAATTGGGATCTCAGTTGGTAATTCTTCCCAATCGGCGGTGCCGTTTGCCGGTCCATTCCGCCACTTCGTCGCCACTCTCACTGAAAAATAACGACTTTTCTGAATTGGCACGCCCCATGCATTGATGATGGCACGGACCCGATGGTCGGGTTCGAAGAAATGAAAAGGGGTTTTCAAATGTTCCAGTTCGCCAACGTCCGTGAAACCGCCACCGTTTTTGCAGGCGCTTTCATCTCCGCGCTTCTGCTGGTTTCGGCCGCCACCTCGCTGCCGATCGCTTGAAGCTAGTTCGTACCAAAGGATATCAAGATGAATGGACGTTTCGTCATCAATCGGGCCGAGGCCAAGGTAATGGGCGTGGCTGCGGGGATCGCCGACTACAGCGGCGTTGATCCGACGATCGTGCGGGTGAGCCTCATTGCGCTGACCCTGCTGACCGGCCCGATCATGATCCTCTTCTATGTACTGACGGGGCTGCTGGCGCCGCGCCAATAGGCGCCAGCCGCTCTTTTCCGCCGCCCGGCCGCGGGCCATGATGGCCGTGTGACCGATCCTTACAATCTTCAGCGCTTCATCGACGCCCAGGAAGGCATTTTCGCTACCGCGCTTGCAGAGCTGAAGGCCGGTTCGAAGCGAAGCCACTGGATGTGGTTCGTCTTCCCCCAAATCGCCGGCCTGGGAATGAGTCCAACCTCCCGCCTCTATGCCATCGCCTCGCTCGACGAAGCGCAAGCGTACCTCAATCATCCGCGCCTGGGCGCTCGCCTGATCGAGTGCGTCGAAGCCGTCCTACCATGGGCGGCCAGCCGGAACGCGGAAGAGATCTTCGGCCATATCGACGCCGCGAAGTTTCGCTCCAGCCTTACTCTATTCGAGCAGACCGGCGAAGGCGGACAGTTCGCCGCCGCGCTCGACCTTTTCTTCGATGGCAAGCGCGACAACCGCACCCTCGCGCTTTTGAATGCCGCGCGGTAAGAACGCGACATAGGAGAATCATCCATGCGCAAGCTTCTGCTCGGCCTTGCCGCTGCGAGCATCGCCGTCAGCCCCGCCAGCGCCGCGCTCAAGACTGGCGCTATGGCCCCGGACTTCACCACTACCGGCGCTGTCGGCGGCAAGGAGTTCAAGCTCCACCTCGCCGAGCAGCTGAAAAAGGGGCCGGTCGTGCTGTACTTCTTCCCCAAGGCGTTCACGAGCGGCTGTACGGCGGAAGCGCACGCGTTCAGCGAGGCGATCGGCGACTTCAAGAAAGCGCATGCGCAGGTGATCGGCATGTCCGCCGATAATATCGCGACGCTCAAAGACTTCTCGGTCAAGGAATGCCGCAGCGCCTTCCCGGTCGCGACCGCGACGCCGGAAACGCAGAAGGCCTATGACGTCGCGTGGGCTGCACATCCGGGGATCACCACGCGCACGTCCTACGTCATAGACCGCAAGGGGAAAGTCGTGATGGTCCATGACGACCTCGACTTCAGCAAGCATGTCGCCAAGACCCTCGCCGCGGTCAAAGCACTGAAATAGCCGCATGCGGGGGGCCGTTTTCGCGGGCATCCTTGCGCTGGCCGGCGGCGCGTCTGCGCAAGTCGCCTCGTTTGATTTCGATCCCAGGCCGCGCTGGGCGGAGGACCCGGAGACCGACATCGTCTGCGAGGCGGTGCGCGCCGAATGTCCCGGCAAATTGAAGGACGGAAGCATCGACGCCGAATGGGGCTATGCGGAAATCTATGACGCCGACGGCATGCTGGTCGGAGTGCACTCGATCCAGTCCACCGGCTGCAAGCCGCTCGACGATCATCTGCTGCTCAGCCACCAGGATTTCGTGAAAGCCTTCAGCAAGCCCGGGCAGCCGGATCTCGACGCGATCACCGCCATCGTGAGGCCGGGAACGCCGAAGGATGCGGTCCGACTGGTCAAGCGCGGGTCCACGCAGGTCTCGTTCGGCTGCTGAGTTAATCTTCCTGACATCAGACGGACAGGCGCCCGCGCTTAGCGTCCCGCCCCGCACCTATTCCAAAAGGGGAAAGCTGATGAAAATGACGACGAGCCTGGCGATTGCCGCCGGCCTTCTGGCACTGACCGCGTGCAACAAGAAAAGCCCTGTCGACAATCAGGCGAGCCAGGTCGAAGCCAATGCCGACAATGCCGCCGATAATGTGACTGCCGCGGCCAACAATGAGGCCGCGAATATCGTGAACAGCGCCGACAACAAGGCCGACGCCCTCAAGGCGGCTGCCAAGAACGAAGCATCGGCGCTCAAGAACGCAGGCGAAAGCAAGGCCGACGCGATCAAGAACACGGCCGACAACAAGGCCTCCGCCACGGAGAACAAGAGCAAGTAATCCCGCGGGAGCGTGGAACGGGCGCCTGGCCACGGGCGCCCGTTTTCTTATGCGGGGTTGGCCTCGACATAGACGAAGGCCGTCCGCCCGCTTTGAAGGGTCAATTCGACGCGGCGATAATCGTCCGTCTCATATGCGTCGGTCGCGGCGAGCTCGGACGGCATCAGCATAAGCACCATACCGTCGATCAAATCCGTCGCGTTGCCAGTGAAGCGCGCGATCTGGTGCGCCGACTTCCCGCTGAGTGCGACGACGTTCGGGTCGGTTATCGTGATGCGGGCTAGCAAGTAGCCCGCGAGCCGGTCCGGCTCCCCCCGGAGCAGTCGGCCGTAGTTTGCAATCTGCACTTCGGGCTGCTGCAAGGTGCCGTAGGAGAATAAGGCAATATTTGCTTCCTCTGCCGTCACGGTTCTCACTTTTCAAACGAAAACAGAAGCTTAGCGGTTCTCAACGGTTCGTCGGCATAATCACTCATACAACCGATAACGATGCGCCCGCGAAGGCAGGCGCGCAGTTGTTAGCCATTATGATTAGTCGTTACGCACGCATGGGCGCTACCACCGCGATCGCGGTCCTGGCGCTTTCGAACAGTCCGCTCTTCGCGCAGGATAACGGCACCGCCGCCCCTGCGCCCGTCGCCAGTGAACCGGCCCCCACGCCGGTAACTGTAGCGCCGGAACCGACGCCCGAAGTGGCTCCGGTGACGACGGACTCCACCACCACTTCAACCCCTGTGGAAAGCACAAAAACCACGGCCGCTCCGGCTACAAAGAAATCAACCACGAAGGCGAAAACGGTCGCTAAAGCTGCAACCGCTCCGAAGGCTACGCACGCGGCAACGACGGCAGCACCCGCTGCTGCGGCACAGGCCGTGGCATCCGCGTCGTCCGCGCCGGTCGCGGCCAAGCCTACCCCGGCGGTCGACGTGAATGCGGCTCCGGCCCAGCCTGCGCCGCAGGCGACGGCTGAGGCCAAGCCTGCCGGCAAGGTCGACGATGCGGCCATGATGGTCGGCGGCGGTGCCCTTGCGCTGCTTGCGCTTGGCGGCGGTGCGTTCGCTCTTGCTCGCCGTAAGGACGAGGATGAAGAAAATCTCGACGAGGAAATCGTCCACGATGAGCCCGTCGCGGTCGAACCGACGGCGCCGATGCCGCGCCACGACCCGGTCGTGATGGAGCAGCCGGCTGTCACTGCACCGGCAGCTTCGGCATTCGCCTGGGACGCCACGACGCCCCGCGTCGAAGAGAAGCGCGATGGTGAAACTTGGCACGAACGCGCGATGCGCGGCCCGACGCCGGACAATCCCTCGGCTTCGCTGCGCAAGCGCCTGAAGCGTGCCGCCTTCTTCGACAAGCGTGAGCGTGAAGTCGCCGCGGGCACCGCCAAGCCGGTCGATACCGATGCGGGCCTGCCCGAGAATATGGACACGCGCGAGCTCGAGCTCGCGTAACGGCCCTTCAAGCCCGAAAGGAAAAACCGCCGTCCGGGCAACCGGGCGGCGGTTTTGGCTGCCCGCTCAAAGAGTCTGCCGATTTAACCTTTTCTAAGAACCATAGGCGCAGAAGCTTCTCGAAGACTCAAGCGAAAGGCGGAAAAGATGGGGGCGCCCAGTCCAGGCATGCAGGCAGGCGATCAGCCAGCTGCCGAGACGCTGTTGACTTCATTCCGGTCGATTGACGCCTCCGAACGGCGCCGCCACGAGACCGTTCTGGATTATTGGCTGTCGATTCGCGGCGACCGCGAATTCCCACCACTACACGACCTCGATCCGCTCGAAATTTCGGAAGCCGGCCCCTCTTCGCTCCTGCTGGAGCTGATCGGCGGCGGCGAAGACGCCGAGGTTCGACACTGCGGCGAGCAGCTGAAGGGACAGGTCGATTCCGACCGCGTGGCCGAAGGCTCGCGCCCGTCGATCCTGTCGAGCATCGCCAAGAAGCTCTCGATTGTCGCCATCTCGCGCAATTTCCTCTCCTACGAGGACGAATTTACCGTCGGCGATGTGTCGACCCGTTGCTGGGTGACGCTCCTCCCGCTGAGCGCGTCGGGCGTGTGGGTCGATTACGTATATGCTCTCGTGACGTTCGAAACCGGTCCCGCCAAGAGCGCGCAGCCGGCGAAGAAGCCCGCCGCGAAGACCGATGAAGAGCCGCAGGCGGCGGTCGAGGCCGAAGTCGCGGACGAGGTCGAAGCTGCCGTCGTCGAAGACACGCACGAGGCTGAAGAGGCACCTGTTTCGGTCGAGGAAGAACTCGTCGAGGCGGAGATGGCCGAGGCTGAGCCCGAGCCGGAAGCCGAAGTGGTTGAAGAACCCGTCGAGGAAGCTGCGGTCGAGGTCGAGCCCGCGATTGTCGACGAGGTCGTAGCCGACGAGCCGGAAGTCGCGCAAGAATTCGCCGCCGAGCCGGAAGCGGCCGAGGAGTTCTCGGTCGAATCCGAAACCCTCGCCGAACTTGCCGACGAGCCCGAAGCCTCCCTCGAGGAGCAATATGAAGAGGTAGAGGAGGCGCCGAGCGGACGACCTGGCTTCTCAAAGATTCTGGACAGCCTCGCCAATCTCGGCGGGTTCTACGGAACGCAGATCCCGAAGATCGAGCCGAAGCTTCCGCCGGCCGAAGCCACTGAGGAACCGGTCGAGCAGCCAGAGTCCGAGGTTCTGGATCAAATGACTCTCGATCAGCCGGTCGAAGAGGCCGTGCTCGAGGAGCAAGCGCACGAAGTCGAACTCGAACCGGCCATCGAGCAAGTGGCTGCCGTCGACGACGAAGCGCCTGCCGCGCCGCAACCAGTCAAATCAGAACTCGCCACGGAGGGTACCTTGCAGAGCAAACTTACCGACGTCCGCGCCAAGGCTGACGAAGCGGAGGCTGCAAAGCGCCGCGCCACCACTGCGCTCTGGGAGGGGCTCAGTGCCGCCTACGACTTCGCGCTCGATGCCGAGGACAGCCCCGAGGAATATCTCAAGCTGGTCGAGGCGAAGGGTCTCAAGATCCAGCTTCGCCAGCCGATGAAGCCGGTCGCACGCCTTGCCTTCGACGGCACCTGCGACGACGCCACGCTGGCCCAGCTCGAAGCCGTGCTCGCATGGGCATTCAAGGAAGATCTGGCGCGCGGCGCGCTCCTCGGGAAGATCGAGGAAGCCGGCGGAATCGGAGAAATCCTAAACCCGCAAGCCAAAGCCGCTTAATCAAGGCGACCATCACGGAGCAAGGCGTGCCTCAAGCGAGGCGGCGCCGGCTCAGCTGCGGGATTTTGTAAGCCGGAAGCCTTCGAGAACGGCGTCCACGGCGGCTTCGCGCGACATTTCCGCGAGGATGTGGATGTCCTGGTCGCCGGCCTGCCTCGCAAGCCAGTGCGACCGCGCGGCGATTCCGCGCAAATCCTTGATCGCCTTTTCAGTCAGCTGCTGATTGTTGCTCAGCAATCGATCGAGCACACCCTGGGCGAGCGGCTTTTCGAACTCGAGGCCGACGAATTCCTGGCAGTGCCAGACGACACGGCAATATTGCGCCTCGAGACCGGCAATGTTGAGCCACACGCAGCTGTCGTCGCTGACCGGCGTCGTGCATTCGACGCGGCAGCCATGGGTGGAGATGTCCATCAGGCGCGCCTGCACCTTGCTACGGCTGCCTTCGCGCAACGTCGCGGAAAGGTTGAGCGCGGCGCGATTCGCGCGCCGGCGCTCGGGCTGGCCATCGGTCGTCGATTTCACGGAATCAGCCATGCTGAGTCACTCCCGCGACCCTTTTCACCTCGGATAGTGAATAAATGGTTCTCGAACGGCTGTTATGAGACAGCGACGAGACGCCGCCGCTTCGATCAGAAACGGCGGCTCGCGACGATGGTTAGCGGACCTGGACGCGGACGGTCGGACGGCTCCAACCGCGTGCCAGCGGCGCATATTTGATCCGGATCGCGGTCACGTCGCGCCGGTTACCGGCGAGGTCGATGTTGCGCGTGCAGGTTCCAGCGCGGATCATGTGGCGCACGGCGACGTCCTGCCTTCCGCCGTTGCGGTAGCGGACATCGAGATCGCGCATCTCGATCGGACCGTTGAACACGCATAGGCGCATTTGCCGGTAGCGCGCGGTGCCCGGAAGCCGGATGGTGTCGGTGTCACGACCGTTGACAATCGTAAAGGCGACCGTTCGCCAATTGCCATGCCAATGCTGAGCATTCGCCGGTGCTGCGGCGGCGACAGTCGCGGCTGCCGTTGCGGCGGCGAGGATGAGGGTGCGTTTCATCGAATTTCTCCTTCACTGAAGAGATCCCGAAACTAAACGCCGCGCCGTGTGGGCGTCCTGAACGCGCCGTTTCGCCCCAGTTCACTTGTCTCACCTTCACTTGCGATAACGATGGGCTTGCCAAGGATCGAGCTCGCCTTTCAAATCGGCGAGTTCAATCGGGTCGTCGTGGTTCGGATCAAGCAAGTGACGTCAAGACGTCGCCCGAGATGCCGAGTGGCATCAGTTCCTAGCGCTGGCAGACTTCCATCTGGTTCGATGAAATGCGCATGAACATGTCGACCGGCGCGGTGTTAACGGCGACTCCGTCGCTGGCGCACTGCCGCAGCTGGAAGCGGACCTTGCGAGCCCGGAAGTCGAGGGAGACGCGGCGGAAGGTTGCGAGAAGGTCGGTACCGATAAGCAGCGCAGGCTGGTCGGCGAGGCCGAACAATTTGAACGGCGGCACGTCGGCGAAGGCGATCGGAACATCCTTCAAGGTCACCGGACCAAGCTGCAGTTCGTCGATTCGCGCAATCTGCATCGGGACATGCACACCAGTGACGCCGATCGCCTCAACCGTGTAGAATTTGCCCTTGCCCTTGCGGATGAGCTTGTCGCGCAAGGCGGTATTGCCAATCGAGATTTCGGAGCCGGTATCAATGACCGCGTCGAGCCGGAAGTGGGCCGCCTGCACTTGCGTCAGGATAAGCTGACCGCGCTTCTTGTAAGCCGTGATGACGATTTCGCCCGGCTCGTATTTGACCGGGATCCGCGCATCCTCGACCTTGATTAAGCGCTTTTCGAAATCCATCATGAGGCGCTGGTGGACGAGGGCGTCGATGCCGACGAGGCCGTCCCCGCCAAGGTCCGTTTCCCGCAAGGCTGGTACTTCAAGGTTGTCGACGGTGCTCGGCCCCATCGACAATTGTGCGATCTTCACCCGGTCGACGATGTCGCGCGAGGTCATGCCATTGAGGATGGCGGGCGTGCCCAGGGGCAGTTCCAGGTCGTGAGCGACGCGCAGGCCAACGGCGGACGTGTCGGCGCCGCTGTCGACCACGAAGCGGTAGGGGCCGCGTCCGTTCACCCGCACCTCGACATCCAGCCGGGTGTCGATCTGGCGCGCCTTCACATCGTTGCCGCCGATCGCGAGCTTGTTGTCGAAGACGGCCGGCGGAAGGGGCAGGATCTCCGGCTTGGTGTCGGGCGCCGGCTGCGGCTTCCTGATTCGCGGTGGCTCGCCGGCTGACGCGTCGCCATGCGCCGGGCCTGACAGCATCAGTCCAAGCGCAAGCAACATGGCACGGCTACGCGAAGGCATAAGGGCCCTCCACAGATTGGAGTCCTATACTCCTATCCGCCGTCATACCCTATGCCAGCACATCTCGACGGACGGGATGTTTTCGACTGGCGAAGCGGCGGGCGCGCTTTGATCGAACAGGCATTGCCACGACGGCGATTGGCGGAGAAACTGGGGCTGCTAGGAGATTGATGATGGCCAAGGGACAAGTCAGGTCGAACAAGGAAGCGCGAAAGCCGAAAAAGGAAAAGACAAAGAGCATCGCGGCCAATCCGTCGCAGAAGGGCGGCCAGCGCGGACTGGAGAATCTGAAAAACAGCTAGGCGTGACCGACGACCGCGCGACGGGGGTCAGGATATTCGTCGACGCCAACGCTTGCCCGGTGAAGGAGGAGATATATCGCGTCGCGCTCCGGCGCGACGTACCGGTGCGCGTCGTAAGCAATGCCCGCATTCGCGTGCCGGAGCACCCGCTGATCGAACGCGTGCTGGTATCCGACGCCTTCGATGCCGCCGACGACTGGATTGCCGAAAGGGCCGATGCGCAGAAGATCGTCGTGACCGGCGACATCCTGCTTGCCGATCGCTGCCTGAAGGCCGGGGCGACGGTGCTCGGCCACAATGGCAAGCCGTTCACCGCGGCGAGCATTGGCGGCGCGCTCGCGACACGGGCTATCATGGCGGACCTGCGCGCCGGTGGAGACATCGTCGGCGGTCCTGCACCCTTCGCCAAGGCCGACCGCTCGCGCTTCCTCCAGGCGCTGGACGAAGCGGTGACGCGGCTCGCACGGAAGGGAACGTAACGCGCCCGCCGGACGTTCATGACGCAACCGAAATTTCTTCAGGACGCTCCATGCAGACTCCGCACATCATCGAACGCGCCTTTCAGCTTGCGCGCGAATCCAACAATCTCGAGGACATCCGCAAGGCGCTGCGCCAAGAAGGCTATTCCAATGTCGACGCCCACCTCGGCGGCGCATCGATCAAGGCGCAGCTGAAGAAGCAGTTCGTCGGCTAATCGCTCCGGCGGCCGGTCAGTTCTCCGAATAGATCAGGCGATCGCGCCCTTCTGTGACTTGAAGGGCAGTCGCTAGCGTCCGTCTTCCACCGACATTGACAGTGGTGTTTCAGCTCAGGCCTCGTCGGGCCGCACCGGCGTTAACGCACTTTCGCCGACAACCGTAGTCCATTCACGAACGTGCCAGCTCGCCACAAGCCCGCCCGTTACGTAGGGGTCGGCGGGGGCGAAGTCTTCGGCGACCGACTTGTCCTCGCGCGCGAACATCAGGAGGGCGCAGTCGACCGGGTCGGCGAGGGCTCCGGCGACGATGATCTCGCCCCGTTGTTGGGCGGCCCAAGCGTGCTTCAGGTGCGCGCCGCGGAACTGCGGGCGGCGTTCAAAGACGTCGGGGACGTAGTCGTAGAAGAGGAGAAAATGCTTCATGGGCTTACTCCACTGCCCGGATCAGAAATTGGGCTATCGGCCTGGGAGCAGGTCGCTCATGCCGCCTCGCCAGCGCGCAGATATGCGAACATGTGCGGGACATAATCGGCCTTGCCGATCTCAACGCCCTCTTTGCGGAGGATCGCGTAGGCGGCCATCACGTGAAAATAGAACTGGCCGAGCGCCCAGTCGCGGGCAAATTGGTCGCGCGTAAGGTCAAAGGTCAGGCCCATCGGCAGATCGAGCGTCATCGGATCGCTGCCCCCGGCGCGATCGAGCGCGCCGTCACCGAGGCTGTCGAGAAAGGCGAGCGCTTGGTCGAGACGCGCCCGCGCCTGGGCAAGCGTTCCCGGATGCTCGCCACCCTCGCGGCCTTCCTCAAGCAACTCCTGAATCTCAGGGCGGTCGGGCTCATCGCGCAGGCGTCGCGGGGCTTCAAAAGCCTGAACGATCGCGAAGCGGATCTGCGTCGCGAGCGGATACATGTCCGGAGCAAGGCGAGCGGAGAGCAAGGCCTCGGCCCGTTCCTCGCCCAACTGCGCCTCAGCCCTGTCGAGCAGGCCCCTGAGGGTCTGCAGCATGTTCCGGTAGGTGGGGACGAGCAGCGCGGTGAGGTTCATCAATCGTGTTCGCGGCCGTTCGTGCCGATGTAAAGTTCCATCCCGCCTTCACGGTAACGCTGGGACATCTCGGCCATGCCCGCGTCCGCATCGGCTGAGACCGCCTTTTCGTGCTGCAGCCGCGCGAACTCCCGCACCTCCTGCGTGATCTTCATCGAGCAGAACTTCGGGCCGCACATGCTGCAGAAGTGGGCGGTCTTGGCACCTTCAGCGGGCAGGGTCTGGTCGTGATATTGCTCGGCGGTTTCCGGGTCGAGGCTGAGGTTGAATTGGTCGCGCCAGCGGAACTCGAAACGGGCGCGGCTCAGCGCGTCGTCGTGGAGGCGGGCGGCGGGGTGGCCCTTGGCGAGGTCGGCCGCGTGGGCCGCCAGCTTGTAGGTGACGACGCCGACCTTCACGTCATCGCGGTCTGGGAGGCCCAGATGCTCCTTGGGCGTGACGTAGCAAAGCATCGCCGTGCCGAACCAGCCGATCATCGCCGCGCCGATCGCGGAGGTGATGTGGTCGTAGCCGGGGGCGACGTCGGTGGTCAGCGGCCCCAATGTGTAGAAGGGCGCCTCGCCGCAGCTTTCCAGCTGCTTGTCCATATTCTCCTTGATCTTGTGCATCGGCACGTGGCCGGGGCCCTCGATCATCACCTGGCAGTCGTGATCCCACGCCTTCTTGGTCAGCTCGCCCAATGTGTAGAGCTCCGCGAACTGGGCTTCGTCATTGGCATCAGCAGTGCTGCCGGGGCGCAGGCCGTCGCCGAGTGAGAAGGCGATGTCGTAGGCCTTCATGATCTCGCAGATCTCGTCGAAGCGCTCGTAGAGGAAACTTTCGCGGTGGTGGGCGAGGCACCATTTGGCCATGATCGAACCACCGCGGCTGACGATGCCGGTGACGCGCTTGGCGGTCAGGGGCACGTAGGGCAGGCGGACGCCGGCGTGGATGGTGAAATAGTCGACGCCCTGCTCAGCCTGCTCGATGAGCGTGTCGCGATAGACTTCCCACGTCAGGTCCTCGGCGATGCCGCCGACCTTTTCCAGCGCCTGGTAGATGGGGACGGTGCCGATCGGCACGGGCGAGTTGCGGATGATCCATTCGCGCGTGTCGTGGATGTTGCGGCCGGTCGACAGGTCCATGACCGTGTCGGCGCCCCAGCGGATCGCCCACACCATCTTGTCGACCTCGGCCGCGACGTCGGAGGCGACGGCGCTGTTGCCGATATTGGCGTTGATTTTGACCAGGAAATTGCGGCCGATCGCCATCGGCTCGGATTCCGGATGGTTGATGTTGTTGGGGATGATGGCGCGGCCGCGGGCGATCTCGTCGCGGACGAACTCCGGGGTGACCAAGTCGGGGATGGCGGCGCCGAAGCTCTGGCCGTCGCGCTTCTCGGCCAGCGCCTGTTCGCGGCCGAGGTTCTCGCGGATGGCGACATATTCCATCTCGGGCGTGATGATGCCGCGCCGGGCGTAGTGCATCTGGGTGACGTTGGCGCCGGGGCAGGCGCGGAGGACGCGCTTGCGGACGTTGGGGAAGGGCTGGACGCCGCCGCTGCGATCGGGGCCGAGCTGGCCGTTATCCTCAGGCCGGACCTCGCGCTGCTGCACTTCCTCGACGTCGCCGCGGGCGCGGATCCATTGCGCGCGAAGCTCGGGCAGGCCGGTCATGATGTCGATGCGGGTGGCGGGGTCGGTGAAGGGGCCGCTAGTGTCGTAGAGGACGACGGGCGCCTCGCCCGATGAGGGCTCGAGATCAACAGCGCGCATGGCGACGCCGAGCGGGCCGACGTGGATCTTGCGGCTGCCGCGGATCGGGCCGGTGGTGACTTTCAATTCGGTGCGTGCCGGGACGTCGGCCATTTGAGATTCTCCTTCTCCCTACGCCGGTGTCAGCCGGATCAGGTTCGATGGGTCCCGGCGATACGCCGATCTCAGCCGCGTGCGGCTCCCCAGGGAAGAGGTGTCCTTAGGACTGCGGGGCGGCGGGCGCCAGCCGGTTACTTGATGATTCCAGCGACGCGCATTTCGGCGGAGGTGACGACGCCGTCCTTGTCGGTGTCCATCCGCTTGAACTTGCCGCCCTCTTTCGTGCGATTACTTGCGCTGGGCCGCTGCGGCGCGCTGCGCTTCCTCCATGGTCACCACGCCATCCTTGTTAGCATCGGCGCGGTCGAACGCGGCAACGCGCGGCGCGCGGAATTCAGCGGCGCTGATCTTGCCGTCCTTGTTGGTGTCGAGCTTCTGAAGCACCTGCTGCGGAGTCTCGTTGATCTTGATGGCCGGAACGCTGGCCGAAAATTCCTGCAGGCTGAGTTGCCCATCCTTGTTCGTGTCCAGCTGCGTGAAGGCGGCCTTGATGCGCGCCGCCAGCTGGGCGCGGACCTGCTCCAGTTCCTTGCTCTGCTCGGCCTGGATCTCGGCGGCATTCAGCGAGCCGTCCTTGTTCGTGTCGTCGGCAGCGAAAGCCGCGTCCGCCCTAGCGATCAGGTCAGCCTTCTTGATTGTCTGCGGCGCGGCACCCTGCGCCTGGGCGGCCGCTGGCGCTGCCGGAACGGCAAAGGCTGCCGCTGCGAAGATGTAGCTCTTGAGCACCGTGGTTCTCCCCAAAATCCTGATCTTTGTTGCTAGGTACAGCCCGCTGACCCTCAAGTGAATAGAAGCCGCCGCTTTTCTTGGGCGCCGGTTGCGGGCAAAGCGCGTTGCTGATGGTGAGTGGGCCCTCCGGACAGACGATGACGCACCTCGACCGATTGGAGGCCGAGAGCATTTTCATCATGCGTGAGACGGTCGCGGAAGCGGCCAAGCCGGTCATGCTCTATTCGATCGGCAAGGACAGCGCGGTGATGCTGCACCTGGCCAAGAAGGCTTTTTTCCCGGGACCGCTGCCGTTCCCGCTTTTGCATGTCGATACGACCTGGAAGTTCCGCGACATGTACGCGCTACGCGACAAGGTGGCCGCCGACCCGGCCGTCGATCTGCTGGTATACCGCAACCCTGAGGCAGAAGCGCAGGGCATCAACCCGTTTGACCACGGGCCGCTGCATACGGACATGTGGAAGACGGAAGGGCTGAAGCAGGCGCTCGACAAATATGGCTTCGATGCGGCCTTCGGCGGTGCCCGGCGCGACGAGGAGAAAAGCCGCGCGAAGGAGCGGGTGTTCAGCTTCCGCGACCGCAACCATCGCTGGGACCCGAAGCGGCAACGGCCGGAGCTGTGGTCGCTCTATAATGTCCGCAAGAACAAAGGCGAAAGCATCCGCGTCTTTCCACTGTCCAACTGGACCGAGCTCGACGTGTGGCAGTATATTTTGCGGGAGGGGATCGAGATCGTGCCCCTGTACTTCGCCAAAGAGCGCCCGACCGTCGAGCGCGACGGCGCAATCCTGATGATCGACGACGAGCGCTTCCGGCTCGACGGCGACGAGGCGGTGATGCGCAAGGTGCGGTTCCGCACGCTCGGCTGCTATCCGCTTTCGGGGGCGATCGAGAGCGATGCGGTGACCGTCGAGGACATCGTCGCGGAAATGCTCGTGTCGAGCACGTCCGAGCGGCAAGGTCGCGTCATTGACCGCGACGGCGGCAGCGCGAGCATGGAGAAGAAGAAGCAGGAGGGCTACTTTTGAACGCCTTTGTCGACGTCCGAGCTTGGCTTGCCGAGCAGGAACGCAAGGAGCTGCTGCGCTTCATCACCTGCGGCAGCGTCGATGACGGCAAGTCGACGCTGATCGGCAGGCTGCTCTACGAGAGCAAGCAGATCTTCGACGACCAGCTGGCGGCGCTGGAAAGCGACAGCAAGAGGCACGGGACGCAAGGCGAAAAGATCGATTTCGCGCTGCTGGTCGACGGACTGTCGGCGGAACGCGAGCAGGGCATCACCATTGACGTCGCCTACCGCTTCTTTTCGAGCAATCGCCGCAAGTTCATCGTCGCCGATACGCCTGGCCATGAGCAGTATACGCGCAACATGGTCACCGGCGCGTCGACGGCGGACCTGGCAGTGCTGCTGGTGGATGCGCGCAAGGGCGTGCTGACGCAGACGCGGCGGCATTCATACCTGGCCAAGCTAGTCGGCATCCGCCGCTTCGTGCTGGCCGTGAACAAGATGGACCTAGTCGATTACGACCGGCAAGTGTTCGACGCGATCGTCGCCGATTATCGCGCATTCGCCGGCGGCATCGGCATCGAAAATTGGGCCGCGATCCCGGTGTCGGGCCTGGAAGGCGATAACGTCATCACGCGGGGCGGTGCGACGACATGGTACGAGGGACCGACCCTCCTCGAACATCTAGACACGGTGCCGCTCGACGCGGATGCCGACGCAGGCAAGCCGATGCGCCTGCCGGTTCAGTGGGTAAACCGGCCGGACCAACATTTCCGCGGTTTCGCGGGGCAACTCGCGACCGGGCGCGTGCGACCCGGGGACGAGGTGCGAGTGCTGCCGTCAGGCCGAACGACGCGGATCGACCGCGTGGCGACGGCCGACGGCGACCTCGATGAAGCGCAGGCGGGGCAATCGGTCACGCTGACCTTTGCCGATGAGGTCGATTGCTCGCGCGGCGATGTGATCGCGGCAGCAGGCGATCCGCCGCAAGCCGCCGACCAGTTCGAAGCGACGATTGTGTGGATGGACGAGACCGAGCTTCTGCCCGGCCGTGGCTACTGGCTCAAGCTCGGCACGCAGACGGTGACCGCGACCGTCCAACAGCCGAAATATGAGATCAACGTCAATTCGCTGGAGCATCTGGCGGCGCCGACGCTCGGGCTGAACGGCATCGGCGTCGCCGAGATTGCAACCGACCGCGAACTGGTGTTCGAGCCCTATGCGGTCGAGGGCGCGAGCCCCAACCGGGCGCTTGGCGGCTTCATCCTGATCGACAAGCTGACTAATGCGACGGTGGCGTGCGGGATGTTGCATTTCGCACTGCGGCGGTCCCTCAACATTCATCGCCAGCATCTCGATGTCAGTCGGGAGACGCATGCGGCGCTGAAGGGTCAGAATCCTGCCGTGCTGTGGTTCACCGGCCTGTCGGGTGCGGGCAAGTCGACCATCGCCAACATCGTCGAGCAGAAGCTGGTGGCGCGCGGGCGGCACACCTTCCTGCTGGACGGCGACAATATTCGCCATGGCCTGAACCGCGACCTCGGTTTCACCGAGACCGACCGCATCGAGAATATCCGACGCGTCGGCGAGGTCGCGCGGTTGATGACCGATGCCGGCCTGATCGTGCTGACAGCCTTCATCTCGCCGTTCCGCGCGGAGCGGCACATGGTGCGGCGGATGGTGCCCGAAGGCGAGTTCTTCGAAATTTATGTCGACACGCCGCTGGCCGAGGCTGAGAAGCGCGACGTCAAAGGTCTCTACGCCAAGGCGCGCGCTGGCGAGCTCAAGAATTTCACCGGCATCGACAGTCCCTACGAGCCGCCCGAAGCGCCGGAATTCCACATCGACACGACTGCGATGACGGCCGACGAAGCGGCTGACGTCATCGTCAACGAGCTATTGAAGCGGTCCTAGCCTACCAGGTGTAGGCGACGCCGAGGGCGCCGGTCCACTGGCTGGCGCTGCCCCGGTCGTTGACGATCGGAGAGCGGCGGAAGTCGCCGACCAAGTGCGAATATTGCCCGAGGCCAAACAACGAGAAGCCGTGCAGCAGGTCGCCCGACAGCGACTGGTTGACGAGCAGGCCCGCCTTCCAGTTCTTCATCCCGCCACTGGCGTTGAAGGGCGGGAGCACGCCGCCGGTGCGGACGGAATCCGCAGGCGTGACGCTGAAGTAGTAGTCGGCAAACTTATTGCTGACGAACTCGGCGCCAATGTTGGCTCCCACGTAGGTCGTGCGCGACAGCGGGGTCGAGAATTCCACGTTCGGGCTGAACGTCGTCGACTGGTGGGCATTGCCGAAGTCGTGGAGCACGTCGACGTGGAAGGACAGCGTGTCGTACGGATTGGTCAGTCCATGCAGGCTGACACCGACGAATCCGCCCCCTTCAAATGCCGTGTTCCGCTTCGGGAGGAGCTTGACGACGTTGTCGTCGATGTTCCGCCGGCTGTTCAGGCGGACGCCGACGATTGGCCCGGCGTCGAACTGGAGCTTCGCATTGCGCGGAACGACATCGACGAACAGGTAGGTGCCGCGCGTGTTGAAGGAGATTCCGCTGATCTGGCCGCGCACCGCCGCCGCCGGGATGAACCGGTAATCGTTGGAGCCTTCATAGTCGGGCGTGATCGCCGCACCGCCGGCGACGGTCACGGTATCTCTGCCCACCAGTTGCTCAGGACTTGGCAGAGGTCCGGCCGTCGGCGTCGACTGGGCGAGGACCGGCGATCCGATGCAAGCCGCGGCGACCACGGCGAAGTAAAAGCGCATGAATTTCCCCCGTTCTTGCGAGCTTATATGACAGAGGTCAGCTTTTTCGAAAAGCCAACGCCGCAGAGGAACGGATTGCGGGGCGTTTAGTCGCCCGAGCCCGGCTCGGGCGTGAAATATTTTTCGTACTTGCCTTCTTGGCCCTTGAACTCGTCGGCGTCGGCAGGGCTGTCCTTCTTGCGCGTGATGTTGGGCCAGCCCGCCGAGAAGTTTGCGTTGAGCTCCAGCCATTGCTCCTGGCCGCTCTCGGTGTCGGGGAGAATGGCTTCGGCCGGGCATTCCGGCTCGCACACGCCGCAGTCGATGCATTCGTTGGGATTGATGACCAGCATCACTTCACCCTCGTAGAAACAATCCACCGGGCAGACTTCGACGCAGTCCATATATTTGCATTTGATGCAGGCGTCGGTGACGACGTAGGTCATTGGTAAATCGCTCCCTCTTGGCGTCGTTCGCTAAGAGGCCGCGCTGGCCTCGTCAATTCCAACTTCCTCGTAACAGGCTCGCGCTTCGGGAGGCGGACCGCGCCGGCCGGGCAAGGCGAGCACGCGCAGGACGCGGACTTGGTCACGCAACGGAAGCGCGATGACGCTGCCGACGCGGATCTCCTCGCTGGGTTTTTCGACCCTTTTGCCGTCGATACGCGTGCGACCTTCGGCGATGATCGCCTGGGCGAGGGTGCGGCTCTTCGCCAGGCGGATGCAGTGGAGGTAGCGGTCGATCCTCACTTGCGGCGGAGCTTCTCCAACTCGGCGAAAGCGTGCGATGCGGTGCCGCGGCGATCGTCGCGCGGCGGACGGCGTCCGCGCCACTTCCACGCCTCCCCGGCCCTCGTGAAGCCGACTTCGTCCATCAGGCGCGCGATGGCCTCGGCGGAAAGGCCGACGGAGGTGGCGAGGTCGACATCAACCGGATTGTCGCCGCCGGCTGAGCGCACCTTGCGCGCATGGCTAGCAAGGCGGTCGGCGAGATCGACGCGGACCCATTCGCGACCGACGCGACGGTAGGCGAGCGCGGCGCCGCGCGCGTCGGCTTCGCCGCTGAGGGTGGCGGCGCCCGCGACGGGAAGCCTCGGCATGGTCTGCCCCGTGCGGACGGCGAGCAAGGCAGCGCGCCAGAATTGAGCGGCGGGCTTCAAAAGCGGATCGACGAAGACGTCGAGCGGGCCGAGGCGGACGCGCAGGCGATGAAGCGCCTGGCGATCGGTCTGTTCGAGATTGGCGATGGCGCTGAGCACCGACTTGCGCGGCAGTACGCCGCCAGCATCGGCGAGCATGGCGGCGAGCGCGCGGACGCCCGGTGCATTGCCGGCATCGGTCGCGGCGGCGAAGAGTGTCTTGAGAGGCCGGAGGTGGTGCTCGACCTGGGCGTCGATCCACCGCTCGAGGCGCGAGCGGAGCGCTGCGCGGCTTGGGGCCGAAAGTCGGTCCAGAGGTCGGGCGGTGCGGACGGCGGGCTCGAGCAGCGAGCGTCCAGGCGCGAGGCGGGCCAGCACATGCTCTTGCCAGGCGATGGCGAGTCCGCCGCTGTCCTCGACGATCAGCGAAAAGATGTGGTCTGGCGCGTCGACCAGCTCGCGGGCGCGGCGGTCGAGCTCGTCGCCGAGGCGGCGTTCGGCGGCCGCGAGCAGCAGGCGCTTGTCGGCGAGCTTGGCGGACGGATCGACGCGGAACTCGAAGCCGCTGAGATGGCCGATGGGCTCTGGCCCGACGCTGACCTCGCCATCGGCGGCAACGGTGACGGGCAGCGCATCGGCACCCCGCGCGCCGATGTCGCGGACGAGAACGGCAGTGCGGCGGTCGACGAAGCGCTGGGTCAGCCGTTCGTGCAAGGCGTCGCTGAGGCGCGCTTCGACTTCGCGCGTCCGCTCAGCCCATTTGGCCGGCTCTTTCAGCCAGTCCTGCCGATGCGCGATATAGGCCCAGCTACGAACACCCGCGAGGCGGTCGGCGAGCGCCTCGATGTCGCCACTCATATTGTCGAGCCGCCCGACCTCCGCCGCAAACCATTCGTGCGGCACGTGGCCGCCTTCCCCGATGTAGCTGAACAGGCGGCGGACCATTCGCGAATGGTGCATCGGACCGACCCTGCGGAAATCGGGTAGGCCGCAGACGGCCCATAGCCGGCGAGCCTGCGCTGCCTTGCGGGCGGCCATGGAGGGATCTTCGGCGATGAGCTTAAGCACCGCGAGGTCAATCGCTTCCGGCGCGGGAAGGAGGATCGGGTCGTCACTCTTCGCTTCGAGGCTTCGGATCAGTGATTTGACGTCGGTGAAGTTCAGCTGCGCGTTGCGCCAGTAGACGCTGTCGAGAGGGCGGAAGCGATGCTCCTCGATCGCGATGATCTCTTCCTCGCTGAAACCGCCGGTCTCCTCAGTCAGGCCAAGGGTGCCGAAGGTGCCATCCTTTTGGTGGCGGCCTGCGCGCCCTGCGATTTGCGCCATTTCCGGGATCGTGAGGCGACGGTCGCGGCGGCCATCGAACTTTTCGAGGCCCGCGAAGGCGACATGGGTGACGTCCATGTTGAGGCCCATGCCGATGGCGTCCGTGGCGACGAGATAGTCGACCTCGCCGCGCTGGAACATCGCGACCTGCGCGTTGCGGGTGGCCGGAGATAGGGCGCCCATGACGACCGCCGCGCCGCCCTTGAAGCGGCGCAGCATCTCGGCGAGCGCGTAGACCTGCTCGGCTGAGAAGGCGACGATGGCGGATCGAGGTGGCAGCCGCGACAGCTTGACGCTGCCCGAATAGCGCAGGGTCGAGAAGCGCGGGCGGCTGACGATCTCGGCGTCGGGAAGAAGCTCGCGGATGATCGGGCGCAACGTGTTTGAGCCGAGGATAAGCGTCTCCTCGCGGCCGCGGGCGCGAAGCATGCGATCGGTGAAGACGTGGCCTCGCTCCGGATCCGCGCTGAGCTGGGCCTCGTCGATCGCGGCAAAGGCAAAGTCGCGCTTCTCCTCGCCTTCGTTTCCGACCGGCATGCTCTCGGCCGTGCATAGGAAATAGCGCGCTTGCGGCGGGACGATTCGCTCTTCGCCGGTCAGCAAAGCGACCTGCTTCTCGCCTTTGATGGCGACGACGCGGTCGTAGACCTCGCGGGCGAGCAAGCGCAGCGGGAAGCCGATGACGCCCGACGAGTGGCCGCACATCCGCTCGATCGCCAAGTAGGTCTTGCCGGTGTTCGTGGGTCCCAGGATCGCCCGGACCGGTGCGTCGGATCGGCGCGCCATCATCTTGAATGTGGCAGCGTTTTTGCCGCGCGCAAGGTTCCGTTCGTCGCCTTTTTAAGAGGGTTTTAACCTCGTTTCAGCAGACCGGGTCTGTGTTGATGCCCGTAGACCATGCAGCCACCTTCGGAAGGCGCGCCCAAGCGCGTGCTTTCCCGAGGTTTTCGCTGTCTTTCCGAAGCTGGAAAAGTGCGGGCGCGCTTGCGCTGTTGTGCAGCGGCGTCGCCTGGGCGTCGCTTCCACGGATCGGCTCGATGCCGAACGAGGATCAACGGCAATGGCAGGCCCTCGGGATCGCTCCGCTTTCGAGTGGTGGCGCGACTGGTATGCGCATGGCGGCGAGCGACTCGGTCGAGCCGCTGACGTTCGTCGAGAAGCGCGCGGTGCCGGTCGAGGTTGCGGCGCCGGAAGCGCCTAAGGCTGCGACGATAAGCAACAATCCCCTGCGAATCCGCGGCCGCGTCGGCGACGGGCTTTATTGGTCGCTCCGCGCTGCTGGAGCTTCGCCGCAGGTTGCCGCGCAATATCTTGCGGCGCTCGCGACCCAGATCGACGTTGGCGCGGTGGCGCCGAGTGCGGGCTTCGACATGGTACTCGGGCCGGGCGCGAACCTGCTTTACGCGGGGCTGAGTCGCGCGGGGGAGCATGACCTGCAGCTCGTCAAATGGAGCGCGAACGGTCGCACCGACTGGATCGACGCCGCCGATGCCGGCCAGCCACAGCAGGCCTCGGCGGGCACGGTTTGGCCGGTCAGCGGCGGGCACATCACTTCCTATTTCGGCTATCGCTATCACCCGATCCTGCACTTCACCCGGCTTCACGCCGGCGTGGACATCGGCGCGAGCTGGGGCAGCCCGATCGTCGCCGCCGCCGACGGCCAGATCGTGGCCGCGGGCTGGGCCGGCGGATATGGCCGGCAGGTGCGAATCGCCCATCCTGGCGGGATTGTCACCAGCTACAGCCACATGAGCGAGATCGTCGCCCAGCCGGGGACCGTCGTCCACGCCGGACAGCTGATTGGCTATGTCGGATCGAGCGGCCTGTCGACCGGTCCGCACGTTCACTACGAAGTGCTGCGCGGCGGAACACCGGTCAACCCGCTGTCGATCCGCTTCGCCAGTGTGCAGGTTGCCGACACGGGCGTCGTGAATGCCGTTAAGGCGCGCCTGAAGGCGCTGCTCAGCGTGGGTTTGAAGCGGGCCTGATCGTCAGATCGCGTGTGCGAGCGAGCGCCTGCTGCGCCGGAGCGCGAGTCCCATTGCAGCGAAGCCGATGAGCATTGCGAGCCATGTTGCCGGTTCGGGTACTGATGCGACCGCGCTCAGCTTAACCGAATAGGCGTTGTCGCCAGTGATGTCGGGCGTGTCGTCTATGAGGTTCTGACCGTCGACGGCGTAGCCCAGAAGTCGGCCTGTCGTATCCGGAAACGCCTGGTCGCCAGAGAGAGTATTCTCCATGCCATGGATGAATTGGAAGCGGGCTTCACCCGTCGACGCGTCGATGATCAAGGCGATGAGCGGCACCGGCGGGAAGCCCTGGTCTAGCGTCGGATCAAGCCAGGTGATGATGAACAAGTCACTGCCGAAGGTCGGTTGAGCGAGGCTGAAGTTGAGGCTGCCCGGTGCGACGTTGCCTACTTGAACCTCGCCGAAGGGCCCGGGCACGCCACTTGGGCCAGGCTCATACAGGGGCGCGATCAGGGGAATTCCGAGCGTCCTGAGGTCTGTGCTTGCGGTTACCGTGTCAGGCAGAGGGCTGCCAAATGAAACGATGCCCCGATCGTAGATGTAAGCGTTTGCCAGTACACCGCCAGACAGGTTCGTTGCGGTCGGATCGCATGTGGAGCCACCAATGGTGCATGGCGTGATGGAAGAAAGGGTCGGGAGGAACTCCGGAGCGTCGATGACGATTCCGCGCGCTTCCGCAGGCGTTGAACTTAGGAGGGAAAGGGCAATGCCCATTGAAACTGCAAGCGCACACTTCATCACATCTTCCTCTGCGACTCGGTTAACGGTTTATTAACAGAGGTTGGAGGTTTAATCAGCAGGGGTTCGAATGATCGTCGCGAATTATTATCGCGCCACCCCACTCAAACGTTCTTTCGCTTTGTAACCGTACATCGACTGCACCGGCCATCGCTGAAGCACGATGGGGGTGCTTGAACGTAGGAGCGGCTCCGCTTCCGCCTTCCTTTTTTGCCGAAGCAGGCAGGCACCTTTAGTATTGGTCACCCACGCTGATCGCCAATCGTCCTCGGGGTATTGGGACTTCATGAGCGGCCCGGCGCGTTCCAAGAGGTCGGAAGCTTTTGGATAATCCCCCTGTGCGCAACGCAGATCGGCAAGGTCAGTCATGATAGGGGCAATGAGGCGGTTATTATGGATTTCCGCAGCTTTCAGCGCCCGCTCGAACAATTCTCCTGCTTGCTTCCGCTGTCCCAGCCCGGCCTTCGCAAGCGCGAGGTTTGAAAAGACAAAGGCGAGGTCGTCATGGGTGTCGTTGCGTTGGGCTAGGTAGATCTTCGCGCTGCGGGAGAGAAGCCCTTGCGCCTGCGCGAACTTGCGCTGTTCAAGCAGCACGCGCGCCAGATTGTTCAACTGAATTGCTATGTCCGGATGCTCCGGTCCGACGATCTGCTCATTGATCGCCAGCGCCTGCCGCCAATAGCGCTCCGCCGCTGCCGGATCCTTCTGAAGATACGCCGCCGTGCCGAGATTGTTCAGGTCCTCTGAGACCTTCGGGTGCAGCTTGCCGTGCGTGGCCAGCCGGATGGCAAGCGCCTTGTCGTAGTTAGACCGGCTTGCGGCAAGGTTACCTGCATATTGAGTGACGAGACCGGCAGACTCGTAATCGCGCGCGACGGACGGGGATCTCTCACCGTCGTGCTGCTTGTCCCACAGCAGCGCCTTGCCGATGAGCGGTAAGGCCTCCTTGTCGCGCTCGAGACCGCTCAGCGCTTCGCCCTTGCCGACAAGCAGCCCGGAGTAGAGCGACGAATCCTGCAATTCTTCAGGGTGAGGTAGCAACTGCAGCGCACGACTGTACGTCGCAACGGCCCCGTCGTAATCGGCCTGTAGCGTCCGTGAGGCGGCAAGCACGCCAAGTTGGCGCGCGCGGGTTTCTTGCCTCGATACGTTCAGCGACAGCGATCGGCGGATGAGGTCATCCGCCCGGTGGTACGAACCGAGGCCCATGTAGACCTCGCTCAGCGTGCTGATGAGTTCCGCCTTCACGTCCGGTTCGTTGTTGAGCTGACCTTGTATCTCGCGGGCGCCGCGGTCGAGGACCTCCAGGGCGGTGATAGACTGCCCCTTTGATTCCGACGGGTCCGACACCTGGAACAGGCCCTTGACGAAGTCGGTCGTGCGCTGGGCGGTGATCGTTTTCTGCCGCGCCAGGTCTCGTTCGCGAACGGCGTCGGCGCGGGAGATGAACGCGAAGACGGCGAGGCCGCTCATCAGGAGGAAGCCGAGGCTCGCCGCAGCGGCGAGGGTCAGCAGCTGTTTCTGCCGGCGCGCGTGGTCGCGCTGGCGGAGTTCGTCGTAGCGAACTCCGATGACTCCGGCGACCAGCTTGAGGAAGGCAGCACGCTTGCCGTCGCCGCTTTTGCGGGCATCGGCGGCGAGCGGCTCAGCGCCGAATTGCAGCAGTGCCGGTGGGAAGATCTCGTTTGCCGGACGCGGCGGCCCCTCTGGAGTGTCGGCCTCGGAAACGATGAGGCACTGGATTCGGTCGCGGCGGCCCAGCCGGGTGAACTCGCGAACTTCTTCGTTAACCCAGTGCGATTTGGCTCCGTTGCTGGAGCAGACGACGATCAGGCTGTCGGCCTGTTCGAGCGCGCTTTTTACGGAGCCGGCAAGGTTCGTGGAAGCGGCCAGCTCTTCGCGATCCTGGAATACCGGAGGAAGCCGGCGTCCAAGCGGTCCAATTGGACTATCGCGTCCGATCAGCGCCTTCGGCAGCCGATAGCGCTCAAGCTCGCGATGCAGCCACGCGGCCCAGCCACGGTCGCGATGATTGTAGCTGATGAACGCCGAGTATCGCATCCGTGGCCCCTCGCGTCACGTGCGCGCAGCAACGGTAGAAGATGTCGGCCTTTCTACTGCGAATCAATGAAGAACGAAGCAGGCGGCGTTCCGGCCGGGCGCGTGGCCTAGCGCCCGTGACCCCGCCAGCGCTTGATGGTGCGCTGGATGATGCCAGCTTCGTCGCCGGTTTCGCGCCACAGGCGGGCGAAGCTTGGGTCGGACGAGGCCGGGCGCTTCTCGGGCTCGAGATCGTCGAAGCGGACGCGGATGGGAATCGCGACACCTTCGCCGCAGACGATGCATTCGCGATTGCGAAGCGCGGGGATGGCGTCGAGGAAGCCGCGCGCGCCTTCCGGCATGGCGGCGCGCACGCACGCCTGATCTCGTTCGTTGTTCAAGCGCATGGCGACGATGGTGCCGCACTGCGACAGCACGCCTTCGGCAAGGTCCGACGGACGCTGCGTGATCAGGCCCAGCGAGACGCCGTACTTACGGCCTTCCTTGGCAATACGTTCGAGGATTCGGCGGACGGCCTGGCCCTTCTCCGAACTTTCGTCCTTGGGCACGTAGCGATGCGCCTCTTCGCAGACGAGAAGCAGCGGACGCTGCGCCTCGGTGCGTGACCAGATCGCATAGTCGAAGACCATGCGGGCAAGCACCGAAACGACCACGGACGTGACTTCCGACGGAACGCCGGAGACGTCGACGATCGAGATCGGGCGGCCCTGGCTCGGCAGGCGGAACAGCTTGGCGATGAGGCCCGGCATCGAGTCCGACACCAGCATGCCGGAGAACATGAAGGTGTAGCGCGGATCGGCGCGAAGCTCGTCCAGCTTCGTCTTAAGGCGCTGGAATGGAAGCGTGTCGCCGGCGCGATCGAGTTTGCCCATCTCGTTGACGAGAATCGTGTTGAGATCGGCGAGCAGGTACGGGATCGGGCTGTCGACGGTAACCTTGCCGTACTGGCTAACGTCCTTACCCTTGGTGCGCGCGGCAAGAAGGCACTTTGCGAGAATGTCGGCGTCACGCTGGCGCTCGGCGCCATGCGTGGTGAGGATGACTTCACAATGTTCGTCGAAGTTCATCAGCCAATAAGGCAACTGGAGATTGTCGACGTTGAAGATCTCGCCGCAATTCTTGAACGCGGCCGAATATTCGCCGTGGGGGTCGATCATCACGATGTGACCCTCAGGACTTAGCTGCGAGATGCGGTGAAGGATCAGCGCGACCGAGGTCGATTTACCGGTGCCGGTCGATCCGAGGATCGCGAAATGCTTTGACAGCATCGGGTCGACGTAAAGCGCGCCACGGATGTCGTCGGTCGGATAGACGGTGCCGATTTCCACGTGCGGTTCATCGCTGGCCGCGAAAACGGCGCGAAGGTCTTCGGTCGAAACCGGAAGCACGGCAGAGCTTGGGATAGGGTAACGGGTCACGCCGCGGCGGAAGTTGCCCATCGAGCCGTTGGCGGCCTTGGTGCCTTCGCCGAGGAAGTCGATCTGCGCCAGCACTTCGCCCTTGTCGCCTTCGCGCATGGTGCGGACGTTGGCGATCAGCCAGTTGTTTCCGACGACCATCTTCACCTGGCTGCCGACCTGTCCCGACATGGCGATCGACGGGTCGGCGTGGCTCTGCAGCGCGGCCAACATCTGCGGTTCCATGCGAATCTGGGAGCCGGAGCCGGCAATTTCGACCACCTGGCCGATCGGGGCCAGTGCGGCTTGCGCGGCAGCCGTCGGCGCGACAGGCTGCTCCTCCTGGAAGTTGCTGACTTCGTTAAGGAATTCGCGCAGGTTTGGGCGATCGTCCATAGCCGTTCAACTAGTCCTTATTCAAAGGGACACACTCTTGCCGAACGGCTTACGGGGGAGCGGTTAATATTGGCTTAGTCGCGCTCGTTAGACGCGGGCCGCTAAACGCGGCGGCGGAAGGCGGCCGCGGCGGCCCAGCCGAGGAAAAGCGACATGCCGACCGCGGTTAATCCGTAGAGCAAGCGATGCCGGCGGGCCGCTAGCGCGACGTAGCGCTCGAACCCCGACTTGTTGATCTCGATGTCGCGGGTTGCCGCGGCGATCACCTTGTGGCGCTCGATCAGGAAGGTTTCGGCGGTGTATGTGCCGACAGGCACCTGGCTCGGGATGGTGATTGTGGCGCGGTAGAGGACGCCATTGGTGATCTCGACGCCGCGCGGACTCTCGGAGAAGAGGTTCGCGCGGCGGCGAAGGTCGAGCAGACCGGCCTCGAAGCGGCGTTCCTTCTCCGGCAGCGCCCCGCCGCCGGGCGACAGCTGGAGGTTGTGTACGCCGAGCTCATAGATCGCAGCGGTGCGTTCATCGACGAGGTCGGTCAGCGGTCGCGACGATGCGACCGCGTAGAAGGACGGCGCGGACCGGAACCGATTGGAATCGTCGTTCATCCAGATGCCCGCAATCTTCTTCTTTTCGCGGACGAGTATCGGCTGCACGGGCCCGCGGAGAACGACGACGATGTCCGTCCGGTGGTCGGGCGACCGGCCGCCGGGATAAACCACGGCGCCAAACAGCAGCAGCTGCGCACCGGTGAAGCTGTAGCGGATTTGCACGTTGCGCGCGGAAATGTCCGGAACGAGCACGGGCTTGTCGGCGGCGATCAGCAGCGGCGTCAGGAGGACCAGAAGCAATGAGGCGGCGCGGACCTTCACAGATATTCGACCGAAAAAATCTCGTCCGGACGCCAGAACAGGCCGAGGAACATGCGCAGCGCGACGAGCAGGATAATGATGGCGAGCGCGAGCCGGAGCAGGTCAGGTTTCATCCGGGTGGTCAGGATGGCGCCATATTGGGCACCGACGACGCCGCCGACCAGGAGCAGGCCCGCGAGGACGATGTCGACGGCGCGGGTGGTCAGCGCATGGACCATCGTGGTCGCCGCGCTCACGACCAGGATCATGACAAGGCTTGTGCCGATTACCACGCGCGCCGGCATGCCAAGCAGATAGATCATCGCCGGAACCAAGATGAAGCCGCCGCCAATGCCGAGAAAGACGGTCAGAACGCCGGCGAGGAAGCCGAGCGCGAGCGGCGCGACGGGTGAGATATAGATGCCGGAACTGTAGAAGCGCCACCGAAGTGGCAGCGAGGCGACCCAGCGATTGTGCCGCTGTGGCTTTGTCGCAGCCTTGGTGGGAATGACGCCCAAAGTCGTCAGCGAATCCTTGAGCATCAATGCGCCGATCGAGCCGAGGATGGCGACGTACATCAGGCCAATCGCGACATCGATCCGCCCTGTTGATTGGAGGAAGCGGAACAGCGCAGCGCCGACGAATGAGCCCATCAGGCCGCCGGTGATCATCACGCCGCCCATCTTCATGTCGACACCGCCACGGCGCATGTGGACCATGACGCCCGACACGCTTGCGCCGGTGATCTGCGTCGTGGCCGAAGCGACCGCCACAGTCGGCGGGATGCCGTAAAAGATAAGGATCGGCGTAGTCAGGAACCCGCCGCCGACGCCGAACATGCCCGACAGCAGCCCGACCAGAAAGCCGAGGATGACGATCAGCAGCGCGTTGACCGACTGGCCCGCGATCGGAAGGTATATGTCCATGCCTTGGCAGGAGGACTAGCCGCAAAATGCGGCACGGGCCAAGTTACGGCTGACTAGAAATCCGTGGCGAGCGTGAGCGCGGGCCCGGAGCCCGGTTGCGCGTTTCCAGCAGGGCGCTAGTCGAGGTGGACGCGAACGTTCTTGCGGGCGGCGACTGTGACGCGCGGTCCCGCGTCGATGCAATAGAGCTCCCTGAAGGCGAATCAAACGCAAACCCGAGCCGGCCGGACAATACATACGCCGAAGTAAACGACGAGTTCGGATGGTTGATGAGCCATTTTGGATGATTGCAGGGGCGTGGTGCGCGCCGCCATTCCGCGCTAGCCAACAAGCGTGAGATGGCTTTGCGCGATTGTACTGATGCTCATTCCGGTGGCGGCGAGTGCTCGCGGCACGGTCGTTTATGCCGGCGGCGGGTGGGCGGCGGTGGATCGCGGTGAGGTGTGCGAGGCGCTGGTGCGCTCGGACAAGATTGCGGCGGCGGGCAAGGTGCAGGCCACGGCGGGGCTCGCTTTCACGCCTGACCGCCGGCGCTGGGGCGAATTCCATGCGCGGCTGAGCCGGGTGTCTCGCGCGGGGTCGACGGCGGTGCTGCATGTCGGACAGCAACCTTTCCTGCTCGTCGTGCGCGGCGACCTCGCGTGGAGCCGTGGGCCGGCTCAAGAGCAGGCGATCGTCGAGGCGCTCCGCGGTGGCGGCTACATGAAGGTCGAGGCGCGCGACCAAGGCGGAGTGCGCTTCATCGATCCCTATGTGCTCGACGGAGCGGCGACTGCGATCGATGCGGCGGCGGCACGCTGTGCGCTACGCGCGTCTGGCAAAATCCAGTAATCTTACCTAGATAGGCGCCTTGCCATGAGTGCCGACACCAACCTGATGCCCATTGCGGGCGCGATCGACCCCGTGCCCGTGCCGCGGGCAACGACGGCGCGCGCCGACGGCCGGGTCGAGTTGGTCGGGCTATCGAAGGACAATATCCGCGCCGCATTCGAAGCGGCGGGGCTGGAGTCGAAGCAGGCGAAGCTTCGCGCCAAGCAAATCTGGCACTGGATTTACAACCGGGGCGTCAGCGATTTCGAGGCGATGAGCGACATCGCCAAGGCGCAACGGCCGTGGTTCAGCGAGCGCTTCGTCATCTCGAGGCCCGAGGTCGTCGAGGCCCAGGTGTCGTCTGACGGCACGCGCAAGTGGCTGCTGAAGACCCACGACGGCCACGATTTCGAGATGGTGTTCATCCCCGACGCCGACCGCGGGACTTTGTGCGTGTCGAGCCAGGTCGGCTGCACGCTCAATTGCCGCTTCTGCCACACCGGCACGATGGCGCTTGTGCGTAACCTCGAGCCGGCGGAGATCGTCGGTCAGGTGATGCTTGCCCGCGACGCGCTCGGCGAGTGGCCGAGCCAGCCGGAAGGCCGGATGCTCACCAACATCGTGATGATGGGCATGGGCGAGCCGCTCTACAATTTCGACAATGTCCGGGATGCGCTGAAGATTGTGATGGACGGCGACGGGCTGGGCCTGTCGCGGCGCCGGATCACGTTGTCTACGAGCGGCGTAGTGCCGATGATGGAGCGCGCGGGCGCGGAGATCGGCGTCAACCTTGCTGTGTCGCTGCATGCGGTGACCAAGGAAATTCGCGACGAGATCGTGCCCTTGAACCGCAAGTATGGGATCGAGCAGCTGCTCGAGGCCTGCGCGGCCTATCCGGGCGCGAACAACGCGCGGCGCATCACCTTCGAATATGTGATGCTGAAGGATAAGAACGACAGTGACGAGGATGCGCGCGAGCTGGTGCGGCTGATCCGCCATTATCGGCTGCCGGCCAAGGTCAACCTGATCCCGTTCAACCCGTGGGGCGGCGCGCCTTACGAATGTTCGACCGAGGAACGCATCAAGTCGTTCAGCAACATCATCTTCGAAGCCGGCATCTCGGCGCCGGTGCGCACGCCGCGCGGCCGCGATATCGACGCCGCGTGCGGGCAGCTCAAAACGGCGGCGGAGCGCAAGAAGCGCTCGCAGTCCGTCCGGGGGACGGACGAGAACGGTTCTTGGAGCCGCGAGGCGGCTTAGCCATGCTGTCGCCGGTACGCCGTGCTTTGGTCCGGCAAGTCCGCGCCACCTTCAATGATAAGTCGAAGGGCGAAAAGCCGATCCCGTCGTCGGATCAGGCGCTGTTCAAGCGCGGGTCGGTGATCTGGCGCGTGCATGGCGATGTGACGTCAATGATGGTCGGCGGGATTGCGGCGCTGCTGACGCAAATGCTCCATCCTAAGGCGCTGGCCGGCGTATGGGACCATAGCGACGTTGCCGAGGACCAGCTCGGACGGCTGCGGCGTACCGCGCGGTTCATCGCGGTCACGACCTACGGCCACCGCGACGACGCGATGCGCGTGATCGAGAAGGTGAAGTCGATTCACGAGCGGGTGAACGGGACGCTACCCGACGGGACCCCTTATCGCGCGACCGATCCATGGCTGCTGGCGTGGGTGCACCTCGCGGGCGCAATCAACTTTCTCGATGCGTGGCGGCGCTATGGCGAGCCGGGAATGAGCGTGTCGGATCAGGACCGCTATTTTGCCGAGAGCGGCGAAGTGGCGCGGCTGCTCGACGCCGATCCGGTACCGCAGACTCGCGACCAGGCTGATCGGCTGATCGCTGAATTCCGTGCCGAGCTGCGTGTTGACGAGAGAGCGCGTGCTTATCGCGACTTCGTACTCAAGGCGTCGACGCGTTCGGTGGCGGAAGCGCCGGTCCAGGCACTGCTTATGCGCGCCTCCGTCGATTTGATGCCGCCATTTGCCCGCCAAATGCATGGACTGTCGCGGCCGATCGTACCGCCAATCGTCCGCGGCGCGACGTTCGGCATGGCCCAAACCTTGCGCTGGGCGTTCGCAGGCGAAAATTATCGACGCGCAGACTGAATTGCGGGCGCGGCGCAAGCGTGGCAATCGGTGGCGATTGAGAACGGAGTGGCGTGGATGTCGCTGATTGGAACGCTCGTGAACAAGCTGCTCTCGACGGGCAGCATCACGCTGCATCGGCCGGGCAAGCCGCCGGAAACCTTCGGCAAGAAAGGCGGCAAGCACCTCACCGTCCGCTTCACCGACCGCAAGGTCGCCTTCGGCATTGTCAGGAACCCGCGGCTTGGGATTGGCGAAGCCTATATGGACGGGCGGGTGATCATCGAGGATGGGACGATCCTCGACCTTCTCGAGCTGATCGTCGGCGCGAACCGCTGGGAGGACAAGGGCGAAGGGCGAAGGGCGCTTAACGCCAGCAAGAATCCGCTCGCGAAGCTGCTCGCCAAGCGAAACGACCTGAAGCGCGCGCGCAAGAATGTCGCGCACCATTATGACCTCAAGGACGAGCTCTACGATCTCTTTCTCGACGACGACAAGCAATACAGTTGTGCCTATTTCACCGACCCCAAGAACAGCCTCGAGCAAGCGCAGGCCGACAAGAAGGCGCACATCGCGGCCAAGCTCGACCTGAAGCCGGGGCAGCGCGTGCTCGACATCGGCTGCGGCTGGGGCGGGATGGCGCTGTACCTGCACAAGGTCGCGGGGGTGGACGTTCTGGGCGTCACGCTTTCGGAACGGCAGCTCAAGGTCGCGCGCCAGCGGGCCAAAGCGGCTGGCGTGTCGGACCATGTGAAGTTCGAGCTGATCGATTATCGCCTGCTCGACGAGCAGTTCGACCGGATCGTGTCGGTCGGCATGTTCGAGCATGTCGGCGCCAAGCATTTTGACGAATTCTTCGCCAAACTACGGCAGTTGCTGAAGCCCGATGGCGCTGCGCTGGTGCACACGATCGGCAAGCTCGGCGGCGTTTCAAAGGGGCCGGACCCATTCACCGACAAATGGATTTTCCCGGGATACCATCTGCCGTCGATCAGCCAGATGACGGCGGCGAGCGAGGGTGCGCGCCTGATCGTCAGCGACCTCGAGATCCTCCGGCTGCATTATGCCTACACGCTGCGCCACTGGCTGGAGCGGGCGATTAAGGCGCGCGCTGAGATTGAAGCGATGTACGACGCGCGCTTCTTCCGAATGTGGGAATTCTACCTCGCCGGTGGGATCGTGATGTTCGAGAACGGCGCGGCCTGCAACTATCAGGTGCAGTACGTTCGCGACCGCCGTGCGCTGCCTATCACGCGCGATTACATGGCGGAGGCGGAAGCCCGATATCGCAAGCTGGGGGACGTGCCTGCAAAGCCGAAGAAGCTCGCCACGAAGAAGCCTCGCGCGGAGACGACCGAACTCGCCAAATAGAAGCGTGAGTCCCTAGCCGGGCTTATGTTCGCCCCGCATGCGCTGATGCATCTGCATGCGCTCTTCCGGCGTCAGCGTCCCGTCATGGTTGGTGTCGGCCATGTCGAAATGCTGGAGCGCGGCGGCGGTCATCTCCTGAAGCGTCACACGACCGTCGTGGTTCGCATCAGCGAGGTCGAACATGTGTCCGCCCATGCTCATCGCATGCATCCGCATGCCGGCACCGTCATGCATCTGACCGTCGGAATTGCGCATGACCATGACGCGATGCTCGCGAATCTCGGGCTTGGCGGCGAGATATTCCTGGCGGCTGATCACGCCGTCATGGTTGGCGTCGAGACGGTCAAACATCGCGCTGCGGTTGGGCAACGGCGGAAGGCCCTCAGCGCCCATCCCCTTCGCATGCATGCCATCCATCATCTTGGCGTGCGCTGCCTCAGCTTCGGCCTTGGTGACGAAACCGTCGTGGTTGGTATCGAGCATGGCGAACATGCGCTGGACGTGTGCCTGGACATCGGCGCGAGTCTGCGGGTGCGCCATCTTCATCGCCCGATCTGGGCGGACGGGGCGTTCCGGCGGAAGTGGCATGTATGGCGAAGTTGCCTGAACGCCGGCAGGCGCTGGCGGCGCGGACTGAGCGAAGGCCGAAGTCGTTCCGGCGATGGCGACGGCAGCAATGCTTCCGATGAAAAGTTTGCGCATGAGGTCTCTCCTCCCTCGTGAAGAGGGGAAGCTAATCCTCGCGACCTTACTGCTGGTTGAATGAAAATTTAGCGCCCGCGCCCTGGCGGCAGGGCGAACGGTTGCACGGCGATGTAACCCCAGCGTTCGACCGCTCCTGGCTGCCTGCTCTTCGAAAGCGCGGCCGGCATATCACCCGCCGGGTCGAAAATGCCGCTCTGCCGGGTTACGAGCCAGATCCTCGGCACGGCGCCGATCTTGGGATCGTTCGCGAAACCCGCTGCTTGCTGAGGCGTCAGCGACACGACGGCGGGCCAGCCGGCGCGGATCGGTCCCTTGAAGCTGAGGGTTGGAAAGGCTTCCGGAACTGCGCGCGTAACGCCTGGCAGCTTGATGCCTGTTGCCGCAATCGGCAGGGCGCTGTCTGCCGGGTAGAGCCAGACCTGATCGGCGGGCCCGACGTTGCGAGACAAATATGAAGCAGCGAGGTCCCAGCGCTCCGCCGCCGGGCGTAGCGAATAGACGAGCGCGGTGGGAAGCAGGGTGATGCAGATGGCGGCGGTCAGCCACTGGCGTTCTTTGGCCGAAGGCGTGCGTGCGATCGCGGCCCCCATGGCGAGGTAGCCAGGGATGAGCGTCGCCGAGAGCGTGCGCGCGAGGAAGATCGGGATGAACAAGGCCGAGATGATCGCAGCGATGAGCGGCGGTGCAAGCCACAGGATCAATGTGACGCGCTTTGCACTCCACCCTTGTGCTTTCCAGCCCGTTTCCATTGCACGCTTGATCAGCACTGCCATGGCCATCGCAGTCACCGCAGTGCCGATGGACAGCGCCTCGACGGGCACAGTGTAGAGCGCCAGAAGCTGCGGGAAGAACAGGGCCGGCTCCCAGGCCAGCCAGTTCGCTCCCCAGTCGCCGGCGCGCGCCGCGATCATCATCAGACATGGAAGATAGGCGAGCGCGATTGCCCCTGCGGTGCAGGCACCTCGAATCAGCCGTTGCCGGCTTACCGGCGCCTGCAGCCAGGACGGCGCCAAGGCGAGGGCAAGCGCGAGGGCGTAGAGCAGGCCGAGGCCGTGTGCCCACAAGCTGAGCTCCGTTCCTGAAGCGAGCAGGAGCCAGGATGACCATTCGCCCGAGCCGCCCCCGGCGAATTGCCGTCGCAAGCGAAACAGGCCCAGGATCGCGATCGAAAAAGCAAAAGCGACGAGAGGATAAGGGCGGACTTCCTGCCCTGTCGTGATGAGCATCGGCGAGCAGGCCGCGAGGAAGGCGGCGACGCCCGCGCGCAATAGCGGCCGCCCGGTTTCGTCCTGCCGTTCTTGCTCGAGCCCGATGGCGATCACGATCGGGATCGTCGCGATGGCGAACAGCAATGAAAGGCTGCGAAGCGCGAACGAGCTGTCGCCCGCGATCCAGCGCCAGGTCTTCAGCAGCGAATAATAGAATGGGGGGTGGACTTCGTAGGTCGGCACCACCGTCCATAAATAATGGAAGCTCTGCGAAGAGAACCACTGGCTGAAGGCTTCATCCAGCCAGAGCGGGCGCGAGCCAATGTGGCCGAGGCGCATGAGCAGGGCGAGGGTCGTCAGGCCAACGACAAGGCTCGTCGCGTTCACGCGACCGGGGAAACGGAAGCGCGGAAGATCGAGCGAAGTGGTGGAAGCGGCGTCCATCGTGACGGATCGACTAATGGAGCTATGGTTAACAGGCTGTAATTCGGGGCCTCGTCGCATGGACAATTGGCATCATGCCGCTAGTGACCGCGCGGCTACGGTTACAGGCATATGACGATGGGGGCAGAAATCCGCTCGGCGAACGAGACGCGGGACGCTCTTCCCTGGTGGGAGCAGCGTTGGTTTCTCGCGCTCGTCGTCGCCGCGACGATGATTCCCTTGCTCTACCCGCGCATTCCGCCGCTAGTGGACCTGTTCGGGCATATCGGCCGCTACCGGGTCGAGCTCGACCTCGATCGGTCGCCGTTCCTCCAGCAATATTACGGTTATCACTGGGCGCTGATCGGCAATCTCGGCGTCGACGTTCTCGTCTACATCCTCGGTCCGATCATGGGCATTGAGCCGGCGGTGAAGGCGATCGTCCTGTCGATCCCGCCACTGACGGCGATCGGGTTCCTGTGGGTCGCGCGCGAAGTGCACGGGCGGGTGCCGCCGACGGCCTTTTTCGCTTTGCCGTTCATCTACGGCTTCCCGTTCATGTTCGGCTTCGTCAATTTCACCTTGTCGGTGGCGCTGGCGTTCCTGGCGTTCGGCCTGTGGCTGCGGCTCGGGCGGCTCGAATATACCAAGCTTCGCAGCTGGCTGTTCGTGCCAATCTCGCTGATCGTCTTCTTCTGTCACACCTATGGCTGGGGCCTGCTCGGGCTGATGTGCTTCTCGGCAGACGCGGTGCGGCTGCACGACCGAGGGCGGAGCTGGTGGCGGGCTGGACTGGAGGCCGCGCTCCATTGCTCGGTGATGCTGTTGCCGCTGCTCGTCATGCTGATCTGGCGCAGCGAGACGCATGGCGGCGGGGTCACCGGCTGGTTCGAATGGCAGCAGAAATGGCGCTGGCTCTACTCGGCGCTGCGCGACCGCTGGGAAGTCTTCGACAAGATCTCGCTCGGCTTTGCGGTGTTCGTCTTTCTGTTCGCCATTTTCAACCGCAAGCTGACGCTGTCGCGCAACCTCGCCTTCAGCGCGATCGTGCTCGCCGTCTCGTTCGCGATTCTGCCGAAGATCATCTTCGGCTCCGCTTATGCCGACATGCGGCTGGTGCCTTATCTGTTCGCGGTCGCGTTGCTGGCTATCCGCTTCAAGGGGCCGACGGACGTCCGGTTGGGCCATGTGCTCGCGGTCGTCGGCCTGTTGTTCTTCGCCGGGCGCACTGCCGCGAATACCGCGAGCCTGGGCATCGCCGCGGCGGACCAGAATGCGAAGTTGGAGGCGATCGACCATATGGAGCGCGGGGCGCGCGTGGCGTCCTTTTTCGCACTGCCGTGCACCCTGTGGTGGCCGCTACCACGCAACAGCCACATCGGCGGCATCGTCATCGAGCGGCGCGAAGGCTTTTCTAACGATCATTGGCTGATGGAGGGCGTGAACCTGATGGAGTTGCGCTACACGGCGCCCGGCTCTTTCGCCTATGACCCGTCGGAGGTCGTCCGTCCGAACCTCTGTCATGACGGGCTTCATCGCCAAATCGACCAGGCGCTGCGCGAAGTCCCCAAGGACAAGTTCGACTATATCTGGCTGAACGATGTCGGCGAATATGACCCGGCCTTGGTCGCCGACATGCATGAGGTCTGGCGCGGGCCGGGCTCCGTCCTCTATCGAACGAAACCATGACCCCGGCGCTTTCGATCGTCGTCCCATGCTTCAACGAAGAAGGCTGCATCGGCACGCTCCATGAGCGGCTGAGCGCGGCCGCGCGCAAGACGGCCGGCGACGGCTACGAGATCGTGCTGGTCAACGACGGGTCGAAGGACCGCAGCTGGGAGATGATGCGCGAGCTGGCTTCGCGCGATGCCCACGTCATCGCGATCAACCTGTCGCGCAATCACGGGCACCAGCTGGCACTGACGGCCGGTCTCGATCTCTGCCGGGGCGAGACAATCCTGATCATCGACGCGGATCTTCAGGACCCGCCCGAGCTGTTGCCGGAGATGATGAAGGTGCTGCGCGAACAGCAGGCCGACGTGGTCTACGGAGTTCGCAAGAGCCGGCGAGGCGAGACGGCGTTCAAGCGCGCAACTGCGCACGGCTTCTATCGCTTGCTGTCGCGCGCGACCGAGGTCGAGATTCCGCTCGACGCCGGTGATTTCCGGCTGATGAGCCGACGCGCCCTCGATGCCTTGCTCGCGATGCCGGAACAGGCGCGGTTCATTCGCGGGATGGTGGCGTGGATCGGCTTCCGGCAGGTCCCGTTCGCCTATGACCGCGACGAGCGCTTTGCCGGCGAGACCAAATATCCGTTGAAGAAGATGGTGCGGTTTGCGCTCGACGCGCTGACCGGCTTCTCTTCGGCGCCGCTGAAGCTGGCCAGCCTCGCGGGCTTCGCGCTCGCGATCGGTTCGGTGCTGCTGATCCTCTACATCGCTTATGCCTGGCTCGCGGGGCGGATCATCCCCGGCTGGACGTCACTGATGCTGGTCGTCGTGGTGCTTGGCTCGGTGCAGATGTTCGTGCTGGCGCTGATGGGCGAATATATTGGCCGGCTCTACAATGAATCGAAGCATCGGCCGCTGTATATCGTGCAGGAAGTCGCTGGTGACGAGCGACACGAAGCGCGGCTTGGTTATGTTGCCGACGCGACGGCGAAGAGCGAGAGACCGGGCGGCAAAGGCAAGCGCGCGATCAAGTGACGTTCTGCGGCGAAGCTCTTTTCGAGCGCCGCGTTGAGCGCCGCGGGCGGAAGCTTCAGATCGACATCTTCTTTTCCGCGCAGTTTTGACGATAGGCGCTCCGCAACCGCGACCGGGAAAAGTAGGCTGTTGAAATAGCCGACGCGCTCTAGCTTCAGCGGCGAGGCCTCAATCAGCTTCTTCAGCCGGCGCTTCGAATAGCGGCGCTTGTGGTGATTCACGACATCGTGCGCCGACCACATCCATTGATGCGCGGGCACGGTCATGATGAACCGGCCGCCGGGCTTCAGGAGCTTGGCGATGGACGCGATCGCTGCCTGGTCGTCGTCGATATGCTCGATCACATCGAACGCCCCGACTAGGTCGAAGCTGCCTTCGGGGACGCCGGCCAGTTCGGGCAGCGGCGCGCTCATGACCGAGCGGCCGAGGCGGCCTTCGGCGATCGATCGGGCTTGCTCGTCCAGCTCAAGTGCCTCGACGTTTCCAAATTGACCGAGCATCGGCAAATTGTGGCCGGTGCCGCAGCCGATCTCGAGGATGTGGGCGCCCTTGGGCGGGTTCACCATCCGTTCAATGAGCGCCGCAAGAACTTCGCGACGGGCGCGGTACCACCAGTGCTTCTGGTCGTATTCTGCCATTTGGTCGTAGACCGAGCGTTCCATCAGCGAAAAACCCACTGTCGGTTGAGCGTGAAGGTGACGGCCGGAGTCACGAACAGCATCGGGACAATCGGCGCCGCCCGGCCCCATTGCAGGTAGGTGAAGAGAAACCATACCCAGAAGCTGTTGAGCGCATAGCTGATCAGCGACACGGTCACGAAGCGTACCTTCGTCGCATGAGTCCGCTCGGACCCGTGGCCGCGAAAGCTCCACTTGCTGTGCATCACGTAGCCGGTGGCCATCGCCATGAGATAGGCGAGCACGTTGCCGAACTGTGGATGCCAGCGCAGGACGAGCGCGACGATGGCGTAGACGCCGACGCCGAGTGCGGTGACGATCCCGCCGCTGATGATGAAGCGGGCGAGCTGCGCGAGGACGTCGCGGCGTTCGGGGGATAAACTCGAAAGCATTGGATTACGGGCGGATTAAACCTTCAGGCCGGCTGCTTGCCGTTTACGATTGCGCGGCTACAGCGCGAAACGTGGAAGGGCGCAAGGATCAAGAGGTGGAAGCGCGCGTGCTCGCGTTCGTCGAGCAGCGGTGGAAGCTCGTCGTCCTGCTTTTCTGGCTAGGCTTTTGCTGCTGGCTGATTTTCCAGCATTACGACGACATCCGCTGGTTCCGGCTGGGTGACACCGACGACAATATGCGGATGATGCAGGTCCGTGGACTGCTTCATGGGCAGGGCTGGTTCGACCTTCGCCAGTATCACATGAACGCACCCTACGGCGCCAACATCCATTGGTCGCGGCTGGTTGATCTGCCGATCGCCGCGCTGATCCTGGGGCTTCGGCCGTTCCTCGGCGGGGCTGGCGCCGAGCGCTGGGCGGTCGGGATCGCGCCGCTGCTGCCTTATTTGCTGCTCGTTTTCTCAGTGACGCTGACGGTGCGGCGGCTGGTCGATCCGCGCGCCTATCCGTTCGTGCTGGTGGCGATGTTCTTCGCGGCGTCGACCAACGGCATGTTCATGCCGGAGCGCATAGACCATCACGGCTGGCAACTCGCGCTGTTGGCGCTTGGCATTTCGGCGATCGCCGACCCAAAGCGCAGGCGCGGCGGCGTGGTGCTGGGCATCTCGACGGCGCTCTCACTGGCAATCGGGCTGGAGATGCTCATCTACCTTGCCCTGCTTGCCGCCGCAGCGGTGCTGTTCTGGGTCGATGACTCAGATGAGCGCGAGCGAATGCGCGCCTATGCGGTTGCGCTCGGCGGGGGCACCGGGCTGGCGTTCCTCATCTTCGCGTCGAACGACAATCGCGGGGCAGTATGCGATGCCTTGTCGCCGGTCTGGCTGTCCGATGCGCTGATCGGGAGTGCGTTGCTCTACGGCATGTCGCTACTGAAGGTCGGCGACTGGAAGAAAAGGTTCGGTCTTGCCGTGCTGGCTGGGCTGATCGTCGCTGGATTCCATGCGTCGATGTGGCCGCACTGCCTGCAACGGCTGGAGGGCGTGTCACCCGAAGTCGACCGGCTGTGGCTGAGCCACGTCAAGGAAGCGCGCCCATTCTACCGCCACGGCTGGCGCATCGCGACGTTGATCATCGCCCTCCCAATCACCGGACTGATCGGCTGGGGGCTGTTGGCGTGGATCCGGCGCGGCGACCGGGATCGGCTTCGGCGAGTGCTCGGCGCGATGGCGCCGGCATTTGCCGCGACGGCGCTTCTGTTCTGGCAGACCCGCACGGGGCCGGCAGCGCAGATGATGGCGACGGTTGGCTGTGCCGCGCTCGGCTGGTTCTTTTTCCCACGGACGTGGAATTCGCGACAGTCGGTAGTCCGAGTATTCGGGTCGGTCCTCGCCGTCACTGTCGCAGCGGGCGCGGCTGTCCCCTTCATCGTCGGCTTCATCCCGGAGGAGAAGGCCAAGCCGGGCGGCGCGGCGATCGGCAAGGCCAACGCATTATGCGGGTCCCTGTGGGGGCTGAAGCCGGTGGCACTCCAGCCCAAGGGCGTCGTGTTCACATTTGTCGACCTAGGACCGCGGCTGATTACCGTAACGCCGCATTATTCGATCACGGGCCCATATCACCGCAACGGCCAGCAGATCGCCGATGTGATGAACACCTTCCGCGGCAGCGCAGATCAGGCGCATCGCCTCATCACCAAATACCGGTCGAACTATCTACTAATCTGCCCCAACAGCTCGACGACGACGATCTTCATGTCGGAGGCGCCGCAGGGCTTCTACGCGCAGCTTCAGCGCAATCAGGTGCCGAGCTGGCTGAGCCCGGTCGACCTCGGCAAGGATTCGCCGTTCAGGATGTGGCGCGTCGTCGGTTAGGCGAGCGTGGGGAAGCTCTGCTTCAATCCATCGATGACGAACTGCGCGGCGAGCGCCGCCAGAATCACGCCGAGGATGCGGGTGATGACAGCTTCGATCTTCTCACCGATGAAGCGCATCAGCGGGCCGGCGGCGAGCAGGGTGACCAGCGTCATCGCCATAACAACGGTGATGGCGGCGAGCACGATCAGGATATGGATCGTGGTTTCGGCGCGCGAGATCCACAGCATCGCGCTGGCGATCGAGCCGGGGCCGGCGATCATCGGCATGGCCATCGGGAAGACGCTGATGTCGTCCGCTTCGGGCGTGCCTTCGATGGAATGAGCGCGCGTCTCGCGGCGTTCGGTGCGCTTTTCGAACACCATCTCAACCGCGATGTAAAAGAGCAGGATGCCGCCCGCGATGCGGAAGCTGGCAAGGCTGATGCCGAGCGCGTGCAGCATCGGCCGCCCCAGCAACGCAAAGAACATCAGGATCGCCCAGGCGATGACGCACGAGCGAACCGCCATCGAGTTGCGCTCGGTGCGCGAGGCGCCGCGCGTCAGGCTGGCGAAGATCGGCGCGCAGCCGGGCGGGTCGATAATGACGAGGAAGGTTACGAGCGCCGAGCCGAACAGCTCGATCATGGCGCCGGGATCTCGTTGTAAAGCACCTGCGCGTAGCGAACGCCGTTCCACAGATAGACGCGGAGGGTGCGCACACCTTTCTTGTCGACCTTCCAGTCCCAGCCGAGCGTACGGTCGGCGGATTGGCCGCGGCCATTGTCCTCGGGCGTCGTCCGCGCCTGCTTTGCCGTCAACGCGGGCGGCGGAGCGATCGGCGGACCGGGCGCGCGCGTGCTGCAGGCGGCGCGCTGGATGCGCGGCTTCATGTTCGGCGCCGCGCCGCCTTTCAGCGGTCCGCCGCCGTCATAGGCCCAGCGCCAATCCTGTCGTTCGCGTTGCCAGACGGTGGTGAAATAACCGCCAGCCTTGCCGTCGACGCCGAACCAGGGGCCGGTGTTCACGGCGGTCCGCCCGTCGCAGGAAACGAAGCTCGCGCTCGGCCGCCAGGTGATCGCCTTGGGCGGGTCCTTCTTGTCCCTCAGGAAATCGCGCGCCCAGACCGCTTGGGGCGTGAACATCACTGCGTCCTTGTCCGACCATTTGCGGAAAGCAGTCCATTGGCCGACGCGCTGCGCGTCGCGGGCGAATGCATATTCGGCATCGACAGCAGTCGGCGTGGCGGCTGCGGCTAGAAAAAGTGCGGCGATCATAGGCCCTCCGGATTTGGGAGCCCCGCACGGCGGTGCGCGGCGACGACGGTATTGCGAAGCAGGCAGGCGATGGTCATCGGCCCGACGCCGCCCGGGACAGGCGTGATGGCACCGGCGACTTCCATCGCTTCACTGGATGCAACGTCGCCAAGCAGCTTACGGGTCCCATCCGCCTGCTCGACGCGCTCCTGCCCGACGTCGATGACGGTCGCGCCGGGCTTCAGCCAATTGCCGCGAATCAGCTCCGGCCGGCCGACAGCGGCAACCACGATGTCGGCGCGGCGGACGGCGGCGGGCAGATCCTTGGTGCGCGAATGGGCGACGGTGACGGTACAGCTTGCCTGGATCAGAAGCTGCGCCATCGGCTTGCCGACGATGTTCGACCGGCCGACGACGATGGCGTCGAGGCCGCTAAGGTCGCCTAGCTCGTGCTGAAGCAGCATCAGGCAACCGAGCGGGGTGCACGGCACCAAGCCCTCCAACCCGATGGAAAGCCGTCCGGCGTTCATCGGATGAAAACCGTCGACATCCTTTTCCGGATCGATCCGCTGAATGACTTCCTGTTCGTCGATATGCTTCGGCAGCGGCATTTGGACGAGGATGCCGTCCACGGCGGGGTCGGCGTTAAGCTCATCGACCAGCGCCATCAGCTGGCCCTGCGAGACATCGGCGAGCAGCTTGTGCTCGAAGCTTTCCATGCCCGCTTCGCGTGTCGCCTTGGCTTTCGAGCGGACGTAGGCGGCGCTCGGGGGATGTTCGCCGACAAGAACGACAGCGAGACCCGGCTGCCGGCCCTGGCTCGACGCAAAGCTGGCAGCGACGCCGGCGACGCGCTCGCGAAGACCGGCTGCGAAGGCTTTCCCGTCGATCAGTCGTGCGGTCATGCGACCCCGAAATATTGCATCAGAACGCCCTGCAGGAGCTTCCGAAGCACCTGGATCACGATCAGGATTACGAGCGGTGAAAAGTCGATCCCGCCGAAATCCGGAAGGATGCGGCGGATTGGACGATAGATCGGCGCCGTCATGCGTTCGAGCGCGAGGATGAAGTTGCGCACGCCGTTCGAATGAACGTTGAGTACATTGAAGGCGATCAGCCAGCTGAGGATGACCTGGCCGATGATGATCCAGGTAATGAGCTTGAGCAGTAGATCGGCGATTCCGACGAGTGCGTATACCATCGCGGCGGCTTAGCCGGGCGACCGTTAGGGCGCAAACCTCTCCGGCTCGGCCACTGCAAGGACCTCGGCGAAGTCGCCGTCGCCGTCGGTCCACTCGGCATGCGGCGTCCAGCCGCCGGCGAGCAGAAGAACGCGACCGCCGCGCGGGCCGTACTTGTGGCTGTTCTCGGTATGAATCGACTTGCCTGCTGCGAAGCTGAAACTGTGCCCAGCGATTCCGAACTCGACGTCCCGGGTGGCGACCAGGTGCATCTCGATGCGCGAGAGGATGTCGTTCCAGCGCGCCTGGTGGCGGAAGGCATCAACCGGGATGTCGCCATCGAGCTCGCGGTTGATCCGTTCGAGCAGGTTGAGGTTGAACGCGGCGGTGACGCCTTCCGGATCGTCATAGGCGGCGAGCAAGCGATCGACCGGCTTTGCCCGGTCCATGCCGATGAGCAGCTGCGAGCCCGGACCGAGCAAGGCGCGGAACTGACGGAGCAGGTCGGTTGCGCTCCACGGCACGAAATTGCCGATGGTCGATCCGGGGAAGAAGCCGAGCTTGGGCAGATGGTCGATGCCGCCCGGAAGCGTGAACGGCCGTGCGAAATCCGCCGTGACGGGGATCACATCGATGGAGGGAAAGCGCTGCTGAAGGTCGGCGGCGCTTTTTTCCAGATAGTCGCCGGAGATGTCGACGGGCACGTAAGCGGCGGGCGCGATGGCTTCCAGCAGGATCGGCGTCTTGGTCGCGGAGCCGGCGCCGAACTCGACCACCACCGCGCCCTTTGGCACACGCGCGGCGACCTCCGGCATGATGTCATGGAAGATCGCGGTCTCTGTGCGCGTCGGGTAATAAGTTGGGAGGCGCGTGATGTCGTCGAACAGCTCCGACCCGCGATGGTCATAGAGCCATCGCGCGGGGATCGCGGGGGTCGGCGACGAGAGCCCCTTGATCACATCGTCACGGAACGCCTGGGTCTGGGGATCAAGCGTCTTGAGCAAGGCGAACCCCCGTAAATTGCCAGCGCGCGCTGGGCGGGAAAAAGTTGCGGTAGGAGGCGCGGCTGTGCCCCCGTGGTGTCGCGCAGCTGGCCCCTTTCAGCACAAACTGCCCGCACATGAACTTGCCGTTGTATTCACCGACGGCGCCTTCGACCGGAGCAAAGCCGGGATAGGAAGCGAAAGCGCTTTGCGTCCATTCCCAGACGTCACCAAACATGCCGCCGCCGGGACGAGGCATGGCGGACCCAGCCTCATCGAGCTGGTTGCCGAGGTTCGGGTCTGCGGAGGCAGCAAAGTCTTCCCATTCCGCTTCGGTCGGAAGGCGCGCGCCGGCCCAGCGGGCGAAGGCGTCGGCTTCGAAGTAACTAATGTGGGCGACCGGCGCGGCGGGATTGATCTCGCGGCGGCCGGCGAGGGTGAATTCGGTCTCGTTCCTGCCCCAGTAAAGCGGCGCCTGAATTTCCTCGCGGCACACCCAATCCCATCCTTCGGACAACCACAGGGTCGCGGTACGATATCCGCCCTCCGCAATGAACTCGCGCCACTCCTTGTTGGTGACACGGCGATTGGCGAGCTGGTGCCCGGACAGGAAGATGCGGTGGCGCGGCGTCTCGCTGTCGAAGGCGAAGCTGTCACCGTTCGCACCGATCTCGACGATGCCGTCGCGGCCGCGATGATAGGTCAGCGGCTCGATCGCGTAGCAAGGCGATGGACCTGCCTCGGCATAAGCCGGTTCGAGTGGATTTGCGGCAAGCGTTGCGAGGATGTCGGTGAGGAACAGCTCCTGGTGCTGCTGCTCGTGGTTGATGCCGAGTTCGATCAGGGCGAGGGCTGACGGCGGCAAGCTGGCAAACGCGGCGTCGAGTGCCTCATCGACATGCAAGCGATAAGCGCGAACTTGATCGAGCGACGGGCGGCTGAGCATGCCGCGCCGAGGCCGCGCGTGGCGCGGGCCTTCGGCTTCGTAATAGCTGTTGAACAGGAACGCCCAGCGCTCGTCGAACGGCTGGTAGCCGGGCACGTGGTCGCGCAGCACAAAGGTTTCGAAGAACCAGGTGGTGTGCGCGAGATGCCACTTTGCCGGCGAGGCGTCGTCGAACGGCTGGATCGTCGCATCGGCATCGCTCAGTGGCGCGGCGAGGTCGAGCGTGAGCTGGCGCGTCACAAACAGGCGCGAGCGCAAGTCCGATACGTCCGATGATCGGCGCGAAATCGCGGTCGTTGCGGTCACTTGGCCTCCGGAATCCCCGGGTAGGGCTGCGCCCTTAGCACAGTCGCAAGATGTACTGCATTTGCCGCGAGCATCGCCGCGCCTTTGGCAACCGGTTCCGGAACTTGCGGCAGATCCTTGAAATCCTTGTCCTGCATCGCCTCGCCGACCCAATAATCCGAAGCGGCCGAGGGGATCGTCCAGCCCACGTCGTTCAGTGCCTGAAACACGGTCGCGGCAATATGGTGCGCGCCGTCCTCATTGCCAACGATGCCGGCGACCGCGACCTTGCCGAAGCTCGGCATCCGGCCGGCGTCGTCGGTCTCGCTGAGGAACGCGTCCATCCGTTCGAGCACCCGCTTGGCGATGCTGGACATCTGGCCCATCCAGATCGGCGTGCCGAAGATCAGAATGTCCGCAGCCAGGATGCGCTTCCGAATATCGGGCCACGCGTCGCCTTCACCCTCATCGGAGGTGACGCCTGCAAACACGTCATAGTCGGCGACGCGGATCGTCTCGGTGAGCGAGACGCCACGTTTCGACATCTCGCCGGCGAGCAGGTCGATCATCTTGTCGGTGGATGAGGGCTCCTTCCCGTTGCGCTTCAAGGTGCAGTTCAGAGCAATGGCAGTGAGGGCCACGCGGCCTCCGTCATGATTTGGAACGGCGGCACAACGGCTATCTGGGGGCTTTGTGCCGCTCCAGCGACACTGTCTTTGGTCTAGGTGCGCGTCGCGCCCGGGTGCCAAAGGACGTCGCCATCTTCGCTTGCGGCGACATGGCGCGCGGCAACGAACAGATGGTCGGACAAGCGGTTGAGGTAGGCGAGAAGCTGCGGGTTTAGGGGCTCGCTCTCGTTGAGCGCGACGGCCGCGCGCTCGGCACGGCGAACGACGGCGCGGGCGAGGTGCAGCGCGGCGACGCCCGCCGAACCGCTTGGCAAAATGAAGCTGGTCAGCGGGGGCAGATCGGCGTTCATCGCGTCGATCTCCTGCTCCAGCCGTTCGACCTGCGGGGCGACGATGCGAAGCGCGCCGTCGATTTCACCCGGCGTCGCGACGTCGGCGCCGAGATCGAACAGGTCATTCTGGATCGTGAGAAGCCGCCGCTTCAGCGCCTCATCGTCGATCGCGGAAATGGCGAGCCCGACGGCGGCATTGGCTTCGTCGACCTCGCCGATGGCCGACATACGCGCGCTCGACTTGCTTACGCGCGAGCCGTCGACGAGGCCGGCGGTGCCGGCGTCGCCCGTGCGCGTGTAGATCTTATTGAGCTTGACCAAGCCTTAGTGGCCGGCCTGGCCGGCGACGACGAGGATGAGGATCACGATGACGATCGCGACCGCCTGGAACAGCACGCGCTTGCGCATGTAGTCCTGCTGTTGCTCGCCGGTGACGTCCTTGCCGGATGCCATGGCGATGACGCCGCGCACGAGGACATAGGCCGTTGCGCCCATTGCCAAGACCAGAAGAACGATCAGGATCACATTCGGAGTCATGGGCGCTATTTAGGCTTCCTGAAGCCGAAAGCCAGACGGGAGAAGGCCGGTAAGGAGCTGCACCGCGAGGGTGGGCCCGTCGATGCCGCCATCCCGCATTGCGGCGAGCGTCGGCGCGAGGTCGCGCTTGGCGAGGCGCCGTCCCTCCTCGTGCGCGACGATCTGATGATGAAGATATACCGGCTCGGGGAGGTCGAGCAGTATCTGGAGCAGCCGCTGGACGGGCGTCGAGGCGCGGAGGTCGGCGCCGCGGACGACCATCGTCACGCCGCTCGCCGCATCGTCGACGACGCAGGAGAGATGATAGGAAGCGGGTGCGTCCTTGCGCGCGAGGATGGCGTCGCCGATGTCCCGCCCGGAAGCGGTGAATTCCGCGCCGTCGGCCTCGCGCCAGCTCGGCAGGCCCGTCATTCCCAGCGCCTTTGCGGAGTCTAGCCGCCACGAATGGGGAGTCGCCGCCCGGCGCTCAGGATCGTCGGCCAGACCGCGGCAGGTGCCCGGATAGCTGGTCGCGGCATCGCCATGTGGCGCTGTGAGCGATTGGGCAATGTCGGCGCGGGTGCAGAAACAGGGGTATGCGAGGCCTTCCGACTTCAATTGCTCGAGGGCATCCGCGTAGGCAGCCGTGCGCTCAGATTGGACAAGAACCGGCTCCTCCCAGTCGAGACCAAGCCAACGCAAGTCCTCGAAGATGCCATCCACGAACTCCGGCTTACAGCGGGTCTGGTCGAGATCCTCGATCCGCAGCCTGAACTTGCCGCCACTCTCCCGCGCCCGCGCATGGCCGATCGCGGCGCTGTAAGCATGGCCGAGGTGCAGCCGGCCGCTCGGACTGGGGGCGAAGCGGGTTATGAACATTTGACCTGTTGCGCAAAGGACTCTTGACGCTGAGTCAGTGAAAGTGGTGTCATGCGCATGTCACGCCGGGTTGGCATCCGGTGGTCAACAAGGGAAGACGGGCCGCGCCGCCCTCTCCTCCTTGAGTGCGACGAGGCCGGGGAGCAGCAGTTCGGTTCGAACCGAACGAAAGGCTGTGCTGGCTTCGTATGTATCACCCCGAGCTGATCCGCCATCCCGATAGCTGCCCGGCGCTGGTTCTCAACGCCGACTATACGCCGCTGTCTTATTATCCGCTTTCGCTGTGGCCATGGCAGACCGCGGTCAAGGCGATGTTCCTCGAACGCGTCGACGTCGTCGCTCATTACGAGCGCGAGGTGCACAGTCCGAGCACCGCGCTGAAGCTGCCATCGGTGATCGCGCTTCGCCAATTCGTGAAGCCGAACGAATATCCGGCGTTCACCCGGTTCAACCTCTTCCTCCGCGACAAATTTCGTTGCGTCTATTGCGGGTCGCACAAGGAGCTGACGTTTGATCACGTGGTGCCGCGCGCGCAAGGCGGCCGCACGATGTGGGAAAATGTCGCGACTGCCTGCGCGCCCTGCAACCTGCGCAAGGGCGGCCGGACGCCCGCGGAAGCGCACATGCACATCATGCACGAGCCGATCCGTCCCACAAGCTGGCAGCTGCAGGAGCACGGCCGCGCATTCCCGCCAAACTATCTGCACCAGAGTTGGCGCGACTATCTCTACTGGGACGTCGAGCTGGAGCCTTAAGGCGCGGTTATCGGCTATTAACCATCTTCGCGTAGTCAAACCTGGATGGATATTCGCTTTCCAACTGTGCCCGAAGAGCGGCCGCGCATCCTCGTGGTTGATCCGAACAAGACGAACCTCGGCGTGCTCACACGGCGGTTGGTTGAGGCGGGTTATCGCGTGTCGGCAGCGGATTGCGGGCAGGCGGCCGTGGCCGAGCTTCATCGCCAGCCGATCGATCTGGTTCTCGCCGAACTCTATATGCCGCGCATGAGCGGCGCGGATCTCGCGCGCGTGATCCGCGGTGAGGCGATCTGGCGCGAGCTCCCGGTGATGCTGATTACCGGCAAGTCGAAGCCGGCGGGCGCGGTCGAGGCCTATGAAGCGGGCGCCGACGATGTGATCCTGAAGCCGTTCCACTTCGAGGTGCTGTTCGCGCGGATCGAGCGCCGGCTTGACCGGGCGCGCACCCTCCAGCGGCTGCGCGAAGACAATGCGGTGCTGGACGCGCGCATCGTCGAACGCGCCATCCAGATCGGGGAACTCAAGGACCAGCTCGCCGAAGTGAAATCTAAAGCGTCGCGATGAACTCGCGGACCTTCGGTCCGACGTCCTCCCGCTCGACCGCCATCGCAAGGTTGGCGATAACGAAGCCCGCTGCGCTGCCGCAGTCGTAACGTTCGCCCTTAAAGCGGTAGCCGTGGAATGGCTGCCTTCCGATCAACTTGGCCATTGCATCGGTCAGCTGGATTTCGCCGCCCGCGCCCGTTTCCTGAGCGTCGAGCTCGCGCATCACCTCGGGTTGAAGGATGTAGCGGCCGGGAAGCATTAGGTTTGAGGGCGCCGTGCCGGGCTTCGGCTTTTCGACCAGACCGCGGATCTCTGTCAGCAGACCATTGGTCTCGCCAGGATCGATGACGCCGTACTGATGCGTTTCGCTGTCGGGTACTTCGAGCGCCGCGACGATGTTTCCGCCAACGCGCTCGAACGCCTCGACCATCTGGGTGAGACAGTTGGGCTTGCCGTACATCAGCTCGTCGGGGAGCAGGACTGCGAAGGGCTCGTCGCCGACGATGTCCCGGGCGCACCAGACGGCGTGGCCGAGGCCGAGCGGCTGCTGCTGGCGGACGGAGACAATCTCGCCGAAGCGTGCGTTCGATGGTTCCAGTATGTCCAGGCTCTTGCTCTTGCCGCGCATCGTCGCTTCGAGCTCGAACGCCACGTCGAAATAGTCGACCAGCGCGGACTTGCCGCGGCCGGTGACGAAGATCATCTGTTCGATCCCGGCTTCGCGCGCTTCATCGACCGCGTACTGGATGAGCGGACGGTCGACGACCGTGATCATCTCTTTCGGGATCGTCTTGGTGGCCGGAAGCAGGCGGGTGCCGAGGCCGGCGACGGGGAACACCGCCTTGCGAACGCGATTGGACATGCGGGCTCAATCTCCGGGTGTTGAAGGGCCGGTCTCGTTGGTGACCGGCTGAGGGTCCGATCCGGCAGGAAGCGAAGGCGCCACACCGCCGGTCGGCGGCGGCAGGTCGAATGGGTCGGGCTGGCGCTCCCGCGGCTGGCGGATGAGTTCGTCGACGCGGTTGGGCCGCGCATAGGGCGGGGGCGTCAGCAGCTCGCGTGCATCGGGCGCGGTCTTCGCCATCAACGGCTTGACCGGAAGAGCCTTCCCGGTAGGCGGCTTCAACTCCGCAACGTGGCCGCAGCTTCCAAGCGCAATCAGCGCGGCGAGGGGCAGGAGGCGCGAGGTCTGCATCGGGCTCTCGACTAGCCGTTCGCCGTAGCTTGCGCTAGCGCCGCCGATCATGCGCACCTTGCTCATTTGCTCCGTCTTGTTCGCCGTCAGCGCCTGCCACAAGCCAGCCGAACAATCGCCGGCGGAGAATGTTGCTGCCAGCGAACAGCCCGCCGGACCGGTAAAGGGCGTCGACCGCAGCCATCGCGGGCAGGCGGCGCCAGACGCGACGTTCAAGAGCGCGGACGGCGAAGACGCCAGCCTTGCAGAGCTAATGGGCAAGACGGTCCTGGTGAATCTGTGGGCGACCTGGTGCGCGCCCTGCGTCAAGGAGTTGCCGACGCTCGACCGGCTAGCGGCAGCGCAACAGAAGGCTGGGGGCGTGCAGGTGATCGCGGTCAGCCAGGACAGCGGCCCGCACGCATCGGTCGAGGCCTTTCTGGAAGCGCACAAGATCCAGACACTGGGTGCTTACCAGGACGAGAAGATGGCCTTGTCGGGCGCGCTTGGGCCCGACACGGTTTTGCCGACGACGATCCTGCTCGACGCGCAGGGCAAGGAAGTCTGGCGCTACGTCGGCGATCTAGATTGGACGAGCGCCGAGGCCGCTAAACTACTGTCCGAAGCCGGCGCATCGGGAAAGCTCTGAGCAGTCGCCCGTCGATCGCGGCAAGGCCAAGCGCGATCAGGGCGAGCCCGAGGAAATCCTGCGGCGCCAGCGTTTCGTGAAGGAACAGCCCGCCGAGAAGGATTGCGACCGGCGGTACGAGAAGGGTCACCAGCAGCGCATTGGTCGCACCGGCCTTGTCGATCAGCCGGAAGTAAAGGACGTAGCCGAACGCCGTGCAGAGGAGCGCGAGCGCGACGATGGCGCCCCATGCGCCGAGGGGCGGCAGCGGCCGGGTCCAGGGCTGGTCGAAGATCATCGAAACCGGGAGCATCACGAGGGCGCCGGCGGTGAGCTGGCCCGTGGTGACGCTCAGCGGCGAAATGCCCTGGCGGCGGAACCGGCGGGCCCAGACGGCGGCGAGCGCATAGCTGAGCGATGCGGTGACGCATGCGAGCTGGGCCAGCGCGCTGGTGCCGATGCTCGATAGTAGCGACGGGCCGATCATTGTCGCGACACCGCCGAAGCCGAGGACGACGCCGGCGATCTTGCGCGGGCTCATGCGCTCGTCGCTGGTGAGGAAGTGAGCAACGATCACGCCCCAGATCGGGGTGGTGGCGTTGAGAATCGCGGCGAGGCCACTCGCAATGTGCGTCTGGCCCCAGCCGAAAAGCGTGAACGGCAGCGCATTGTTAAGCACTGCGAGCAGGAAGATCGAACCCCAGGCGCCTTTCGGCAGGCCAAGCGGTTGTCCCTTGAAGCGAAGGAATGCCCACATCGCCACGGCGGCGATGGTCAGCCGCAGCCAGACGTAAGTCAGCGGGTGCACATGCTTCACGGCGACGCCGATGAAGAAGAAGGCCCCGCCCCAGATGAGCGCGAGCACGCCAAGGATCAGCCAGTCGCTGCGGTTCATGACGGTACGAATCACGTGCGCGTCATGAGCGGGGAGGGGCGCAGCGGCTTCCGCCTGCTTGCGGTCAAACGACTGGGGAGGAACGGGTTTCATAGCCCGTGAAGCTATGGAGCGGCACGGTGCGCCGCCAACAAATGGTGGAGTCCTGCCTATAAGCTGAGCTTATTAGTCGCGGAGAAGCTCATTGATGCTGGTTTTTGATCGCGTGCGTTCGTCGACACGCTTCACAATCACCGCGCAGGCAAGCGACGGGCCGCCTTCCTTACCCGGCAATGCGCCGGGAACGACGACCGAATAAGCCGGTACGCGTCCGTAGTAGACTTCGCCTGTCGCGCGGTCGACGATCTTGGTCGAGGCGCCGAGGAAGACGCCCATCGAAAGCACGGATCCGCGCTCGACAACCACGCCCTCGGCGACTTCGGAGCGAGCGCCGACAAAGCAATCGTCCTCGATGATGACCGGGCCAGCCTGAAGCGGCTCGAGCACCCCGCCGATCCCGGCGCCGCCGGAGATGTGGACGTTGCTGCCGATCTGGGCGCAGCTGCCCACGGTCGCCCAGGTATCGATCATCGTGCCTTCCCCGACGCGCGCACCGATGTTGACGAAGCTCGGCATCAGCACAGCGCCAGGCGCGATGTAAGCACCGCGGCGGACAATAGCGCCAGGCACCGCGCGGAAGGCGGCATCCGCAAATTCCCTCTCGCCCCAGCCGGCGAATTTCGAAGGCACCTTATCCCACCAGTGCGATCCGCCGGGGCCGCCGGAAATCGCTTCCATGGGATTGAGCCGGAAGGACAGGAGCACGGCCTTCTTCAGCCACTGATGGACGGTCCACTCGTCGCCATTCTTCTCCGCGATGCGGGCGCCGCCGCTGTCGAGCGCGGTGAGTGCGGCATCGACGGCGTGCCGGACTTCGCCCTTGGTCGACGGGCCTATCGAGTCCCGCTCGTCCCATGCGCGCTCGATCACGGACTGCAGCTGCTCATTCATTCGTCATTCCCCACAATGCTGTCGAGCCACTCGCCGACATCGGTAATCCGGTAATCGACGATCGCTTCGTCATAGCCGTGATTGCCGCGCTCAGACCCGTTGTCGACCCAGACCGTGGTCATGCCGAGCTGCTTGGCCGGTGTCAGGTTGCGGACCATGTCCTCGACCATCAGCGCCTGCGTCGGCTCGACGCCGAACTGATCGAGCAGCTTCCGATAGCCATGCGCCTCGGGCTTTGGCGTGAGGTCAGCCGCGAAGATGTCGTGGAGGTGATCGATCTCAGCCGCCAGCCCGAGCCGGTCGAGTACCTTCCACGCATAATCGGCATTACCGTTGGTATGAATGAACTTCCGGCCGGGCAGCCGACCTATGGCCGCGACGAGGCGGTCGTCCTGGGTGAGCCGATCGAGCGGAACATCGTGCACATCGCCCATGAAATGATGGGGATCGACGTCGTGATGCTTCATCAACCCCGCGAGCGTGGTGCCGGACCCATGGAAGTGCATCTTCTGAATACGACGGGCTTCGATCGCGTCGACGTTGAGCAGACGCTCGATATAGGCCGTCATCTTCTGGTCGATTAGCTCGAACAGCCGGCTGCCCGCCGGGTACAGGCAATTGTCGAGGTCGAAGATCCAGTCGCGGATGTGAGCGAAGCGCGGGTCCATGGCCGCCGGTGCCCTAGACGCTTTCGGCCCTTCAGCAAATTGAAAGGAATTAGAAAGCATAATTGTTGCCGAGAAGCCGTGCGTTTTCAACGGTTTGGGTGGAGGGATCATGAATAGGCGCCTGTTGGGCACGTCTTCGTGCGCGGTTGTGTTTGCACTGGGACTTACGGCGTGCGGTGGAGGCGGGGGCGGCGGCGTCCAGCCGATCCCGATCGCGCCAACGACGCCGACTCCCACGCCAACGCCAACGCCAACGCCAACTCCTACGCCGACGCCCACGCCGACCCCGACGGGGGGATACGACACGGCCGAGTATCGCAGTTCCGGCTACAGCGTCGCCGCCAATGCGATTGCAGCCTACAACGCGGGCGCGACGGGCAAGGGTGTGAAGATCGGCGTCGTCGACAGCGGTATCAATCCCGCGCTCGCCGAGTTCGCGGGTCGCATCGACCCTGCCAGCGGCGACGTTGCCGCGTCACGCGGCATTAGCGACGAAGGCGGTCACGGCACTGCCGTCAGCGCGGTAGCGGCTGCGGCCCGGAATGGCGTTGACACGATGGGCGTGGCGTTCGACGCGACGATCGTCAGCGAACGCGCCGATCAGCCCGGCACCTGCTCGCAGACCGACGGCTGCACCTTCTACGACAATTCGATTGCGGCAGGGATCGACGCCGCGCGCTCAGCCGGTGCGAAGGTCATCAACCTGTCTCTCGGCGGTTCGCAGCCCGGGGCTGTCCTTCTGTCGGCGATGCAGCGTGCCGTGAGCGCGGGCGTTGTCATCGTCATCTCCGCCGGCAACGACAGCACGCCCAACCCGGACGCTTTCGCACTCACGCCTGCGCAGCAGTTTCCCGGAAGCGTGATCATTGCCGGGTCCGTTGGCGCCACGGGGCAAATTTCGACCTTCTCCGACCAGGCGGGTACTGGCGCGGCATATTACCTGACGGCGGTCGGCGAGAACGACCGCGCGCCGGACCAGACCGGAACGCAATTTCGTTGGTCGGGCACCAGCTTCTCGGCCCCGGTGATCAGCGGCGCAGTTGCGCTCATGGCGCAGGCGTTCCCGAGCCTGACGGGCAAGCAGATCGTCGAGATATTGCTGAGCAGCGCCGACGATCTTGGAACAGCAGGTACCGATCCAGTATATGGCCGCGGCCGGCTAAACATCCAGAATGCGTTCAAGCCGCAGGGCGCGCTCAGCATGGCGGACAGCAAGGTTGCAGTGGCCGGCACCGGCGGCGACTTGCCGTCGGCGGCGGGCGACGCAGCACAGACTGGACAGTCGCTCGGCGCAATTGTGCTCGACGGCTACGACCGCGCTTATGTGATGGACTTGGCAAAGTCGCTGCGCAGCGCGCAGGTGGACCATCCGCTTGCGCGGTCGCTGCAGAATGACGTGAAAGTCGCAGGCAGCAGCGCCGGCCCGATCAGCATCGCCATGACGGTAACCGAGCGCCACGATCTCATCGACGGATTCGCGCTCGACCGCCTCGGCATCGGTCCGCAGGACGCCCGCAAGGCACGGCTGATCGCGGGATCGGCGGTGGCGCGGATCGATCGCGAGACAGCCGTCGCATTCGGCATGGCCGAAGGATCGAAAGCGATGGAGCGCCGCCTCAATGGCGCAATGACTTGCGCCTTCCTGATCGCGAAGGACATCGCTGGCGATCCCGGCTTCGCCGCCTCACGCGACGGTAGCCTAGCCATCCGCCATTCGTTTGGCCGCACCGGCGTCACCCTTTCGGGGGAGAGCGGGAACGTCTGGCAGGAAGTGAAGACCAGCGCGACCGGTTCACCCTATCGCTACACCAGCGTCGCGGTCGATCGCACGTTCGGCAGCAACTGGCTTTCGGCTGGCGTCAGCCGGCTTGAAGAGAAGCAGACGTTGCTCGGCGGCCGGATGACCGGCGCGCTGGGCGGCGGCGACGCGACGACCTTGTTCCTCGACGCGGACGCGCGGCACGACTTCGGTAAGGGATGGAGCGCTGAGCTAACGGCGCGGCGTGGTTGGACCGACTTCGCGGCGGGTAGGTTCCAGACGGCGGCCTACGGCTTCGATCTGTCGAAGCTGGGTCTGTTTGGAAGCAGCGATCGGCTCGGCCTGCGCATCGCGCAGCCGTTGCGCGTCGAGCATGGCGGCTTCGCGATGATGCTGCCGACGTCCTACGATTACGCGACGCTGTCGGCGACCGACATGCTGACCACCATGTCGTTGACGCCGAGCGGGCGGGAGATCGACACCGAGCTGAGCTACGGCGCGAGCCTGCTAGGCGACCGCGCCTGGTTCGGCGGCAATATCTTTTACCGGCGTCAGCCTGGCCATATCGCCGCCGCAAGCGACGACACGGGCGCGGCACTTCGCTTCAACCTCGCTTTCTAGACGGAATCAGGGGGTCAGGCGGCGGGATTTCGGTCCCGTCGCCTGAATCGCGGGATCAACCCGCCCACGCTTGACCGGTAGCGGCGATACTCCTCGCCAAACTGGTTGGTGAGGTCGTGCTCCTCATATCGGATAGCGATCAGCATGTAGGCCGACAGGCCAAGCGCGAGGAGCAAGTGTCCCGCGGTCATTTCCGGCGTTGCCCAAAAGGAGAGGAAGAAGCCGCTATAGAGCGGGTGCGCGACGTAGCGGTAGAACACTGGCTGGCGCAGCTCGGGCTTTGCGGCCTGGCGTCCGCTGACGTGGAACCACGCCTGCTGCAGACCGAACAGCTCGAAATGATTGATGAGGAAGGTGCTGACCAGCACCGTTGCCCAACCCGCCCAGAACAGCACCCAGATGAGGTCGTGGAGGATTGGGTTGGTGAAGTTCCAGACGATCGTGTCGATCGGGCGCCATCCCAGGAACAGGATCATCAGCGCGATGCTCGCCGCGAGGACGTACACGCTACGTTCGGCTGCGGGAGGAACGATGCGCGTCCACCTCGCCTTGAACGCAGGCCTTGCCATCATGCTGTGCTGCAGCCCGAAGAGCGCCATCAGCGCAATATCGACGACGAGGGCGACGGCGAGCGGAGCCTGCGGTCCGTTATCGACGGTCACCGTCGCGAAGGCGAAGTCGCCGACGAAGACGATCAGGTAGAGAAAGGTCGCGAAGAAGATCGCGTAGCAGATGATGGCGAAAAGAAGCGTTGCCGTTCGTGACATGCCGTTTCCCCCTCGGCTGATGCGTGACTCGTTACCGGCCGCCGACTCCATATTTGACGACTAGCGGCACTTCGCATCCGTCCACGCGACGGTAGACGGTGGCGTAGATGTTGGCCGGCGGAAGCTGCGCGAGCTTGCGCGGAGCGATGGATTTATCGCGATCCCAGGCGTAGTAGCGGGTGGTACGCGGACAGGATTTCGGTTGCGCGAGCGGCCCAGTCGCCTTCGATGCGGATATGGAGATGAGCGCGGCGGCCATGAGGAGCATTAGAGTCTCCTTTCGCGGCGATCATACCATTATGCGGTCAGACGGTGAAGCTTTCGCCGCAGCCGCAGGCGCCCTTCGCGTTGGGGTTTTCGAACACGAAGCCGGCAGCGAAATCGTCCTCGCGCCAGTCCATTGTCGAGCCGATGAGATAGAGCACGGAAGCGCCGTCGACGTAGAAGGTTCCGCCGGGCGTTTCGATCTTCTCGTCGAAGGGCTGTTCGTCGGACACATAATCGACCGAATAAGCGAGGCCCGAGCAGCCGCGGCGCGGCGTCGATAGCTTGACGCCGATCGCGCCTTCGGGCGCGCGGCTCATGAGTTCCGCGATGCGGGATTCGGCGCGGGGGGTCAGCGTGATCGCGGCCGGACGTGCGCGGACTTTCGTTTCCTTGTTCATAGCATTCCCAATTCGAGGCGAGCCTCGTCGCTCATCTTCGACGGATCCCACGGCGGATCCCAGACCAGATTGACGACCGCGTCGCGGATGCCGGGCACCGACAGCACGCGCAGCTCGACCTCCTGCGGCAGCGATTCCGCCACCGGGCAGTGCGGCGTTGTCAGCGTCATGGTGATCGTAGCGTCGCCATCCTCGCTGATCTCGACGTTGTAGATCAGGCCGAGCTCATAGATGTCGACGGGGATTTCGGGGTCATAGATCGACTTCAGCGCCTCGACGACGGTGGCCTGCAGGTCGCTTCCGGCGCCGCCCTTGGGCTCCTCTTCTTTTTCGCCCGACAGGAAGCCGGCGAGATAGTCGCGCTTGCGCTCAAAGGTTTCCGTGGTCGTCTCGGGCACTACGCGAGCGCGCGGCGGGGTCGGCACACCCGTCACTTCCTCCGTCTCGATCTTGCGTTCCTCGTTCATGCAAAAACCCGTTTGACCTGCTCGATGCCACGCACCAGCGCTTCGATGTCCGAGGTGTCGCTGTGCGCCGCAAAACTCGCGCGCGCCGTCGCCTGGACACCGAGCACGCGCATCAGGGGTTGCGCGCAATGATGCCCGGCGCGGACAGCGACGCCCGCGTCATCCAATATGGTGGCCGTGTCGTGCGGATGCACCCCGTTGACGTTGAAGCTGACGATTCCGGCGCTGTCCTCAGGGCCGTATATCGTCACGCCGTCGACTCGGCGAAGCGCGTCCCGTGCCTCCGCGACGAGCGCGGCTTCGTGCGCGTGGATTGCGTCGAGCGATAGGTTCTGCACCCAGTCGATTGCCGCATGGAGCCCGACTGCGCCGACGATGTGCGGCGTCCCGGCTTCGAACCGCGCCGGCGGATTGAGGAAGGTCGATCGTTCAAACCTGACCTCGTCGATCATCGCGCCGCCGCCCTGCCACGGAGGCATTTGCTGCAGTAGGTCGGAACGGCCCCAGAGGCAGCCGATCCCGGTCGGGCCGTAAAGCTTGTGGCCGGAGAAGGCATAAAAGTCGGCGCCAATGTTCCCAATGTTCACATTGACGCGCGGTACTGCCTGGCATCCGTCGATTAGAAGCAGCGCGCCTTTCGAATGCGCGATGTCGGCCGCGCGCTTGGCGTCGAGAATCGAGCCAAGAACGTTCGATACGTGCGCAAATCCAACAATGCGATGCTCTTCCGTGAGCATCACTTCCGCGGCATCGAGATCGATTTGGCCGTCAGACGTGAGCGGCACCGCGTCGACCTCAAAGCCAGCGAGCTGCCACGGCACGATGTTGCTGTGATGCTCTAGCTGCGAGACGAGCACGCGGTTGCGGCCGTTCTTCGGCAGGGTGCGCGCGACGAGGTTGATCGCCTCGGTTGCACCGCGCGTGAAGATCAATTCGTTCGGTGCGCCGCCGATCAGCGTTGCTGCAGCAGCGCGCGCCGCTTCGTAACGCACCGTCATTTCCGACGAGCGCTGGTACACGCCGCGGTGCACCGTCGCGTAATCGCACGCGTATGCATTGGTGATCGCATCGATCACCGCCTGCGGTTTCTGCGCGGTTGCGGCGCTGTCGAGATAATGCCAATTCTCGATCGCCGGGAATTGGCTGCGCACATCAAGGCGCGAGTTGATGCGGATGGGCGCGTTCATACGATTCTCCGCAATGCGTCGCGCGCCGCGGTTCGGATCCCTTCCCCATCCTGCGCGCTGTCCCACAGGCCCATGATGAAGCCTTCGAGCAACAAGGCGCGCGCACTCGCCGGGTCGATCCCGCGCGTTTCGGCATAGAATAATTGCATGGCGTCGAGCTCACCGACGGAGGCGCCGTGCGCGCATTTCACGTCGTCGGCGTAGATCTCGAGCTCGGGCTTGCAGTTGGCGGTCGCGCCGCGGTCGAGCAGCATGGCTTTCACCGACTGCTCGCCATCGGTTTGCTGCGCGCCGCGCGCCACCTCGACCTTGCCGAGATAGGAGCCGACGGCCTTGCCGCCGAGCACGCTGCGGATGGTCTGGCGCGAGCGTCCGTTGGGGCCGACATGGTTGACGTTGGTGACGAATTCGTTGGTCGAAACGCCCGTGCCGATATTGGCGCCGAACAGTTCGAAATCCGCGCCCTCGGCGAGCGAAACATCGAGTTCGATCCGACCGTAAACCCCAGCATTGTTGAGCGCGAAAATGCGTGCCTTTGCACCAGCGCCGAGCGACAGTTGCACCCGCTTCACCTGCACGTCGTCGGCGACCGGAAGCCACACTTCTTCGAAGCTTTCATCAGCGCCGACAGTGAGCGTGATCGGCGCCGCGAACTGCTCCCAAACGGGCTTCAGCGCGTCGAGGTCGGCGTAGCGCCATTCCTCCTGTTTGTGCGTCGGAAATGGCGCGGTCATGCAGCCGCCTCCGCATAGCCTTCGCGCTCCAGTTCCAGCGCGAGTTCGGGGCCGCCGCTGCGCACGATCCGGCCGCCGCGCAGCACATGCACCCGGTCCGGTTCGACATAGTCGAGCAGGCGCTGATAGTGGGTGATCAACAGCACACCTTTGTCAGGGGCGCGCATGATGCGGTTGATGCCCGCGCCGACCGCCTTCAACGCGTCGATGTCGAGGCCGCTGTCGGTCTCGTCCAGCAGCGCGAACTTGGGGTTCATGATGCCCATCTGAACCATCTCGGCGCGTTTCTTTTCGCCACCCGAGAAGCCGACGTTAACTGGACGCTTGAGCATCTCCGCGTCCATGCCGAGGAGCGCTGCTTGCTCGCGCGCAAGCTTGATGAATTCGGCGCCGCTAAGTTCTGCTTCGTCGCGTGAACGGCGCTGAGAATTGAGGCTTTCGCGGAGGAATTGAAGATAGGAAATGCCGGGGATTTCCACCGGATATTGGAAGCCGAGAAAGAGGCCCGCCGCGGCGCGCTCGTGCGGTGCGAGCGCGATCAAATCCTGGCCGTCGAACATCGCGCTGCCATCGGTCACTTCATAGCCGGGACGGCCGGACAAAACGTAAGCGAGCGTCGACTTGCCCGAGCCGTTTGGACCCATGATCGCGTGCACTTCGCCGGCGGGAACATGCAGCGTCACGCCGTTCAAAATCGGCTTGCCGGCGACGGCCGCGTGGAGGTTCGAAATGTCGAGCATCTTATTTGCCGATGTCCTTCCCGGCGGGGCAATTGTTGAGGAAGTAGCGGCGCATCGTGTCCATCGCGTCCTGGCGAATTCCTTCGAGCATGCGCTTGTCGTTGAGCGCGCGCTGGCGATCCTCGAGCGCGGCGTCCTCAAGCTTCATCTGCTTGTCGTCGGCCGCCTTGAGAGAGCCCGCTTCACGCGCCGCGCGGCGGCGATCGGACAGGTCGGCACGCGCCGTGACAATAGACTCTTGCTCGCGATAGGCGTCGAGAAGGAACTGACTCCGCCGAGCGCCCTCGCCGGAGAACACCGGGTTGGCCGCCGCTCGGTCGCAACTCGACACCGCCTGGTCAAGAGCGTCGAGATCTGCCGACGCCGCGGCGAGGAACAACAACGGCATCATCCGACCGAACCCTCCAAACTGATTCCAAGCAGCTTCTGCGCCTCGACCGCGAACTCCATCGGCAGCTGCTTCAGCACTTCGCGGGCGAAGCCATTGACGATGAGCGCGACGGCGGCTTCCTGATCGAGACCGCGGCTCATCGCGTAGAAAAGCTGGTCCTCGCTGATCTTCGACGTCGTCGCCTCGTGCTCGATCGTCGCGGTCGGGTTTTTCACCTCGATATAGGGCACGGTGTGCGCACCGCATTGGTCGCCGAGCAGCAGTGAATCGCACTGCGTAAAGTTGCGCACATTTTCCGCGCGCGGAAGCACGCGCACCAGTCCGCGATAGGTGTTGTTCGAATTGCCCGCGCTGATTCCCTTGGAGACGATCGTCGAGCGCGTGTTCGCACCGATGTGGATCATCTTGGTGCCGGTGTCGGCCTGCTGGCGATTATTGGTCAGCGCGACCGAGTAGAATTCGCCGACGCTGCCATCGCCCTTCAGGATGCAGCTTGGATATTTCCAGGTGATCGCGCTGCCGGTTTCGACTTGGGTCCAGCTGACCTTCGAGCGGTCGCCCGAGCAGAGCGCGCGCTTGGTTACGAAATTGAAGATGCCGCCGCGGCCCTCCTTGTCGCCGGGATACCAGTTCTGGACCGTGGAATATTTCACCTCCGCGTCCTCGTGCGCGAAGATCTCGACGACTGCCGCGTGCAGCTGGTTCTCGTCGCGCATCGGCGCGGTGCAGCCTTCGAGGTAGCTGACGTAACTATCCTTGTCGGCGACGATCAGGGTGCGTTCGAACTGGCCGGTGTTCTCCGCATTGATGCGGAAATAGGTCGACAGCTCCATCGGACAGCGGACGCCCTGGGGCACATAAACGAAGGTGCCGTCAGAGAAGACCGCGCTGTTGAGGCAGGCGAAGTAATTGTCGCGCTGCGGAACGACACTGCCGAGATATTTGCGTATCAGATCGGGATATTCGCGGATCGCCTCGCTGATGCTGAGGAAGATGACGCCGGCCTTCTTCAGCTCCTCGCGGAAGGTGGTGGCGACAGATACGCTGTCGAACACGGCGTCGACCGCCACCTTGCGCGCGCCCTCGACGCCGGCGAGCACCTTCTGCTCCTCGATCGGAATGCCGAGCTTTTCATAGACGCGAAGGATTTCGGGATCGACGTCGTCGAGCGAGGCGAGCTTCGGCTTCGCCTTGGGCGCCGCGTAATAATAGGCGTCCTGGTAATCGATCGGCGGGATGTCGAGCTTGGCCCAGCTGACCTCCTCCATCTCCAGCCAGGCGCGATAGGCCTTGAGCCGCCAGTCGAGCATCCATTCGGGCTCGTCCTTCTTGGCGGAGATGAAGCGGACAGTGTCTTCGCTGAGGCCCTTGGGCGCGAATTCCTGCTCGATGTCAGACGAGAAGCCCCATTCATATTCGGCGAGCTTCTCGGCGGCCTCGTGCGCCTCTCGGTTGCGGATGTCGTCGGTCATCGCGCCAGCTCCGTGAGGCTGACGGCGCCGAGCGCGCCGCGAATGGCGGTGCCGACGACGCCCATGTGCGGCTTCACCCGGCAGTGCGCGTCGAGCGCGCAGTCGGAAACGCCCTCGTGGCCGGAGCAGACCGTCATCGCGATCGGGCCTTCGACGGCCTCGACGATATCCGCGAGACTGATTTGTTCGGCGGGCCTGGCGAGCGTGAAGCCGCCGCCGGCGCCGCGGACGCTGATCAACAGGCCTGAGCCCGCAAGCACGCCCATCAGCTTCTGCGCAGTGGGCAGCGGCACGCCCGTCTCGGCCGAAAGCTCGGTCGCGCTGAGGCGCGCGGCCGCGGGCCGTCGAGCGGCGGCGGTCATCAGGACGACCGCGTAATCGGCGAGGTGAGTTAGACGCATCTGTTTTTAATTCGGAGCACTACGGTAGGATTTAGTAGGTTTCGGCTCGAAACTCAACCGCCGGGACGCGATGGTTGCCTCGGTGCGGTCGCGATGACAGATGCAGGCACGTGTCGCTCTATAGCTCCATCCGGCCATTGCTCTTTCGCCTCGACGCGGAGCGGGCGCATCGGCTGGCAATTGCGGGCCTGCGGCTGCGAGCGGGGACGGCATTCACGCCAAAGCCGCCTTCGACGCCGAATTTGGAAACGACGGTCGCGGGCCTGCGCTTTCCCAATCCGATGGGGCTGGCGGCTGGGTTCGACAAGGATGCCGAGGTGTTCGGGGCGGCGCTGAGCCTCGGCTTCGGTTTCGTCGAGGTCGGGACATTGACGCCGCGGGCGCAGGCAGGAAACCCGAAGCCGCGGCTGTTCCGGCTTGTCGAGGACGAGGCGGTGATCAACCGCATGGGTTTCAACAACGGGGGTCAGCAGTCCGCGCTGAAGCGGCTCAGCGGGCGCCAGCGCGCGGCGGGGATCGTCGGCGTGAACGTCGGCGCTAACAAGGACAGCGACGACCGCATTGCCGACTATGTGGCGGGCGTTCGGGCAATGAGCCCGGTCGCGGACTATCTGACCATCAACATCAGCTCGCCAAACACGCCGGGCCTTCGCAATCTGCAGGCAGGCGGTGAATTGGTCGAATTGTTGAGCGCGGTGAAAGAGGCTCGCGCAGAGGGCGGGCCCCCGGTGTTTCTGAAGGTCGCGCCCGATCTCGAAGCCGGCGATCATGAGCGGATCGTTCGTGCGGCGATCGACCAAACGATTGATGCGCTCATCGTGTCGAACACGACGATTTCGCGTCCGCCACTCAGATCGCGCTTTGCCGGTGAGGCAGGCGGCCTGTCGGGCGCGCCGCTCAAGGCTCTCGCTCTTGATGCGCTGCGTCAATTTCGCGCCGCGAGCGGCGGCGAATTGCCGCTGATAGGCGTCGGCGGAATCGCGAGTGCGGACGACGCGTGGGAGCGCATTCGAGCCGGTGCGAGCCTGATCCAGCTTTATTCGGCAATGGTCTACGAAGGGCCGGGCATTGCGCGGCGCATCGTACGCGACCTCGCGGCGCGGGTCGAACGCGAAGGGTTCAGCAATATCGCCGAGGTTGTCGGGACCGAGCGCTAGCGCGGCAGCGTCAGCACTACGCCTTCGCGCCGGGGATCGGCGGCGCCGTCGATCCGGCCGTTGCGGATAAGGACTGCGGTGACGCCACTGTCCTCTCCTTGGCCGGGCTTCAAGTGGATGCCGCGTTGGCGCAGGCCTTCCAGGATCTCCGGCGAGAATTTCGTCACCTCTCCCTGGAAGTTGGGACCGCGCGCCAAGAGGTTCGGCGCGGCGAGCGCTTGGGGCATGGGCATGTTCCAGTCGACTGCGGCGACCAGCGACTTGGCGACATAAGCGATGATCGAATTGCCGCCCGCCGAGCCGATCGCGCCGGCGAACTTGCCGTCCTTGGTCAGCAGGATCGCCGGCGTCATCGACGAGCGCGGACGCTTGCCCGGCGCGACGGCGTTGGCGAGCGGGCGGCCCTGGTCGTCGACCGGGGAAAAGGAGAAGTCGGTCAGCTGGTTGTTGAGGAAGAAGCCGTCGACCATTCGTCCAGTGCCGAAGATGCTCTCGACGGTCGTCGTCATCGACACGACATTGCCTTCGGCGTCGCGGACGATGAGGTGCGAGGTGCCGGTCGGCTCCAGCGTACTGTCGATGCCCGCGACCTTTGCGCCGGCCGGGACGCCCGCAGCAGGAGGCGCACCGGCGCTCGCGCCGATCTTCTGCGCGCGCTGGTCGAGATAAGCGGGGTCGATCATCTCCGCCGCGGGAACGCGGACGAAGCGGGGATCGCCGATGTAACGGTCGCGGTCGGCGTACATCAGGCGGCTCGCCTCGGCGAACAGGAACCAGGACTGGGGATCGTTCGCGCCGCGCAGCGCGATGTCGGTGCGCTCGAGCAGGCCCATCAATTCGATGAGGCCGGCACCGCTCGCGGGTGGCGGTGGCGCGCACAGGAGGTAGACGCGGTAGTGGCCGCAAATCGCCTCGCGCTTCACTGGCTGGTAGGCGGCAAGGTCGGCCATGGTCATCGTGCCGGAAAGCTCGCCCTGTCGGGTGCGCTCGATAATCCGCGCGGCGGTCGAGCCGGCGTAGAGCGCAACCGGCCCCTGGGCGGCGAGACGGCGGAGGAAGTCGGCGTAGGGCTTGTTCACCAGCCGGTCGCCAGTGCTGAGAAGCGTGCCGTCGGCTTTCGAGAAATAGGCGATGACGTCGGGCGCGTGGTTTTCGGCATAGTCGGCGTGGATCATGCGCTGAAGGCGCGGCGAAACGATGAAACCTTCATCCGCCGTACGCTCGGCATCGCCGAACAGGCTGTTCCACGGCAGGCGTCCATGCTCGTCGTGCGCGAGCGCCAGCATCTTCACTGCGCCGGGAACGCCGGTCGCGCGGCCGCTGACGACCGCCGTGTCGAAGGGTAGCGGCTTGCCGTCAGGACCGACGAACATGGTCGGAGTGGCCTGCGCCGGCGCGACTTCCCGGCCGTCGTAGATCGTGAGCTTGCCGGTGCGCGCGTCGAAATAATTCAAGAAGGCGCCGCCGCCGACGCCCGAGCTCTGCGGCTCGACGAGGGACAGCATTGCCTGGATAGCGATCGCGGCATCGACTGCGCTGCCGCCGCGTTTCAGCACGTTCAGGCCGGCCTGGGCGGCGAGCGGGTTGGCGGCAATGACGAACGGCTCAGCCGTCGCTGGGCGCGGCGCGACCGCCGTTTGCGGAACGGGCGTGGCGGTGCAGGCGGCGAGGGCAGCGCAGGCAAACGCGCTGAGCAGTTTCAGGGACAAGCGCATGGCCTTCGCGACTAGCGAAGCCTTAGGGCTGCGTCCACGAGGAGTGGCAGCAATCGCCCTTTGCGCTAAAGAGCGCGGCCTTAGGGGAGGATGTGCATGGCGCGGCAGCTTGAGCATTTCGACAATCTCGTTTCGCTGTTCCTGACCCGCGCGGCGGAGAAGGGCGATGCGCCCTTTTTGTGGGCGAAGCGAGAAGGCGCGTGGCGGTCGATCAGCTGGGGCGAGGCTGCGCGGCAGGTCGCGGCACTTGCGGCCGGGCTTAAGCGCATCGGCATCAGGCCTGGAGACCGCGTTGCGCTGGTCAGCGAGAACCGTCCCGAATGGCTGATCGCCGATCTCGGCATCATGGCGGCGGGCTGCGTGACCGTCCCGACATACACGACCAACACGACGCGGGACCACGCGCACGTGCTCGGGAATTCTGGCGCGCGCGCAGTCATCGTCTCGTCGCAGAAGCTGGCGAAGAACCTCGTGCCGGCAGTCTTCAATTCCGACGAGTGTCATCACATCATCGGCATGGAGGAAATCCGCGCCGGCCAGGCGCCGGATTGGGTCAACGTCCATCACTGGGCGGAACTCACCAAGGGCGAGGCCGATGTCGAAAGGCTTCGCAGCGACATCGCGACGGTGAAGCGCGGCGACCTCGCTTGCATCATTTACACCAGCGGCACTGGCGGCGCGCCGCGCGGGGTGCAGCAGCATCACGGCGCGATCCTCCACAACCTCGAAGGCTGCACCGATATCATCTCGACCGACTTCGGCTGGGGCGACGAGCTATTCCTGTCATTCCTGCCGGCAAGCCATGCCTATGAGCATAGCGGCGGGCAGCACTTCCCCGTCGCGCTGGGTGCGCAGATCTATTACGCCGAGAGCCTCGAGAAACTCGCCGCCAATATCGAGGAAGTGCATCCGACGATCATGGTCGTCGTGCCGAGGCTGTTCGAACTGCTGCGAACGCGCATCATGAAGGGCATCGAAGCAAGTGGCGGCTTTTCCAAATATCTGCTTTCACGGGCGCTCAAAATCGGCAGCGACAAATATGATGGGCGATTGAAGCCCTGGGACATGCCGATGGACGGATTTCTCGCGCTAACGCTGCGAAAGAAGGTGCGCGAGAAAGTCGGCGGGCGGGTCAAGGCGTGGGTGTCCGGCGGCGCACCGCTAAATCCCGACGTCGGCATTTTCTTCCAGTCGCTCGGCATCACCTTCCTTCAAGGCTACGGCCAGACCGAGGCGGCGCCGGTCATCGCCTGCAACCGGCCGAGCGTCGGCATCCGGCTCGATACGGTCGGGCCGCCGGTCAAGAATTGCGAAGTGCGCATTGCCGAGGATGGCGAGATCATGGTGCGCGGCGAGAACGTCATGCATGGATATTGGCGCAACGAGGAAGAGACCGCGCGCGTGCTGAAGGACGGCTGGCTTGCGACTGGTGACGTCGGCCATTTCGACGAAAAGGGCCGCATCAAGATTACCGATCGCAAGAAGGACCTGATCGTCAATGACAAGGGCGACAATGTCTCGCCGCAGCGGATCGAAGGGATCCTCACCATCCAGCCGGAAATCGCGCAGGCGATGGTGTTCGGTGATCGCCAGCCACACCTTGTCGCGCTACTCGTCCCCGATCCGGAGATCGCGTCGAAGCCCGACCTCCAGCAACGGCTCCAGCGCGCCGTGGACCGCGTCAACGCCGACCTGTCGGTGATCGAAAAGGTGCGCCGCTTCATCCTCGCCGACGAAGCCTTCACCATCGACAACGAGCAACTGACGCCGTCGATGAAAATCCGGCGCCACGTCATCAGTAACGTCTACGGCGAGCGCCTTCTCGGGCTATATCGGCGCTAAGCGGTTATTTGGACTTGGTGTAGGGCGTGAAGTCGCCGAACACGCAGGCGCCATCAATTCCACCGTCGGAAAATTCCAGCTGCTGACCGCTGCAGACTCGGCTCGCGGCACTTTCAGTATGGATCGTCGCCTGCTTTCCTAGCTGGCCGCATTGCAGGCTGGCGCGAAGCTCGGTCCGCCAGATCCGCGGGCTATCCCTGAACAGCATGGTTCGGTCGTCGATGCCGATCGCGCTTGTTACGATTTCGGTTTTGACGCAGGTTTTCGGTTCACCGGCAACGCGCCCTTCAAGCCATTTGTCGAGCTTGGCCTGCGCCTCCGGCGTGCGTGGCGGTTCAACGCTGTCGCTCGCCCCCATCAAGATCAACGCGGCACATACAATCCCGAACCGACGCATACGCTTCCCCCCGCACCACAATTGAGGAAGGCTTAGCGCGGTTTCGCGCTTCTACAAGCTACCGGCCCGGCGTCGTGTAGGGCGTGATGCTTTCGATGCCGCAAGAGCCGACGGTGAAGCGGCTGGTCGTGTCGAACACGCGGGCGATGTCGCCCTGGCACAGTCCAAGGCCGCCGAACTGCTTCGTCACCAGCGCGTAGCCGCCGTTGCCGAGCAGGTCGCAGCCCGCAGACAGGTGCATCAGATAAACGGTGCGCGAGCCGAGCTTGAACGCGACGTTGCGCCCGTCGATCACCTGCATGTCATTTGCGTTGTAGCTGGGCAGGCAACTCATCGGCTTCCCCGCCACCTTGCCGGTGAGCAGAAGGTTGAGCTGCTGCTGCGTGCGTGGGCTCGGCTGGTACGGGGCCGGCGCGGCGCAGGAGGCGACCGCGGCAGTCAGCCCGACCATCGCGATCCGGCGCATGTCAGGCGCCTGGCCGCACATAAGGTGTAAAGTCGCCAAAGACACAGCTTCCAACCGTCGTACGGGCCATCGTGTCGACCACGTCGGCGATGTCGCCGCGGCAGATGCTTGCGGTGCCGACTTGGTGGGTCACCAGAGCGTAAGGCCCGACACCAATGTTCGGGCAGCTTCCCTGCATGTGCGCCACATAAACGCGCGAGCTGTTCTGCTGGAAGACAACGGTGCGGTCATCGATGACCGTCATGTCGTTGGCGCTCGAACGATAGGCCGGGAGGCAATTGACGGAGGGCTGGGCGACCTTGTTGGCGGTCAGCTCCTGGAACCGGCGTTCCATCTTGGCGCTGCGCGCCGACTGATCCGAAGAACCCGGCACGGCGGCGCATGAGCCTAGCGCCGCGCCGAGCAAGAGGAGAGAAAAGCCACGCATGACGACCTCCTGATATTCCCCCCAATGCCCGTCATAGCATTGGCGCTTCCGCTTATGAACGAAAGCTGTCCTTTTCTATCCTGAGACGAGCAAACTCTTCCCAGTCTTTCGCTCGAACGAAGGGGTTGGTGCGGCGTTCCTGCGCCACGGTCGTCGGCAGGGTAATCCGGTTTTCGCCGCGCAATTGCTCGACCTCGGCGAGGCGTTCGGCCGTTGCCTGGTCGGCCGGATGGGCGTGAACCGCGAAGCGCGCATTCGACAGCGTATATTCGTGCGCGCAAAAGAGCCGCGCGTCCTCCGGCAATTCGGTCAGCCGCTGCAATGAGCGGTACATCTGCTGCGGCGTCCCTTCGAACAGGCGGCCGCAGCCCATGGCGAAAAGCGTGTCGCCGACGAACGCGACGCGTTCCTCGTCGAAGAGGAGGGCGATGTGGCCAAGCGTATGGCCGGGGACTTCAATCACTCGGCCGATATGGTCGCCGAGGCGGATCTCGCTGCCTTCGGCAAGGTCGACATCCCGGCCAGGAATGGTTTCGGCCAAGGGGCCGGAGACGCGGGCCCCGGTTGCGTCCTTGACCGCCAGGTTCCCGCCGGTGTGGTCGCGATGCCAGTGCGTGTTCCAGATCTGCGAGATGGTCCAGCCGCGGCGCTCGGCTTCGGCCAGAACCGGCGTCGCATCGCCGGGGTCCACGACCGCCGTCTCGCCGCTCGTCTCATCGTGGACGAGCCAGATGTAATTGTCGCTGAAGGCCGGGACCGGGACGATCTCCATGGCCGTTCCCTACGCGCCGCGAGCCAGGATCGCCAGCGCGTCGGCGGCGAGCTTGCGGGTAAGCTCGGCGGCGGGAAGCGAGCGGCCGAGCGCAGCTGCCTGGCCCGCCCACATGGCGCCGAATCCATATTCGCCCCTTGCTTCCGCGGCGGCGCGAATCGGTGCGAGCGCGGCGCTTGCGAGGGGGAATGGCGGCGCTTCGCTGCGCACGGGGCCGAGCTCGCGCATCAGCCGTCCGCGCAAGCCCCGAGCGAGGCCGCCGGTGATGAGGTTCGTGAACAGGCTGTCGCTTTTGCCGAGCGCCGCGCGATGGGCATCGGGGATCAGGCTTTCCGGGCAATGGAGGTAAGCGGTGCCGACCTGAACGGCGCTCGCGCCGAGCATGAACGCCGCGGCGATCCCACGCCCGTCGGCAACGCCGCCAGCGGCGATCACCGGGACGGATACGGCGTCGGCGACGCGAGGCAGTAGAGCGAACAGGCCGAGCGCGTCAGCGGGGTCGGAGCCGAGGAAGCGGCCGGTATGGCCGCCGGCTTCGAAACCTTGCGCGATGATGCCATTGGCGCCGCGCTCCTCGAGCCACCGCGCTTCCTCCACCGTCGTCGCGTTGCCGATCACGATTGCGCCGGCGGCTTTGACGCGCTGCACCAGATCGTTGGCCGGGAAGCCGAAGTGGAAGCTGACAATCTTCGGCCTGAGCTGCTCGACGACGGCGCACATGGTTTCATCGAAGGGCTTTCGCTGTGGGCCGGCGTCGGTCGGCTCGATGCCGTATTCCGCATAATAGGGCCGCAGAAGCGAGCGCCAGGCGGAGTCGTCTGCATTCGCGGGCTGCTTGTGGCAGAAGAAATTGAGATTGATCGGTCCGGCGGCTCTTGGACGGACCTCGGTCACCTGCTCACGCACGGCATCGGCGGATAGCATCGCGCAGGGAAGGGAGCCGACCGCGCCGCCGGCCATCGCGCCGACGCAAAGCTCGACGCCACCGGCGGCCGCCATCGGCGCCTGAACGATCGGATGCTCGCTCCCAACGAGCTCCAGGAAATTCGTTCGCGGCCAGCCTACCATTCGCCGGTGTTGGGCATTGAGGCCCAAGGTTCGGCAGGCGCGAGCGCGGCGCCCTTCTGAAGCAGTTCGACCGAGATGTTGTCGGGCGAGCGGACGAACGCCATGCGGCCGTCGCGCGGCGGGCGATTAATGGTGACTCCGGCCTCCATCAGCCGCTGGCATGAGGCGTAGATATCGTCGACCTGGTAGGCGAGGTGGCCGAAGTTGCGGCCGCCGGGATAACCGGCCTCATCCCAATTGTAGGTGAGCTCAACCTCTCCGCCCTCGTCGCCGGGGACACCGAGAAAGATGAGCGTGAAGCGTCCCGCTTCGTTTTCCATCCGCCGCCGCTCCTCGAGCCCCAGCTGTTGAAAGAATGCAACAGTCGCTTCGGGATCGGAGACGCGGATCATGCTGTGCAGGAATTTCATTTCGCTTGCCTCAATTCATCGCTATTAAAGCACGGTTCGTCGCAGTCGTGACCGGCGATCGTGACCGGTGGCTGCCGTATATGCGGACGAACGCAGGGGTTTTCATCCCATGATCCAGAAGTTGCAGGACAGCCGTGCCGTCCTTTTGGGCGCGGTCGCGATTTTTGCGCTTGGACTTACGACGAGTGGTTACGCGTTGGGCGATGGCCTCCGTCGCTCGAAAATGGCCGAGCACCGGAATGTCACCGTGCGCGGCGTATCGGAACGCAACGTGACGGCCGATCTTGCGACCTGGTCGGTCAACTTTTCCCACCAGGGCACCGAGCTCGCCTCGGCGCAGCAGGCGGTCGACCAGCAGGCGCGGGCGGTGCGGGCGTTCTTCCTCCGGTCGGGCTTCCGGCCTGACGAGATCGAGGATTACAACGTGTCGATGAGCCGCGAGCAGCCGACGGATCGAGAGGGCAACCCTGTCGGTCCGCAAAAGCTCACGGTCACGCGCTCGATCCAGCTACGTACCAACAGCATCCCCAAGGTCCGGGCGGCTTATGGGCGCCAGGCCGAGCTGCTGCGCGATGGCGTCGAACTGGTCGGGAGCGGAAGCAATGTCAGCTACACCTTCACCGGGCTGAACAAGCTGAAGCCCGAGATGATCGCCGAGGCGAACAAGAATGCGCGCGAAAGCGCCGAGCAGTTCGCGCACGACAGCGGCGCGCGGGTCGGCAAGATTAAAACCGCGAGCCAAGGCTATTTCTCGGTCGGCGCGCGTGATGGCGAGGATTGCGACGACTGCGGTTCATCCGGCGGCAGCTCGCCGTTCCAGAAGGTCCGCGTCGTGACGACGATCGATTACGATTTGGGCTGAGTAGCCTTCGGCTTTGGCGGCTGAGGCTGCGTAACTATGGTGGAGGGCGCGGGGAGCATCGCAAGGGCATCCCGCGCCGCTTTGCCGACATCGCTGTTCGGATCGGTCGCCGCGGCGCGCTCCCAATAATAACGGGCACGAGCATCTTCGCCGGCAAATTGGGCGACGTGGCCGGCTTCGAACAGGATAGTCGGGTCGTTGGGCGCCAGCGATAGCGCCTTGCCGATCGCGGTCTGCGCGTTGGGCGCATCGCCTTCGCGGATCGCGAGCGCGGCGGAGAAGTACCAGAAGAAGGGATCGTCGGAGACGGTTGGCGCGGCTTCGTTCAGGCGAGCGCGAGCGGTTTTGAGATCGCCCTGCGACTCCGCCGCGCGGGCGCGGTCGAGCAGCGCCTCGCCGCGCTGTTCGGCCTCCAGTCCGCCCATCGCCAGCGCCTTGTCGAGATCTAGCGCAGCTTTCCCGGCCTCGCCCGCGGCGATCCAAAGATTGCCGGCGGCGGCCCACATGCGCGCGGTTTTCGGATCCCTTGAGAGCGATGCCTTGGCGGCCTCCTCGAACGACTGCGCGGCGGTCGCATTGTCGCCGGCCTTTTGCGCCTCCAGCGCGCGGCACACGAGCGCGTCGGGCGTGGCCACGTCGGGGCACGCGCCTGCGGGTGCGGCGGCGGCAAGAGCTGCGGCGATGGCAAGGATCATGGGGCAGGCTCCAGCAGGGCTTGGACGGTGCGCAGGATCGCGTCGATCTCGTGCGGCTCCGACAGCCGATGTCCGCCGCCCTTGATGACGTTCAGCTGGACATCCGCTGAACGGAGCGCGCGCATGGTCCGGAAGGCGACGTCGAGCGGCACGTCGCGGTCTTCCGCGCCATGAACGAGGCGGACGGGACAGGTGGCGTCGATCCGGCCGTCGAGCAATAACGCTTGCTGGCCGGACTCCCAGAAGGTGCGGGTGAGGTGCCCCTCGTCGGTGAGGTGTGCCGCTTGCTCGGCGGTGAAGCCCCAATTGGTGAAGTCGGGCGCGGCGGCGATCCCGACCAGTGCCTGGACACGGTCGGGCCGTTGAAGCGCAGCATGGAGCGCAAGCCACCCACCCATCGACGAGCCGATCAGGATCAGCGGACCTTCGGTTTGCTGGTCAATGGCCGCTAGCACCTCCGTCAGCCAGCGCGCCAGCGTGCCTTGCCTGAATTCCCCCTCGCTGGAGCCCGTGCCTGAATAGTCGAGGCGCAGCAGCGCGATGCCGGTCCGTTCGGCAAAGGCGTCGAGCGCGAGCGCCTTGTTGCCCTCCATGTCCGAGCCATAACCCGGCAGAAAGACAAGTGTCGGCCCTCGGCCGGACCGCAAGCGATAGGCAACGCGGCGGCCGTCTACTTCGAAATGAGTAATCATCCGCGCGGGCTAGACAGAAAGCCCGACGGCCTCAAACCCTATCGAAAGGCGACGGCCAGCGCGGCTCCCACTACGACGATCGTCAGGCCCAGGCCGACGACCAGATTGCGCAGGCTTTCCTTCATCGTGTCATCAAACATGGAACTCCCCCTCCCGCTTGCTGTGGGAATGGTACCCATGAGCGATTCGCGTGGACAGGTGAAATGCTGACAGGCCAATCGGTTAGCGATGGGCCGCCGCATCGCTTTGCGCCGGCCGGGAACGGGGAGTAGTCGCGCCGGTTGTCGGCACGCACGCGAAGGAGTTCCCCATGAAATACCGCAAGCTCGGCGACAGCGATCTCAACGTTTCGGAAATCTCGCTCGGGTCGTGGCTGACTTATGGCGTCGGCGTGGAGGCAGACAAGGCGCGCGCTTGTCTGGAGGAAGCCTTCAACCAGGGCATCAACTTCATCGACACGGCCAACGTCTACGGGCGCGGCGCGGCGGAGACCTTCCTCGGCGAGGCCCTGCAGGGCCGGCCGCGCGACAGCTACGTGCTGGCAACCAAGGTCTTCTTCCCGATGAGCAACACCGATCACGGCCTGTCGCAGGCACAGATAGAGAAGCAGCTCGACGCATCGCTGCAGCGGCTGCGGACCGACTTCGTCGATCTCTACCAATGCCACCGCTACGACCCCGCGACCCCGCTCGAGGAGACGATGGAGGCGCTGACCCGCGCGGTCGCAAGCGGGAAGGTTCGCTACATCGGCTTTTCGGAGTGGAATTCTCAGCAGATCCAGGCGGCGCTGGACATGGCGGGATCGGGCCGCGCGGCGAAGTTCGTGTCGAGCCAGCCGCAATATTCGCTGCTGTGGCGCGAGCCCGAGGATGAAGTGATCCCACTTTGTGCCGAGAACGGCATTTCGCAGATCGTCTGGTCGCCGCTCGGGCAGGGCGTGCTGAGCGGCAAATACGATCCCGACCGGCCGCCGCCCGCAGGAAGCCGCGCGAAGAGCGACGAGATGGGCGGTTTCATCAGTTGGCTGCTGAAGCCGGAGATCCTGCGCGCGGTTCAGCAGCTAAGGCCGCTGGCCGACGAAGCTGCGCTGACATTGCCGCAGTTTGCACTGGCATGGGTGCTCCGCGAGCCGAACGTCGCCTCGGCGATCATCGGCGCCTCGCGGCCGGAGCAGGTGCTCGAGAATGCTGCCGCTTCGGGCGTGGTCGTGGACACTCAACTCGTCGCACGCGCCGAGGAAATCATCGAGAACGCGATCGGCCGCGTGGATGCCTAGCGGTTCGCCAGCAATCGACCGTGCGACATTGTGCCAAGGAGAGACAGAACCGGCGGCTTTTGCGGCTCGAAAGTGAAATCTTTGTAACGCCCGACACTTCCTGTTGCGGAAACGCGTTCACTTGCTGCCCTATATAAAGTGACGCGTTTACAGTAGGTTAGTCATAGGACGTAAATCAATTATTACCACGCTTTTTAGCAGTGCGATCATCATCGGTAGTGCCGCTTCGGCATACCCCGGACCTAGCGGTGGCGGTGGCGGCGGGGGAGGCATGGGGGGACCTCCGGCAGGCTTGGGCGGAATGGGCGGTTCGGGCGGCCTCGGAGTCGGCGGCCAGGGGGGCATCGGAGGAATGGGCAACGGCTCGTTTGGCAACGGCGGCTTGGGCGGCGACATGCGCAATACCGGCGTCACGATGCGGAATCAGGCACGCGTGAATAGCCAAGGTCTCGCTCATGCGTCGGCAACCGGCGTCGCCCATGCCAATGCGAACAGCGTGCTCGTGGGCACGACGGCAACGAACGTCGCGACGCGCGGTGCATTGACAGGCCTCACCACCGGCACCACGCTCTATTCGAACGGCACGGCTGTCGGAACGGTTGAGCAGATCCGCACTACTGGCAACGGATCGGTCGCACTGGTGCTGGTCAAAAGCGCAAACGGCGGCATCTATCCGATCCCGGCCAGCAAGCTGACCTACAGCCGCGGATCGCTGACGACGAGCGCACGTCTTACCGGCGTCAATGACTCGAATTCGACCGGCGTGGCAATGCGAACGCAGGCTCGGGCGAACAGTAAAGCACCCCTGCATGCCTTGGCCACGGGGATAGCTCACGTGAACCAGAACAGCGTGCTCTTCGGCGCGTCGGGCCGAACCTGACCGGCGTGACCACCGGCATGTCGGTGCTGCAGAACGGCGCTCAGGTCGGCGCCGTAACGCGCGTCGTTACGAACGAGCAAGGCGCAGTTATCCGGGTGCTCGTGCAAGGAACGAACGGTCGGATTTACTCGCTTGCGCCCAGCAACGTCAGCGTTTCCGGTTCCACCCTCATTGCTAGCGGACTGCGTATCTGACGCGTGTCCCACGATTGATGAAGCAGGCGGCTTCGCCGGTTAGTCCGGCGGGGCCGTTTGCTTAACGTGCTCCATTGCCTGCGCGGAGTTTCCTGAGCCATTTTGCCACCGCCTCGTCGAAGGCCGCGAGATCGAAGTTCTGCGGGTCGTCGTGGGCCGCTGGAATGCCGCGGTCTATGTTGGCGTGGAAGGCCGGGATCATCCAAGTGCCGGCTCGTGCGCTCGCGAGGGCGTAGAGCAGGCCTAAAGTCCGGTACTGCGCGGGCGAGAAGCCGGGTTCTGGCGCAATGCGGTCGTTGTGCTCGGGGCCGGACGGGTCCGCGCGGCGGGGCTGGACATTCTCGACGTGAAGGAAGCGGCCGCGGACGCTTTCGCCGATCTTCCGCTCCAACTTGGTGGCGCGCCAGCCGACCTCAAGATCGTGGCCGACGGTGACGTGGCCGCGGCGGTCGTTGAACAGATGCGCAACGGCATCCTTGCCGAGGAATTGCCCCACTTCGTTGAAGCGCGGGTCGCGGTCGAAGCCGGCCAGGAATGGGTTGCTGCCGATCCACGGTGAGCTGGTATCGTGGATGACGAAATAGATGGCACGGTGGTGATCCAGCGTTTCGGATACGGGTGTCGCCGAGGGAATCGGCAAGCGTGTGTGGCGCAACATCGCCGCCAGCTTCGCCTGATCGACCGTAACCGGCTGTCCAATGATCGAGGCCAGCGTCGGCGGGAGTGGCTGTTCCGCATCGGCGCTGCCTCCCGGCTGGACGTGGCGCATCAGGCAGCGCGCCTGCTCCAGTGGCGTTCCGGCGAAGCTCATCGCTACCGCATCGAAGCGGCATTCGACCGCTGGCGCAGCGACTATCTGGGCGGCGGCTAGCAAGGCGAGCATCAGATCGCTTTTGAGCTGCGGCGGGACGGCGAAACGAAAATTTCCTCGATCGGGAGCTCGAACAGCTCGGCGATGCGGAAGGCGAGCGGCAACGACGGATCGTACTTGCCGGTCTCGATCGCATTGACGCTCTGGCGCGAGACTTCGAGGCGCTCGCTGAGGTCCTGCTGGCTCCAGTTGCGCGCGGCGCGCAGCACGCGGAGCCGATTTTCCACTTACGCCTCCTCGCGCTTTCTGAGTCCCGCCAAGCGGCGGAAGCACGTTGGCATAAGCGAGGAGCAACCACAGGATACACTTGGTGTGGGCACGCCGAGCCGGCGCGAATCACCGCAGGTCATGTCAAGCTCCATTGTCGCAAAGACAAGAAACATTTACACCGACCTACCATTATGTGTCAAGCTTGCTTGTCTATCTCGCTAGGTTGAGAGCGCGGCATCGGGTCGCTACATGCCGGTCTTCATGACGAAGATGTTCAAGATCGCGCTTCCCGACGGCTCGGTGCGGGAGATGCCGGAAGGTTCGACCCCGGCCGACGTCGCCGCGGCCATTGGGCCGGGCCTCGCCAAGGCAGCGCTTGCGGCGCGGATCGATGGCGAGGTGCGCGACATCATGCGACCGTTCGAGGGCGACGTGAAGCTCGCGTTGATCACGTCGCGAGACGAGAAGGACGCGCTGGAGCTGGTGCGCCACGACTTCGCGCACGTCCTTGCCGAAGCGGTGCAGAACCTGTTCCCGGGAACGCAGATCACCTTCGGTCCGTCGACCGACGACGGCTTCTATTACGACTTTGCGCCGACGGCGGAGCATGGCCCGTTCACGGAAGAGGACCTTCCGGCGATCGAGGAAGAGATGCGGCGCGTCATCGCGGCGGACAAGCCGCTGGTGCGCGAGGTCTGGGATCGCGAGCGGGTTCGGCAGTTCTTCATCGACCATGGCGAGGCGTTCAAGGCCGAGTGGGTGATGGAACTGCCCGAAGGTGAGCCGATCACCATGTACAAGACAGGTCATGGCGAGGCGGATTGGATCGACCTTTGCCGCGGACCGCACCTAGCCTCGACCGGCAAGCTGGACCCCAGCGCCTTCAAGCTGACACGCGTATCGGGCGCTTACTGGCGCGGCGATCCGAAGAACCCGATGCTGAGCCGCATCTACGGAACGGCCTGGCTGAACAAGAAGCAGCTCGACGCTTATCTTGTGAGGCTCGAGGAAGCGGCCAAGCGCGACCATCGAAAGATCGGGCAGGAGATGGACCTGTTCCACCTCCAGGCCGAAGCACACGGCAGCGTCTTCTGGCATCCCAACGGCTACATCATCTGGCGCGAACTCGAGGCGTACATGCGCCGGCGGCTCGACGCGGCCGGCTATCTGGAAGTGAAGACGCCGCAACTGATGGACGCCCGCCAGTGGGAGAAGAGTGGGCACTGGGGCAAGTATCGCGAGAACATGTTCGTCGTACCCGACGAGATCCCCTCGACCGAGAACGACGAGCAGATCTTCTCCGGCACCGCGGACCTGATGGCGCTGAAGCCGATGAACTGCCCGGCGCACGTCCTGATTTTCAACCAGGGCATCAAGAGCTATCGCGACCTGCCGCTTCGGCTCGCCGAGTTCGGCTGCTGCCACCGCAACGAGCCGCACGGAGCGCTTCACGGCATCCTTCGCGTACGCCAGTTCACCCAGGATGACGCGCATATCTTCGTCACCGAGGAGCAGTTGATCGATGAGGTGGTCGAGTTCTGCGACCTGCTCGACAGCGTTTATCGCGACCTCGGCTTCGACAACTACTCGATCAAACTGGCGCTCCGTCCGGATCAGCGTTTCGGTACCGACGCGGAGTGGGACCATGCCGAGCAGGTTCTACGCGACGCCGTCGCCAAGGCCGGGCGCAACACCGAGGAATTCGGCTGGGAAGAGCTACCGGGCGAAGGCGCCTTTTACGCGCCGAAGCTGGAGTTCCACCTGACCGACGCGATCGGGCGCACCTGGCAGGTCGGCACGATCCAGGCCGACACGGTGCTGCCGGAGCGCCTCGACGCGAATTACATCGGCGAGGACGGGCAGAAGCACCGGCCAGTAATGCTCCACCGCGCGATCATCGGCACGTTCGAGCGCTTCCTCGGCATCCTGATCGAGCATTATGCGGGCAAGTTCCCGCTGTGGCTGGCGCCGGTGCAGGCGGTGGTGACGACGATCGTGTCTGACGCCGACGTCTATGCAGGCCAAGTGGCAGACAAGCTCCGCGCCGCGGGCATCCGTGTCGAGACCGACCTGCGCAACGAAAAGATCAACTACAAGGTGCGTGAGCATTCGCTGAAGAAGGTTCCGCTCCTACTGGTCGTCGGCAAACGCGAGGCGGACGAGGGCACGGTCGCGCTACGCCGGCTCGGCTCGGAGGATCGCCAGGTCGTGATGACCGTCGACGAGGCGGTCGCGATGATCAAGGCGGAGGCGGTTGCGCCGGATTTGCGCTGATTGTCCTGACGCGACTCTGCCACACATGGCGGCAAAAATGACTCACATTTGTTCACGCGGACTTTTCATTGCGCGAACGAACCCCTAACTCGCACGCTCACCAACAACCACAACGGAGTCTTCGCTATACCGCCGCCCTATCCGCGCCGCACACAGGCGCCGCCGCAATTTACCGGCCCTCGCTACAATGAATTCATCCAGTCCCAGAAGGTCCGGGTGATCGACGAAAACGGCGAGAACCTGGGCGTGATGTATACGCGAGAGGCTTTTGAGCAGGCACAGTCGGTCGGGCTCGACCTGGTCGAGATTTCCCCGAATTCCGACCCGCCCGTCGCCAAGTTCCTCGACATAGGCCGCTTCAAATATGAGGCGCAGAAGAAGGCCAACGAGCAGCGCAAGAAGCAGAAGACGCAGGAGATCAAGGAGATCAAGATGCGTCCGAACATTGACGACCACGACTATGACACCAAGATGAAGAAGGTGTTCGAGTTCCTGGAGGACGGCGACAAGGTGAAGGTCACCATGCGCTTCCGCGGTCGTGAGATGGCGCACGGCGAGCTCGGCATGGCCGTGTTGCGCCGCGTGCAGGAGCAGACGGCGGACGTCGCGAAGGTCGAAGCGCACCCGCGCATGGAAGGCCGCCAAATGCTGATGGTGCTCGCGCCCAAATAAGCTTTTAGCGCGCCGCGCTTACTTACACTGCTGTTGCCAAATTGCTTCACGGGAACGTCATTGTTCCCGTGTCGTCACTTGTCGCGCTTCCATCGCCGTAGATTCCACATTAGCCTCCTCAACGACCGGGCGTTTCGCGCCCGAGGGGGAGAGACATATGAACCGCAAATCCGCGTGGCTGCTTTCGGCCGGGCTGACCATCCTTGCGACTCCTGCGTTTGCACAAACCGCGACGTCGCCCACCGACACCGACAAGCAGACTGCCCAGCCGACGCCGGGCGCGACCGAAGGCGCTGCGACGCAGGATCAGGCGCGCGAACAGCAGCCGGTCGACACCGGCGACATCGTCATCACCGCGACGCGGCGTAACGAAGCACTCTCCGATGTCCCGATGGCGGTCAGCGCGGTCACCGCGCAGAGCCTTAAGTACACGGGCGCGACCGACATTCGGCAGCTCAACCAGGTTTCGCCGTCGCTGCTGGTATCGTCGACCTCGTCCGAAGGTGGCGCCGCCGTCGCCCGCATCCGCGGCATCGGCACCGTCGGCGACAACCCCGGCCTCGAAGGCTCGGTCGGCGTCTTCATCGACGGCGTCTACCGCTCGCGCGCTGGCATGGGTCTCACCGAACTCGGCGCACTCGACCGCATCGAAGTGCTGCGCGGACCGCAAGGTACACTGTTCGGCCGCAACACGTCCGCCGGCCTTATTTCGATCATCACTGCAAAGCCGCGTTTCGACCCCGAATTCGCGGGTCAGATCGATGTCGGCAATTATGGCTTCGTGCGTCTCGAGGAGAGCGCGACTGGCGGCCTTACCGATACCATCGCGGTGCGCCTCGACTCGGTTTATGTGAAGCGCGACGGCTTCCTGAAGGATGTCGTCTCGGGTCGCCGCGTCAACGACCGCGACCGCTTCCTCGTTCGCGGCCAGGTCCTGTTCCAGCCGAGCGACAATTTCTCGTTCCGCGTCATCGGTGACTACGCAAAGCGCAAGGAAGAATGCTGCGCCGCGCCCTATTTGCCGGCGTTCGACGTCACTTCCGCCGGCAAGCAGCCGTCGACGATCGCGGGCATCGAACGCGCGCTGGGTGGCATCATCAACGACGACACCTACGCCCGGAAGGTCTCGATCACTCCGGGCCGCGATTATGCTTCGGACGTGCGCGACTGGGGCCTGTCGGGTGAAGGCGTACTCGACCTGGGCTGGGGCGAACTGACCTCCATCACGGCCTATCGCTACAACAATTATCAGCGCGGCCAGGATGCCGACTTCAACAACCTCGACATCCTTTATCGCGACAGCGACGGCGGTTCGTTCAACCGCTTCAAGACGTTCAGCCAGGAGCTTCGGCTTCAGGGCAGCGCCTTTGCCAACCATCTCGACTGGCTCGTCGGCGGCTACTACGCGAATGAAAAGCTGCGGGTCGACGACAACCTTTCGTACGGCGCCGATTACAGCCGCTACGCGAACTGTCTCGTGGCCGCGAATTTCGCGAGCAGCCCCGGCGTTCCAGCTAGCATCCTTGCGCCGGGCGCGTCGCCGACCTGCTTCAACACGCCGGTCGCCACCGGCGTCCGCGCGGCGCTTGTCGGGCAGTATAATGCGGCGGTCTTGGCGGGGAATATCCCGCTCGCGACAGCGCTTGCCGGCAACATCAGCGCATTGTCGGCCTTTGCCCGCCTCAACAACACCGGAGGGCCGGGCGTATCGGCGAACTTCAGCGCCCCGCCGTTCACCAACAGCGGCTTCACGAACATCGGAACGTTGCTTGGTGCGCCGTCGGGCTTCACCGGCGCGGGACTGAACGACAGCTGGCGCCAGACGAGCAACAACTGGGCGCTGTTCACGCACAACATCATCTCGTTCACGCCGACGCTCAAGCTGACGCTCGGTGCACGCTACACGCATGAGCAAAAGCGCCTGAACGGCGATCTCGCCGACGTCGGCGGGCTGTTGTGCACGGCGATCTCCGGCTCACCGTTCGCCTCGCTTGCGCAGCTTCCGTGCGTCATTCCGAGCATTCCGGGCGGCAGCCTCGGCCTCGACGACAAGCTGACCGAAAGCCGCGTGTCCGGCACTGCGGTGCTAAGCTGGAAGCCGACGCCGCGCTTGCTGACCTACGCAAGCTATTCGCGCGGTTACAAGGCGGGCGGCTTCAACCTCGATCGCTCCGCACTATGGCGCGCGACCACGACACCGAACGGCCTGCCGGGCTCGGGAGCCATCTGCTACACCTCGACGCAGGTCGGCTGTCAGGGCCATGTCGCTTCGGCCGCGGACCTCACCTTCAAGCCGGAAACGAACGACGCGTTTGAACTCGGCGCGAAGTACAATGGCCGCGGCATCGACATCAACGTCGCGCTGTTCCACCAGCTCTTCAAGAACTTCCAGCTGAACACCTTCAACGGTCTCAACTTCATCGTCGAGAACGTGAACAGCTGCAGCGAGGACCTGGGCGGCGCGGATAGCGACAACAACCCGGTCACCGGCGCCTGCACGGGCAAAACCCGCGCGGGCGTGAAGAACTACGGCTTCGAGCTGGAAGCGTTCACGCGTCCGTTGACCGACCTCGCGATCAACGGCGGCCTCGTGCTCGCCAACACCAAGTATCGCGACAATCTGGTCGGTGCGGACGGGCGTCCGCTGACCAACGCCTTGTTCCAGCTTCCGGGACGCCGGGTATCGAACTCGGCGGAATGGACGGCGACGGGCTCGATCGCGTGGACACCGCCGATCGGTGGAGGCGGCCTACGGGGCCTCGTCTACGCGGACTTCCGGCACATGAGCCACTTCAACACCGGCTCCGACCTCGACATCGAAAAGGTGCAGAAGGCGTTCACCGTGGTCAATGCGCGCATCGGACTGCACGGACGGGACGACCACTGGGCGATCGAAGCCTGGGCGCAGAACGTGTTCGACCAGAACTATCTGCAGGTCGGCTTCGATGCGCCGGTGCAGGGCAGCGGCACGACGCGCGGTGTCGAAGCCGGGTTCTACCCGCGTTCGACCCAGCTTTATGCCGGCTTCCTCGGCGAGCCGCGGACCTTCGGCCTGACGCTGCGTGGAAAGCTCGGCTTCCACAAGGCCGCGCCGCCGGTCTACGAAGCGCCGCCGCCTCCACCGCCGCCACCGCCGGCGACGCAGAGCTGCCCGGATGGATCGGTAATCCTAGCGAGCGACACCTGCCCGGCGCCGCCGCCTCCACCGCCCCCGCCACCGCCGGCGCCAGAGCGCGGCTAACCGACAGGGGACAGCAAGATCGGGGCCTCGCAGCAATGCGAGGCCCTTCTCTTATGCGGCTTGTGCTTCCGAGGCCTGCGTCGTCGCGGCGAGCAGCGCGCTTCGCAGGGCGTCGATATCCTGCTGGTCGAGCTTTCGCCCGTCGGCGCGCGTGAGGTAGAAAACGTCGACCGCGCGCTCGCCGAATGTTGCGATGTGCGCAGAGTGGATCTGGTGATGCTGGCCGTGAATGGCCGCCGCCAGCGACGCCAGCAGCGCCGGGCGGTCGCGAGCGTTCACTTCGACAACCGTAGTTCGGGTTGAAGCACGATCGGCAATGGCAACTGACGGCGCGACCTCGAACGCACTGCTGCGCGGTCGTCCCGGCTCGGCGGCTGGAAGGGGTGGCGGCTCTTTGCTGGTGAGTGCCTGCTCGACCGACTTCACGAGCCGGTTGCGCAAGCGGCGGTCGTGATACGGCTTGTTGCGGCCGTCGAGGATGAGGAGATTGTCGAGCGCCATCCCGTCGCGCGTGGTGTGGATCCTGGCATCGATGATGTTCGCGCCCGCCGAGGCGAGGCCAGCGCAGATGCGGTAGAAGAGGCCCTCACGATCGGGCGTGAAGACGCTGACCCGGGTGGCGCCGCTCTCGGCATCGTCCTCGACCGTCACGCTCGGCTTGACGTCCCCGAAGCGTGCTTCGGCGGCCGCCACTTGCCGGGCATTGGCGATTTGCCAGGACAGCGGCTCGGCTAGCCAATAGCTGTCGCTCAGGCGGTTCGCGTGCGCACGGATCGCGGAGCTCTTCCAGCCGAGTGCATCGGCGAGATCCTTCTGCCGCAGCGACACCAGCTCGGACCGTCCGTGCTGCTTGTGGCCAAGACGGAGGCGCTCTTCGGCGGCCTCGAACAAAGTACGCAGGAGCGTGCGCTTCCATTCGTTCCAAATGCCGGGGCCCACGGCGCGGATGTCGACGACGGTGAGCACCAGAAGGAGCCGTAACCGCTCGGGGCTTTGCACCTGGCGGACGAAATCGTCGATCGTCTTGGGGTCGGCGAGGTCGCGTTTGAACGCCGTCGACGACAGCAGGAGGTGATAGCGGACGAGCCACGACACGGTCTCGGTTTCCGCCGCGTCGAGCCCGAAGCGCGGGCAAAGCTTGAGCGCGATCTCGGCGCCAATCTCGCTATGGTCGCCGCCACGTCCCTTGGCGATGTCGTGCAGCAGCACCGCCACATAAAGCACGCGGCGCGACGCGATCTGCTTTTGCACGATGGCAGTGGAGAGCGGGTGATCCTGCTTGAGGTCGCCGCGCTCGATTGCCGCCACCAGGCCGATCGCACGAATCGAATGCTCGTCGACGGTATAGTGGTGATACATGTCGAACTGCATCTGCGCGACGACACGGCCGAAGTCGGGAACGAAGCGGCCGAAGACGCCGGCTTCGTTCATCCAGCGGAGCACGATCTCAGGCGACTGCCTGCAGGTGAGTACTTCGAGGAACAAGGCATTGGCGCGCCGATCGCGGCGCACGGCGTGATCGATGAGGACTGCGTCCCGCGCTGCCGCGCGCATCGCGATCGGATGAATTTGCAGCGTCTCGCGAGCGGCGAGCGCAAACATCTCGAGCAGGCGAACCGGCTCAGCCCGGAAGAAGTCGTCCGCCGGAATCGAAATACGTCCGCGGTCGAGGACGAATCCGCTGAGGCGCTTGGGCCGGCGGCGGATGGTCGGAAGCGCGAACCGGAAGCCCTTCTTGCCCATTTGCTCGTCGAGCTGCGCGAGGAACACGCCGGTGAGGTCGCCGACGGTCTTCGCGTTGAGGAAGTAGAATTGCATGAAGCGCTCGACCGCGGATTTCCCGGGCCGGTCGGCGTAATGCATGATTTCCGCAATGCGGGGCTGATATTCGAAGTTGAGCCTCTCCTCGGGCCGGCCGGCGAGCAGGTGCAGGTGCGAGCGTACTGACCAGAGGAAGCGCTCGGCGCGGTCGAAGCGGCGGAACTCCGCGGCGGTCAGGAGCCCTGCGCCGACGAGGTCTGCGGGTCGCTCGACGCCGTGCACATATTTGCCGATCCAATAGAGGGCGTGGAGATCGCGTAGGCCACCTTTGCCATCCTTGACGTTCGGTTCGACCACATAGCGGCTGTCACCCATCCTAACGTGACGCGCGTCACGCTCGGCGAGCTTGGCAGTGACGAATTCCGCAGCTGTGCCCGCGACGACCTCTTTGCGGAAGCGGAGCATGGCAGCGTCGAACAGAGCCGCGTTGCCCCAGATCAGTCGCGCTTCGAGGAATGCGGTTCTGACACTCATATCCTTCTTGGCGAGCGCTAGGAGTTGCGGCGTCGAGCGGAAGGAATGGCCGACCTTCAGCTTAAGGTCCCACAGCAGGTGGAGCATCGCCTCGGACGCTCGTTCCTGCTCCGGTGTCGCGGCCTTTGTGGTCAGGAACATGAGGTCGAGATCGCTGAACGGCGCCATCTCGCCGCGCCCGGTGCCGCCGAGACCGACGAGCGCGAAGTCGTGGGACGGGCCGCCAACGAACTCGAAAGCGAGGCGCATGAGCTGATCGTGGAGGAATGCCGTCGCCTGCGCGGCGGCGCGGCCGTTGCCGGGCTGCTCGGTCAGGCGGCGTGCGATCTCCGCGCGGCCATGAGCAAGCGCTTGCCCGAGGATTGCGACGGCCTCGCCGTGGCTTTTCTGGTCGGTCAGAGCAGCCAGTCGATCCGCGACTTCACGGCGGTCGATGATCGCGCGCTGATCGAGGACGTCGGGTTGGCTCATTTCCCCTGCTCGGCTGCCAGCCTTTTAAGCTGGTAGAGCGCGTCGAGCGCCTCGCGCGGGGAAAGGCTGTCAGGATCCACGGCGTCCAGCGCCGCCAAGATCGGATCGGGCGCGGGCTCGGCATCGGCCGTCGCGGCAAACAGGGGCAGGTCGTCGAGCCCTGCCGCAATTCCGCCGGTCGCGTCGCGCCCCGCCTCGAGCTTGGCCAGCACCGACCGCGCGCGCGCAACGACCGTCGGCGGCAGGCCAGCGAGCTTGGCAACGGCGATGCCGTAGCTACGGTCGGCCGCGCCGCCAGCGACTTCGTGGAGAAGGACGAGATCGCCCTTCCATTCGCGGGCGCGGACGTGGTGAAGCGATAAGGCGTCGAGCCGCCCCGCGAGGCGGGTAAGCTCATGATAGTGGGTGGCGAACAGGGTTCGGCACTTGGCCTGGTCGTGCATCGCTTCCACCACCGCCCAGGCGATGGCGAGCCCGTCGTAGGTCGAGGTGCCACGCCCGATCTCGTCGAGAATGACGAGGCTCTTGGGCGTCGCCTGCGCGAGAATGGCGGCGGTTTCGACCATCTCGACCATGAAGGTCGAGCGGCCGCGCGCGAGATTGTCGGAGGCGCCAACGCGGCTGAACAGCCGGTCGACGATCCCGACCTTCGCACGGGCAGCGGGAACATAGGAGCCCGACTGGGCGAGAACGGCGATGAGCGCGGCTTGGCGGAGAAAGGTCGATTTGCCGCCCATGTTAGGGCCGGTGATCAGCCACAGCCGGTCGTTCGGTCCGAGCGCGAGGTCGTTGGCGACGAACCGCTCGCCGCTGCCCTTGAGGGCGGTCTCGACGACCGGGTGACGGCCGGCGTCGACCTCGAGGCACGGCTGCTCGACAAGCTGCGGGAGCACCCACCCGCCTTCGGCTGCCCGTTCGGCGTTCGAAGCGGCGACATCGATCCGGGCGATGGCCTCGGCGGTCGCAGTGATCAGCGGGGCGGCGGCGACAGCGAGGTCCGTCAGCTCTTCGGCGTGCGCGGCTTCGGCGGCGAGAGCGCGGCTGCCGGCCTCGACGACCTGTGCGGCCTCCTCGTGCAGCTCGGGCGAGTTGAAGCGGACGACCCCGGCCAGCGTCTGGCGGTGCGTGAATCCGCTGTCAGGCGCCATCAAGCGGTCGGCGTTCTTCGCGGAGACCTCGACATGATAGCCGAGCACCGCATTGTGGCGGATCTTAAGCGAGCCGACACCGGTGGCATCGCGGTAGCGGCTTTCCAGCGCGGCGATGGCCCGACGACCGTTTGATGCCGCGTCGCGCAGTGCGTCGAGCTGCGGGTCGTACCCTTCCGCGATGTACCCGCCTTTCGACGCATCGATCGGCGGAGACTCGACGAGCGCCCGCGTGAATTTCTCGATGATCGCATCATGGCGGCCGAGCTTCGGCAGCAAGGACGTCAGTAGGGCCGGGATCAGCGGTTCGGCTTCCAGCTCGGCCTTCAGCGCCGCGGCGGCGGCGAGGCCGTCTCGGAGCAGGGATAGGTCGCGTGGGCTCCCGCGCCCGGCGGCGAGCCGTGCCAACGCCCGTGCGAAGTCCGGCATGGCTTTGAGCGCTTGGCGCACGCGGGCGCGGCGGATCGCATCTTCGTGCAGCCATTCGACCAGCGCCAGACGGGCTTCGATCAGGTGCTTATCCGTCAGCGGCGCGCCGATGTCCTCGCAGAGTAAGCGACGGCCAGCGGCAGTCTGGCAGCGGTCGATTTCGCCGAGCAGGCTGCCGGCTACGCCGCCGCCAACCGAGCGCGCCAGTTCAAGGCTGTCGCGCGTGGCGGCGTCGATCGCCATGTGGCGGGCGCGCGCCACGCGGCGCGGTGCGTCGAGCAGGATGCCGGCGCCCTTCTGTGTCGCGTCGAGATAGGCGAGCATGCCGCCTGCTGCCGCCAGTTCGGCACGCGATGGCGTGCCCAAGCCGTCGAGCGTTGCCAGACCGAAACGCGCTTTGAGCGCACGTTCGCCGGCAAGGCTGTCGAAGCCGCCTTTGCCCGCCGAGGTCCGCACGCCGGGTATCGATCCGTCGGCGATGGTTTCCGCCGGCGACAGGCGCGCGAACTCGGCCGCCAATTCGCCCGTCCCGAGCGCGATCAGCTCGAACCGCCCGGTCGAAATGTCCGCCGCGGCAATCGCCCAGTCGTCGCCGGCGCGCCCGACGGCCGCTAGCCAGTTGGCCGCCGATGATTCGAGCAACGTTTCTTCCGTCAGCGTGCCGGGCGTGACGAGGCGGATGATGGCGCGGTCGACCAGTGCCTTCGAACCGCGCGCCTTGCGGGCCTCGGCGGGGCTCTCCGTCTGCTCGGCGATGGCGACGCGGTGGCCCGCCTTGATCAACCGCGCGAGATAGGATTCGGCCGAATGGGCAGGCACACCGCACATCGGGATCGGCTCGCCCGAATCCTCGCCGCGCTTGGTCAGCGCGATGTCCAGGCAGGCTGAGGCGACCTTTGCGTCGTCGAAGAACAGCTCGAAAAAGTCGCCCATGCGATAGAACAGCAATGCGTCCGCCGCCTCTTCCTTGAGGCGCTTGTACTGGACCATCATGGGTGTCGGAGCGTCGGCGCGAGCCATTGCTGATTGGTAGCCGCTCGGCCCGCGCCATGCGACTCCGAATGGGCTTGGCCGTGACTCTTTGCGGGCCAGTGCCTAAGGCCCGGCCCCATGTCGGAAAGCAATGTCAGATATACTGAAGCCGAAGCGCTCGAGTTCCATTCGCGAGGCCGGCCGGGGAAGATCGAAATTATCGCGTCGAAGCCGATGGCGACGCAGCGCGACCTCGCGCTCGCTTATTCGCCCGGCGTCGCGGTCCCAGTGCGCGCGATCGCCGAGAACCCGGGCTGCGCCTACGACTATACGGCGAAGGGCAATCTGGTCGCCGTCATCTCCAACGGCACGGCCATCCTTGGGCTTGGCAATTTGGGCGCGCTTGCGTCGAAGCCGGTGATGGAAGGCAAGGCAGTGCTGTTCAAGCGCTTCGCCGACGTGGATGCAATCGATCTGGAACTGAACACCGAAGATGCAGCGCGTTTCATCGACGCGGTCGAACTGCTTGAGCCGAGCTTCGGCGGCATCAATCTCGAAGACATTGCCGCGCCCGATTGCTTCATCATCGAACAGACGCTGCGCGAACGGATGAACATCCCGGTCTTCCACGACGACCAGCACGGGACGGCGATCATCACCGCGGCCGGGCTCATCAACGCCTGCCACCTGACCGGCCGCGAAATGCGCGACATTCGCGTGGTGGTGAACGGCGCTGGAGCAGCGGCGATCGCCTGCACCGAATTGATCAAGGCGATGGGCGTCCGCCACGACCATGTGCTGATGTGCGATCGCAAGGGCGTCATCACCAAGACGCGCGACGACCTCGATCAGTGGAAGTCGGCGCATGCCGTCGACACGGACCGCGAGACGCTTGCCGAAGCGCTGGTCGGCGCCGACGTGTTTCTGGGCCTGTCGGCGGCCAACGTGCTGACGCCCGAGATGGTGAAGACGATGGGGAAGGAGCCAATCATCTTCGCCATGGCCAATCCGGACCCCGAGATCTGGCCCCCGCTGGCCATGGAAGCGCGGCCGGATGCGATCATTGCGACCGGCCGGTCGGATTTCCCGAACCAAGTCAACAACGTGCTCGGCTTCCCGTTCATCTTCCGCGGGGCGCTCGATGTGCGCGCGACGGCGATCAACGACGAGATGAAGATCGCGGCAGCGGAAGCATTGGCTGAGCTCGCGCGCGAGCCGGTGCCCGAAGAGGTGGCGCGGGCCTACGGCGGCCGCTCGCACAGCTTCGGGCGCGAATATATCATTCCCGCACCGTTCGATCCGCGGCTGATGGAGATAGTTGCGGCGGCCGTTGCGGAAGCGGCGGTGAAGAGCGGTGTCGCGCAGAAGCCGATTCCCGACATGGAAGCGTATCGCGAGCAGCTGCGGGCACGGCTGAATCCGACGGTCGGCGTGATGAGTCTTGCCTACGAGGGCGCGCGAGCTAACCCGAAGCGGGTGTTGTTCGCCGAGGGCGAGGAGCCAAACGTCCTGCGCGCAGCAATCGCATTCAAGGAAAACGGTTACGGCACGCCGGTGCTGGTCGGGCGCGAGGATGTCTACGACCTGCTCAAGGAAATGGGCGTCGACAACCCGCAGGAATATGAGGTGCTCAACAGCCGCAACTCGCCGCTGGTCGGCCGCGCAGTCGAGCACATCTACCAGAAGCATCAGCGCCACGGTTTTCTGAAGCGCGAGATCGAGCGGATGGTGAACCAGGACCGCAACTATTTTGCTGCGGCGATGCTGTCGCTCGGCGAGGCGGATGCGATGATCACCGGCACCACTCGGCCGTTCAGCCAGTCGCTGCGCCAGGTGCGCACGGTAATCGACGACGAACCGGGCGCGACGCCGTTCGGAATCAACGTCATCGTCGGCCGCGGCCACACCGTGCTCATCGCCGATACCGCCGTGACCGAGCGCCCGACGGCACAGCAATATGCGGCCATTGCGCTGCGGGCGTCTGCTTTCGCGCGGCGAATGGGACTCGAGCCGCGCGTTTCGTTCACCAGCTACACGACGTTCGGCAATCCACCGGGCATGCACATCGAAGAGCTGCGCGAGGCCGTGACGATCCTCGACGGGTTCCAGACCGACTTCGAATATGAAGGTGAAATGGCGCCTGACGTCGCGCTAAATTACGAGCTGCAACAGCGTTTCTACACGTTCAGCCGCCTGTCAGGGCCGGCGAACATCCTCGTCATGCCGGGCCTTCAGTCGGCGAGCCTGTCTGCGAAACTTCTGCGTGAGCTTGGCGGCGAGAGTGTGCTTGGGCCTTATGTGCTCGGACTCGAGCATCCGGTGCAGATCGCGCCGATGACGGCGACGGCGTCGGATCTGGTGATGCTGGCAGTCCTGGCGGCCGGCGATGCGCATGCCCGGCAACAGCGGCAGGCGGCGCGGCGGCCCTAAGGTGTTGCGCTCCGCGGCGGGCAGGCGAGCTGCATCGGCGCAATATAGCATCGCCGCTGACGCGCGATCATTTTGGCGAGCGGCTGGCGATTGGGCGAGAAGACCCAGATGATCGCCGTTTCCTTGTCGGCCGCCGCGATGAGCTCGCGACCGTTCATCGTCGGCACGAGGCGTGCCTGCGTCTCGACCCCCGCGCGACGGAAGAGGACCGCGCCCAATTCCTCGCCGGTCTCTGGCGCGAGCGTTTCTTGACCCTTGTTGGCGAGCGAGAAGACGACCTTCTTGGGTTGGTAAGGCACCAGCTTGTTTACCGCCCATTCCATGCTGTGCTCGCGGATTTCCAGCGGCGCAAAAGCGGAGGCGAAGATTCCCAGTCCGGCAGCGACAGCGACCAGCAGCAAGCGTCCGATTGTCGTTGCGGCGATGGTCACCAGCGCCAGCATCAACGCGGGCGCGCAGGCAGTGAGGTAGCGGTCGACGATCAGTGAGCGATGCCACCCAGCTCCGATCAGAATCGCTAGCGCAATGGCACCGGCGCTCGACGCGAGGGTGGCCCCGCGTGGCATTGCCTCGCTGCGGTTGAGGTAGCGCGATGCGAGCGCGATCAGGAGTAGCACGAAGCCAAGGGGACCGAGCCCGTAGGTCAGATACTCGCCGACGTTCGAAAAGCTGATCTTGGGGAGCCAGTTGGCGTCGCTCGACGCGAAGGAAGTCAGCTGCCGGTAATGCGTGACCGCTTCGACGAGCGGGATCAGCAGGACCAGCAAGGACGGCCAGAGCCGGCTCGCGCGACCACGCACGGCGAACAGTAGGACGAGGCCCTGTGCAAGTCCCAGTGGCGCCGACATATAATGCGTGAGGAGCGTTAGCGACGCCGTCGCCGTCCACACGAATGCGCGGCGCAGGCTCGGCTCTTCCATCAACTGCGCAAAGGCGATGGTCTGCCCCGTCGCCGTCAGGAACAGCAAGGCATAAGGCCGAGCCTGAACGGCGAAAATTGCGCCGGGGAGCCACAGGAACAGCAGCGCCGCCCAGGCAATCGCCGCACTCCGGGGCTGGTTCGGAATGCGCCAAAGGAGCGGCAGCGCTGATCCCGCGATCATGAACGCCCACGACGGCAGGCGCATGCCTGTGTCGCTCATGCCCACAGGAAGGAAGTGCATCACGGTGTAATAAAGCGGTGCGGCCACGTCGCGCCGCGCTTCGCGGATGAAGTCGCCGAGCGCGTGCTGGCTCGTGATCATCAGCGTGAATGTCTCGTCGGTGGTCAGCGGCTGGCCGCGTGCGGCGAGGATGCGAAGGACGAGCGTCAGTGCGACAGCGGCGATCGCGAGCGCCGCTAGCGCCAGCTCGGCCTTGTCAGCCCGTGATGCCCGGCCCGCCCCCGCGGCTCCCCCCAAGGTCTAGATCCTTTCGACGCTCGATACCGGATCGGCATCCCGAAGCGCGGCGATGATTGCGTGCAAATGCGCCAGGTCGTGCACCTCGATGTCGAGGTGGAAGGTCTGGAAGCTCCCGTCGCGGTGCACCAGTTGCAGGTTGATGATGTTTGCGTGCTTGGTGCCGAGGATGCCGGACATCGTGCCTAGCGCGCCCGGGATGTCGCGCAGGATTACCGCCAGCCGCGCCGCGCCGCCGTCCGAACCCTCGCCCCAGGCCAGGTCGAGCCAATCGGCATCGACGCCGCTTGCAAGCGTATCGCAGCCGATGACGTGTACCTCGATCTCCTCATCCTCGCGACGCAGGCCGACGATGCGGTCGCCCGGGATCGGGTGGCAGCATTGCGCGAGGTGATAGGCGACGCCGGGCGTCAGACCCTTGATCGAGATCGCCTGACGCTGACCGAGCGGGCGAGGTGAGGCAACGTCGCCGCCTGCGGAACCCGGCATCAGCGCTTCCATTAGCGCTTCGTCGCTGACGCGCTTGCGGGCGATGCCGATCATCAACTCGTCTTCGTTCTCGATCTTCAATTTCTTGAGCGCGCGCTTGAGCGCGTCCTTGTCGAGCTCCGCGGGCAGGCGTGCGATGATCTCGTCGTAGATCTTTCGGCCGAGCTGAATGGTCTCGTCACGTTCCTTGTGGCGGACGAAGCGGCGCACGCCGGCGCGTGCCTTGCCGGTGGCAACGAAACGCAGCCACGACGGCTGCGGATGCTGCGCCTCGGACGCGAGGATTTCGACCTGGTCGCCATTCTCCAGCATCGTGCGGAGCGGCACTACGCGACCATTGACCTTGGCGCCGACGGTGCGGTCGCCGAGATCGGTGTGGACGGCGTAGGCGAAGTCGACCGGGGTGGCGCCCTTGGGCAGCTGGATGAGCTCGCCCTTCGGTGTGAAGGCGAAGATGCGATCCTGGTACATCGCCATCCGCGTATGCTCGAGCAGCTCTTCCGGGCTCTCGGCATGGTCGAGGATCTCGACAAGGTCATCGACCCACGGGATGTTCATGTCGCCTTTGGGCTTGCCCTCCTTGTAGGCCCAGTGTGCAGCAAGCCCGCGTTCGGCGATGCCGTGCATCGAACGGTCGCGGATCTGGATTTCGATCCGCATCTTGGAATCGTGAATCACCGATGTGTGCAGCGACTGGTAGCCGTTACGCTTGGGCGTCGAGATGTAATCCTTGAAGCGGCCCGGGACCATCGGCCACCGCCGGTGGATAAGGCCGAGCGCCCGATAACATTCGCCGACGTCCGCGACGATGATGCGGAACGCCATCACGTCCGACAATTGCTCGAAGCTGATGTGCCGCTCGGCCATCTTCTTCCAGATCGAGAACGGGTGCTTCTGGCGACCGAGCACCTCGGCCTCGAGGCCGTTGTCGGCGAGATAGAGCTGGAGGCCGAGGCCGATCCGGTTGACGAGGTCGCCGCCGGAGTCGGTGAGCTGATTCAAGCGGCGCATGATCGAGGCGTAGGCGTCGGGCTCGAGCTCCCGGAACGCGAGCGTCTGCATCTCGGTCATCATCTCGTACATGCCGATCCGCTCGGCGAGCGGCGCGTAGATATCCATCGTCTCGCGCGCGATGCGACGCCGTTTCTCCTCCGACGGGATGTGATGGAGCGTGCGCATGTTGTGGAGCCGGTCGGCCAGCTTCACGAGGAGGACGCGGATGTCGTCCGACAGCGCGAGGAGAAACTTGCGGAGGTTCTCGGCGGCGCGCTCATTTTCGGACTGCGCCTCGATCTTGCTGAGCTTGGTGACGCCGTCGACTAGTCGGGCGACGTCCTTGCCGAACAGTCTCTCGATGTCTTCGGTCGTAGCGAGCGTGTCCTCGATCGTGTCGTGGAGGATCGCGGTGACGATGGTCTGGTCGTCGAGCTTGAGGTCGGTGAGGATGCCCGCGACCTCGATCGGATGGCTGAAATAAGGATCGCCCGATGCACGAACCTGCGTGCCGTGCGCCTTCATCGAGAAGACGTAAGCGCGGTTGATCAGCCCTTCGTCCGCATCGGGATCGTAGGTCCGAACCTTCTCGACCAGCTCATACTGTCTCAGCACAAGTCTAAGATGGGGGAGTGCGCCGCTATTGTGCAAGCGCGAAAGGAAGGGGCCGCGCGAAGAGGAGAATGACCGCGCGGTCCCAAGGCGAGCTTACTGGGTGGCGAGGGCCTTCGAGCCTTGCGCCTTTGCCGACGCGTTGCAGCGGTCGAGCTCGGCGGCGGCGAGGGCGCGGCCATCAACGGCGAAACTCTCAAGGCGGCCGGCGCGCTTGGCGAGCGACTGACAGAGGACGAGCGGGCGGCTCTCCTGCGTCGCGCCCTGGCAGGCGGCCTCGGTGCAATTCCAGGTGATGTCGCGGGTAATGAAGCGCTCGGTCGTCGGCGCGGCCGGCTTGGCCGAATAACTCGAAGCCGTGGCGGCCGTGGCGGCCGTGGCGGTCAGCGCAAGCGCGGAAAAAGTAAAGATGGAACGGAGCATCGCGTCGGGTCCTCCTGTTGCGGGCCTGTTTTAGGTTGCGATTCAAAACGAATAAAATCTATGGTTGCAAGTTGCAACTGTTTTTTTGGCCCGTCTTGTGCTTTGATGAGACTCGGGAAGAGGGAGACCTGGATGCCCGCAGACCGGCTGACGTCGCATATTGACGAGTTCAAGGAAGCCGCTTTGTCATGCCCGATCCCGGCCGCGGTCGAGCTGATCGGAGAAAAGTGGGCTTTCCTAATCCTCCGCGGGGCGCTCAACGGCCTCCGGCATTTCGAGGAATTTCAGGCGGGTCTCGGTATCGCCCGCAACATCCTTTCGGATCGCCTTGGCCGGATGGTCGCCGGCGGCGTGCTCGAACGCTCGCCCGATCCGACGGACAAAAGGCGCGTCATCTATTCGCTGACCCCGAAGGGCGAGGGCCTGCTGCCGGTCGTGCTCGCGATGCGGCAGTGGGGCGAGGAATGGGGCTACGGGAAGATGCGCGTGGTGCTGGCCGACACCCGAGACCGCAAGCCGGTCCGCAAGTTGTGCGTCCAGGCTGAGGACGGCCGACCTCTGTCCCTGCGAGACCTTACCTGGATCGAGCGCGAAGGCGCCGAGACGATCCGGACCGCCGCAGAATAATTCTATTCCATCGCCAGCACGTGATCGCGCAGCGAGCGCGCGTCGTGCAGCGCATTGTGCGGGACCCGGCTGTTAGCCGCCGTGCTGAAATTGCTCATCGGGGTAAGCCGAAACGTCAGGTGGCGCAGCTCGACCATGTCGCCTGGCCCCGTGATGAGCAGGTTGCAGAATTGCGCGACGTCCTCGGGCCAGTCCGCGACGATCAGCACATCTTCGTCATGTCGAAGGTAGCGTTCGAGCGCATGCGCAGCGTCGTTATGCTCGAGGCGAGGGCACGATAGCTGCTCGGGCACCATGTCGAGATAGGGAATGACATGCTTCTGAACCCATTCGACGATGGGCTGGTCGGTCTTCAGGGTGAGATACAGCTCTTCCCCGTCATCGGGCACCAGCGCGAGGCTCAATAAGGCGCCGCCGATGCCATTATATTCCGTATCGAGGAAGTAGCGCATCGCGCGGGCTTGCTGTGGCCGCGCGCGCTTGTCCAGTGCACCGAGATAGAGTCAGCGCTGCTGGACGCGCGAGCAATCGTCCTCGGGAAGCGGCTTTCCCTTGCGGCACCGCTCTTCCGCTAGCCGAAGTTCGCGCCCGCGGCGTTCCTCTTCCTTGCGGATTTCACGACCGCGCTTCTGGTCAGCTTCGGCCTGGCTGGTGGTTGCCGCATCGACGCCTGCGGAGACGACCTTCACCGGCAGAGTGACAACATCGACGGCGGTTTTGGCAACGGTGCCGACAACGCACCCGCCGAGCAGGGCGGGCAGTACGAGGACAAGGATACGCTTCATGGCCGCAAGATTCGCAGATGCGCGATGAAGCGGCAATGACCGATCAGAGCGTCATTGCCGCATTGGCCAACTCTTCGGCCTGCATCAGGAGCGATTCGTCGGCTTCGGCGCCCGGCGGCAAGGCTTCGCGCCCGACGATGACCATCAGCGGCACGGCCATCGGCGTGATCCGTTCCACGTCGACGTGGAGCATCGTCGCTGACGCTCGATCGACGAGACGAACGAGGCGGCCAAGCTCGGTCATCCGCCGACGCGCATCGTCCCATGCCGCGCGCAGAAGCAGATGCTCGGGTTCGTAGCGGCGCAGCACGTCGTAAATGAGGTCCGTCGAGAAGCTGACCTGGCGCCCCGACTTCTTCTTGCCGGGGTGATGCCGCTCGACGAGACCGCCGATCACCGCCACTTCGCGGAAGGCGTTCTTCAGAAGCATCGAGCTTTCGACCCAGGTGACGAACTCCTGCTCGAGGATGTCGGGCGAGAACAGGGCCGCGGGATCGTGGATGGTTTCAAGGCCGTAGCAGGCAAGACCGTAATCGTTCGCGACGAAGCCCAGCGGCTTGAGCCCGGCGGTCTCCATGCGCCGCGTGATCAGCATGCCCAGCGACTGGTGCGCGTTCCACCCCTCGAAGCTATAGGCGACCATGTAGTGCCGCCCCTCATGCGGGAAGGTCTCGACCAGTAGCTGGTGCGGTTCGGGGAGGACCGAGCGCTCGCTCTGCACTTCAAGCCAGTCGCTGACGTCCTGCGGGAAACGGTGCCAGTCGTTGCGGTCGCACAGCATGTGGCGGACGCGGCTGGCGAGGTGCGTCGACATCGACATGCGCTGGCCGCCGTAAGTGACGATTCGGCCCGATTTCGACGACGCGCGGACGATGATGTCGGCATCCTTGAACTGTTCGACTTCCAAGCTGAGGCCGGAAAAGAAGAACAGGTCGCCGGGTGCGAGGGTCGAGGCATAGCCCTCCTCGATCGTGCCGAGCTTGCGGCCGTTGCGGAAACGAACGGTGAGCACGGGCTGCTCGACGATGACGCCGGCATTCAAGCGGTGCTGCTGCGCGATCTGCGGCCGGGCGATGCGCCACATGCCGCCGGGTTCCGGCACCAGGCGGCGGAAGCGGTCGTAGGCCTTGAGCGCGTAGCCGCCGGTCGCGATGAAGTTGAGGATCTCCTCGAACGTCTCCTGCTCCAGGCCGGCGTAGGGCGCGGACGACCGGACTTCGGCGAGTAGGTCGTCCTGCTGGAAGGGCGCGGAGACCGCCATGGCGAGGATATGCTGGGCGAGCACGTCGAGCGCGCCGGGGCGGAAATTCTCGGGGTCGAGCTCCCCATCCTCGATCGCATCGAGCGCCGCGCGCGCTTCGAGATATTCGAAGCGGTTGCCAGGCACTATGATGCCCTTGCTCGGCTCGTCGAGGCGGTGGTTGGCGCGGCCGATGCGCTGAAGGAGGCGGGAGCTTCCCTTCGGCGCGCCCATTTGCACGACGAGGTCGACGTCGCCCCAGTCGATGCCGAGGTCGAGGCTGGCAGTGGCGACCAACCCGCGCAGCTTGCCCGTCGCCATCGCTTCTTCGACCCGGCGCCGCGCTTCGACGGCGAGGCTGCCGTGGTGGATTCCGATCGGCAGCGAATTGTCATTCACCGCCCACAGGTCCTGAAAGATGAGCTCCGCGAGGCTCCGCGTGTTGCAGAAGACAAGGGTCGTCTTGTGCGCCTCGATCAGCTTCATCACCTCGCGCGCGGCGTGGCGGCCGGAATGGCCGGCCCACGGGATGCGGTTTTCCGGGATGAGGATCGACAAGTCGGGCTCCGCGCCGGGGTCGCCTAGGACGAGGTCGACCAGTTCCATGTCCGCGTCGGGCGCGAGCCAGGACCGGTAGGCGTCGGGATCGCTGATCGTCGCCGACAAGCCGACGCGACGAAGGGCGGGCGCAAGTTTCTGCAATCGCGCCATCGACAGCGACAGCAGGTCGCCGCGCTTCTCCTTGGCGAAGCCATGGAGTTCGTCGACGATGATGGTGCGCAGGTTTTCGAACATCTGCGCGGAGTCGGGGTAGCTAAGCAGCAGGCTTAGGGATTCGGGTGTCGTCAGCAGTACCTGCGGCGGTTTCACCCGCTGCCGCGCCTTGCGGTCCGATGGCGTATCGCCGGTCCGCGTCTCGACGCGGATCGGCAAGCCCATCTCCTCGATTGGGCCGATCAGGTTCCGCTGGACGTCGACCGCGAGCGCCTTGAGCGGCGAGACGTAGAGCGTGTGAAGGCCGTCGGCCGGCTCCTCCGCAAGCTCGCAGATCGTCGGGAGAAAGCCCGCCAGCGTCTTGCCCGCGCCGGTCGCGGCAACGAGCAATGCGCTACGTCCGCGCTGCGCCCGCTCGAGCATTTCGAGCTGGTGGCGGCGTGGCTGCCAGCCTTTCGATTCAAACCATTGCCGGACGACCGGCGGTAGCGCCGTCTCGCTCAGAGGTCGTCAGTCCCCCCGCGCCGGCGCTCTTCTTCCTCGCGATAGAGGTCGCGCGTGGCGTTTTCCGTCTGCCCCGTGCTGCTCGATGAGCGGCGGCGCATGACCAGCCAGATCAACGCGACCAAAAGGATCGCGGGCCCGAGGATGGTCATGATGCCCCACATGGATTCGTCCATTTGTCTGTTCTCCCGCGGAACTTCTGTTGTCGTTCGCCCTATATAGCTCGCAATGGCGCGCTTAGGTTCCTGGATCGAGTCCTATCCCGAGGGCATCTATGTGCGCCCGGCGAACGCGTGGATCGACCCTTCGCAGCCCAAGGCCAGGGCGATGGTGACCCACGGTCACTCAGATCACGCGCGCGGCGGTCATGAGAAAGTTCTGGCAACGCCGGAGACGCTCGCGATCATGGCGACGCGCTACGGGCCACAGCCGGGCGCGCAGGCGATCGCCTATGGCGAGAGCATCCGCGTCGGCGAGGTGGACGTCAGCTTCGTGCCCGCGGGCCATGTGCTCGGCTCCGCGCAGATCGTGCTCGAGCACAAGGGCGAAAAGATCGTGGTGTCCGGCGACTATAAGCGGCGCCCGGACCCGACCTGCCCAGAGTTCGTGCCAGTGCCGTGCGACATCTTCATTACCGAGGCGACCTTCGGCCTGCCGGTCTTCCGCCATCCCGACACAGGAAGCGAGATTGACCGATTGCTCCATCGCCTGCATTCGGATCCGAGCCGCTGCGTGCTGGTCGGCGCCTATGCGCTCGGCAAGGCGCAACGGATCATCTGCGAGCTTCGCGAGCGGGGCCATGATGCGCCCATCTATTTCCACGGCGCGGTTGAGAAGTTGAACCAGCTTTACCAGGAATTCGGCATCGATCTCGGCGAGCTTCGCCATACCGGCGGCGCGACCAAGCAGGAGATGGCGGGGCATATCGTCATCGCGCCCCCGGGCGCGCTCAACGATCGCTGGTCGCGGCGGCTGCCCGATCCGGTGACCGCGATGGCGTCGGGCTGGATGCGCATCCGCCAGCGCGCGCGGCAGCGGAATGTCGAGCTGCCACTGATCATTTCCGACCACGCCGACTGGGACGAGCTGACGACGACCATCCGCGAGTTAGCGCCGCGCGAGGTATTGATCACCCACGGCCGCGAGGAAGCGCTCAAGCATTGGTGCATGACGCACCAGATCAAGGCGCGTGAGCTCAACCTGATTGGCTATGAAGACGAAGACGATTGATCGCGATTAGGCGCCGTCACTGACATCAGTTACAGCAGTCGGCGGGGTTATTGCGGAGGGGGTCCGTGCCGTTCCTCGTCTTTCTGAAGTCCTTCGAGGACCTTCTGTACGAGCTCATGTCGTGGCTCGTCTTCTATCCGCGCACCTTGTGGCGGTCGGTTCGGCATCCGTTGGAAATGATGGCGCGCGGCGAGCAGGAGCTTAAGGAGCCGCCGCAGGAGCAGTTCAACGACCTGCTCAGTCCGCCGATATTTCTACTGCTGACGATCCTCCTGGCCCATGGGTTCGAGCTCGCTTTGATTGGGAACAGCGATCTCATCGACAAGGACGGCGGCCTGGCCAGCCTCATTTCGGACAACACGAGCCTGATCCTGTTCAGGATCGTGATGTTCGCATCGCTTCCGATCGTCGTGGGCGCCTTCTCGCTATGGACCCTCGGACGACCGCTCGATCGCACGACGCTTCAGCCGGTCTTCTACGCGCAATGCTTCGTCACGACCCCTGAGTTCCTGTTCTACAGCATCGCGGGAACGCTCAGCCGTCTTGAGAACGACTGGGCGAAGCTTGGGTCTGCCGTGCTGCTTTTGGCGGGGACGGTCTTTTACTTCGGCGTGCAGGCCGCGTGGTTCAAACGCGAGCTCAAGCGCGGGTGGGGGATCGGCGTCGCTTGCGCGGGCGCCGTCTTCGTCATCACCATCCTACTGTTAGCATTCAGCGCGTTGCTGTTCGCAGGCGACTAAGGCCGCCGGCCGCGACCTAGTGGTCGGCCTGTACGCGCTCGAGGCCTGACTTCGCTAGCTGGTCGTCGATCTGTCCAACCAGCCGGTCAAGGCCCGCCTGGTCGGCAGCTTCCGCGCGGCCGACGAGCACGTCCTGCGTGTTCGATGCGCGCAGCAGCCACCAGCCGTCAGGCGTGCTGACGCGGACGCCGTCGGTGTCGTCGACCTTGGCGCCGTCGGCAGAGAGTCGGTCGCGCACTTCCTCGACGATGGCGAACTTGCGGCTTTCGTCGACCTGGAAGCGCATTTCCGGCGTCGCGGTCGTCTTGGGCATGGCGTCCATGATTTCGGTCAGGCTCTGGCCGCTGTCACTTACCGCTTCGATGAGCCGGACGGCGGCGTAGAGCGCGTCGTCGAAGCCGTACCAGCGGTGCTTGAAGAAGATATGGCCGCTCATCTCACCCGCGAGCGGAGCGCCGGTCTCCTTCATCTTCGACTTGATGAGGCTGTGGCCGGTCTTCCACATCAGCGGCTTTCCGCCGAGCTTCGCGACATGGTCGAAGAAGCTCTGGCTCGCTTTTACGTCGGCGATCAGCGTCGCTCCCGGCAGCTCCTTGAGCACCGACACGGCGAGGATCATCAGCAGCTGGTCGCCCCAGATCACGCGCCCCTTGCCGTCGACCGCGCCGATGCGGTCCCCGTCGCCGTCGAAGGCTATGCCGAAATCGAGCTGCTTCTCCGAAACGAGATGCTTGAGGTCGGCGAGATTCTTCTCGACGGTCGGGTCGGGATGGTGGTTCGGGAAAGTCCCGTCCACATCGGTATAAATGGCGAAATGCTGGCCGGGCAGGCGGTCGAGCAGCATTTCGAGGATCGGTCCCGCGGCGCCATTCCCCGCGTCCCAGCCGATGCGATATGAATTGCCGGAATAGTCCTGCAGCAAGCGATCGACATAAGCCTCGCGGATGTCGACCTCCTCGGTCGTGCCGTTCCCTTCGGTCCAATCGCCAGCGGCGGCGCGCTTGCCGATCCCCTGGATCTCCTGCCCGAAGACCGATCGGCCTTTGAGCAGCATCTTGAACCCGTTGTAGTCGGCCGGATTGTGGCTTCCGGTCACCTGGATGCCGCCGTCGACGTCGAGGTAATAGGTCGCGAAATAGAGCATCGGGCTCGGGCCCTGGCCGACTAGCACGGCGTCGATGCCGCCTTCCGTCAGGCCGCTGACGAGCGCGGCTTCGAGCATGCCGGAATGCGTGCGGCCGTCGCGGCCGACGGCGATGCGTTTGGCGCCTTCGACGGTTGCGAGCGCGGCGAAGGTGCGGCCGAGCGCATAGGCGTCGGCTTCGGTCAGCGTGTCGCCGACAATTCCGCGGATGTCATATTCGCGGAGGATGGTGGGATTGAAAGTGTGGCTCATCACGCTGCCTTACGCAGTCAGAAGCCTTTGGTTCAACCGCTTAGCCGTTGACGGCGAGCTTCTGCTCTTCCTGGCCGGGGATCTCGAGGCCGGAGATCATCTCGCGAAGCTCCTGCCGCGCGGTTATGTGACCGATGCCGACCTCACCCAGTTGCTGGAAATCGAGCAACGTCAGGCCCTTCGGGAACAGCTCGCGGTAAATGACGCGCTCGCCGAGGCCGGGGATGACGCGAAAGCCGACGCGGCGGGCTAGCTCGTCGAGCGCCGCGCCGACGCGCTTGAGATTGTGGCTCTCGATATGCTGCAGACGGTTGCGAAGGACGACCCAGTCGACGCTCTTGCCGGTCTGCTTGGCGCGTGCCGTGCGGCTGTTCCAGATCAGCTCGGCATAGAAGCTCGGCCGAGTGATCTTGTAATTCTCCGGATGGACCTGGCCGATGAGGTCGAGGTCGACGAAGCTGTCGTTCATCGGCGTGACCAAAGTGTCGGCACGAAGAATCGCCGCACGGGCGACGGCATCGTCACGGCCCGGCGTGTCAATAACAAGCACGTCGCACTGCTCGGACAGGCGGGCGATGGCGGCGGCGAGCGCTTCCTCGGTCTGGTCTTGCAGCACTTCATACGCGGCCTGCGGCAGCACCTTTTCGAGCCGGCGCATCGTCGCGTCGCGATTCTCGAGATAGCGGGTCATGGTCCGCTGGCGGCTGTCGAGGTCGAGCGCGCCGACGCGGTGGCCCGAAGCGGCAAGCGCGATCGCCGTGTGGACGGCCGTCGTAGACTTGCCGGTACCGCCTTTTTCGTTGGCGAACACGATGAAATGCGGCTGTGCCATGGCTTGACCCTTCCCCCGGCGCATGTGCAAGCGCCTCTCCCGTTGCAAAGATTAACGAAGCCGGAGTCCGGGTGCAAACCGTTCGTGATAATTTGGCCCTAGAGTCAGCGCTTTCCGCCTGGGCCGCCAACGGCGAACGGATTGCCTTCGTTCCGACCATGGGCGCTTTACACGAGGGACATCTCGCGCTCATCGTTAAGGCCCGTACGCTGGCGGACCGGGTTGTCGCTTCGATTTTCGTCAATCCGTTGCAGTTCAACGACCCCAAGGACCTTGAACGCTATCCGCGTGAGGAAGCGAGCGATCTGACCGAGCTGGAACGGGCGGGCTGCGATCTTGTCTGGCTGCCCGGCGTGGCCGACCTCTACCCGGACGGCTTCGCAACGACGGTGAGCGTCGCGGGGATCAGCGAGCGGTGGGAGGGCGAGCACCGTCCAGGCCATTTCGACGGCGTGGCGACGGTTGTGACGAAACTGTTCAATGCGGTCGCCCCGAACATCGCTGTCTTTGGCGAGAAGGACTTCCAGCAACTGGCCGTAGTCCGCCGAATGGCCACCGATCTCGGTCTTTGCGAGAATATCGTCGGCGTACCGACGGTGCGGGACAGCGACGGCCTTGCGCTTTCATCCCGCAACGCCCTCCTGTCGCCGGACGAGCGGCGGCAGGCCGTCGCCTTGCCCCGCGCCCTTAACGATGCGCGCGAGGCAATCAGGGCCGGCGAGCCAGTTGCGGATGTGCTGCGACAGGCCAAGCAATCACTCGTCGACGCCGGCTTTTTCCGCATCGACTATTTCGCCCTGGTCGATGCAGCCACGCTCAAGCCGCTCGACCAACCCGCTGGAGAAATGCGGCTGATTGCCGCCGCCGTGATGGGCAGCACGCGACTGATTGATAATGTCGCGGTTTAACCCGTTCATTTTCGTGCCCAAATCGCGTTAACCATTTTTTTGCGATCAGGCCTTCAATCTCCATTCAACAGGGGACTGAGGGGACAAGTAATGGGTGCAATTAGTCAGAAGGGCGCGGAGTTCCTGATTCGGAGCCGCCTCGCCGATGCCGAAGCCGGTGATGTCGACGCATTGTTCGAGCTTGGCGTGACCTATTCGACCGGACGGGGGGACATCGCGGTCGATCTCATTGAGGCGCACAAGTGGTTCAACCTTGCTGCCCTCTCGGGCTGCACGCGTGGCCAGGAGTGCCGGGCTGAGATTGCCGCCGAGATGACGGCTCGCGAGATTGCCGAAGCCCAGCGCCAAGCCCGTTCGTGGCTCAGCACCTGCCGCTACCAGAGCCGCGCTGCCTAACTAACGTAAGAGCACGGTCACCGTTCGCGGTGGCCCGGGCTGCTCCTTGCCCCAGGTGGTGACGCTCAGCTGCGCTGCAGGGACGCCCAATAGCACGAGATATTCGCGGACTGACTCCGCCCGCCGGGCGCCGACTGCCAGCGCATGATCGCGCGTGTCGCCCGGATCGCCATGACCTTCGACGCGCACCACCAGCTCTGGATGCTGCCTTAGCCATGCCGCTTGCTCGACCAGCGTCGCGCGTGCCGGCGCGCCGAGTTGGGCGCTGTCGTTGCCGAAGTAGACGTTGGGACTTCCCGACTTCGCCAGGAAATCGGCGCGCATCGCCTCGATGCCGACCACCAATGGCTGCTCCGGACGATAGCCCGGGCCTCGCTTGCTGAGGCCGGGCAGCTGGGCGGGGGCGGCCGATGCGATGAACGCCAGAGCCGTCGCGGCAAGAATCTCTTTGCGCATCAGTCCATCACTCCAGACCAATCGGGATCCGACCCGTTCTGCGGCAGCGCAACGGGGCGCGGCTCGCTGCCGTCGAGCGAAACGCGAAGCAGGCTCGAGCTCCCGCCGGGATCGGAGCGTTGGAAAATGATCTCGCGGCTGCTCGCCGCCCAGCTTGGTCCCTCATCGCCAGGGCCAGCGGTCAGGACTCGCTCACCCGATCCATCCGCCCGGATAACGGCGATGCGACGGGCGCCCGGCTCGCGGCGGGTATAGGCAATCCACTCGCCGTCCGGGCTCCACGCGGGGGCGGCATAAGCTGCGCCTCCAAAGCTGACCCGCCGCACGTTCGTGCCGTCGGCATTCATCACGTAGAGTTGCTGGGTGCCGGAGCGGTCGCTTTCGAACAGAATCCTGCTGCCGTCGGGCGAGAAGCTGGGGTCGGTGTCGATGCCCGGCGCCGTTGTCAGCCGTTGCGGAACGCCGCCATCGGCACTGACCACGTATATGTCGCTGTTGGGCCCGAGCATCATCGAAAAGACGATCCGACTTCCGTCGGGCGAGAATCGTGGTGCGAAGGTGATCGCGTCATTGGCGACCAGCGGACGAACGTTGCCGGAAGCGACGTCCATCACCTGAACTCGCGGCCGGCCCGCGATGTAGCTCACATAGGCAACCCGCGCCGCCTTCCGCGAAAGGCGCGGGGTGAGAACCATCGTGTCGCCCGAGGTCAGGTAGCGGTGGTTTGAGCCGTCACTGTCCATGATCGCAAGGCGGTCGATCTTGGTCCGGCCCGAACCGCCCTCGGCGACATAGACGATGCGCGTGTCGAAGATGCCGGGCGCGCCAGTAACTGCCGTGTATGCGAGGCCCGAACATTTATGCGCCGCCCGCTGCCATTCATCGGGACTGACGACGAAGCCCTTGCGAGCGACCTCGCGCCCCTTGTCGACGTCATAGACGTAGCAGCCGAACGTCACGCGCCCGTCCTGCCGCGCCTGAACGAAGCCGGTGACCAGCATCTTCGCGCCCTGCGACCGCCAACGCGAGAAGGTCGGCGCAGTCACTTCGGGGTAGGAATAGAAATCCTTTTGCTGCGGTGGCAGCGGCATGACTTCCGATGTCGCGCGCAAATCCTGCGCGACCAGCTGGGTCGCCTGCCAGGCGATGCTGAGCGTGCTGCCTGCAGACGTCGGCTTGTCGTCCGGGGTGCTGAGCGGCGGAATCGCGACGACGGTCGCGGCGGCGGTCCCCTGCGCCTGCGCGGCGGCGGAAAGGCTGCAGGCGGTTGCGAGCAGCAGCAAATGTTTCGGCTTGAAGATCATTACCCCTGCGCTGCGATTGCGTTGAACTTGGCGACCCAGTCTTTCGGCTGGCGCCGCGGCCGGCCCTCCCCGTCGAGGAAGGCAGCGGTGACGCGTGCGTCGGTCAGTAGTTCCGGCCCGCGCATGACTCGCTGATGAATGTCGACCGAGGATGCGCGGACCTGCTCGACCGTGCTGACGACCTGAAGGTCGTCGCCCAACCGCGCCGGTTTCCTGTACTTAATGTCCACCTCGACGACCGCATAGGCGCTGCCCGACGCGTGCAGCTCGGCAGCCTGGTCGACGCCGACGGCGCGGACCATGTCGGAGCGCGCCCGTTCCATGAACTTCAGATAATTGGCGTAGTAGACGATGCCGTAGGCGTCGGTGTCTTCGAAATAGACCGAGAGCGCGAACCGATGCTCCTTGCCGACGAAGCCGCCGCGATAAGGCGTGTCGAGGTCAGTGATCACTTGCCTGCAATCGCTCCTACTTCGCGGATCAGGTCGCCCTGGCCGATCGCCATGTCTGCCAGATGCATGCCCCAGCCAGGCAGAAACATGCCCAGCACGGCGACTTCGCCGCCGATGCGGTCGGTTCGCTTGTCCTTGGGATCGGCATTGGTGCGGACCCAAAGGTAGCCGCGCTGGGCGTCGTTGATGCACTTTGCGGAGACCAGCCCTTCGGTGCGGGCATAGGGCGCCGGCGGCGGGCCTTCGGTCGACCACTGGATCGGGCCGTCGGGCACCGGCAGGGTCGAACGCGTGAACCAGTAACTGTCGAGCGGCACCCAGTCCCTGGAACCCGGACGGGCGGGATTGACGCAGCCGACCGTCATGCCCGCCTGCGGGGCGATTCCGAAGATGGCGCCGACCGGCGGAACGTTCTTCTCGCGGAAGCTCGTCCAGCTCATCACGCAGCCCGTTTGCCCCTCGCCGCTGCACAGCGGCGTGTTCTTGAAGGTTCCGCCGACGAGCTTCCCTTGCGGGACCATCACGTCGAAGCCAGGAATGATCGCCAGCTTCATGCGCTTGGCGACGGCCGGGTTCTTCTCGATCTCCCGCGCGATCAGCATCTGAATCATCAGGCTGCCCTGGCTGTGGCCGATGAGCACGAACGGCCGCCCGTTATTCTTCGTCGCGAGGTAGTTGCGCCAGGCGTCGCGCACGTCGCCATAAGCCAGCGCGGCCGCGCCATCGATGCTTGCGCCGGCGGAGAAAGCGGCAACCGCCCGAAGCGTCATCTGCCGGTAGATCGGCGCGAAGGTCCGGCAGACGGAGGCGAAGCGGCTGAATTGCGTTTCCGCGGCGAGCTTCTCATCGCGGCCCGCGATCATATCGCTGTTCAGTGCGGCGTCTTGGGAGACCGTCGGATAGACGTAGAAGCAGTCGAGCGGCGGGTTCTTGGCGACGCTGCTCTGGCCGTTCGAGCCATAGCCGTTCGGGTTGAGCGCGACCGTCGGCAACGGCGTCGAGCAGGCGTCGGCCCGGCCCGGCAGGCAAAGCCAGCTACTGTCCTTGGCGTAATCGGGACTGGTTGCCGCGGGGGCTTGGGCGGAAACGGGCACAGCGCCGAGCAGAGCGAGCACGGCGATCAATAGGTGACGCATTACTTTGACGATGCTCCCTGATCGAAAAGACCCACTTGGCTGCCTTGCGGCTGCGGCAGCCCGAGATGGGTCCAGCCGCGGCCGTTGAGGCAGCGACCGCGTGCGGTGCGGGCGATGAGGCCAAGCTGAATGAGATAGGGCTCGATCACATCCTCGATCGTGTCGCGCGGTTCGCTGAGACCGGCAGCGAGCGTTTCCACGCCGACCGGCCCGCCGCCGTAAAGGTCGGCGATCATCAGCAGGTAGCGGCGGTCCATGGCGTCGAGGCCAAGGCTGTCGATTTCCAGACGCGACAGCGCCCGATCGGCGACCGGCGCATCGATCGTGTCGCTTCCGGCAGCATGGGCGAAGTCGCGCACCCGGCGGAGCAGGCGGCCGGCAATGCGCGGCGTGCCGCGCGAGCGCCGGGCAATCTCGTGGGCGCCATCGTCGGTAAGGTCGGCGCCGAGCAACCGCGCGGCGCGGCGGACGACCTGCTCAAGCTCCGGCACCGTGTAGAATTGCAGCCGTACGGGAATGCCGAAGCGGTCCCGCAGGGGCGTCGTCAGCAACCCTTGCCGTGTCGTCGCGCCGATCAAAGTGAAGCGCGGGAGGTCGATCCGCACCGATCGTGCCGACGGCCCCTCGCCGATCATCAGGTCGAGCGCGCTGTCTTCCATCGCCGGATAAAGCACTTCCTCGACCGCCGGGTTGAGGCGGTGGATCTCGTCGATGAAGAGGACGTCGCCGTCCTCGAGATTGGTGAGGAGCGCCGCGAGGTCGCCCGACTTGGCGATCACCGGGCCTGAGGTCGCGCGGAAGCCGACGCCCATCTCGCGCGCGACAATCCCGGCGAGCGTCGTCTTGCCCAGCCCCGGCGGCCCATGGAGAAGCACGTGGTCGAGCGCCTCGCCGCGGCTTTTCGCGGCATGGACGAACACGCGAAGATTCTCTCGCGCTGCCTGCTGGCCGATGAATTCGTCGAGGGTCTTTGGACGCAAAGCTTGATCGGCGTCCTCCGCCGTTCGCTCGGGCGTGGTGATGCGGGCGGGGTCGGTGGCCATCCGCCTTGTTGATTCGCAGATGGATCGCCTTACGACAAGCAGTTGAGCGAATGATCATCGACAAAGGGGGGCTTCATGCAGATCGATCGGAGGACGCTGCTTGCGGGTGGGCTGGCCAGCCTTGTCGCGGCACCGGCATTGGCGCAGCGCCGCGCGGCGGGCGGCGGCTGGTACGACCGCGCCATCATCATCGACGCGCTCGGCGGCCTTGGCGACCCCTACGGGCCTGAGGATCAGCTGAGGCTCAGCGACCGCGCCTGGGCAGAAACGGTCGGGACTGGCGTGACGGTCGTTCGCGATACGGTCATGCCTGTCGGCAACGTCGCCGATCCTTGGGGCGACTATCAAAAGGACATCGCCACCAAGCACAATATCATCTGGGCGAACCCGGACCGCGTGCTGCTGGTGCGGACCGCCGCCGACATCCTCAAGGCCAAGCGCGAGAAGAAGTTCGCCGTCGTGATCGGGACCCAGGACACGTCGATGGTAGGCGGCGATCTCGATCGGCTGACGCAGATGAAGAAGGACGGCGTGATGACCGTCCAGCTGACCTACAATAACGGCAATCTGGCGGGAGATGGGTCGCTGGAGCCGCGAAACGTCGGGATCACCAAGCTAGGCAAGGCAACGATCGAGAAGATCGAGTCGGAAAAGCTGCTGCTCGATCTCAGTCACGGTGGTGCGCGGACGATGGCCGAGGCGACGGCTTTCGCGAAGCGGCCGCTGGTGATCAGCCACACGGGATCGCGTGCGCTCACCGATCATCCCCGCAATACGTGCGACGAGACCATGAAAGCCGTCGCAGATAAGGGGGGCGTCGTCGGCGTCTATTTCATGCCGTTCCTCAAACTCGACAGCCACCCCCACGCGGAGGACGTGATCGCCCATGTCGAGCATATGGCGAAGGTCGTCGGCGAGGATCACATCGGCATCGGCACCGACAATGGCGTACTTCCGACGACGCTCGACGAAGCGACCAAGGCCAAGCTCAAGGAATGGCAGCTGAAGCGCATTCAGCAGGGCATTGCCGCACCGGGCGAGGCCGTGGGCGTCTATCCAATGGTCGAGGATTACAACAGCGTCGATCGTTACCGTCGCTTTGCCGCCGACCTGCAGAAGCGCGGCTGGAGCGAAGCGCGACTGGAGAAGCTGATGGGCGGCAATTTCCTGCGCGTCTATCGCGACGCCTGGGGCGGCTGATCAGTCGGAATGCTGGACGTCGGGGCCAAAGATCTCGACCCAATAGTGACGCCGCCGCTCCCACACCGAAAAGTCCGGCGTGGTAAAATACGGATCGTCGAACGCGCCTAGAGGCACTGCCACGACGTCCAGGAAGTTCCCGCCGGAATAATGAACGGTCGATCCGCAGTCGGGGCAGAAGTGATAGGTTGTCTGCTGCCCGCTCTCCGCCGTGCGCGTCCAGCTGGAGGAGCGTCCCTCGAATGTCACGCATTCCGCGGGCCAGCGTCCCTGCGCGGAGAAGACGCTCCCGGTCCGCTTCTGGCAGGCAAGGCAGTGGCAGACCGAGACCCGCCCGGGATCGCCCTCCGTCGTCACCTGCAATTGCCCGCAGCGGCACGAGGCAGTGCGCGTGGTCATTTCGCCGCTCTTTTTAACGCCAGCCGCACCAGGGCGTCCAGCGACGCATCGGGGCCAAGGTCATCCTGCGCGGCGTTGACGGCCGCAATTGCTTCCGCCGGCTTGAAGCCGAGGTTGGCAAGCGCGGAGAGTGCGTCTGCGGCAGCACCCGCTCTGGGGACAGGGCCACCAGGGGCGAGGCCCGGCACGCCGAGCTTGCCCTGCAATTCATTGGCGATTCGTGCGGCGAGCTTTGGCCCAACCCCGTTGGCTCGGCCGATCATGGCCTTGTCGCCCTGGCTGACCGCGCGGGCGAGATCGTCGGGCGACAGGACTGAGAGGATCGCCAGTGCTAGGCGCCCGCCGACGCCCTGAACCGAAGTCAGCGAGCGGAAGCTGTCGCGCTCCGCCTGCGATCCGAAACCGAACAGGGTCCACGCATCCTCACGAACCTGAAGCTCGGTCAGCAGCAGCACCTCGCCGCCGACCGGCCCAATCACGTCGAGCGTTCGTGCGCTGAGGTGGACGAGGTAGCCGACACCGCCGACGTCGATGACGGCGCTATCGCTGCTGGTTTCGGCGAGAAGTCCGGAGAGGCGCGCAATCATCGGGCATGGCTTAAGCCATGCGGCGGCGGCTCGCCAAGTGATGTGCATGCGTGATGGCGACGGCGAGCGCATCGGCGGCGTCCGGGCCGGCGATCTTCACGCCGGGCAGAAGCCGCGTAACCATCGCATGCACCTGCGCTTTTTCAGCGCCGCCGGTGCCGACCACGGCCTTCTTGACCAGCGCGGGGGAATATTCGCCGACGTCGATCCCCGCACGCGCCGCGCACATCAGGACGACGCCTCGCGCCTGGCCGAGCTTGAGCGTCGATTGTGGGTTCTTGTTGACGAACACTTCCTCGACCGCCGCCCCGGCGGGTTGGTTGTCCGTGATCAGCGCTTCAAGCTGATCCGCGAGCGCGGAAAGCCGGCGCGGCAACGCCGCCGCCGTGTCCGTCTTGATCTGGCCGTTGCCGATATGCGTCAGGCGATTGCCCTCGGCTTCGATCAGCCCCCAGCCGGTCGTGCCGAGGCCGGGATCGAGCCCGAGAATTCTCAGCCGAGCTTCTCCAGCTCGTCCTCGGGCACGTCGTAATTGCCCCACACGGTCTGGACGTCATCGTCATCCTCAAGCGCGTCGATGAGTTTCATCAACTGCGCCGCCTCGTCGCCGCGCACCTCGACCTCGGTGGTCGGCTTCCACGCCAGCTTGGCGCCTTCGCCTTCGCCGAGCAGCGGTTCGAGCGCTTTGGCGACCTCGTGGAGGTTCTCGACGCTGGTCCAGATGCGGTGTCCGCCCTCGTCCGACTGAACGTCGTCGGCACCGGCCTCGATCGCCGCTTCGAGCACCTTCTCGTCGTCGCCCGCACTCGCGGAATATTCGATCAGACCGAGCCGCTCGAACCCGTGGCTGACGCTGCCGCCCGTGCCGAGGTTGCCGCCGTTCTTGGAGAAAGCGGTGCGCACATTGGTGGCAGTGCGATTACGGTTGTCGGTCAGCGCCTCGACGATGATCGCCACGCCGCCGGGACCGAAGCCTTCGTACCGGATCTCTTCGTAATTCTCGACGTCGTTGCCGGATGCCTTGTCGATCGACCGCTGGATATTGTCCTTCGGCATCGATTGCGCGCGGGCGGCGATGACTGCGGCGCGAAGGCGCGCATTCGCTTCCGGGTCGGGCAAGCCCATTTTCGCCGCGACGGTGATTTCGCGGCTGAGCTTGGAGAAGAGGGAGGAGCGCTTCTTATCCTGCGCGCCCTTCCGGTACATGATGTTCTTATATTTGGAATGGCCGGCCATGGCTGTTCCTTACTCCAGGCCCAGCGCCTGGCGATAGGTCTCGAGAAGCGCATCGGCTTCCTGCCGGGCGTGGGTTTCCATCTTCCGCAGACGAACGATCGCACGCATCGTCTTGGTGTCGTAACCGTTCGACTTCGCTTCGGCGTAGACGTCCTTCACGTCGTCCGCGATGCCCTTCTTTTCCTCTTCGAGACGCTCGATGCGCTCGATGAACAGCCGCAACTGATCGGCCGCGACGGTGCCGTCCGCCATGCTCAAGTCTCCAGTGATTTGATTTGTCGCGCGGGCTCTAGCGGGTTGAACCGTCATGGCAAGCGGCTATGGGCTTGGCGCTCCGAACCCCGAGGAGAAATGGTGACCGAAACCCTCGCCCCGCGCGCACGCAAAGTGAAGATCCTGGCAACCCTCGGGCCCGCGTCGAGCGATGCGAAGACCATCCGCCGGCTTTACCTCGCCGGCGCCGACGCCTTCCGGATCAACATGAGTCACGGGGACCAGAAGGCGAAGACCAAGCTGGTCGAGCATATCCGCGCGCTCGAAAAGGAATTCCGCCGCCCTTCGACGATCCTGTTCGACCTGCAGGGGCCAAAGCTTCGCGTCGGCCAATTCGAAGGCGGCCGGGCGGTATTCGAGAAGGGCAGCCGCTTCATTTTCGACCAGGACGACAGGCCGGGGGACAACGGCCGCGTCCTCCTTCCGCACCCGGAGCTGTTCGCGGCGGTGAAGCCGGGCACGAATATCCTGATCGACGACGGCAAAATCCGTCTCAACGTCGTCAAGGTCGGCGACGGTCAGATTGTCTGCGAAGTGAAGGTCGGCGGCGCCGTTTCGGACAACAAGGGCGTGAACGTTCCCGACGTGCTGGTGCCAATCCCCGCGCTGACGGACAAGGACCGTGACGACCTCCAGTTCGCGCTCGACCAGCGCGCTGACTGGATTGCGCTGTCGTTCGTGCAGCGGCCCGAGGACGTCGCCGAAGCGCGGTCGCTTATCGGCGACCGGGCGGCGCTCCTCGCGAAGATCGAGAAGCCCGCGGCAATCGATCGCCTCAACGACATCGTTGCCCTGGCCGACGCGGTGATGGTCGCCCGCGGCGACCTTGGCGTCGAGCTTCCGCCCGAGGCGGTGCCGCCACTGCAGAACCGGATCGTCGCCTGCGCGCGCCAGTTCGGCAAGCCGGTGGTCGTCGCGACGCAGATGCTCGAATCGATGATTACCTCGCCGACGCCCACGCGCGCCGAGGTTAGCGACGTTGCCACTGCGATCTACGACGGCGCCGATGCAGTGATGCTGTCGGCGGAAAGCGCCGCCGGCCAATATCCGTGCGAAGCAGTCCAGATGATGGACCGCATCGCCAACACGGTGGAGCGCGATCCGAGCTACCAGGCGCGCGTCCACTTTACGCAGACGCGGCTTGAGCCGACGACGGCCGACGCGCTGGCCGGATCGGCTCGTCAGATTGCCGGCACCATCGAGGCAACGGCGATGGTTTGCTATACCAGCTCCGGCTCGACCGCCCGGCGCATTGCGCGCGAGCGCCCGCCGGTTCCGCTGCTGGCGATGAGCGCGTCGCTTCATACCTCGCGCCGCCTCGGCCTGCTTTGGGGCGTCCACGCGGTTCACACGCGCGACGTCTCAAGCTTCGAGGAGATGGTCGAAAAGGCCAAGCGCATGGCGCTACGCCACCAGATCGCGAAGGGCGGCGAACGCGTCATCGTCATGGCCGGCATTCCGTTTCAGAAGGCGGGATCGACCAACGTGTTGCACGTGGTCAGGCTGATCGGCGACGAGCTCGACCGCTATCACGGCACCGGGGATTCAGCCGAGCAATAGGTCCGGGATTTCGTCCGCGATCTCGCGGGCGAGGAAGCCAATGGGGCCGACCTTGCCGGCGAGCCGCACGCCCGCTTCGCCGTGCAGCCAGACAGCCCACAGCAGGGCGTTGAGCGGTGCTGCGCCGCGCGCCAGCAGGCCCCCGACGATCCCAGCGAGCACGTCGCCACTGCCCGAGACGCCAAGGCCCGGCGCGCCGCCTCCATATCGCCACGCGTGGCCGTCCGGAGTCACGACATGGCTGACGGTGCCCTTGACCAAGACGATGGAGCGATAGCGTCCGGCCGCGCGGAGGCCACAGCCGATCGGATCCTCTTCAATCAGTTGCTCGGCGCAGTCGAGCAGCGATGCCAGCTCGCCGGCGTGCGGGAGCAGGATGGGCAGGCTCGGCCGATTGCTCTCTGGCGGCACCAAGCTGTGGAGCAAAGCGGCATCAAGGGCGAGAGCGGCATCAGCCGCAAGCAGGGCTTCTGCGATCTTGCAGCAGGTGGGGCCGGTCGACATGCCCGGCCCCGCAACGACGCAGTCGGCATCGGCGGCTTGCTTGGCAATATCGTCGACGGTTGTCGTCGCGAAGCCTCCTTCGCCGTCCTCGGGAAGGCCGACCACCATCGCTTCCGGCATGGCCACACCGAGCGCGACCGCCACGCTTTCCACCGTCGAAATCTTTAGCTTGCCCGCGCCAGCTCGCATCGCAGCGGTTGCCGCCAGAAGCGCCGCGCCGGGCACTTCACGGCTGCTGGCGAGGATGAGAATGCGGCCCTTGGTTTCCTTGTCGCCATCGACGATCGGCGGAAGCGGATGCTGATCGAGCGCGCGCCGATCGAGCGCCGTGACTTCGCTCACCGCGTCCCCGCCATGGCGTCCGGCGCAGAGGTCTTCGGCGCGCCGTCCGCTTCCAGCGGAACGCCGTAATTCCAGCGGCTCAAAGCCGGGATGCACATGCCGTGCGGGTCCGGATCGAAATCATATTCGGCGATGCCGCAGTTCAGGATCTCGGCCTGCTTGTCGATGCTGAGGATCTGTCCCTCGTCGAGTTCCTCGAGAATGTAGCGGAAGCACAGGACCACAACCTGGTGGCAGACGATCATCACCCGCTTGTTGCAGTAGTGAAGGTTGATCGTGTTGAGCATCGAGCGAAGGCGCAGGATCACGTCCGCCCAGCTCTCGCCGCCCGGCGGCCGGTGGTAGAATTTGCCGAGGCGCTTGCGGTGCGCTGCCTCCTCCGGAAAGCGCTCGCGGATGCCGAGCGTGGTGAGCCGGTCGAAGATGCCAAACTCGCGTTCGCGCAGGCGCTCGTCGATGATCGTGCGGGCCGGGCCACCGGCCAGCGCGCCCTGCTTGCAGATGATCTCGGCGGTCTGCTTGGCGCGGATGTAGGGCGAGGCGAGGATGATCTCGGGCCGCTCGCCCAGCGGCAGCGACGCGAACCAGCGGCCTGCCGCCTCCGCCTGCTTCAGGCCGAGGCCGGACAGCGGCACGTCCACGTCGCGCATGTCGATGTCGATCTCGTGCGATCCTGCCTCGTGGGCAAGGTCGCGGGCGACATTGCCCTGGCTCTGTCCATGCCGGACCAGCCACAGCCGCTCGGGCCAATTCTGGGGCACCAGCAAATCCTCCTCGGAAAGCAGAAAGCATTTCGCCCGCGATAGTGCCCAACATGGGAATAGGGTATTTGCGGCTTCGGGTTCAGGAGAGGCGCAAAGTGGCCGTCGTAAACGGAAATGGCTCCATTCCGGCCGTCGCGCATTGTTGGCGCGCATGAGCAGGACCGCAGCCCCTCGTTTCGCCAGCTTTTTCCAGGCTGGTTTCGAATGTTCGTCGCATCGGCGGCGCGACGGCGTGCGCCTCGACCTCATTCGCGCCACCGGCCACGACAAGCATGTGCTGCGCGATTACCGGCTGTGCAAGGACCTTGGGTTCGACACCATCCGCGACGGCTTGCGCTGGTACCTCATCGAAAAGTCGCCGGGCAAATACGACTGGTCGAGCTGGCTGCCGGCGCTGGAGGCGGCGGAGCATGTCGAGCTTCAGGTCATCTGGGACCTGCTCCATTACGGTTCCCCCGACCACATCGACCAGGGCGCGAGCGACTTCGCCGATCGGTTTGCCGAATTCGCGGTCGCGGCGCTCGAGGTCAGGCAGTCCGTTACCGGCCAGGCTCCGGTTGTCTGCCCGGTCAACGAGATCAATTTCATGTCCTGGGCGATCGAGGTCGGCTACTTCCCAAGTTCGGCCCCGCAAGAGACAGGCTGGTTCAAGCGCCATCTGGTGAAGGCCGCGATCGGTGCTGCGCGTAACATTCGCGCGCAATGGCCCGACGCGACGATCGTCTGGGCCGAGCCGCTAATTCACATCGCGCCGCGCAGCCAACGCCGCGCCGACGTTCGCGCGGCCGAGGCCGAACGGCTGGGTCAGTTCGAAGCCTATGACTGGATCACGGGGAAGTCCGCGCCCGAGCTGGGCGGCGATCCTTCCTTCGCCGACGCGCTCGGGCTGAACTTCTATCCGCACAACCAATGGTATTATGAAGGTTCGACCATCCCGGTTGGACACCACGAGCATCGGCCGCTTTCGGACATGCTGGTGGAAGTTGCCGAACGCTACGGCAAGCCGATCTTCCTGTCGGAAACGGGCGCCGAGGGATCGGGCCGCCCGTCCTGGCTTCACTATGTGTGCAACGAGGTCAGTAACGCGCTTCAGCGCGGCGCCCAGGTCGAGGGCGTCTGCTGGTATCCGATCACGGCCTATCCGGGCTGGGACAATTCACGCCACGCCGAAGCCGGGCTTCTGTCGACCATCACTGCCGAGGGCAGCCGCAACGTCGACGAGCCGCTCTACGAAGAGATGCAGCGACAGCGCGCGCGCTTCGCAGGAGACCCGCCGCGCTCGAAATCGGCGGCCAAGGCCGCGCGCTAGACCGACGGCGCCGGCCGCGGCGCAGCCGACGGCGTGCCGACATGCGGCCAGCCGTGCTTCCACTCGATCTGGTCCATCAACAGGATTCGGCGGCTGTTGATCTCGTCTTCCTGATGCTGACGGGGACGGTTTACGTCGATCGCGTGATAGACGATCCAGACGTCGCCGGCCTTGTCGGTCACGATCGTGTTGTGCCCGGGCGCCAGCCAGCGCTCGCATTTGAAGAGCATCAGGCTATGCGGCACCCCGCGCGCCTCCTCGAGCGTCTGGAACGGTCCGGTTGCGCTCTTCGATCGCGCGACCATCACGCCATATTCGGCATCGGGCCCGCAGCAATTGTCGCCCGAGTAGAAGAGATAATAGTAACCGTCGTGGAGGATCACCCAGGCGGCTTCGACCAGCCGCGGAAACGAGCCGTTCTCGCCGTTGGGCCAGATGAGGTCGGTGGGGCTGCTCTCCGGTTTGAACGACAGCCGATCCTCGGCAAGCTCCTGCACCTTGATCGGCTGAAAGCCGGATCCCCAGTAGAGCAGCTTCTTGCCTGTCGCCGGGTCGTCGAAAGCCATCGGATCGATATATTCGAAGCCGGCGCCGAGCAGCAGCGGCATGCCCATGTCGACGAAGGGTCCGGCCGGCGACTGGGATGTTGCGACCGCGAGCGCGTGACCCCGCACGGGATCCGCGCAAAAGTCCGGGGTCGCCGAATAATACATGTAATAGGTCGAGCCATCGCGGATCACGCTCGGCGCCCAGAAATCCTGGGTCGTGCTCGCCCAATCGGGCTTCACCGGAAGCGCGTCGCCAAGATGCTCCCAATTCACGAGGTCCGCCGACCGCGCGAGCTGGATGTTGATCCAGTCTTCCCCGCGCAGCGTCTGGGTCGCGTAGGCATAATAATAGCCATCGGGCGCGTGGATGATCGCGGGATCGGGGAAGTCCCAGTCGAGGATCGGGTTTGTATAGGTGCGCGCGAGCAGTTCTGACTGCGCGGTCTTGTTCGGCGATGTCGGCATTGCCCCGGCCATATTGCCGGGCGCGGCTTAGCGGAAGCGCAAACTCATGCGCTTCCGCTAATCCTTGTCATTCAGCGGCGACTGCGGCCGGCTCTGACTGAGAAGTGTGCCTCTCGTCCATGCGGCGGAAGGTCGCCAGCGCTTGGCCGACGATCTGGTCCATATTGTAATAACGGTAGGTTGCGAGACGCCCGACGAACGTCACGCCATCGGTCGAATCGGCAAGCGCTTCGTACCGCTTGAAGAGTTCCTGATTTTCCGGCCGCGGAATCGGATAATAGGGATCGCCCTCGGCCGACGGATATTCATAGGTGATCGTCGTCACCGGCGCTTCCTGGCCCGTCAGATGCTTGTACTCGCTGATGCGCGTGTAAGGCACCTGCTCGTCCGGATAGTTCACCACCGCGACCGGCTGGAATTGTTCCTGTTCGAGCGTCTGGTGGTCGAACTTCAGGCTCCGGTACGGCAGTTTGCCGAAGCGGAAATCGAAATATTCGTCGATCGGGCCGGTGTAGATCAGGTGATCCGCGATCTCGAACGCGCGATCCTTCAGCTCGGCGAAGTCGACGCCGGTACGAACGTCGATCAGCGGATTGTCGAGCATCCGCTCGAACATCTTGGTGTAGCCTTCGAGCGGCATCGCCTGGAACGTGTCGCCGAAATAGCGATCGTCGGTATTGGTCCGCGTCGGGATGCGCGAGGTGACCTGCTTGTCGAGCTCGCTCGGATCGAGGCCCCATTGCTTGCGCGTGTAGCCGCGGAAAAACAGCTCGTAGAGTTCCTGCCCGACGGCGTTGATGACGACATCCTCGGATGTCTTGATTTCGTCCACCGGTTCGGCGCGCGACGCGAGATAGTCGGCCGCTTCCTCGTCCGTCTTGAGGTCTAGATCGAACAGCTCGTTCAGCGTCGTGCGGTTGATCGGGATCGGCACCATCTTGTCGCGCACGATGGCGCGGACGCGATGCTCGTACGGACGCCACTCTGTGAACTGCGACAGATAATCGACGACCTGGTCGCTGTTCGTGTGGAAAATGTGCGGGCCGTATTTGTGGTAGAGGATGCCCGCCTCGTTGGGCTCGTCATAGGCGTTGCCGCCGACATGATTGCGCCGGTCGATCACGAGGACGCGCGCGCCATGCTGGCTGGCCAGACGCTCGGCAATGACGGAGCCGGCAAAGCCGGCCCCGACCACCAGATAATCGTAGCGCTGCTCGAGGGGGCTCTCACCCCCGAAGAGGCCGCTCATTCCGCCGCCACCAACATCGCCGGCGACGTAGAACCCGTGCGAATGCCGAGCAGGTCGTGGATCAGGCCCGCCATGCGCGCCTGAGTCGTGTCCCAACTCGTAGCCGATAACATCAGGTCGGCCTCGGCCAGCCATCCGCCCTCGGGGTTCTTCGACAGTTCGAGTGCATGATCGCAGGCCGCGACGAACTCTTCCGCGGTCGAGGCAATGCCGACGCCTTGGAGATGACTGTAATGGCGCACGACGTCCTTGATCGGGGTCGAAACCACCGGTTTTCCGCCTGCGAGATATTCAGGCGTCTTGGTCGGAGAAATGAACTGCGTCGATTCGTTCATCGCGAACGGCATCAGCGCCACGTCCCAGCCCGAAAGGTAAGCCGGAAGCTGATCGTAGGTCTTGCCGCCGAGGTAGTGAATGTTCGGCCGGCGCGGCAGGTCTTCCTCCGCGATCTTTACGACTGGGCCGACCATGACGAACGACCAGTTTGGACGCATCTCAGCGGCCTTGGCCAGCAACTCCGTGTCGAAGCGCTCGTCGATCACGCCGTAGAAGCCGAGGCGCGGACGCGGCAGGTCTTCCTGGTCGGCGGGGTCGAATTGGCGCGCACGGGCCTTGGCGAAATGCGCGCGATCGACCGACGACGGGAAGCAGTGAATGTTGTCGTGGCGATCCTTCTTCGCTTCGTAGAGGCTCGAACCGCCGGTGAAGACGACATCGGCCTTGTCGATCAACTCTTGCTCGAGCTCGAGCAGGTGGACCGGGGCAAACTTGAACTTGCTGAGCTCATCCATCGCGTCGAACACGACGACGTCCGCGTCGAGATGCCGCGAGAACGGCAGCATCATCGGCGTGTAATACCAGGTGATCAGCGGGCCGCGGAGCGACGCGACATGGGCGTCGAGAAGGCGCGACAAGGTGGCTTCGCGCGCGTCGTCCGGCATGCCCTGCGGCAGGTGCGGGACGACGACGCGGACGCCCGGCGCGTTCTTCGCCTCGCGGACCTGCAGAAACGCGGTCTCGCCGGAAGCGATATCGACGGGTTCTTCCCAGTAAATGACATCCATGTCGCGCGCGAAGCGGCTCATGATGTGCTGCGGACGTTGGAAAACGAAATCCCACCGCAAGTGCGAAAAGCAAAGCAAAGTTGCGGGCCCGGGTTCAGGCGCCGAGTGCTCGCCCTCAAACTCCACTGGCACTCCAACGCGAGTTAACATTTTCCTTAAACCTCCGATACGTGGAACTCTACAGTAGAACGGGACGACTCGCGTTACGGTTCCGCAATCCTGACCTGAGTTAACCGAAAATCATGCATGCTGCACTGCAACATAAGCCAGTCCGCCCGATTGACCCGACGAAGCTCGCGTGGAAGGAGCCGACACCCAAGGAGATAGGTGCTTGGCAACGACGATTGAAGAGCTTGAACGGCGCCGCGAGGCGGCTCGAATGGGCGGCGGCGAGAAGCGCATCGCAGCCCAACACGCCAAAGGTCGGCTGACCGCTCGCGAGCGGCTCTCCGTTTTGCTCGATCCGGGCTCATTCGAAGAATACGACATGTTCGTCGAGCATAATTGCATCGATTTCGGCATGGACAATACGCAGTTCCCCGGAGACGGCGTGGTCACCGGTTCGGGCACCATCAACGGTCGCCTCGTCTACGTCTTCGCGCAGGACTTCACCGTCTTTGGCGGTAGCTTGAGCGAACGCCACGCGCAGAAGATCTGCAAGATCATGGACATGGCGCTGAAGGTCGGCGCGCCGGTGATCGGTCTCAACGACTCAGGCGGCGCCCGCATCCAGGAAGGTGTCGCCAGTCTTGGCGGCTATGCCGAGGTGTTCCAGCGCAACGTGCTCGCTAGCGGCGTCATCCCGCAGATCAGCCTGATCATGGGCCCCTGCGCGGGCGGCGCAGTCTATTCGCCGGCGATGACCGACTTCATCTTCATGGTGAAGGACAGCTCCTACATGTTCGTCACAGGCCCCGACGTCGTGAAGACCGTCACCAACGAGGTCGTGACGCAGGAGGAGCTCGGCGGTGCGGTTACTCATACGACCAGGTCAGGTGTCGCCGACGTCGCGTTCGAAAACGACATCGACGCGCTTCTAGCCACCCGCGAGTTCTTCGACTTTCTTCCGCTCAGCAACCGCCACGACGATCCCGAACGTCCGTGCGAAGACCCGGCCGACCGCATCGAGGACAGCCTCGACACGTTGATCCCGCCCAGCGCCGCGACGCCATATGACATGCACGAGCTGATCCGGAAGGTCGCCGACGAAGGCGACTTCTTCGAGCTTCAGCCGAAGCACGCCGCCAACATCATCATTGGCTTCATCCGCATCGAAGGGCGCACAGTCGGCGTCGTCGCCAACCAGCCGATGGTGCTTGCCGGCGTGCTCGACATCGCCAGCTCGAAGAAGGCCGCGCGCTTCGTCCGCTTCTGCGACGCCTTCGACATCCCGATCCTGACCTTCGTCGACGTGCCCGGTTTCCTCCCCGGCGTCGCGCAGGAACATAACGGGATCATCAAGAACGGCGCCAAGCTACTGTTCGCTTATGCCGAGGCGACGGTGCCGAAGATCACCGTCATCACGCGCAAGGCCTATGGCGGCGCCTATGACGTCATGGCGTCGAAGCACCTGCGCGGCGACCTCAACTACGCCTGGCCGACTGCCGAAATCGCGGTGATGGGCGCCAAGGGCGCGGTCGAGATCATCTTCCGACAAGACGCGAAGGACGCGGAGACGATTGCCAAGCGCACCGCCGAATATGAAGAGCGCTTCGCCAACCCCTTCGTTGCCGCGAGCAAGGGCTTCATCGACGAGGTGATCATGCCCCACTCCACGCGGCGGCGTGTGGCGCTGGGCCTACGCAAGCTGAGGAACAAGCAGCTCGAGAATCCGTGGAAGAAGCACGACAACATTCCGCTGTGAGCACGGAACTCGACGCGATGAAGCGGCTCCTGTGGGAACACTGGGATCCGATCGGAGTCAAAAGATTTGGTCCTGATGACGAATACGACAGTTACGCTTTAAGAATCTTCGTGATGTTGAATGAGGGGAAGCGGGCGACTGACATCGCCGAATATCTCCGCTGGGCGGCCCTCGAAACCATGGGATTGAGCGATGCAGGCGATTGCGTCGCTATCGCGCAAACGGTCGTGAAAATTCACGAGGGACATCCATGAGCACTTACACCGCAACGATCCGCTGGACACGCACGGGCGACGGCGACTTCGCCAAGGGCCAGTACAGCCGTGCCCACCAATGGTCGTTCGACGGCGGCCTGACCGTCCCGGCAAGCCCGAGCCCGCACATCGTCCCCGCGCCTTGGAACGATCCAGCCGGCGTCGATCCCGAGGAGGCCTTCGTGGCCTCGCTCTCGTCCTGCCACATGCTGTTCTTCGTCGACTTCGCGCGGCGCGCCGGTTTCGTCCTCGACAGCTATATCGATGAGGCGGAAGGCGTGCTCGACAAGCGCGCCGACGGCAGGATGGCGATGACTCGCGTTACCCTCCGCCCGCGCCTGACTTGGAGCGGAGAGGCCCCCGACGACGCCGCCATCGCCGACCTCCACCACCGCGCCCACGAAGCCTGCTTCATCGCCAATTCGGTCAACACGGAAGCGACCGTGGAGGCATGATCGCCCTTGGTGCTGTCCTACAGCGCCGGTCTTTGCCAAACTGCGTACAGGACCAAAGGGCCAGCAGTTAAATTCACGGGAAAAGCGCCGCTCACCATGACTTTAGTGACCTTAAGCATTGCCACGCTTGCATCGCTTGCATCGCTTGTGTGCGTGGAGGGAGATTGAAGATGAAACTCGGCCGTCTCAACCACGTCGCCGTCGCCACGCCCTCGATCGAGCAGAGTCTCGAACTCTATCGCACCATGTTCGGCGCCGAGCCCCACGGCGAACCTTTCGACCTCCCGGCGCAAGGCGTCCGCGTCTGCTTCGTCGACACGCCCAACAGCCAGATCGAGCTGATCGAGCCGCTTGGCGAGGCATCGCCCATCGTGAAGTTCCTCCAAAAGAACCCGCTAGGCGGCCAGCACCATGTCTGCTTCGAAGTCCCCGACATCCACGCCGCCAAGGCCGAATTCGAAGCCAAAGGCGCCCGCGTCCTAGGTGAACCCCGCATCGGCGCGCACGGCACTTTGGTGTTCTTCGTCCACCCCAAAGACATGGGCGGCGTCCTAACCGAGATCATGGAGACGCCCCGCCACTGACGGCGGTCTATTCAAACTCAACGATTACCTGATCGACGGCGACGCTATCGCCGGCCTTAGCGGGGGTTGCCTTGACCGTGGCGGCCTTGGGAGCGCGGAGGATGTTCTCCATCTTCATCGCTTCCATGACCGCGACGGGCTGGCCGGGTTCGACCTTGTCGCCGACCGCGACGTCGAGCTTGGTGAGGAGCCCCGGCATCGGCGCGAGGAGCAGGCGCGACAGGTCGGGTGCCGGCTTTTCGATCATGTGTTTCGACAGGTCGGCGACGTGGGGCGGAACGACCTGCACCTTGTGGCTGGCGCCGCGGGTCTGGAGCTCCCAGTCGCGGCCGGCGCGACGGACATGGACGATGCGTTCGCGGCCGTCGACGCGGACGGTCAGCAGGCGCTGGCCGGGCGTCCAGCGGCCGACGATGTCGATCGGTCCATCGTCGTCGAGCACCGCGAGCGTGCCACCCTTGTACGGCTTGATGCGGACCTTGTGCTCCGCGTCCTTGCCGACCCTCACGATGCGCTCGCACGGAAGGTGAATTGCGCCGCTGAGCTGGTCGCTGATCTCTGCGGCGCGCTCGTCGGTGATGACCGCTACCATGCCGGCGATCACGGCGAGGTCGGCGATCAGCTGGTCATCCGCCGGCGCGCCTTCGAAGCCGTCCGGATATTCCTCGGCGATAAAGCCGGTGGTGATGTTGCCCTCGCGGTAACGCGGGTGCTGCATGAGCGCGGAGAGGAAATCGACATTGTCGCTGATGCCGTCGATCACGAACTGGTCCAGCGCGCCGACCTGTGCGTCGATCGCCGCGATCCGTGTCGGCGCCCAGGTTACCAGCTTTGCGATCATCGGGTCGTAGAACATGCTGACCTCGCCGCCGTCGGCGACGCCGTCGTCTACCCGGATCACCTCATCCGGCTCGCGCTTCGTCTTCGACGGCCAGTATCGGATGAGGCGGCCGGTACTGGGCAGGAAGTGCCGGTACGGATCCTCGGCATAGACGCGCGTCTCGACGGCCCAGCCGTTGAGCTTCACGTCGTCCTGACCGAACGCCAGCTTTTCGCCCGCCGCAACGCGGATCATCTGCTCGACGAGGTCGAGGCCCGTCACTTCCTCGGTCACCGGGTGCTCGACCTGCAGCCGGGTGTTCATCTCGAGGAAGTAGAAGCTCTCGCCGGTTGGGTCGGCGCCGGAGACGATCAGCTCGACGGTGCCAGCCGAATAATATCCGACGGCGCGCGCCAGCGCGACGGCCTGCTCGCCCATCGCCTTGCGCATTTTCGCCGTCACGAACGGCGATGGCGATTCCTCGACCACCTTCTGGTGGCGGCGCTGGATCGAACATTCGCGCTCGCCGAGGTAAAGGATGTTGCCGTGCTGGTCGCCGAGCACCTGGATCTCGATGTGGCGCGGCTGCTCGATGAACTTTTCGATAAAGACGCGGTCGTCACCGAAGCTGTTGAGGCCTTCGCGCTTCACGCTGTCGAAGCCCTCGCGCACATCCTTCTCAGACCAGGCGAGCCGCATGCCCTTGCCTCCGCCGCCGGCCGAAGCCTTCATCATCACCGGGAAGCCGATGTCGGAAGCGATTTTCACCGCTTCGTCGGTGGTTGCGATGTCGCCGAGATAGCCGGGTACGACGTTCACCCCGGCGTCGCGCGCCAGCTTCTTGGATTCGATCTTGTCGCCCATCGCTGCGATTGCATTGGGCGGCGGGCCGATGAAGGCGATGCCGGCTTCTTCGAGCGCCTTGGCGAAGGTCGTACGCTCCGACAGGAAGCCGTAGCCAGGGTGAACGGCCTCGGCACCGGTCGCCTTGCAGGCGTCGATGATCAGCTCGGCCTTGAGGTAGGATTCGGACGCTGGCGGCGGGCCCAACCGTACCGCCTCGTCAGCCATCTTCACATGCGGCGCGCGCGCGTCGGCGTCGGAATAAACAGCGACCGTCTTGATGCCCATGCGCTTCGCCGTGCGAATGACGCGGCAGGCGATTTCCCCGCGGTTAGCGATCAGGATTTTCTTGAACATGTACCTATTCCGAACTGGGGGGACGCCTCACGGCCAAGTATGCGAGCGCCATCGTAGCAATGAGAAATAGCAGAGAGACAATACCGAGAAAGCGACCGAAAGGAGCAAAGCACTCGGCGGCTAGATTACCAAGAACATGACAACGGGACGCTTCACGGTCGGCCAAGGGTATGAAGACGAGGCCATAGCAACTCCACGAAATCAGCAGAGCGACCAGCACCGAAAGGCGTCGTTTCACTCCGCAGCCTCATCTAGCGGCGGGCGGTTGTGTCCAAGCAGACGCAGTACCTCGTCGGCGGCATCGGCAAGATTAGTGCCAGGGCCGAAGATGGCCTGCACGCCGGCGGCGCGGAGCGCGGCATAATCCTGCGGCGGGATGACGCCTCCGGCGACCACCTTGATGTCGGCGCGTCCCATGTCCTTCAGTGCTGCGATCATCTCCGGGATGAGCGTGCGGTGGCCTGCAGCGAGCGAGCTTGCGCCGACCACGTCGACATTATGTTCGATCGCCATTTGCGCGGTCTCGCGCGGTGTTTGGAACAAAGGACCTGGGACGACATCGAACCCGAGGTCGGCGAAAGCTGAGGAAACCAGGTTCGCGCCGCGGTCGTGCCCGTCCTGGCCCATCTTCGCGACCATGATGCGTGGGCGTCGGCCGAGACGCTCGGCGACCGACTGTGTGCCTTCCTCGGCGGCCTTCCAGCGGCTATCGCGGCGCGCCTTGCCATAGATGCCGCGCACCGGCTCGGGCTTGGTACCGTAGCGGCCAAAGGCGCGCTCCAAGGCATCCGAAATTTCGCCGAGCGTGCAGCGAACGCGCGCCGCTTCGACGCTGAGGCGAAGCAGATTGTCGTCACCGCGGGCACCGCGCTCCAGCGCATCAAGCGCCGCACAAACGTTTGCTTCGTCGCGGGCCGCGCGCACCTTCTCGATCCGCGCGATCTGAGAGGCGCGCACCTTGGCGTTGTCGACTTCGAGAATGTCGTGTTCAGCTTCCTCGGGAAGCCGATAGCGGTTCACGCCGACGATCACCGTTTCGCCGGTATCGACCTTCGCCCCACGTGCCGCGGCGGCTTCCTCGATCCGGTGCTTGGGCAAGCCATCCGCGACCGCCTTGGTCATCCCGCCGTGGGCCTCGACCTCCTCGATTAATGCCCAGGCCTTTTCCTCCAACTCGCGGGTCAGTTTCTCGACGTAGAAGCTGCCGCCGAGCGGGTCGGCGACGGCGGTGACGCCGCTCTCCTCGGCAAGGATAAGTTGCGTGTTGCGGGCGATGCGCGCGCTGAAATCCGTCGGCAGCGCGATTGCTTCGTCGAAGCTGTTTGTGTGCAGCGACTGGGTGCCGCCGAGCACCGCCGCAAGCGCTTCGATCGTCGTGCGGATGATATTGTTGTACGGGTCCTGCTCGGTCAGGCTGACGCCCGACGTCTGGCAGTGGGTGCGCAGGCGCTTGGACTCATCCTTCTTTGCGCCGAGCTGGGTCATGATCCGGTGCCATAAGGTTCGCCCGGCGCGGAGCTTCGCCACTTCCATGAACAGGTTCATGCCGATGCCCCAGAAGAAGCTGAGGCGGCCCGCGAAGTCGTCGATGTCGAGGCCGTCGGCTTGCGCCGCGCGGACATATTCCATGCCGTCGGCCAACGTGTAGGCGAGTTCCTGGACCGCCGTCGCTCCGGCCTCGTGCATGTGATAGCCGCTGATCGATATCGAGTTGAACTTCGGCATCTCCGCCGCGCAGAAGCCGATGATATCGGACACGATCCGCATTGAAGGTTCGGGCGGATAAATATAGGTGTTCCGGACCGCGAACTCTTTCAGGATGTCGTTCTGGATCGTGCCGGTGAGCTTGTCGTGCGGAACGCCCTGTTCCTCACCCGCGACGATGAAGAAGGCCATGACCGGAAGCACCGCGCCGTTCATCGTCATGCTGACCGACATTTCGCCGAGCGGAATGCCGTCGAACAAAAGCTTCATGTCCTCGACGGTGTCGATTGCCACGCCCGCCATGCCGACGTCGCCGGCCACACGCGGATTGTCGCTGTCGTAACCGCGGTGGGTCGCGAGGTCGAAGGCGACGCTCAGGCCCTTCTGTCCGGCAGCGAGATTGCGCCGGTAGAAAGAATTGGATTCTTCGGCGGTCGAGAAGCCGGCGTATTGGCGGATGGTCCAGGGGCGGCCCGCATACATCGTCGCATATGGGCCACGAGTGAACGGTGCGAGGCCGGGGTAGCCGCTGTTTATGGCGTCATCGGCATCGTAAACGGTGTCGAGGCGGATGCCTTCGACGGTCTCGCGAGTAAGGTCCTTACCGCGGGACTCTTTGTCAGCGATCGCTCGCCAGTCTGATTTCGACAGCTTTTCAGTCACGCGAGGTCACTAGCGCCGCGCAGGTGTCGTGCCAATGGAATCAACCCTTGGCGCGATGCGGATCACCGGCGTCCGCCAGTTCCCTATTAGCGGTTGCGCAGCTCGCCGCGGCGAAGCTTGCCGGTGGCGGTCTTGGGTAGCGCGTCGACGAACTCGATCTCGCGCGGATATTTATAGGGCGCGATCTGGGTCTTGACGTGGGTTTGAAGCTCGGCCGCCAGGTCGTCCGACACTTTCACATCGGGCGCCGGTACGACAAACGCTTTCACTTTCTGGCCCCGCTCCGGGCAGGACACGCCGACCACGGCGCACTCCGCAACGGCGGGGTGCGAAAGCAGCGCATTTTCCACTTCCGGCGCGCCGATATTGTAGCCTGAGCTGACGATCATGTCGTCGCTGCGGGCGAGATACCAGAAATAGCCGTCGGCATCGCGGCGGTAGGTGTCGCCGGTCACGTTCCAACCGTTCTCGACGTAATCGAGCTGGCGTTCGTCATCGAGGTAGCGGCAGCCGGTCGGGCCCTTGATCGCGAGACGGCCGATGCCTTCGGCGACCTCGACGCTGTCGCCGTCGAGGATGGTCGCGGTGTAGCCGGGAACCGCCCTGCCAGTTGAGCCGGGGCGGATGTCGGCGCCGGCTGCTGACACGAAGATATGCATCATCTCGGTCGAGCCGATGCCATCGGTGATGGCGACGCCTGTGCGGCTCTTCCACGCCTGCCACGTCGCTTCCGGAAGATGCTCTCCCGCGGAGATACAATAACGCAGCGTTTTCAGCGCAGCGTCTAGGTTCGGCTGCGACAGCATCGCCTTGTAGGCGGTCGGCGCCGTGCCGAGGTGCGTCACGCCGTGCTTCACGATTGCATCGAGCATCGACGAGGGCGTCGCCTGTTCGACCGTTGCCGCGGCGGCTCCGAAGCGTAGCGGGAATATCAAGGCGATCCCGAGCCCGAACGTGAAGGCCATCGGCGCGCTGGTCATGAAGATGTCGCCGGGCTTGGGGCCGACGAGATGCTTCGCGAACGTGTCGCAGGGCGCGAGGATGTCGCGGTGGAACTGGACGCAGCCCTTGGGGACGCCGGTGGTGCCGCTGGTGAACGCGATCAGCGCGGGCTCGTCGCGGCCAGTGTCGACCGGCGGCAATGGCTGTAGCGCGGCCGTGCGCGTCTCGAGTTCGCCGCGGCCATAGTCGCCGTCATATTTGATGATGTGCTTGACCGAATGCGTCTGCTCGACCGCCTGGCGGAAGTCGCCGATGTAGCGGCTGTCGACGATGGCGTGACTGACCTCAGCGAGTTCGATGACCGTCGCGATCTCGCCGGGGCGGAGAAGTGGCATGGTGGCGACGACGATGGCGCCGGCCTTGAGCGCGCCGAGCCAGGCGGCGGACATCGTATAGCTGTTCGGGCCGCGAAGGAGGACACGGTTGCCCGGCACGAGGCCATGTTCGTCGACGAGGAGGCGCGCAATCCGCCCGCTGAAATCATCGAGGTCGGCGTAGGTCCAGCGGCCATGGTCGTTGAGGATGGCGATCGCGTCGGGCGAACCGCCTTTGAGCAGTTCGACCGCCGCATTCAGGCGTTCGGGATATTCAAGCTCGGGCAGGTCGAAGCGGAATTCCGGTAGCCGGTCGGCCGGCGGCAGACGGTCTTCGACGAAGCGATCCTTCATTCTGGAATGACCGCTGTCGCCTCGATCTCAACCTTCGCGAGAGGTTCGACGAGCCGCACGACCTCGACCAGCGCCATCGCTGGATAGTGCGGGCCGATGATCTCTTTCCACGCTGCGCCGATGTCCTTCAGCGAGGCAAGATATTCGTCGATCGAGGTAACGTAGCAGGTTAGCCGGGCGATATTCCTTGGCGTCGCGCCGTCGCAAGCGAGGATGGCGACGATGTTGCGCAGCGTCTGTGCGAACTGGCCGGCAAGGCTGGTCTCGGCGAACTCTTCCTGCTCGTTCCAGCCGACGACCCCGGCGGTCATCACGACGCGCCCACGCGCGGCCATGGCATTGGAATATCCCTTGGGTCGCGGCCAGCCGGGCGGGCAGAGCGGCTTCATGGCAGGGCTTCCTTGAGCAGGTCGCGGGCAATGATCTGCCGCTGCACCTCGCTTGCGCCCTCGTAGATGCGGAGTGCGCGGATGTCTCGGTAGAGTTCCTCGACCTTCACGCCGCGCGTGACCCCGGCACCGCCGTGCATTTGCACAGCCATGTCGACGACCTGGCTCCCGGCTTCGGTTGCGTGAAGCTTGGCCATGGCGGCGGCGCGGCGGTTGTCGGTCCCGCCGACGTCCTGCTGCCAGGCGGCACGGTAAATGAGCAGCGCCGAGGCGTCGTTGAGCATTGCCATGTCGGCGAGCTTGGCTTGAGTTACCGCATTGTCGGCGAGGGTGCCGCTGCCGAGGCGGCGTACCTTTGCCCAGCCCAGCGCTTCGTCCAGGGCGCGGCGCGCGAAGCCCAGGCCTGCCGCGCCGACGGTGACGCGGAACAGGTTCAGCGTCTCCATCGAAATGCGGAAACCTTCGCCCGGTTCGCCGATGATGGCGTCGGCAGGAATGCGCACATTGTCGTAGGTGAGGCGCGCTAGGGGATGCGGCGCGATGACGTCGATGCGTTCGGCAACCTGCACCGCCTCGGCGGGCACGATGAAGGCCGAGAGCCCACGCGAGCCCTCGCCTTCGCCGGTGCGGGCAAAGGTGACGTAGAAGTCGGCGATGCCACCGTTGGAAATGTAGGTCTTCTCACCGACAAGGACCCATTCGTTGCCGTCGCGCAGGGCGGACGTCGCGATGTTGGCCGCATCCGATCCGCAGGTTGGCTCCGTCATTGCGAAGGCGGCAACGGCCCGGCCGCTTGCGACCTTTGGAAGCCATTCGCGCTTCTGTTCGATCGTTCCGAACAAAGAAATCGCACCAGAGCCGAGGCCCTGCATCGCAAAGGCGAAGTCGGCCAGCCCGCTGTGGTAGGCCAGTGTTTCGCGCGCGATCGCGAGGCTCCGCACGTCGGGTCGGCGCTCCCCATCGGCAACGCAAAGCTTGAGGAAGCCGCCCCTCGCAAGCCATTCCACCAGAGAGCGGCAACCTTCGTCTAGATCTGCGGCCTCCGCCGGCATCTCCGCGCACCAGTTCTGCAGTGCATCCGCGAGCTCGCGGTGCCGAGGCTCGAAAAAGGGCCAGGAGAGGAATGTGCGATCAGCCATGCCGAATCTCGCGATCTCCAGCGCGAATGTTCCCAATGTTCGCAGTGACGAAGAGGATTTCGCGCGCTCCCCCCGGCGATTCAGCGCGAACCGGCCGGACGTTGAAGGCGGCGACTTCTTCATCGGCAGGTCCCTAGCCCAAATAGCCGACTGTAGGACAGAGCGTCAGTCTCCCTTGAACTCCGGCGTCTGCTTCGACGCAAAAGCTTCGTAGGCGCGCCTGAAGTCTTTGGTTTCCATGCAGTAGGCCTGGGCGCGAGCCTCCATCTCGATCGCTTCCTCGATCGTCACGTTCCACTCGGCGTCGAGCTGGCGCTTGGTGATGCAGTGAGCAATCGACGGGCCGCTGGCCAGCTGTTCGGCCAGTGCGCGCGCCTCTACCTGAGCGTTGTCCACCACGCGATTGTAGAAGCCCCAGGCGAATCCCTCGTCAGTCGTCATGGTGCGCGCGGTAAACAACAGCTCGGCCGCCCGGCCATGGCCGATCAGGCGCGGCAGGATTGCGCAGGCGCCCATGTCGGCGCCGGACAGACCGACGCGCGTGAAAAGGAATGCCGTCGTCGCTCCAGCCTTGGCAATGCGCAGGTCGCTGGCCATCGCAATGATGGCGCCCGCGCCTGCGCAGACGCCTTCGACGGCAGCGACGATCGGTTGCGGACAAGCGCGCATCGCCCGGACGAGGTCGCCGGCCATGCGGGTGAACTTGAGCAGGCCGGCGGAATCCATCTTGGTGAGCGGGCCGATGATTTCGTGCACATCGCCGCCGGAGCAGAAGTTGCCGCCCGCGCCCTGAATCACGACCGCCTTGGCCAGACGCGTCTGGTTCAGCGCGCGGAAGGTGTCGCGAAGCTCGTCATAGGAATCGAACGTCAGCGGATTCTTCCGCTCCGGCCGGTTCAGCGTAATCGTCGCGACGCGATCCTTGAGGTCCCACAGGAAATGCTTCGGCGCAAAGCCCGTGGGATCCCAGCTCACGCGCTGGTCCCTCCGTCGATGGTGATCGCGGCGCCGTTGATGTCGCGGCTCATCGGCAGGCAGAGCATGGAAATGACGTTGCCGATGGCGTCCGGATCGACAAGCCGGCCGCTCGCATTCATGTTGGTAATGGCGTCCCGTGCCTGGTCCTGGCTGCGGCCGGTGATCTCGGACACCCGCGCGACCGACTGATCGGTCATCGGGGTATCGACATAGCCGGGACAGACCGCATTCGTGGTCAGGTTGGTCTTGGCATATTCGGCGGCGAGGCTGCGCATCAATCCGAGCAGGCCGTGCTTCGACGCGGCATAATGAGAGGCGTAGGGCACGCCGCGCAGCGAGGCGACGGACGCGACGAAGACGAGGCGGCCGTTCTCGCTCTTGAGCAGATCGCCGATGGCTTCGCGGCTGCATGCGAACGCGGCCGTGAGATTGACGCCGATGATTCGGTCCCAGCTTTCGCGGGTCATTTTATGAAACGGCGCGCTCTCGGCGATGCCGGCGTTGACGACGAGCATCTCGATCGGTCCGTTCGCCGCCCGGGCGTCGTCGAACGCGGCGCGCAGCCGGTCGGGATCGGTCACGTCGCATTGCACCGGCGTACCGCCGACGCTTTCGGCAATCGCTTTCAGCGGCTCCAGCCGCCGTCCCAGCAATGAAATGCGTGCACCGGCAGCGTTCAGCTGCGCGGCGGCGGCGGCGCCGATGCCGGTGCCGCCACCGGTGATCAGCGCATGGCGTCCATCGAGCCTGCTCCCCATCGGTTCAGCTTGGCCGAAGCGCTTTGCGGTGGCAAGGCGCGCTGAATTCTCACTGGGGGATCGAATCATGAAGACCCGCGCTGCCGTCGCCTTCGAAGCCAAGAAGCCGCTTGAGATCGTCGAGTTGGATCTGGAAGGCCCGAAGCAGGGCGAAGTGCTGGTCGAGATCATGGCGACCGGCATCTGCCACACGGACGCCTACACGCTGGACGGGTTCGACTCGGAAGGCATCTTCCCGTCGATCCTCGGTCACGAAGGCGCGGGCGTGGTGCGTGAGGTCGGGCCGGGCGTGACGAGCGTAAAGGCTGGCGATCACGTCATCCCGCTGTACACGCCGGAATGTCGCCAGTGTAAGTCGTGCCTCAGCGGCAAGACGAACCTCTGCACCGCAATCCGCGCGACCCAAGGCAAGGGCCTGATGCCCGACGGTACCAGCCGCTTCAGCTACAAGGGTCAGCAGATCTTCCATTACATGGGCTGCTCGACCTTCTCGAACTTCACGGTGCTGCCGGAGATTGCGGTCGCGAAGATCCGCGAGGACGCGCCGTTCAAAACGAGCTGCTACATCGGCTGCGGCGTGACTACCGGCGTCGGCGCGGTGGTGAAGACCGCGAAGGTCGAGCCAGGCGCGAACGTCGTCGTGTTCGGACTCGGCGGTATCGGGCTCAACGTCATCCAGGGGGCGAAGCTCGTCGGTGCGAACAAGATCGTCGGCGTCGACATCAACCCTGACCGCGAGGAATGGGGCCGTAAATTCGGCATGACCGACTTCCTCAACAGCAAGGGTATGAGCCGCGAGGACATCGTCGCCAAGATCGTCGAGATGACCGACGGTGGCGCCGACTATACGTTCGACGCGACCGGCAACACGGAAGTGATGCGCACGGCGCTCGAGGCCTGTCACCGCGGCTGGGGTACCAGCATCATCATCGGCGTCGCCGAGGCCGGCAAGGAAATCGCCACGCGGCCATTCCAGCTCGTGACCGGTCGCAACTGGCGCGGCACTGCGTTCGGCGGGGCCAAGGGCCGCACCGACGTGCCGAAGATCGTCGACTGGTATATGGACGGGAAGATCGCGATCGATCCGATGATCACGCACGTCCTGACACTCGACGAGATCAACAAGGGCTTCGACCTGATGCACGCGGGCGAAAGCATTCGGAGCGTGGTCGTCTACTAGGGAGAGAGAGCGGATGTTCAGTCACGTCATGGTCGGCTCGAACGACGTCGAGCGGTCGAAGAACTTCTACGACGCGTTGTTCGGCAAGGAAGGTCGGTCCGATGACAAGGGCCGCGTCGCTTATCGTCATAACGGTTCAGTGTTCATGATCAGCAAGCCGATCAACGGCGAGCCGGCGCATCATGCGAATGGCGGCACGATCGGCTTCAACCTCGACAGTCCCGAGGAAGTCGACAGCTGGCACGAGCGCGGCGTGCAGGCGGGCGGTCAGGCAATCGAGGACCCGCCCGGCTATCGCGAGAACGCGTTCGGCAAGCTTTACCTCGCATATTTGCGCGACCCGGACGGCAACAAGCTTTGCGGGCTTCACCGGCCGGCGCAGTAAGCATGGAGATTACCTCCGAGAACAAGTCGCACGGCGGGCGGCAGCTGGTCGTCAAACATGCGTCGAGCGCGACTTCGACGGAGATGACCTTCGCGATCTACCTTCCGCCGCAGGCCGGGAATGGCGGCCGCGTGCCGTTGCTGTGGTATTTGTCCGGCCTGACCTGCACGCATGCCAACGTGGTGGAGAAGGGCGAGTACCGGGCGGCTTGCGCCGACCATGGGATCGCGTTCGTCGCCCCGGATACGAGCCCTCGCGGAGCGGGTGTTCCGACGGCCCCGGATGGGGCTTGGGACTTCGGGCTCGGCGCCGGCTTCTATGTCGATGCGACGGAGGAGCCGTGGGCGACGAACTATCGCATGTGGACCTACGTCACCGACGAGCTGCCCGCGCTTGTCGGCGCGGAATTCCCGGTCGATCTCGGACGCCAGTCGATCACCGGACACTCAATGGGCGGGCATGGTGCATTGACGGTCGCACTGACCCGTCCCGATCGCTTCCGAAGCGTCTCGGCATTCGCGCCGATCGTCGCGCCAGGGCAGGTGCCTTGGGGACAGAAAGCGCTGGCTGGTTATCTCGGCGACGACAAAGCGGCGTGGCGCAAGCACGACGCTGTTGCGCTGATCGAGGATGGCGCGCGTGTGCCGGAGCTGCTTGTCGACGTCGGCACGGCCGATCCGTTCCTGGAAGGCGAGCTTCGGCCGGAGCTGCTCGACCAGGCCTGCAGGGCGGCGGGTATCGACCTGACGTTGCGACTGCAGCCTGGCTACGACCACAGCTATTATTTCATCTCGACGCTCATGGCCGACCATGTGCGTTGGCATGCGGAGCGACTCGACTGAACGCCGACTGGTATCGCGTGGCGCTTGCGGTTCTCGCTGCGCTTGCCTGCGGCCTGCTGATCGGCATCGAGCGCGGCTGGAAGCTCAAGGACCAGAGGCCGGGCACTCGCGTAGCCGGTGTCCGCACCTTCTCGATGCTCGGCCTCGGCACGGGCATTGCCGGACTGATCGGCGCGCGCGGGCATCCGATCGTCGCCGGCGCCATCGTCGTTGGCGCGGTGGCGATCATGGTGATCGCTTATTCCCGCGAGCTTCGCAGCCATCATGATTCCACAAGCGCCGTCGCGGCCATGGTCACCGTCGCGATCGGCTTCCTGGCCGGTAGCGGTCAGCCCGCGCTCGCCATCGCCTGCGCGGCCATTTCCGTCGCGATTCTCGCGATGCGAACCGAGCTTCACGGGCTCATCGACCGTCTCGACGAGGAAGATATCAAGGCGCTGGCACGCTACGCGATCATCGCCGGCGCGATCCTGCCGTTCCTGCCCAGCGGACAGTATGGTCCCCTGGGCGCCTGGAACCCGCAGAAATTGTGGCTGATCGTCGTTCTCGTCACCGGCTTCTCGTTCCTTGGCTATGTCGCCAACCGCATCTTCGGCGAGCGCCATGGGACGATCGCGACGGCGCTGATCGGCGGCGCGTACAGCTCCACGGCGGTAACCCAATCGCTCGCGCAACGGCTGGGAACCGAGGAGAAGGCCGGGGCTGAGCCGGCGGGCATCGCGCTCGCGACGGCGGTCATGTACCTGCGGCTCCTGCTTCTCATCGGCGTGCTTGCAACACGCGTCTTCGTTCCGTTCGCGCTGATGATCCTGCCGGCGATAATCGTCGCCTGGGGAGCGGGCTTCTGGCTCTACCGCAAGGCGCCGCGCGCAGATGCGCCCAGCCCTCCGAGCAATCCCATCGCAATCCTTCCGGCGCTTGGGTTCGTGGTGTTCGTCGCCGTCGCTGCCGTCGCCGCGAAATGGGCGGCTGGACGCTTCGGCGAGCAGGGGATTGCCGTGCTCCTTCTGATCGTCGGCTCGACCGACGTGGACACCGCCATCATCACGTTGGGCAACCTGCACCCGGCGGCAATCTCGCCGCTTCTGGCGGCCATCGCGATCAGCGGAACCATCATCGTCAACATGGCCGTGAAAATCGGGATCACGCTCGCTTATGCCCGCGGCAAGGGACTTTCAGCTGCGATAGCCATGACGGCCAGCGTCCTCGCGCTTGCAGCCAGCATCGGCGCAGCGCTGTTGCGGCTCTAGCCTCGTTGCGCCTGCAGGTTCGTCATGTCCTGCATCGGCCCCATGTTCGAGTTCATGTGCGACATGATGAAGATGGTGCCGACCATCACCAGGACAACGATGAGTACGCCGAACGCAAGCGCCAGCACGTTGTTCGTGTTGTCCGGCCCGCTTGTGATATGAAGGAAGAAGACCAGATGGACGCCCATCTGTGCGATCGCCAGCACGACTAGGCCTGTAGCGACGCCCGGTCCCCACAGCACACCGGTCGACGCGACCCAGAAGGACACGCCGGTGAGCAGCAGTGCAAGGCCGAGGCCGATCACATAGCTGATCGTCTCGCTGAGCATGCTGTCATGCGGCTCGCCTGGAGCGACGTTGAGCTGGTCGGCGTCGTGTTCGGTCATGGCAGCGTCCCGATCAGATAGACGATGGTGAAGATGGCGACCCAGATGATGTCGAGAGCGTGCCAGAAGACGCTGAAGCACAGCAGCCGGCGCATGATATGCGGCTGGAAGCCCTTGGCCCAGATCTGCGCCATCATGGTGCCGAGCCACAGCAGGCCCGCGGTAACGTGCGCGCCGTGACAGCCGACCAGCGTAAAGAAGGACGACAGAAAAGCGCTGCGTTGAGGCCCTGCGCCTTCGGCGATCATGGTGCCGAACTCGTAGAGCTCGATGCCAAGGAACACGAGGCCGAGCAGGCCGGTCACAACCAGCCAAATCTGCGTCCACACCATGTTCTTCCGCTTGGCGGTGATCATGGCGAGGCCGCAGACGAAGCTGGAAATCAGCAGCGCGATCGTTTCGACCGCGACAAGGTCGCGATGGAAGAGTTGGCTGGTGGTCGGGCCGCCGTCCGAATTGTTCACCAGCGTCGCGTAGCTGGCGAAAAGTGCCGAAAAGAGCACCATGTCGGACAGCACGAACAGCCAGAAGCCGTAAGGTACGACGATGCTCTTGGACTCCGGCCCGCGGTGGCCGAGGCCGGTGTCCTCGGAGCCGAGATGGGTCAGACCGAGGGCAGGTGTTTCGCTGATGGTGCTCACGTCGACTGACTCAGGTTGTGGAGATGTTCCATGCGGATCCGACGCCGTTCGCGAGCGTTTGCCCGGACCTCTTCGACGGGGATGATATGTTCATTCTCGTCGCGCCAGGCGTACCACACGAAGATGGCGAAGGCGCCGATCAGTCCAAGGATCGCGAGCCACCAGATGTACCAGATGACGGCGAACCCGCAGAGCGCGGCGAAGAAAGCGACGATGACGCCGGTCGGCGTGTTCACCGGCATCTCGATGGGCTGGTAGTCAGGCTCGTCGATCAACTGGTCCTGTTTGATCGCGGTCTGCTTGCGCGTCCAATAGGCCTCTTCGCCGTGGACGTCCGGAAGCACTGCGAAATTGTAATGCGGCGGCGGTGACAGGGTCAGCCACTCGAGCGTCCGCCCGTCCCACGGGTCGCCGGTGATGTCGCGCCGCTGATCGCGCGTCTTGATCGAATAGAGCAGCTGCACGACCGTCAGCACGATGCCGAGACCGATGATCGCGGCGCCGACGAAGGCGACGTTGAGCCACGGCGCCCAGCTTGGGTCCGAGATATGCTGCATGCGTCGTGTCGCGCCCCAGAATCCAAGCACGTAGAGCGGCATGAAGGCCAGGTGGAAGCCGATGAACCAGCACCAGAACACCGCCTTGCCAAGGCGCTCGTCGAGCGTGAACCCGAACGCCTTGGGAAACCAGTAAGTGTAGCCGGCCATCAGGGCGAACACGACGCCGCCGATGATCACCTGGTGGAAGTGAGCGACCAGGAACAGGCTGTTGTGGACCACGAAGTCGACCGGCGGAATGGCGAGCAGAACACCGGTCAGGCCGCCGACCACGAAGGTCAGCATGAAGCCAATGAGGTAGTAGACGGGCACGGTGAACCGGACCCGGCCGCCGTACATCGTGAACAGCCAGTTGTAGATCTTCACGCCCGTCGGGATGCCGATGATCATGCTGGCGATGCCGAACACCGCGTTGATGTCGCCGCCGGCACCCATGGTGAAGAAGTGGTGCAGCCAGACCATGTAGGAGATGATGCAGATGGCCATCGTCGCGAAGACCATCGAGCGGTATCCGAACAAAGGCTTGCCGGAGAAGGTCGCGGCGACCTCCGAGTAAATGCCGAAGGCCGGCAGCACGAGGATGTAAACCTCCGGATGCCCCCAAACCCAGATCAGGTTCATGTAGAGCATCGAGTTGCCGCCACCGTCGTTCGTGAAGAAGTGGAAGCCGAGGTAACGGTCGAGCATCAGCTCAGCCAAGACGACCGTGAGCACCGGGAAGGCGGCGAGCATGATTAGGTTGGATGCCAGCGCGGTCCAGCAGAACACCGGCATGCGCAGGTAGCTCATTCCAGGCGCGCGGGTCTTGAGGATGGTGGTGACGAAATTGACCGCGGTCAACACCGTCCCGACGCCGGATATCTGAAGCGCGACGAGATAGTAATCGACGCCCACCCCCGGAGAGAAAGCCTTCTCGCTGAGTGGTGGAAAAGCGAGCCAGCCGGTGCGCGCGAATTCGCCGATGAACAAGCTGAGGTTGATCAGCAGCGCGCCCGAAGCGCTCAGCCAAAAGCTAACATTGTTCATCGTCGGGAAGGCGACGTCGCGCACGCCCAGCTGAAGCGGCACGACGAAATTCATGAACCCGATGACAAACGGCATCGCCACGAAGAAGATCATGATCGTGCCGTGCGCGGAGAAGATCTGGTTATAGTGTTCGGGCGGCAGATAGCCTTGCGAGGCACCGATCGCGAGCGACTGCTGCGCCCGCATCATGATCGCATCGGCGAAGCCGCGCACGAGCATCACCAGCGCCAGGACGATGTACATGACACCGATTTTCTTGTGATCGGTCGACGTGATGTATTCGTTCCAAAGGTAGGGCCACCAACCCTTGCGCGTGATCCAAATGCCGACCGCGCCAAGCGCAAGGATGATCACGATGGACGTGATCAGCGGGATTGGCTCATGGAAGGGGATCGCTCCCCAGGTGAGTCTACCAAACATTCTTTAGCCCCCCGCCGGAACGGCTGAATTCTTGTTGGCCGGCGGAGCGGCTTGCGGAAGATGCAGTTGCGGCGCCTTGTCGGCGACGATCGCGTCGAACAGTCCGGGCACGACCGCACCGTAGGTGATCGGCTTCACGTAGCTGCTCGGCTTCGAAAGCGCCGCATAGTTCCTGGCGTCGAGGGCCGGTCCTGCGCCCTTCGATCCTTGGGCCCACATCGCGAATTGATCGGCGGGCAGCGCCTGCACTTTAAATTGCATGCCAGGAAAGCCGTCGCCGCTAAATTGTGTCGAGAGGCCGTCGTAAACGCCCTGCTTGTCCGCCTGCAGGTTCAGCCGGGTCGTCATCCTCGGCATGGTGTAGATCATCGTCCCCATCTGCGGGACGAAGAAGCTGTTCCAGACTGTCGCCGACGTTAGGCGGAAGCTGACGGGCGTCCCGGCCGGGACGACCAGCTGGTTGACGGTCGCGATCCCCTGGTCGGGATAGATGAAGAGCCATTTCCAATCGAGCGAGACGACTTCCACCTTCAGCGCGGGCACGTTGGATTTCAGCGGCCGGGCGGGGTCGAGATCGTGACTGCCGATCCAGGTGATGCCCCCGAGCAGCATGATGGTCATTGCCGGGATCGCCCACACGACCATTTCGATCGCACCCGAATATTCCCAGTCGGGGCGGTAGGTCGCTTTTGAATTGCCGCGCCTGAACCACCAGGCGAACGCGACCGTCGCAATCATCGTCGGGATGATGATCGCCAGCATGATGGCCGTCGAATTGACGAGGATCTGCTTTTCGGCGAGCGCGACCGGTCCAACCGGGTCGAGGATGCCTCGGTTGCAACCGGCCACTGCCAATGACGCCACGGCCATCACGGATGGCCGCCTGTATCTCAGCAAATGACAACCGACTGCGTTCATGAGCCCCCGCCGTTTGAAACCCGTAAGGGCGGTTAGACGAATGCGAACTCTGCCGGGTTCCGTAATTATACCTAGTTCCGGAACCTCGGCGCCCATGGTGACCCCAACGGGACTCGAACCCGTGTTTTCGCCGTGAAAGGGCGACGTCCTAGACCGCTAGACGATGGGGCCTTGCTAGGGCCGGAAGCCGTTAGGCGAGGGGGTCGCGACGGTCAAGCAAGTGCGGCATCCTCGACGTGCATCTCTGCCGCATTGCCGCCATTCCACTCGTCGCGCTTGATCGTTCCGGCCAGCCACCAGCGCCGGTCGCCGGTCGAGGAGAGCAGGGCCTGACCCAGATCCGTGGCGGCGCTGCGGAAGGCGATCCACTTGAAGGTCTTGCCGTCATCGCCGCAGGCAATGCCTCGGACATGGCCGTCGCCGACGATTCCCGCCTTGAGCAGGCGAGCGGGTCCTGCGGCCACGCGCGGGCCAGGCCATCCCGCGCCATAGGGTCCGGCCGTCTCAAGCGCGTCGCAGAGATTTCCGGCAACGCCGCCCGGCGCGAGCAACGCATCGAGGAGGAGCGCGCGCTCGCCGATCGATCGGTCCACGTCCGCCGCCAGCCGATCATTGATGAATTCACGGAATGGCTCGAGCCCGCCCGGCGCCAGCGTGAGGCCGGCTGCCATGGCGTGTCCGCCGCCGGCGATCAGTAGTCCGCTGTCCTTGGCAGCAAGCACCGCAGCGCCGAGGTCGACGCCCGAGATGGAGCGGCCGGAGCCCTTGCCGGTGCCGTCTTCGGTTTCCGCGATGACGATTGCCGGTCGGCCGAAGCGTTCCTTGATGCGGCCGGCGACGATGCCGATCACGCCGGGATGCCAGCCGGGCGCCATCACGGTGAGCACCGCCGCACCATTCAGTTTGGCTGCCTGTTCCTCGGCCTGTTCGCAGACAAGCATTTCAATCGCACGGCGTTCTTCGTTGAGGCGGTCGAGCTCGGCGGCGATCTCGCGCGCTTCCTCGGGATCGGTCGAGGTCAGGAGGCGGACGCCAAGGTCCGACTTGCCCACGCGGCCGCCGGCATTGATCCGGGGTCCTAATGCGAAGCCGAGGTCCCGGCACGATGGCGCCTTCACCAGCCGCGCAGCCTCGGCCAACGCGACGAGCCCGATGTTTTGCCGGACTGACATCACCTTCAGACCCTGCGTCACGAAGGCGCGGTTGAGGCCCTTGAGCCTGGCGACATCTGCAACGGTGCCGAGCGCAACCAGGTCTAGCAGATCGATGATCTTGGGCTCGTCGATCGTCTCGAAGAAGCCGCGGCTGCGAAGTTCGCGGAGCAGGGCGACACCGAGCAGGAACGCCATGCCCACCGCCGCAAGGTGGCCGTGCGCCGCGCCGTCTTCGCTCTCGTCCAACCGGTTCGGATTGATCAGCGCATGGGCCAGCGGAAGCAGGGTCGCGCATTGGTGGTGGTCGACAACGACCACGTCGAGCCCGGCATTCTTCGCCTCATCGAGCGCCTCGAATGCCTGCGCGCCGCAGTCGACGCAGATGGCAATTGCCGCCCCACGGGCCTTCAGTTCAACGAGCGCCTTTCCCGATGGGCCGTAGCCCTCCATCAGGCGGTCGGGGATGTAGACGATCGGATCGGCGCCAAGGCGGCGCAGCAGCAGCACCAGAAGCGCCGCGCTGGTCGCGCCGTCGACGTCATAATCGCCGAAGATGGCGATCTGCTCGCCCTGCTGAAGGGCGTCGGCCAGCCGTCTGGCGCCCTTGTCCATGTCCTGGAAGCAGGACGGATCGGGCAGGAAATCGCGGATTTTCGGTTCGCGGTGGCGCGCGAGGTCCGAACGCTCGACCCCTCGGCCGAGCAGCAGCTCGTCAACCAGATCGTCCATCGCGAGCGACGGGTCGGGCTCGCGGCGCCAGCGCCACGGCTGCCCGCTGACCGATCGTTCGATGTTGAGCGCCGCCATGCCCTTGAAGGTAGGGCTGGCAGAATCGCGGGTCCAGACGTGGCGTTGCCCGAACGCGCGATATCTGTGGATGCCTATTTCTTAGCGGGCTTGTCCTTGTCCTTCTTCGGCGGCTTCGGGAACTTGTCGTTGGCCGCCTGCAGCTTTTCCATCATGCCCGGCATCAGCTTCATCATGTCGGGAAACGTCCCGAAAACGGAGCGGATCGTGTCGGGGTCAATCCACAGCTGCATATATTGGCTCGACAGCGCCTGTCCGCTTGTCGTGGCGAAAAACGCGTTGATGTCCGAGAGCTGCCGCGCGTCGAACCGTCGCGCCATTGCCCGCGCCAGACCGTCGCGCATGCGCGGATCGACGATTGTCGAAACCTTGCCGACTTCCTCAGTCAGCACCGCGCGCATTGCCGCCACTCGCTGATCGAAATAGGGATCCTCAGTCACCAGCTGGTCGTGCAGCGACAGGTTCGCCTTCGCTGGGTCGACCTTGGTCGTCTTCTTGGGAGCCATTGAGCCCAGGTCGGACTCTTTGAGGCTCATCACGCGGTCGAACATGCCGCCCATCAGGCCCGTCAGCATCCGTCCATAGGCTCCGTCCGGCCAGATCGATTGCGCCGACGTGCGTGCCAGTGCCAGGCGGGCCGGGTCAGGATCGGGCTGCGGCGGGAACAGCTTGTTGATGACCTTCATCATCTCGGCAAAGCTCGGTACTGCCTTGGCAGCTACGGGTTCGGTCGATGGCTTCGTTGCAGCCTTCGCTGCCGCGGGTGCAGCCTCCGCCGCAGTCGCGATGCCGGCGCTCAGAACGATCGATAGTGCGGCCGAACGAATACAGATGGCCGGGTAACGCATGCCCCTCTCCCCCAAGTAGAACAGAAGTATGAAACGGCCGTGGCGGCCCGTCCAGCTAGTCGCGCTCTTCCTGGTGCTGGAGCAGCTCGGAGCGGACGCGGACAGCGCGTGAGCCGACCCAAGTCTCCGCGAGGAAGACCGCGAACCCGCCGCCGATCGCGATCATCGACGCGATGAAGAGCAGCGCGATCGCGGTGCCGAAATGCGTGCCGGTGAGACTTGCAGCGAAGAGCAGGCTGACCACCGCGCAGATGAGGATGGCGGAAACGACCGAGAGAAAGATCGCCGAACTGACGAGGCTCATCCGCCTGTCGAGGATCTTGAGCTCGCCAACCCAGCGCTCATGCTCGCGGCCGCGGCTGGCGAGGAGCTTGGGCTCGATCTCCCGCGAACGGTCGACAATCCGCGACAGGCGCGCTGCGCAAACGTTGAGGAAGGCGCCGATGCCGCTGAGCAGGAAGACCGGCGCGACCGCGTTGCGGACAATCTCGCCGACGGTATCGACGGAGATGTTGGGCACGGCCTGGAGCACGAAGCGGCTTATGCACAGCCGCGGCGCCGACTGAAAGCCCGGTCAGCCCTGGGCAGCGGCCTCCTCGGCGCAGCTCGCGACCTCGAGCAGCATCAACCCATTCACGACGAAGCTTGCCGCCAGCACCCAGGCGAAGCTGGCTACCAGCTCCGGCGTCGGGCCGAAAATGCTGATCACCAAGGTGGAAATCGACAGGCCCGCGACGAGCAGGATCGCGAGGAGCAAATCCATGCCGGCGGAAAATGCGGTCCAACGCCGGACCGAGCCCGTCGCCTCGCGGCTGCCGACGCCGAGGATCACGCTTCGCGCGATGAGCCATCCGATAATCGGCACGACGGTCGGGAAGAAGTGCGTGTCGGGGTTGGTGACGAAGAGCAGGCCGGCCAGTGCGGTGACAACACCCGCCGCCATGGCGAAGGGGCGCGCGCCCCGCCGCAGTGCGCCCGCGATCGTCTCGATCAACCCTGCGGCAATGAGCAATCCGCCGATCATGTCGGGCGAAATGCTTTTGCCGACCGGAAGCAGCGCTGCACCAGCGCTCAGCAGAATGATTGCAACTCCAGCCACGCGAAGCGCTCGGGCCCGGGTGCGACTGGAAACTCCTGATCCTGCGCGGCTCGCCAAGGACACTCCCTTTCTACCTGCCGCCAACACCTGCCCGGACGAGAGGTTTCACCCTAGCCCGCAATGACACGCAACGCGCGCTTGCGGATCCGGTAGTCCAACGGCGGGGCGATGCTTACCACTTCGCCATCAAGCGAGACAGGGACAGCGACGCGACGGCTCGAAACGCGCAGTCGCTCGACTCCGTCGATCCGCTCCATATCGTCCTCGCGCGCACGGTTGAGCAGGGCCCTGATGCCGGCGGCGACAAAGCCGCGCCGCGTCTTCTTGCGCATCACCATCACGCACAGCTGGCCGTCCTCCAGGCTCTCGCGCTGGCCCGGCGCCCCGAGATCGATGCGGTAGTCGTTGTTGCCGACGAACAGCAAAGGCGTGTCGATCAGCTCCTTATCTTCATTCATGGTGAGCGTCAGCCGTTGATGGCCGAAGCGGGCGAGCATTCGGACCGAGGCGACGATCATCGCCAGACGCTTGCTCCTGCCCAGTCGCTTGCGTTGAAGGTCGCGGTCGAGGACCATCAAAGGGTAGAGGCCGATCGCGCTGTTGTTGATGAAGATGCGGTCGTTGAGTTGGGCCACGTCGACCAAACGCTCCTTGTTCGACGCGATGAGCTTGGCTGCCTCGGCCAGGTCGGTCGGAATGCCGAGGTCGCGCGCGAAATGATTGAGAGTGCCGAGCGGCAGGATGCCGAGTTTCGTCTTCGTGCCGATCAGCGCCGAAGCCGCCGCGGCGATTGTCCCGTCGCCGCCGCCGACCACTACCAGCGCATCGTCGCGCTCGGCTGCGGCGCGGCAGCGCACGTCGCATTGGTCGCCTTCGATCAGCTCGACGTCGACATCGATCCCCGCTGCCTTGAAGGCTTCCGCGGCTTTCTTGCCGATGTCGGGGTCAGCGGAAGCTGCGCCCCCACGACGATTGATCAGAACCGGGACGCGCACCATTGACTAGCGCTACAGCGCCCACGGCTGTTCGTCTAATTCGAAGCGGCCTTGGCGTCGCAGTCGCCGACGCGCTTGGCCTCGACTTTCATCTTCATCGCGAACTGTTCGGTCTTGCTGCCGCCTTCGTTGGTCATGGTCATCGCCATTGAATAGCGCTGCGGCTCATAATCGCCGGATAGCGCCATTTTCTGCTTCGCATTGGGATGCTGGCAGCTCAAGACCATGTCGATCTTCCCGCCGCCCCATTTGAAATGGTCGTAATTGCAATTCTCATCCTTGCCGGTGACGAAGTCGGCGCGCGGGCTCTTGGCCTTCTCGGGCGTCAGGCAGACGGTGTGGACCTGCTTCTGCCCGATCGCCTGCTGCATTGCGGCGCGTTCCTGCCCTCCCATGCCGGGCGCATCGATGGAAAGGAGCGTCACGACCTGCTCCCATTTGCCGGGGTCGACGAACTTCTCCTCGAGCCCCTTGTCCTTGACCGCCTTGGCGACGTTCTCGACCGAAGCGTTCTTCATCTCGACGCCTTTGTCGCAGGCGGTGAGCAAGGCCAGCACGGCCGGCAACAAAACGATCTGTTTCATGCGCCCCCCCTTTGCCTGCGAATAGCAGGAGCGGGAGCTTCGCACGGTTCATTGAGTTCGTCCCGCTGAGCAACCATATCGGACGCACATGGCAATTCAAATCAGGACCACGCTCGAGGAACCGGATACGGCCGCAGCTTTCGTGCCGCACAAGCCCGCGCGGCCGGAGAAAGCGGAAGGCGGCAAGCGCTTCGAGATCGTCTCGGAGTATGAGCCCGCAGGCGACCAGCCGACGGCGATCCGCGAGCTCGTCGAAGGCATCGGCGAAAATGGGGACGTCAGTCAGGTGCTCTTGGGCGTCACCGGTTCGGGCAAGACGTTCACGATGGCGAAGGTCATCGAGACGCTGCAGCGGCCGGCGCTGATCATTGCGCCAAACAAGATCCTCGCCGCGCAGCTCTACGGGGAGTTCAAGAGCTTCTTCCCGAACAACGCGGTCGAATATTTCGTCAGCTACTACGACTACTATCAGCCGGAAGCCTACGTCCCGCGCACCGACACCTACATCGAGAAGGAGTCGAGCGTGAACGAGGCGATCGACCGCATGCGCCACTCGGCGACGCGGTCGCTGCTGGAGCGCGATGACGTGATCATCGTCGCGTCCGTGTCCTGCCTCTACGGCATCGGCTCGGTCGAGACCTATTCGGCGATGACCTTCACCCTCAAGAAGGGCTCGTCGGAGGACCAGCGCGAGGTCATCCGCAAGCTCGTTGCGCTTCAGTACAAGCGCAACGACCAGGCTTTCGCGCGCGGCAACTTCCGCGTCCGCGGCGACAATTTGGAGATTTTCCCGTCGCACTATGAAGACACCGCCTGGCGTGTGTCATTCTTCGGTGACGAGATCGAGGATATCACCGAATTCGACCCGCTGACCGGCAAGTCGGTCGCAAGCCTCGACAGCATCAAGGTCTATGCGAACTCGCACTATGTGACGCCTGGCCCGACGCTGAAGCAGGCGATGGAAGCGATCCGGCATGAGCTGACGGAGCGGCTCAAGGAGTTGCAGGCCGAGGGCCGTCTGCTGGAGGCGCAGCGGCTGGAACAGCGCACCAACTTCGATCTGGAGATGATCGCCGCGACGGGGTCCTGCGCCGGCATCGAGAATTACTCGCGCTTCCTCACCGGGCGGCTGCCGGGCGAGCCGCCGCCGACCCTGTTCGAATATCTTCCCGACAACGCGCTGCTGTTCATCGACGAGAGCCACCAGACGGTGCCGCAAATCGGTGCGATGGCGCGCGGCGACCATCGCCGGAAGATCACACTGGCCGAGTACGGCTTCCGCCTGCCGAGCTGCATCGACAACCGGCCGCTGCGCTTCAACGAGTGGGACGCAATGCGCCCGCAGTCGGTGTTCGTTTCCGCCACGCCGGGCACATGGGAGATGAACGAGACCGGCGGCGTGTTCTCCGAACAAGTCATCCGTCCCACCGGACTCATCGACCCGCCGGTCGAGATCAAGCCGGTCGAGGACCAGGTCGACGATCTCGTCAACGAAGCGAAGAAGACCGCCGCGAATGGCTATCGCACACTGGTCACCACGCTGACCAAGCGGATGGCCGAGGACCTCACCGAATATCTGCACGAGGCGGGCCTGCGTGTCCGCTACATGCACTCGGACGTCGAGACACTGGAGCGCATCGAACTGATCCGCGAGCTCCGGTTGGGTGTCTATGACGTGCTGGTCGGCATCAACTTGCTGCGTGAAGGCCTCGACATTCCCGAGTGCGGGCTGGTCGCGATTCTCGATGCGGACAAGGAGGGCTTTCTTCGCTCCGAGACGTCACTGATCCAGACCATTGGTCGCGCCGCCCGCAACGTAGAAGGTCGCGTCATTCTGTACGCCGACACCAAGACCGGCTCGATCGAGCGCGCGCTCGCCGAAACCGATCGCCGGCGCGAGAAGCAGCTCGCCTACAATGCCGAGCACGGCATCACGCCGGAGACGATCAAGCGCCAAATCCACGACGTGATGGCCCATCTGGCCACGCGCGACGGCGTCGTTGTCGATACCGGCGACGATGAGCGGCCGCACCTCGTCGGGCACAACCTCAAGGCCTACATCGGCGATCTCGAGGAGCGGATGCGCAAGGCGGCCGCCGACCTCGAGTTCGAAGAGGCGGCGCGCCTGCGCGACGAAATCCGCCGGCTCGAGGAAGACGACCTCGGCATCCCGCACGACGACCGCGTTGCGCCGCGCCCGCTCGGCAATTCGACCGAGGGCAGGCCGGGCACGCGCAAGGGCCGGTTCGGAAAGCAGCAGCGGACACGTTTCGACGGCCGCCGCGGTTAAGCGCTAGAAGCCGACGCGGACGCTGACGTTTCCGCTGACTTCCCGGCTTTCGTTGTTGCCGAGCGTTGCGGAGACCGTCGAGTCGAGACTGACGCCCGATCCGACCGTTGCCGCAATACCGGCGGCCACCCGCGCGTAAGTGTCCTTTTGCCCCGACAGTCCCCAATGATTGACGATAATGGGCGCGGACGTCTGCGAGAAGTGCAGGACCCGGCTGTCGCCCTCGAATTCATGTTCGGCCGTGACGGCGAGGAAGGGTTTAACGCCGGCAAGATTGCCGCGTAGTTCGACGCCGGCCTGGCCGGTCAGCGACTTGAGCGTTTGGCCATCGACGTTGAGGGTCAGTGCCGCGTCGCCATTCTCGGTATAGCCGTCGACTTTCGCGTGTGCGTAATCGAGCGCGACGATCGGACCGACCTCAAGCTCGCCGAAATTCGCGAGATAGCCCGCCTTGGCGCCGGCGATCCAATGGTTGCCGCTGGTGCTTGCGGTCATGTCTTCGACCACGCCGGTGCGCGTGATCCGGTTCTTGTCCTTGCCGTAGCCGACATAGCCCTGGCCGAAGATTCCGCCCGAACTGAGGCTGCCGTAAGCGCCAATCTGCCAGCTGTGCGCATTGATGCGCGCGGCGTCGTCGCCGAATCGGACGCGCGGCTGGCTATAGTTGCCGGCGACGCCAACGATGCCCATCGGCATGCTGTATTCAGCACCGATCGTGGCTCCGGCGCCGGTAATGTCGAACGGCGAATTGCGGTCGCTTCCGCCGATGTCGCGCTGGAAGGCGTCACCGATCGCGTAGAGATTGAGGCCCGGCGTAATCGTGCTCCGCCCGTAGAGATCCGAGCGGCTGGAAAGCGTCCGTCCGAACTGACGCGCAGTCGCAACGCCGAGATCGCCTGGCGCTTGCAGCGTCATCGGGGCATCGAGCTGAACAGCTACATAGCGGGCGACGATTGCGAAGCCTTGCGAGGTCAGGTGAAGCGCATCGCCGTAAAACAGGTAACCGCTTGAATCGACGACGCAGGTCGTGTTCGGAAAGATCGGGCAAACCAGCCCCTTGGTGATCCCGTAAGCGGCCGGATCCGCCGACACGTTCTGCAGCAGGATCTGGCCGTCCAGGTAATGGACGACGGAGCCGTTCGCCGCATAGCCCGCGAGCGTGGATTGCAGCGAAGTATAATATGCCGTCGAGAAGGTGCCCCTAATCTGCTGCGCGGCCGGATTGCCGGCGACTTCCGGCGCAACGGCGCCGTTCAGCGCGAGGAAGCTGATCGTTGGATCCCCCTGCGCGACGAGCCTATTGAGCTGCACCGCCGTGCCCGCCGCGGCGGCCGTGCCTGCGGCAGCGGCGCTGGCGAGCGTGCCGCCGCCCTGCTGATAGATGCGCGCATCATTGCCGCCGATGGAAACGGCGAGGAGGTCATGCTCGGTCAGCGTTGTCGATGCGTTGGGAAACACCGGCGACTGCGTGCCGACACCAAGGAACTGATCGACCTCATATTGCAGGCCCTTGCCGCACAACGGTGCGCCGTAGACCGCGTCGAAGCAGAGCGTGCCATTGTTAGTGCCGCCGAACGCGCCGCCGATGGCGAAATCCTGTACCGGCACTTGGAGGATGTTGGAGAGTGTATCGATGTAGTTGCTGCCGCCGGAGAAGCGGCCGGTCGAATAAACCGCAAGCGCCTGCGGATTGGCGTAGCCAAGCGCGAATGCATTGCCGGTGTCGGCATAGCTGTCGCCAAATGCCACGATCCTGTCGATCTGCTCCGCGGAGGCGGGAGCCGCTGCTGCGCCCATCGCAATCACCGAGGCGCACGCAAGCGCAACGCGAACTTTCCCATTCAACATGTCGATTATCTCCCCCACTCGAACCTTCCCGAGCGTGGGCGCATCGTGGCCATTATTGACAGTGGTGCAAGCCGGGACTGCGCCCGAAGACGCAGGTTCTCGAAGACTGCGGCAATGCCGCAACAAGCGTCGGGAGACGGCGGCGTAGTGGCCGCCGTCTTAGGTCTTAGCGGAGCACGACTTCGCGCGCCTCGCGCCAAGCGTACCAAAGCTGCGCAATGGCGAGCGCAATGATCAGCATCGGTACGTATTTCATCGCGCCGGAGTTCATTTCCGCGGGCGGCGGCGGGCCGAGATATTGTCCGCCAAAGCTCAGCAGCGCGCCGACGAGCGAGACTGCAAATGCATGCACGGCGTAGCGGCTGCGCGTCAGCAACAGCACCGATCCCAGAAGCGCGCACCAGACGCCAAGTCCCCACCCGATCTGAGCGTACATCGGCATGCCATTCACGTAAGAAAGGATGACATTGGGATCGCCCATCTGCGAGAGGTAGTTCGTGTTCTTGAGGCGCGTCATCGTGTAGTCGTAACCGCCAAAGCAGTTCCACAAGAACGACAGGATCCCGACGATCCATAAGTGCGCGGGCGCCCGCGCCGACACGGCTTGTTGCATCTGCGTCCTCCCCCCAGAGGCTCACGGGCCGCGGCGGCACGCACACGGCCAGCCTGGAAGAGGCTCCCGATTGTTACGGCTGTCAAGCGATATGGGACACTGCGCGAACGCGTTCACCACCCTTGAGTTCGGTAAGAATCTACTTGTACGACAACGCGTGCGATCGAGCTCGATTAAGAAGGAACGGATTTCACCGTCATCGAGTCGGCTTCATGCAAGATCGACGTGAGAAAGATCGACGCAAGGAGCTGGCAGCGGATGACTAGGTGTTTTCGTTCGCCGGAACTGGAGCGTTCACGTACACGGCAGGCGAGCTTCGCAACGAACAATCGGGCGGGAACATCTTCGTCTACGGCGACGGCACTGCCGACATCAAGATCAAGGTCATCGGCATCGTTGACTTCGTCGATACCGACTTCGTGCTTTAGCGGCCGGATCTTGGCTCCGCGGCGAGCCGGCTCATCAGGATTGCGGCGCGCTTCGCCTGCTTGAAGATCGACGGCACATTAACCGCCTCGTTCGGCGTATGCGAGCCAACGCTTCCCGGCCCGAGACCCACCAGGCCATCGACATCGGCGGCGACGAAGCTGATGTCGCCAGCGCCGCGCTTGGCCGGGTCGAGCTCCGTCATTTCAGCGAGACCCATGTCCCGGTTCACGGCGTTCAGCCGGCCGAGGAGCGCGCGATTGCCGGCGGTCGGCGGCATCGGAGGATAGCCGTCTTCGTCGAAGCTGATCTCGGCTTTCGCGCCGGGCAGCGACTGGGCGACGATGGCGCGCATCTTCGCGCGCGTTCGCTCAATCTGCTCCTGGCTGATCGCGCGAAGGTCGCCGCGCGCGACAGCGGTGGCGGCGACGATGTTGGTCTTTCCTGTCGCCTGCAGCCGGATGCGACCCTCATCGAGATCGGCGCTCTGGCCGCCGCCGATCAGGCCTACGTTATAGGTCAGCTTATCGTCAGGCAGCTCGCGCCGGAACGTGTCGAGGATCCGCGCCAACTCGTAGATCGCGCCATAGCCTACCCCGGGATTGCCGATGCCGCTCGAATGCGCGCTGCGGCCGGTGACCTTTACCGTCCAGCTTCCCGCGCTGCGGCGAGCGATGGAGCCGAGGTCGACCGGTCCGTTCTGTCCGTCATCCTGGGCGAGGTCCTCGAAGTCGAGCGCTGCGTCCGCCTTCTTCCCTTCAGCGATGAGGTCGCGCCGGGCGATGGTGATCGGATTGCCTGAATCCTCTTCGTCGCCGGTCAGGAACACCGTAATGTTCGCGCGATCGAGCGTGCCCGCGGCTTTCATCGCGCGGAGGGCGGCGACGATGACGGCGATCCCGCCCTTGTCGTCACCGCCGCCTGGGCCGCGCGCCATGTCGCCCTGACGCTCCCAACGCTGGAACGGCGAGTCCGGTTCGAACACCGTGTCGAGGTGGGCGATGAGGAGCAGCCGCTTGCTGGCCTTGCTGCCGTTGTGACGCGCGACGAGATGCCCGGCGCGACCGGCTGCCTTCATGTCGATCCATTCGGTGGTGAAACCGAGCACCTTGAATTCCGGGTCGACCAAGTCGCGAACGGCCCGAACGCCGGCGACATTCATAGTGCCGCTGTTCTGGTCGACCCAGCGCTCCAGCATGCTCGTCGTTCGAGCCTGCTCGGCATCGATGGTGCGGACCATGGCTTGTTCCGCACGCGTCAGGGCAGCTTGAGCAGGCGTGGCGGACAGGCACAAAGCGGCGAACGCGGTTGAGAATCGGCGCAGCATGAGCAGACGAGTAGCGAGCCCACGCTCCCGCGTCACGAAACTTTGCCGGTTCGTAAAGCTTTCTCAAGCAAACCAAAAAGGTTAGAAATTATCGACTTGGCGAGGAGGGTGCATTGCAGGACGAGATAAAAGTCGACCGTCTGGTCGACGCGGTGATCGACCGCGAAGGGGGGTACGTGGAGAACCCGACGGAAAAAGGAGCTGCGACGCGTTTCGGAATTACCGAACAGGTTGCCCATGCCCACTGCTATGCCGGTGCAATGCGCGGGCTGCGGCGCAGTGAAGCGGCGGCAATCTACAAGAGACTCTATTGGTCGCGCCCGCGCCTCGACGAGATTGCCAAGCGCAGCGCGGCGCTGGCCGCAGAGCTGTTCGACACGGGCGTGAACATGGGCCCTGCGGTCGCCGTTACCTTTCTGCAGCGCGCCCTTACCGCGCTGAACCGTAACGAGAAAGACTTTGCCGACCTGGCGCCTGATGGCCACGTTGGCGCGCAGACCCTCGCCGCGCTCGACGCATTCTTGCGGTGCGCGGATGCGGGGGTGCGACGGTGCTCATCCGTGCACTCGAGGCGCTGCAGGGCGAACGCTACCTCCGCCTCGCCGAGCGCCGCCCCGCCAATGAGGCCTTCCTGTACTGCTGGCTCGCGAACCGGATTGGCACGTGAAAGGTCACAAGGTGGAAGAAGTCGAAGGGCCCCCGTTTCAATCGTTCGAGGTGTGAACATAATGCTACAACCGCCCAAGACGTTCGCCGAGGGCCAGCGCTATATCTACGGCCTGCCTGCCGCCGACGCCGCAGGTATGTTCTGCGGCGCCTGCGCCGTTTTTATGGTCGCGCCGCTCATGTGGGGCGGATGGTCCCGCGGCGAGCTGCATTCGATCGTCGCGATTTTTGGCTGGTCGCTCAGCGGATTCATTGTCGCCATGGTCGTGGTGATCGTCGGCTTGCTTGCCGGTGGGCCGGTCGGCCGGTTCAAAGTGTCGGTCAACCACGACGGCCCCTGCGTCGAGCCGGAGACCTGGACGTGATCCTGCGGCTTCTAAACACTCAGGGCATGCGGGGATCGCCGTCTCTGCTTGCCTCGCGCTTCTGCTGATTCTTCAGCGGGCCGAGACCGGCTTGGAAGGCGGAGAGCGGTCACCTCGAGCAACTCTACGGCGAGCAGAAGGCTGCACTCGCAACCACCGTCGCGAACATCCGTGCGGCCACCGCTGCTGCCCGCGCCGCCGACCGCCAGGCTGCCGATCGCGTCGTCGCCGAGCAACGCGCGATCAACGAAACGACCAAGAATGACTTTGAAGCCCGCCTTGCCGCTGCTTGCGTTCGCGCTGATCGGCTGCGCGTCCAAGCCCCGGCCGCCCCAGCCTATCCCGGTCGTGGCGGCACAGCGTCAGTGCCCGGCCTTCCCGCGACCACCAGCAGCACTGCTGAAGCCGCCGACGAAAACGGACTTCCTGCCGCCGACGCGCTGACCGCGACCGAGCAGGCGATCCAGCTCGACGAGCTGATCAAGTGGTTGAAGGGGCAAGCCAAGGTTGACAACAACCCGCGCCTGTAGCCGTGTCAGAGTGGCGACAGAGGAGGGGGAATGCGATGAGTCCGGGCCGTCTGAATGCGCTCACCGACGGCGTGGTCGCGATCGTGCTGACGATCATGGTGCTCGAACTCAAATTCCCTGCGGAACCGACGTTCGGCGCGGTGCTTGCCGTCCTGCCCTTGCTCGCCGCTTACCTGCTCGCCTTCGTCTATGTCGCCATTTACTGGAACAACCATCATCACATGATGAGCTCGGCGCGGGCTGTGACCGGCGCCGCGCTATGGGCGAACCATGCCTTGTTGTTCTGGCTCACTTTATTTCCCTTGATGATCCGGTGGATCGACGAAGCGGGCATGACCTCTTTGCCCGTCGCCTCGTTCGGCCTGGTCCTAGTCGGCGCTTCGATCTCTTACGTCATTCTCGAGCGCACCCTGATCAAGGGCGAGGGCGAGCGGTCTGAGGTGAAGCGCGCGCTCGGGGCGGGCTCGAAGGAATGGATCAGCTTCGCGCTGTACCTGGCATCAGTGCCGGCAGCGTTCGTGTCGCCGTTCATCTCCATCGCCATCTATATTGGGGTCGCGATCATCTGGCTGGTGCCGGACCGCCGCTTCGAGGAACGCCGCGCGTGACCCAGTCGCGGCTCTCGTCGCTCACACGACCATAGTGCCGAAGTCGCGATGATGTGACTCATACCCGGCAAGCGCTTCGAACAAATGTTCAATTAGGCCGCGCTTGCAGCCGTCAGGCGCGCATCCCACCTGAGCGGACATGGAACAATATCACGGAACGACGATCATCGGCGTCAAGAAGGGCGGCAAGACCGTCATCGCCGGTGACGGGCAAGTCAGCCTTGGCAACACGGTGATCAAGCCCAACGCGAAGAAGGTGCGCCGCATCGGGGACGGCAAGGTCATCGGCGGCTTCGCCGGCGCGACCGCCGACGCCTTCACCCTGTTCGAACGGCTGGAGCGAAAGCTCGAGCAATATAACGGTCAACTGCTGCGCTCGGCAGTCGAGCTCGCGAAGGACTGGCGGACCGATAAATATCTCCGGAACCTGGAGGCGCTGATGATTGTCGCCGATGCCGAGCAGCTGCTGATCCTGACCGGCAATGGCGATGTGCTGGAGCCGGAAGGCGGAATCGCGGCGATCGGCTCGGGCGGCAATTATGCGCTATCGGCCGCAAAGGCGCTCGCGGAGTATGAGCCCGATCCCGAAGTGCTCGCACGCAAGGCGATGAAGATCGCCGCCGAAGTCTGTGTCTTCACCAACGACCAGGTGACCGTCGAGACGATTGAAGCGTGACGTGAAGCGGCTAGGGTCGGCGGGTGATCTTGGATCGCCGAACCTTCGCCGCAGGTTCCGCCGCACTGCTCAGCGGTTGTGCGACGGTCGATGCACGGCCGCGTCGGCTTGCGACGTGCACGCCGCTGGTGCCGGTGCAAGTCGACGCCAGCCGCGTGATCCGAACGGTCGCCGGCCTCCGGCCTTATCGAAAGTCGGGTTTCGTGGTTCGGGCCGAGCAGCTTGGCACGAAGCGGCTGGTGCACAATTACGGTCACGGCGGCAGCGGCATCACGATGAGCTGGGGCACGTCGAAGCTTGCGATCGAGCTCGGGCTTCAAGGCCACAGCGGGCCGGTTGCGGTCATCGGTTCCGGCGTCGTCGGCCTGTCGACCGCGCGGCTGGTCCAGGAGGCCGGCTTCCCGGTCACGATCTATGCCGCAGCGCTTCCACCTGACACGACGTCAAATGTCGCCGGCGGTCAGTTTCACCCATTCGGTCTGTTCCGCGACGATTCGGTAACGCCCGCATTCAGGGAACAGTTCGTAAGGGCGCTCGAATATAGCTGGCGGCGCTACCAGATCATGGTCGGCGACGATTACGGAATTCACTGGCTGCCGACCTATGTCGAAGCGAGCGCGCCCGAAGCGCAGGTCATCGCCAACTTCCCGCCGATCAACCGGACGCTAACGCCCGCCGAACATCCGTTCCCGCTCGACAATGTCGTGGTCTACGACACGATGTATGTCGAGACCGGGCGCTACCTCCGCCAGATGATCCGCGACGTGCAGATTGCCGGCGGCAAGATCGAAGTTCGTCGTTTCGGTTCACCGGCTGACATCGCCGCAATTCCGGAAGCGCTCGTGTTTAACTGCACGGGTCTCGGATCGCGAGAGCTGTTCGGCGACCAGGAGCTGCAGCCGATCCGGGGCCAGCTCGCCATTCTCGAGCCGCAGCCGGACATCCGCTACGCACTCACCGGCGGGCCGGGCTACATGTTCCCACGGGCCGACGGCATCATCCTCGGCGGGACGTTCGAGCGCGACGTTTGGGAGGCGGTGCCGGTGCCGGCGACGATCGATCGCATCGTCTCAAGCCAGAAGCGCTTCTTCGACAGCTTCCGCTGCACCGCTTGAAGCGCGTCGCGGGTCCACCAACATATCGGAGGAAATGAACATTCACGCGACCATTCCCCAAAGCGGCGGGGACTCCTCCGAAGTGCAAGACAAGCTCACCCCAAAGGCGATCGTCGCCGCGCTTAACGAACATATCGTCGGCCAGGACGACGCGAAGCGCGCCGTCGCGGTTGCGCTGCGCAATCGCTGGCGCCGTCAGCAACTCGGCCCCGAGCTTCGCGACGAAGTGACGCCGAAAAACATCCTGATGATCGGACCCACGGGCTGCGGCAAGACAGAGATCAGCCGGCGCTTGGCGAAGCTCGCCGATGCGCCGTTTGTGAAGGTTGAAGCGACCAAGTTCACCGAGGTCGGCTATGTCGGCCGCGACGTTGAGCAGATCGCCCGCGACCTGGTCGAGGAAGCGGTGCGGCTGGAACGCGACCGACGGCGGAACAAGGTGAAGGCCGCGGCCGAGGAAGCGGCGATGGACCGGCTGCTCGACGCGCTCACCGGCAAGGGGTCGAGCGAAGCGACGCGGCAGAGTTTCAGGCAACGCTTCTCCGACGGCAGCCTCGACAAGGCCGAGGTCGAGATCGAGGTCGACGAGGCTCCGGCGATGCCATTCGAGATCCCCGGCATGGGCGCGCAGGTGTTCGACCTCAAATCGATGATGGGGAAGCTCGGCGGCCAGCAGCCGCGCAAGCGCCGCAATCTCAAGGTGCCGGAAGCTTTCGCGCGCCTCACCGAGGAAGAGGCCGACAAGCGCGTCGATCCGGACGACATCAACCGCGTCGCACTCGCCGACGCCGAGGCGAACGGCATCGTCTTCCTCGACGAGATCGACAAGATCGCCGTGAGCGACGTGCGTGGCGGATCGGTCAGCCGCGAGGGCGTGCAGCGCGACCTTCTCCCGTTGATCGAAGGCACGACGGTCGCGACCAAATACGGCCCACTGAAAACGGACCACATCCTTTTCATCGCCAGCGGCGCCTTTCACATCGCCAAGCCTGCCGATTTGCTGCCGGAGCTGCAGGGGCGTCTGCCGATTCGCGTCGAGCTAAAGGCGCTGACGCAGGAGGATTTCGTTCGCATCCTGTCGGCGACCCGCGCCAGCCTGACCGAGCAATATCAGGCGCTGCTAGGGACGGAGGGCGTCACCGTAACGTTCGACGACAGCGGTATCGATGCGCTCGCCCGCATCGCCGCCGAGGTGAACGAGGCGGTCGAGAATATCGGCGCGCGTCGGCTCCAGACGGTGATGGAAAAGCTGCTCGAAGACATCAGCTTCGAGGCCGAGGACCGTCGCGGCGAAACGCTCGTCGTCGACGCCGCTTTTGTCGAGAAGCAGCTCAGCAACATCGCCCGCAACGCCGACCTCAGCCGCTACGTCCTGTAGCGGCAAGCAACCGTCTATCGCCCGACAAAAACGGCTCGCCGTTGAGAGTGCAGCTGCAGTCGATGCTAGTCGTTCTATCTCCGGAATTTCTTAAAAACAGGAGATAAATCATGACTTTACGCGCCCTATTGCTGGCGGGTTTGCTAGGCGCTTCTTCGGCCCCGACGCTGGCTCAGACGACGACGGCCGCACCGACGGTCAAGCCACAAACGCCGGCGAAGACGCAAACGACCACCACGCAGACGACGTCGAGCACGGCCGCCGTGCCCGATGAGACGGGTGCGCCGATCGCGGTGCAGAAGACCACCGACACGACGCAGACGACGACAAGCCAGCCGGCCGATCCGTCGGCTCCCGCTCAGAGCAGCACCAGCAAGACGACGCAGACCACGACCACTGCGCCTGACGCGACCGGCGCGCCGGCGACTACGACGACAACGACGACAACACAGGCTGCGACCGACCAGACTGGCGCGACCGTGACCGCGGCGACCGCGGCCGACGTCAAGGCCGGCGTGCCGGTTTACGATCAGAAAGGTGCGATCGTCGGGAAGGTCGAATCAGTCAGTGCGAAGGGCGCCGTCGTGAGCACCGGCAAGGCGCGCGCCGAAATTCCTGTGTCCAGCTTCGGCAAGAACGACAAGGGCCTGGTGATGAGCATGACCAAGGCAGAGCTGGATGCAGCGGGCGCGAAGACCACGAAGAAGGCTGCGCCCAAGACGAAGTAACGCACTAGCTGCCGATACGACGGTATCTCCAGACGAGCCCCTGGCCGAACGGCGGCCAGAGGCTCGTCTTGATACCCGCTAGCCTTAGCCGCGACGCGGTCCATTCGTTGCATGTCCGGATCGCACTCGCTCTGCCGACCGCCTCGTAAAAGGCGTCACAACAGTTGTAGCCGCGATGATGGATCCGCCGCGGCCTGCCGCGAGCGTCGAGCACCAAATCGGCGCGGATCGCCGTCCACAGCCGACGATATTCCTCGGGCCGAAGCCGGATTTCGCGGACCGCGTCGGCAGCGCCGCGCACATATTCGACGTGCATCACCCGCCTTCCGCCGGTAAGCGCCGACGAGATCGTGCGCGGCGTAATGTCCCACCAGGTCGGCGTGTCGAGATAGACCCGGCGCTCCCCTGCCCCGAACGCTATCCAGCGCATGCCATGTGCGCGGCCGCCGAAATCGCTGGCTGGATACAGTGGCGCCCAATCCAGCCCCTGCGCCTGCATCGGCATGACGATGTCGGTGTGGATACCGTTGTCGGCGAGGTAGATGGTCGTGCCTTGATCGGGCTCCGACCAGCCGCGGTTCACCGGCACCAGCGAGCCGACGAGCGCGGCCAGCAAATATAGCGCCGGTACCGCCAAAAAGGCGGCTGCGATTTGGCCAAACCACTTGCCGGACTTGGCTTTTTTCCGCCGACGCGCCACTCGTCCTCCCGCTGCACCTTTCCCGACCACCTTGCCATGTATGGTGGCCCTGCCTAGATGCCGCAGCCAAGTCGGGGCGTAGCGCAGCCTGGTAGCGCATCACACTGGGGGTGTGGAGGTCGCTGGTTCGAATCCAGTCGCCCCGACCATCATTCAACGGAAAGTCGTCAGTCTCTCAATGTCGAGCCCACCGAACTTGCTGATGATGCAGACGGCACCTGCCGGAAGCGCTGGAGGCACCGCAAGCATCCTGATGGGCATCGTCCCCTGGCTGCTGATCTTCGTCATTTTCTACCTGCTGATGATCCGCCCGCAGCAGCGGCGCGTGAAGGACCATCAGGCCGCGATCAATGCGGTGAAGAAGGGAGACCAGGTCATCACCGGCGGCGGCATCCGCGGCAAGGTCACGAAGGTGTCCGACGATGAGGTCGAGGTCGAAATTGCCCAAGGCGTGAAGATCAACGTGATCAAGTCGACCCTCTCGACGGTGTTGAGCCCCAACACGAAACCCGCGAACGACTGATGCTCGATTTCCCGAAGTGGAAGGTGTGGCTGGTCTCGATCGTCGTTGCGATCGGCGTCCTGTTGTCGATCCCGAGCCTGATTGGCGGGACGCCTTACGCGTCGAGCTGGCCCAAGTGGCTTCCGCAGTACAAGATCAGCCTTGGCCTCGACCTTGCCGGCGGCAGCCATTTGCTGCTCGAGGCGGACGCGAACGACATGCAGAAGCAGCGGCTTCAGAGCATGGAAGATTCGGTTTCGACCGAGCTCCGCCGCGACCCGAAGATCGACATCGGCGATATCTCGACGGCGGGCGGCCGCCTGTCATTCATGGTCCGCAACCCAACCCAGCTCGACGCTGCCGTCGAGCGCATGCGTACGCTCACGCGGCCGGTCGGCCTGACCGGCAATCGCGACTGGGACGTCGGCGTCGTCGATTCGACCCGGATCGTGCTGAGCCCGACCGCTGACGGCACGGCTCGTGCGCTGAAGGACGCGATGGGTGTTGCCCGCGACGTCGTCCGTCGCCGTATCGATCCGGGCGGAACCAAGGAAATCACGGTGGTGACCGAGGGCGGTAACCGCATCCTCGTCCAAGTGCCCGGGGTCGAGGATCCCGACGCGCTCAAGAAGCTGATCGGCCAGACTGCGCGCCTGGAATTCAAGCTCGTCGACCTGACGGCCAACCCGACTGACGTCCAGCAGGGCCGCGCCCCGCCGGGCAGCCAGGTGCTGCCGATGGCGGACGGTTCGGGCGCGATCGCAGTCAAGCGTCGCGTGATGGTTTCCGGCGACCAGCTGACCGACGCGTCGCAGCAGTTCGACCAGGACGGCCGCCCCGACATCAACATCAAGTTCAACACGGCCGGCGCCCGCCGCTTCGCGCGGACGACGCAGGAAAATGTCGGCAAGCCCTTCGCCATCATCCTCGACGACAAGGTGCTGTCGGCGCCGAACATCAATGAGCCTATTCTCGGCGGCAACGCGCAGATCAGCGGCAATTTCACGGTCCAGAGCGCGCACGACCTCGCTGTCAGCCTCGCCTCGGGCAAGCTGCCGGTGAAGCTCAACGTCATCGAAGAGCGGAGCATTGGCCCCGACCTCGGTCGCGATTCCATTCACAAGGGCGTGATCGCAAGCCTCATCGGCACCGTCGGCGTCATGATCTTCATGCTCGTCACCTATGGCCGCTTCGGCGTCTATGCGAACATCGCCCTCATCGTGAACGCCTTTCTGATCCTCGGCATCATGGCGATGTTCAACGCCACGCTGACGCTGCCCGGCATCGCCGGCTTCATCCTGACGATCGGCGCCGCGGTCGATGCTAACGTGCTCATCAACGAGCGCATTCGCGAGGAGGTACGACGCGGGCGAAGGCTGATCGACGCGGTCGAGACCGGATACCGGGAGGCGATGCACGCCATCGTCGACGCCAACGTTACCCACGTCATCTCGGCGTCGATCATGGCCTATTTCGGTTCGGGCCCGGTGCGCGGCTTCGCCGTCGTTCTGCTGATCGGCGTCGTCACGTCGGTGTTCACTGCCGTTTACTTCACCCGGATGCTGGTTGCGCTGTGGATCCGCCGCGCACGCCCGCGGGTCCTGCCCATTTAAGGCCTCACCCATGAAGCTTCTCAAGTTGGTCCCCGACCACACCAACCTCGATTTCATGCGCTGGCGCAACGTGGCCGTGGTGCTGTCAACGGTGGCGACGATCGTTTCGCTGGCCTTCACTTTCTATCGCGGGCTCAACCTCGGCGTCGATTTCGTCGGAGGACAGGTCGTACGCGTGACGTTCGCACAGCCGGTAAATGTCGAGCAGCTCCGCGGGCAGGTCGACGGCCTCCACCTTGGCGAGGCCAGCATCCAGGAATTCGGCAGCGCGAAGACGGTCCAGATCCGCCTGCCCAAGCCTTCGGGTGGCGACGCCGCCGCGAATGTCGCCGCGACGCAGGTGAAGCAGCTGATCGCCAAGGACTATCCGGGCGCCCGAGTCGACTCGGTCGACACCGTGTCCGGCAAGGTCAGCGAAGAGCTGGCAGAGGACAGCGCCAAGGCGATCGTCTTCGCCATGCTGGGCATCGCCATCTACATCTGGTGGCGGTTCGAATGGCAGTTCGGGGTTGGGGCGCTACTGACGCTCGCCCACGACATCGCGATGACCCTCGGCTTCTTCGCTTTCACGCGGCTTCAGGTCGACTTAAACGTCGTCGCGGCCTTCCTGACCATCGTCGGTTATTCGCTCAACGACACCGTCGTGATCTACGACCGCATCCGCGAGAATCTGCGCAAGTACCGCAAGATGGCGATCCTGCCGCTCCTCAACCTCTCGCTCAACGAGACGCTGGCGCGGACGGTCGTCACGTCGCTCACCGTGCTCATCGCGCTCGGCGTGCTGATGCTGATCGGTCCGGAAGTCATCTTCGGTCTCGCCATCGCCATTTTCCTGGGTGTCCTGATCGGCACCTACTCGTCGATTTACATCTCGGCGCCCGTCCTCGTCTGGCTCGGCGTGCAGCCGGACAGCTTCCTGAAGGGCGACGAGAAGGAAAGCGACGACAAGGAGGCGCAGCCCGCCTGACCCGTTCAGGTGAGGCCAAGCTTTGGCGCTTCATGCCATGCTTGGCCTGCCCCAGCGCCCACGCTAATGAGGATATCATGTTGAAGCCCAACCGTACCGCTTACCTCCTCCTCGCCTGCGCCGCAGCGGTCCCGCTCGCGGGCTGCGCGCACGGCAGCAAGGGCAAGGGCGATACGGCCTACGTCGCCCGCGACGTGAGCTCGCTTTACACCGCCGCGCAGCGGTCGATGAAGAACAAGGACTACGAACAGGCGGCGAAGTTGTTCGACGAGGTCGAGCGCCAGCATCCTTATTCGGTATGGGCGCGCCGCGCTCAGATGATGAGCGCGTTCAATTACTATCTGGCGGAGAAGTACACCGACTCCATTTCGTCGGCACGCCGCTTCCTCACCATCCACCCCGGCAATGCAGAGGCGCCTTACGCGCAATATCTGATCGCCATGAGCTACTATCAGCAGATCGCCGACGTGACCCGTGACCAGTCGACGACGCAGTCGGCCGCCGATGCCTTCGGTGAGCTGATCCGTCGTTACCCGGACACCCGCTATGCGGCCGACGCGCGGCTGAAGCTTGACCTCATCAATGATCACCTCGCCGGCAAGGAAATGGAGGTCGGCCGCTATTATCAGCGCTCGGCGCAGTGGCTTGCCGCGACTTACCGCTTCCGCGAAGTCGTCGAGAAATATCAGACGACCACCCACACGCCCGAGGCCCTCGAGCGCCTGGTCGAATGCTATCTGGCGCTCGGCATTCCTGACGAGGCGCGCAAGTCGGCGGCCGTGCTCGGCGCGAACTACCCGGGATCGACCTGGTACAAGCAGTCGCTGAAGCTGCTGAACATGGAGCAGCGCCAGACGCGGCGGACGGCCTCCAACAAGTGATTCCAGGCGGGCGGGCGCCATGCTGAGGCAGCTCGTCATCAACAATGTCGTATTGGTCGAAAGGCTCGAGCTTGAGTTCGAGCCCGGCCTTGGCGTGCTCACTGGTGAGACCGGCGCGGGCAAGTCGATCCTACTCGATGCGCTGGGCCTGGCGCTAGGTGCGCGTGCGGACACGGGATTGGTTCGAGCGGGCCAGGACATGGCGAGCGTCACGGCCGAGCTTGACCTTGCCGATGACCATCCGGTGCTCGGCCTGCTCCGGGAACAAGGGATAGCGCCGGACCCGGGCGAGCCGCTGATCGTTCGGCGGACCGTCAAAAGCGACGGCGGAAGCCGTGCCTTCGTCGCTGGAAGCGCTGCGCCCGCGAGCCTGCTTCGAGACCTTGGCGCGCTCGCGGTGGAAATTCACGGGCAGCACGACGACCGGGGCCTGCTCAACCCGAAAGGGCATCGAGCATTGTTAGACGCCTTCGGCCGCCTCGATCCGAGTGCGGTTGCGGCGGCCTGGAGCGATGTGACGCGGATCGAAGCTGAGCTCGGCGAAGCGCGCGCTGCCGTCGCCGCAGCCGAGCGCGACCGCGAATATCTGGAGCATGCCAGCGCGGAAATCGAGAAGCTTGCCCCGGAAGAGGGCGAGGAAACGACGCTCGCAGAGGAGCGCGCCACCATGCAGGCCGGCGCGAAAGCGGGAGAGTCGCTGACCGGCCTCGATGAGTTGCTTGGCGGGTCGGATGGCGCCTTGGCGCAGTTGCGGCAGGCGGCGAGGCGGATCGAACGCGGCGCCGCAGATCATCCGTTGCTTGGCGAGGCGCTTGCGTCGCTCGACCGCGCGGTGATCGAAGCAAGCGAGGCCGAAGAACGGATCGCGCGGGCCGCGGACGCGCTCGCGTTCGATCCGGCGCGACTGGATCAGGTCGAAGCCAGGTTGTTCGACATCCGCGCGCTTGCCCGCAAGCACCGGGTCGAACCTGACGCGCTTGCAGCGCTTGGTGCGCAGATGCGGGAGCAACTCGCCGCGATCGAGGCTGGTGGCGATCATATTGCCGAGCTCGATCTTGCGCTGGTCGCCGCGCGCGAGGTCTACTCGGCTGAAGCGGCGGAACTGAGCGCTGCGCGCCGCGAGGCCGCGGCGAAGCTCGACGCCTCCGTCGCCGGCGAGCTGGCGCCCCTCAAACTCGACGCCGCTCGTTTCCGCACCAGCTTCGCGGCCGCCGAGCCAGGCCCGTCGGGCACCGATCGTGTCGACTTTGAAGTTTCGACCAATCCGGGCGCGCCGTTCGGGCCGCTTACCCGAATCGCATCGGGCGGGGAGCTTTCGCGCTTCATACTCGCGCTGAAGGTTGCCTTGGCCGAAGCAGGCACGGCGGGAACGATGATCTTCGACGAAGTCGACCGCGGCGTCGGTGGCGCGGTGGCGAGCGCTATCGGTGATCGGCTCTGGCGCCTCGCACAGAGCTCTCAGGTGCTCGTGGTCACGCACTCGCCGCAGGTCGCCGCGCGGGCCGCGCATCATTACCGGATCGAAAAGAGCCACGGGTCGGACGGCACCCGCACCAGCGTTCGCAAACTGAGCGACGCCGAGCGGCGGGAGGAAATTGCGCGGATGCTTTCGGGAGCATCGATCACCGAGGAAGCGCGGGCGCAGGCCTCCCGGCTCCTCGACGCGGCGTGACGGCCTACGTCGGGCTGCTTCGGGCCGTGAACGTCGGCGGTCGCCAGATCAAGATGGACACGCTCAAGCAAATCGCCGCCGATCTCGGGTTCGAGAAGGTCCAAACCTTCATCGCCAGCGGCAACCTGCTGTTTATCAGCGCCAGGCGCGAGCCCGAAGTGAAGGCAATGATCGAGGATGCGCTGAAGGACATTTTTCGCGCGCCCGTCGAAGTCATGGTGCGAACCGCCAAGGAAATGGCCGAGGTCGAGGCGGCCAACCCCTTCGCCGATGAACCGGGCAACCGCGTCGCCGCCATCTTCTTCGACGCCAAAGCGGACGCTGGGCAAATCGAAGCCGCGAAGAACATAAGCGATGAACGGCTGGCGCTCGGCACGCGCGAAATCTATGTCCATTTTCCGAGCGGGCAGGGCCGATCCAAGCTCAAGCTTGGGGGTAAGGCGCCTGGCACCGCGCGCAACATGAACACCGTGTGCAAGCTGGCTGAGCTTGTGAGGGAGATGGCATGAGTAAGGACCGCGCAGTTCGACACCAGTTCGAGGGTGAGCAGCTAGAAAGCGTCTTTGTCGGCCGGCGCGACGGCGCGGCGCGACCGACCGTCGTTCTCATCCCCACGGTGATGGGCGTTTCCGACCTGGAGATCGGCTTTGGCCGCCAATTGGTCGAACTCGGTTACAATTCATTTGTCGCCGACCTGTTCGGAATGAAATTCCGCGGCGCAGATCGCGACACGATGTTCGGCGAGCTGAACCGCCTGAAGTCGGATCGCGCGGCGCTTCGCCGCCGCCTTCTCGCAATGATCGACCTTGTTCGCGATCTTGCGGAGGTGAAGGACCAGCAGATCGTGGTGGCCGGCTATTGCTTCGGCGGCATGTGTGCGCTCGACATTGCCCGCGCCGGGGCCGAGGTCGCCGCCTGCGCATCCTTCCACGGTCTGTTCGACCCGCCTGGCCTCGCACCGGAGAAGATCAACGCCAAGGTCGTTGCCTTCCACGGTTGGGACGACCCCATGGTGCCGCCCGATCTGGTCGTTGCGCTCGGCAAGGAGCTGACGGAGGCCGGCGCCGACTGGCAGATCCACGCTTACGGCCATGTCGGCCATGGCTTCACAAACCCGAACGCGCACAAGCTGCAGATCGAAGGCGTCGCATACAACGCGCTGGCCGCTGAGCGGTCCTGGACAAGCTTCATCAGCCTGCTCGAGGAACTCTTCGCCGGGCATGACTGACGATGCCGGCGAGCTGACCGAAGCCGAGGCCGCCAACCGCCTGATGCGGCTGGCGAAGGAAATCACACGGCACGACAAGCTCTATCACGACCGTGACGCGCCGGAGATCTCCGACGCAGCCTATGACGCGCTAGTGCGCGAGAACCGCGAGATCGAGGCTCGCTTTCCGCAGCTCGTCCGCGCGGACTCGCCGTCGAAGCGATTGGGAGCGGCACCGACCAGCGCGCTTGCTAAGGTCGCGCACGCGCGGCCGATGCTCAGCCTCGACAACGCCTTCTCCGACGAGGAGGTGCTGGAGTTCGTCCGTCGAGTCCGGCGCTTCCTCAACGTGCCCGAGGAAGAACCTGTCGTCCTGACGGCAGAGCCGAAGATCGACGGGCTTAGCTGTTCCCTGCGCTATGAGCGTGGACGCCTCGTCCTGGCGGCGACCCGCGGCGACGGCACGGTCGGCGAGGACGTGACAGCGAACGTCCGCACCATCGGCGACATTCCGCAGCACATCAGCGCCGCCCCGGACCTGCTGGAGGTGCGCGGCGAGGTTTACATGTCGAAGGCCGACTTTGAGGCGCTCAACGAGCGGCAGGAGGCGAGCGGCGGGAAGATCTTCGCCAACCCGCGCAACGCGGCGGCCGGCTCGCTTCGGCAGAAAGACCCGGGCATTACGGCCGCGCGTCCCTTGCGCTTCCTTGCCCATGGTTGGGGCGAGCTGAGCGAGCCGCTGGCAACGATGCAATTGCTGGCGATGAAGAGGCTCGAGAAGCTCGGCTTCCCGGTCAGCGACCTGCTGAAGCGCTGCGAGACCGTTGGGGAAGCGCTCGAACATTATCGCAAGATCGAACATGAGCGCGCCGAGCTGCCGTACGATATCGACGGCGTCGTTTATAAGGTGGGCCGCCTAGACTGGCAGGAGCGGCTCGGCTTCGTCGGGCGCGCGCCGCGCTGGGGCATCGCGCACAAGTTTCCGGCGGAGAAGGCCGAGACGACGCTCGAGGCGATCGACATCCAGGTCGGCCGCACCGGCAAGCTGACGCCGGTTGGCAGGCTGACCCCCGTGGGCGTGGGCGGCGTCATCGTGCAGAACGTGACCCTCCATAATCGCGACGAAATCCAGCGGCTGGGACTGAGGATCGGCGACCGCGTTCGTATCCAGCGCGCGGGCGATGTCATCCCGCAAGTCGTGGAGAACCTGACGCGAGACGAGCTTCGGCCGGCTTACGAATTCCCGGCACGCTGCCCGATGTGCAATTCGGAAGCCGTAGCCGAGGAAGGCGAGGTCGATGTCCGCTGCACGGGCGGCCTCATCTGCCCGGCCCAGCGGTTCGAACGTCTGCGCCACTTCGTTAGCCGCGGCGCGCTCGACATCGAAGGCCTTGGCGAGAAGTCGATCGCCGAGTTCATCGACCTCGGGTGGCTCAACTCGCCCGCCGACATCTTCCGCCTGCGCGATCACCGCGATGAGCTGGTCGGCCGCGAAGGCTGGAAGGAGAAGTCGGTCGACAACCTCCTTGCCGCGATCGAGGCCAAGCGGCAGCCCGACGGCCCGCGCTTTCTATTCGGGCTCGGCATCCGCCACGTCGGCATCGTGACTGCTCGCGACCTGCTCAAATGTTTCGGGACGGTCGAGGAACTGCGCCGCGCCGCGATGGCGGACGGGGGCGAACTGGAGCTTTCGTCAGTCCAGGGCGTCGGCCCCGTCGTTGCCGAGGCGCTCGTCGATTTTTTCCACGAGGCGCACAACCGCGAGGCGCTCGACGACCTGTTGTCCGAGGTCGTGCCGAAGCCATTCGTCAGCGATGCCCGCGAGACCGAATGGACGGGCAAGACCATCGTCTTCACCGGCAGCCTTGAAACCATGAGCCGCGACGAAGCCAAGGCACAGGCCGAGCGGCTGGGCGCGCGGCCGGCAGGCTCCGTCAGTGCCAAAACCGACCTAGTGGTCGCCGGCCCAGGCGCGGGATCGAAGCTGAAAAAGGCCGAAGAACTCGGCATTCGCGTGATCAATGAAGCCGAATGGGCGCAAATTGTGGCCGGGGCTTAACTAATCACCTCTCGGCTCGAGAGGGGATGTTGCCGGCCTTCCTCTTAAAGTCATTAAAGTCACGGTGAGCGGTGCTTTTCCCATGACCTTATCGAGCCTCTGGCCCAGCTGAGCGATGAACGATGGAAAGAGCCTTGCCGCGATGCGGCGCGCGGAAAAGTGGCAGCCAAATTCCTATTTTGGAAGCTTGCGGCTTATGGCAGCTTTGGGTGAGCGGACGCTAGGCGATGCCGAGCGCCGTCCTGTGGCGGGACCGCCGGATGGCCAAGCCCAGACCGCCAAAGCCAAAGAGCATCAGTGCCCAAGTCGCCGGTTCGGGCACGCTACCGCCAACATCGCCGGTTGTGATGGTCGTCGCGGCAAAATCTGCGATCTGGAAGGAAGGCGAGACGGCGAGCTGGGTGAAGCCCGTGGGCGAACCGATGGTCTGGCTGAACACGTCGTCCAGCGTCGCGAACGACGCCAGATACACCTCGTTGGGAGCCGCCGCATCCACGCGAGACTCCAGCAGAACCTGATAGATCGTGGTCGTCGCGGCCGCGGCCACGCCCGCAAGGCTCAGGAAGATTGCGCCGAACATGGCGCCGATCCCGGAAACACAATTTATCCACGCGACGGCGGCAAACGCATACCCGGACACGCGAAGTGTGAGGGGCAAAGTCGAGGCCGGGGGGTCGCGTTCACGCTAGCGAACGACGCTTCCTACCGCGCCCCGCTCGTCCGTCGGATGAAATCCGCGACGTCGTTGTGCAGCTGCACCAGCGTCGGCGGGTGGACGTAGACCATGTGGCCGGACTCGTAATAATGATACTCGATGTTGCCGCGCAGGTTCGCCGGGACCGGCAGATGGCGAAGCTCCATCTTGCCTTCGAAATAGGGCGTCGACACGTCGAAATAGCCGCCGTTGACCATCACCTTCATGTCCGGGTTCTGCTGCATCGCTGACGCGAGGTCAGGAAGGACGTTGGGTAGCGCAATCATCGGCTGGTCGGCGCCGGGCGGCTGATGCTTGTAGTCCCACTTCGAATAGATCGGGATGCCTGACTTATAGGCGATGTCGGGCGTGTAACGCAGGCTGTTGCGGACGTAGTTCTGCCAGGCGGCAATATAGGCCGCGCCGATCGCCGAGCCTTGCGGATCGTAGCTCGCAACCTTGCTCAGGGGATCGAGCGTCGCGCCGACGAAGCGCGTGTCGAGGGTGCCGGTGGTCAGGCCCTGCTCGCCGAGCAGCTCCTTCTGGAAGGCGCCATATTCGATGCGCAGGTTCGTCTTCAGCAGGTACGGGACGGGTAGGCCGGTGTAGGCGGACAGCCGCTGCGCTACGCGCTGCCGCTCGGCATCGGGCAGGTCGTTGCCCTTGATCAGCGCCTGTTGGTAGTCGGTCGTCGCGAACTGCTCCACCTCGGCGAGGAAGGTGCGGAGGTCGGCCGGGCGGTTGCCCAGTTTCTTGAAGTACCAGGCGGTCGCCGCATAGGTCGGCAGCGCGACGACGTAGGGCATGTCGATGCCCGGGTTCAGCTGCGGATCGTCGGGCATGAAGTCCCAGTTGAGGATGTCCGACAACAGGATGACGCCGCTGAGGTCGACGTCCGCCTTCTGCAGCGCGAGCGTCATGCCGGCAGCGCGCATCGTCCCGTAGCTTTCGCCGAACAGATATTTGGGTGAGCGCCAGCGGTCGTATTTGGTCAGGAACTGGGTAACGAAATCGGTGAAGGCGTGGATGTCCTGGTCGACGCCGTAAAAGGCCTTTTCCTTGTCCTTGCCGGCGATTCGGCTGAAGCCGGCGCCCGGCGCGTCGATGAAGACGAGATCGCTAGAATCGAGCAGGCTCTGATCGTTGGCGACCACGCTGTAGGGCGCGGGCGTGTGCCGTCCGTCGGTGGTGACCACGCGGACGGGGCCGAACGCACCCATGCGGAGCCATACGGTGGAGGATCCGGGACCGCCGTTGAACAGGAAGGTGATCGGCCGCGTCGCGCTCGGCACGCCCTGCTTGAAATAGGCAGTGTAGAACATCGACGCTTCGGGCTTGGGACCGGCCTTGTCCTTGTCCGTGGACTTGACGGCATCGGCCTCGACCGAGTCCGTATCCTGCCATTCCTTGGCGTGGACGACGAGCGTGCCGGCAATCGCGTCATAGGCGATCGGTTGGCCGCCGACCGTGACCGTGCCGGTTGAGCGGGCATCGCCTGGCTTGAACAAGGCCTTGGCCTGGCCGCCGGCGTCCTCCTTCGCGGCGCTCTCGGCGCGGGGCGGCTTGATCGCGTGTGGCCTGGCGCGTGCGGCGCTGGTCGGCGCGGCGAAAGCGGGAGCGGTTGCAAGCAGGGCGACGAGCGCCAGCGTGAGCGAGGTTTTCATCGGCAACCTGTTGCAGCGGCGGTTAGGCGCTGCAAGCGCATTCGCCGGTCAGCCGCCCCGTTGGCAGACGAGCACCGGCCATTCGCCGACGCCGCGATCGGTCACTGTGAGGCCTTCAGCCTCGTAGGCTTTGGCGACCGCATCTGCCTGCGTGTAGAGAAGGCCCGCGAGGATGACCGTGCCTGTCTCGCCGAGCGCCTTGGCGAAGTTCGGCGCAAGCTCGATCAGCGGGCCGGCGAGGATGTTCGCGATGATCAGGTCGAAGGGCGAGCGGGCAGCGAGCAACGGCGAGTCCATGCCGTCCGCAACGCCGAGCAGAAGTTCGCGTGCGCCGTGGCCGAGCTTGACGCGGTTGATCGCCGCATTTTCGCGCGCGACGTCGATGGCGATGGGATCGATGTCGGTCGCGATCGCCTTTGCGGCCGGCCACAGGGCGAGGGCGGCGAAGGCGAGGAGGCCGGTTCCCGTACCGACGTCGGCGACATTGGCGAAGCGCACGCCCTCACGCTCAAGCTTGTCCAGCGCGTTCAGGCAGCCGCTCGTCGTCGCGTGCTGGCCCGTGCCGAAGGCGAGGCTCGCATCGATCTCGAATGGAATGCTGCCGGGCGGAACGCTCGCGTGGACCGGCGTGTGGACGTAAAAGCGCCCCGCGCGGATCGGATGCAGCCCAGCCTGGCTCATCGTCACCCAGTCCGCTTCGCCAAGTTGCTCGATGCGCGGTTCGCCATTGCCGAGCGCAGCAAGCACCGCCAGCTCCTCAGGGCGCGGCTCGTGCTCGAAATAAGCATGGATCAGCCAGTCGTCTGGCTTTGATTCGTCGGGCTCGTCGGCCACTAGGACCGGCGGATCGTCGGCGCCGGGGAACAGGTCCTCGGCTTCGGCGATCGCTTCGCCCTGCGCGCGATTGCACGGGATGGTGATCCGCCAGCTCAATGGGCGGCGGCTTCCTTGGCGAGCCGATCGTCGAGCTTTTTCGTGAGGCCGGCGGCATAGTCGCGGCAGGCGTTGCGGTTCTCCAGCGGCGCGCGGCCGGCGAACCGATCGGGCATGCTGCTCGCCGATGGGTGAGGCGTGATCAGGATGTCGCAGTCGAGACCTGTGACCTTGGCGATGCTGGCGCGATAGGCCTGCAGATAGGCCGCGTGGTCGCTGAAGCGATAATCGTCGCGGCTGACCGGCGACAGGCTGTCGGCATAGACGATCTGGCGGCAAATTCCGCCGTCGCAGCTGCCCCAATGCCAGGTCAGCGCGCCCGGCGTATGGCCCGGCGTCGTAACCGCGATCAAGATCGAATCGCCGACGCGGACCATCTCGCCATCGCGGATGACGCGGTCGACGTGGGAGGGCGGAAACGGCTTGTTGATGCCGAACTGCGGATCGTCGCGACCGGCAACGCCGGTTCTGAGGACAGGCGCCGCGGCTGCCGAAGCCAGCACTTCCGCGCCCGTCAGCTGCTGAAGCCGGGCGATGCCGCCAACATGGTCGAAATGCTCGTGGCTCTGGAGCAGAACCCTAACGTCCCGAAGCCTGAAGCCGAGATCCTGGATGTTGCGGGCGATCAGGTCGGCGTCCGCCTCCGTGCCGCCGTCGATCAATATGTGGCCTTGAGGCGAAGTGATCAGGATCGAACTGATGCCGCAGGTGCCGACGAAGTAGGTGTTGCCGAAAATGCGAACAGGCGGCGCGGGTTTCTCCCAATCGTCCGACCCGCGGCAAGCCTCGTCATAGGCCGGCCCGGCGATCTCGATCGGGGCAATCGGCTGCTCAACCTGCCGCGGAGCCTTGCCCAGCGGCACGACGATGTTGGTCGGGAATTGGGCGGCGACGAGAAGCGCGAGGCTAGCGAACATAGCTGGCGCCGTTGACGTCGATCACGCTGCCGGTCGCCGACGCGGGGGCATCGGTTGCGAGCCAGCGAATTACCTCGGCCACCTCGTTGGTGTTGGCGACGCGTCCGAGGGGAATGTCGGCGATGATCTGCGCGCCGCCGCGGCCCTGAAGATATTCCTCGGTCATTTCCGAGACGGTGAAGCCCGGCGCGACCGCGAAGGCGAGGACATTTTGCGCCGCATATCCGCGCGCGATCGATTTGGTCATCCCAATTATCCCCGCTTTGGAGGCTGCGTAATGCCAATGCTGGGGTGAATCGCCCCTGTACGCGGCGCGGCTGGCGATGTTGACGATGCGGCCGCCTTCTTCCCGTTCGCGAAAATGACCGACCGCGAGGCGGCAGAGGTCGGCCGAAGCCTGCAGGTTGATGGTCATCGTCCGCGCCCACGCGGCGTGCCATTCCTCGTCATCGGCATCGTCGCCGACATTTTCATAGATGCCGGCATTGTTGACGAGGGCGTCGATGCGCCCGCCGAGCCGTGCAAGGGCGGCTTCCCAGATCCGGCGCGGCGCCTCGGGATCGGCAAGATCTCCAGCGATCAGTTCATCGCTGCCGCGCGTGGAATGACCCAGCACATTGTGACCGGTCGACTTGATTAGCGCGTAGGCGGCTGCGCCGATGCCGCGGCTCGCTCCGGTGATCAGGATATTCATGGCTCCCGCCTAGCCGCATGGGCCAGGCGGGGAAAGAAGTCAGGCTGCGATGCCGGAGACGAACGCCTTGGCGCTTGACTTGAAGTTGGCAATCTCTTCGCTGAAGCGCCCGAAGCCCTGCTCGACCTGGTCGATGTCCTTGGCGACATTCTCGGTGTCGCTCCGGATCGCGGCGATGGTGGAACTCATCGAGTCGGCGGCAAGCGCGGTCTCGTCGACGGCGGCGGTGATCATCGTCACCGTCTGCGCCTGAAGCTCCATCGCCTGACGGATGCGGTCGGCGGAGCTTTGCACTTCCTCGACCGTGCCCTGGATCGAGCCGTTGGCTTCCACGGTCTGGCGGGTCGCCTGCTGGATCGCGGTGATCTTGGCGGTGATGTCGTCGGTTGCGCGCGCGGTCTGCGAGGCGAGACTCTTCACTTCCTGCGCGACGACCGCGAAGCCGCGGCCGGCGTCACCGGCGCGTGCTGCTTCGATAGTGGCGTTGAGCGCGAGGAGATTGGTCTGGCCCGCGATGTCGCGGATCAGGCTGAGGATCGATTCGATGGCTTCCACGTGCGCGGACAGCGCCTGGCTGACCTTCACGGCCTGGCTGGCCTGGTCGCCGGCGCGGGTTGCGACGCCCGCCGCCACTTCGACTTCCGAACGGGCGTCCTCGATGGCGCGAATGAGACCGGCGGCGGTTTGCGCGGCTTCGCGCATCGCGACGGCTGATTGTTCGGCAGCGGCGGCGACTTCGCTGGTCTTGCCGAGCATGCCGCGCGCCGAAGAGGCGGTGGCCCGGGTGCGCTCGGTCAGCGTCGTTGACTGCTCGGTGCTGGCGCGGACGAGTTCGGCAACCTTGCGCTCGAACTGGTCGCTCTCACGGCCGCGGATTTCGGCGGCCTCGATCGCTTCGAGAAGGGCGACCTGTGCGAGGATGATGTCGGTCTCGAAGGTGTTCATGCGCTGGAAGGCGGTGAGGCACTGTTCCAGCATCGAACTGTCGTCGGCGTAGCGCTCGATGATGCGGCGGATGACGCGCGAGGCGATCTGCGAGCGCGCGGCGATGTAAACGGCTACCGGCGTGCGGTCGCGATAAATTTCCCGGCCGTAGCCGGCGATGCCCTGAACCCATTCGGCGCCGACCTTGCCGGCATAGATGGTGGCGTACCGCTCGGCGCGTTCCGGACCGAACTGGGCGACGACTTCGGTGGCGATCAGGTCGGCGACATTTTCGCGAAGCAACTGGACGTCGCGGTCGAGGGCGCCACCGGGATTGTAAGCGGCAAGCCTTGCGCTCACCTGCTCGTCGGTCAGCTGTTGCAGCCCGCCAGTTTCGCCACTCATCAGTCCGCTCTCCGTCAAATCCGCTCTTTGCGGTTGTCAGGCTGTTTGGCGCAGAATGGTTAAGGGTGGGTTAGGCGCGGCTGGGAAACTTGCCTCCAAAAGACCGTCGCCCTAAGCGGCTGGCGGCGCATCTGCGCCAAGTCGCATAGTGTCGCACAACAATATCGAGCGCTCGATCATGGCCGCTACCAATCCACGACCCTTATCTCCCCACCTGTCGATCTGGCGGTGGGGGCCGCACATGGTGGTCTCGATCCTCCACCGCGCCACCGGTGTTGCGCTCACCATTGGCGGCCTCGCGGTGCTGACATGGTGGCTCATGGCGTTGGCCAAGGGAGCGGAGACCTACGCCGACTTCACGAAGGTCGCGGGAAGCCCGATTGGCCTCGTGGTGCTGATCGGCCTGACCTGGTCATTCTTCCAGCACCTGCTGTCCGGCATTCGGCATCTCGTCATGGACACGGGCGCGGCGTTCGAGCTGGGCGTCAACAAAACCTTCGCGGTCCTGACGATCATCGGGTCGGTCCTGCTGACCGCGGTGGTCTGGTTCTATATTCTGGGAGTTCGGACATGAGCCTCGGCGACAGCGCATCCCCGATCGGCAAGGTTCGCGGCCTCGGCTCCGCGCGCGAGGGCGGCGAGCATTGGCTGACGGAGCGGGTGACCAGCATAGCCTTGCTCCTCCTCGGAACCTGGCTGGTCGCGTCGTTGCTGTTCCTGCCGAACCTCGACCGGCAGACGGTACTCGAGTGGCTGCATGCGCCGAGCGCGGCCGTGCCAATGGCGCTGCTGGTGATCGTCGGTTTCCGCCATGCGCTCGACGGGATGAAGGTCGTCGTCGACGACTATGTCCATGACGCTGGCAACAACTTCGCCTTGAACACCCTGTTGCTGTTCCTCGCCGTTGCGGGTGGCGCGCTGGCGCTGTTCGCGCTCGGCACCATCGCGTTCGGAGCGATTGCGTGACCGCCTATCCGATCATCGACCATACTTACGACGTCGTCGTCGTCGGCGCCGGCGGCTCCGGCCTTCGCGCCACGATGGGCGCCGCCGGCCAGGGACTGAAGACGGCCTGCGTTACCAAGGTCTTTCCGACGCGCAGCCACACCGTAGCGGCGCAGGGCGGCATCGCTGCAAGCCTTGGCAACATGGGCCCGGACCATTGGACCTGGCACATGTACGATACGGTCAAGGGTTCCGACTGGCTCGGCGACCAGGACGCGATCGAATATCTGACCCGCGAAGCACCGGCCGCAGTTATCGAGCTGGAGCATGCCGGCATGCCGTTCAGCCGCACGGCCGAGGGCAAGATCTACCAGCGCGCGTTCGGCGGCATGACCCAGAACATGGGCGAAGGCCCGGCGGCGCAGCGCACCTGCGCGGCGGCCGACCGTACCGGCCATGCGATGCTTCACACGCTCTATCAACAGAGCCTGAAGTACGACGCCGACTTCTTCATCGAATATTTCGCCATCGACCTGATCATGGAAGATGGGGTTTGCCGCGGCGTTATCGCGCTGTCCCTCGACGACGGCTCGATGCACCGCTTCCGCGCGCAAGCCGTGGTGCTGGCGACCGGCGGCTACGGGCGGGTCTATTTCTCGGCGACCTCGGCGCACACCTGCACCGGCGACGGCAATGCGATGGTGCTACGCGCGGGATTGCCGCTGCAGGACATGGAGTTCGTCCAGTTCCACCCGACCGGCATCTACGGCGCTGGCGTGCTCATCACCGAGGGCGCGCGCGGCGAGGGCGGCTACCTGACGAACAGCGAAGGCGAGCGCTTCATGGAGCGCTACGCGCCGTCAGCGAAGGACCTCGCCAGCCGCGACGTCGTCTCACGCTCGATGGCGATGGAAATCCGCGAAGGCCGCGGCGTGGGTGAGCACAAGGACCATATCTTCCTTCATCTCGACCATATCGCGCCGGAGATCCTGGCCGAGCGCCTGCCGGGCATCACCGAAACGGCAATGACCTTCGCCGGCGTCGACCTGACCCGCCAGCCGATCCCGGTCGTGCCGACCGTCCACTACAATATGGGCGGCATCCCGACGAACTATCACGGCGAGGTCGTCACGCTGAAGGACGGCATGCCGGACACCGTCGTGCCGGGCCTGTTCGCGGTCGGCGAGGCGGCGTGCGTTAGCGTTCACGGCGCCAACCGGCTCGGCTCCAATAGCCTCATCGACCTCGTGGTGTTCGGCCGCGCCGCGGGCATGCGACTTGGCGAAGTGGTCAAGTCGGGTGCGTTGCAGGACGAGTTGCCGAAGAACAGCGCCGACCTTGCGCTCGGGCGTCTCGACAAGTTCCGCCACGCGGAAGGCGCCAGCCCGACTGCCGAAATCCGGCTAGAGATGCAGCGCACGATGCAGGCCGATTGCGGCGTGTTCCGCACGGACCGGACGCTCGGCGAAGGCGTCCAGAAGATCGACGCCGTGTTCTCGAAAATGGCCGACGTGCGTGTCAGCGACCGCAGCCTCATCTGGAACAGCGACCTTGTGGAGACGCTTGAGCTCGACAACCTGCTCGCGCAGGCGGTTGTCACCATGCATTGCGCCGCCAACCGCAAGGAGAGCCGCGGCGCGCACATGCAGGAAGACTATCCCAAGCGCGACGACAAGAACTGGATGAAGCACACGGTCGCCTGGTTCGACGCCTGGGGCGGCCGCTGGCCGAAGGGCGGCGTGCGGATCGACTACCGGCCGGTCCACGAGTTCACGCTCACCAACGACATCCAGTATATCAAGCCGAAGGCGCGGGTTTACTGATTAACCGTTCGTCGGCTCGTCGACCGCAACGGCGGGCCCGGCGAGTTTCGCTCTCCTCCTAGACTAGGGAGCGTTACGTCTCGCCCATTCGGGGGAGATGGCTCATGCGCTTGATGCCTGTCGTTACGATGTCGCTGCTCGCGGCCAGTGCATTAGCGGGAGCGCCGGCGCCCTATCTGCTCATCCCTGGTACCTTCGAGGAGGGGCGCCAGCCCGACGGCAACAGCATCATCCTCGACGCGCCCGGCGGCCTGATTGTCATCGACACCGGCCGCCACAAGGTGCAGCACGACAAGATCCTCGCAGCAGCGAAAGCACGCGGCAAGCCGATCGCGGCGATCATCAACACGCACTGGCATCTCGACCACACCGGCGGGAACCAGGAGATCCGGACAGCCTATCCGAAGGCGCGGGTCATCGCGTCGAACGCGGTCGCGGGTGCGCTGTCGGGATTCCTCAAGGACAGCCGCAAGGACGCGGAGGAATATTTGGCGAGCGGCGAGGTTGCGCAGGCGCAGAAGGCGGAGATTCTGGGCGACTTCGCCGCCATGGACGATCGCGCGGACCTGATGCCGACGGATCCGGTCACGGCTTCGGGCAAGCGCATGATCGCGGGCAGGCCGCTCGAGCTTCACCTGGCGCGCTTTGCTGCAACCGAAGGAGACGTCTGGGTCTACGATCCGAAGACGCGCACGGCCTATTCGGGCGATCTCGTCGTCGCCTTTGCGCCCTTCCTCGACACCGCATGTGTGGATGGGTGGTTCAAGGCGCTCGACCAGATTGAAGCCTCGTCCTTCGTCACGCTCGTTCCCGGGCATGGCGCGGCGATGAGCAGGAGCGACTTCGCGCAATGGAAAAGCGCCTTCCGGCACTTCGTCGATTGCGCGGACAGCGATGCGCCCGAGGAACAATGCATCGCTGGGTGGAAAAAGGACGCGGCGCGGTTCATCGCGCCGCTGGGCAAGCGGAACCTCGACGACCTGCTTGGCTATTATCTCGACAAGCGGCTCCGCGTGCCGCCCGCCGAGCGAAACAAATATTGTCCGGCGGCTAGACCGTCTTGAGCAGCGCGGCGTAGCGCGCGGCCTTTTCCGCGTAATGCGCGGCGGAAACGCGTAGGCCCTGCCGTTCCTCGTCGCTGAGCTGCCGGACGACACGCGCGGGCGAGCCGACAATCAGGCATCCCCGCTCGAATCTCTTGCCCTCGGTAATGAGCGCGCCCGCGCCGACCAGGCATTCCGGCTCCAGCACCGCGCCGTTCAGTATCCGCGCGCCCATGCCGATCAGGCAATCGTCGGCGATCGTGCAGCCGTGAAGGATCGCCTGGTGGCCGACTGTCACGCGCGCACCGATAGTAAGCGGGAAGCCCGGATCGCTGTGGCCGATCGCGCCATCTTGGATATTCGATTCCTCGCCGATGACGATCGGCGTGTTGTCGGCGCGGATGACGGCGCCGAACCAGACGCTTGCGCGCTGGCCGAGGCGAACATCGCCGATGAGATCGGCAGACGGCGCAGCCCAGGCCCCATCCACTAGCTGAGGCGAAAGATCGCCGATCGAATAGAGTGGCATGCGCCCACGCTAGCGCGGGTGACCGCTTCAGAAAAGGAAAGGCCCGGCAGTGCACGAAGCACCGCCGGGCCACCCCCTGTTACGCTACTGAGGGTTAGAAGCCGAGCGTGAGTGTCCCGGTGACCGCACGCGAGGCAACCGGCGTGAAGCGCGGCGCGCTGTTGCCGAAGCCATAGGCATTGATGCTCGTCGACAGGTTCCCGAAATAATGCTCGTTCAGGAGATTGATGACGTTGAGCTGCACATAGGACTTCTTGCCCGGGATGAAGTCGAGCCCGACGCGAGCGTCCATGTCCACGGTCGTATAGCCCTTGACCTTCACGTCGTTCACGTCGGTCGCCCAGCGCGCCCCGACATGTTTCGCCTGGATGCCCACGGTGACCGGCTTGAAGTCGACTTCGACGCGTCCGCCGTACTGCCACTTCGGCGTCTCGACGACGAACTTGCCGTCCGTCTTGCCGCAAACGTTGACCTTCTTGGTCCCGGTCGTCGGGATGGCGCTGCAGTAGAACTCAAACGGGCTTAGCGTCGATGCCGGAGGCGGGCTCGCGCTGTTATAGTTCACCGCGCCGATGAGGATGTCATCCTTCAGCTTGGCGTTGGTGTAGCTGAGCAAGCCGATGAGGTTCAGGTGGTGAACCGGCTTGACGCCAAGGCCGCCATCGAAGCCCCAGCTGCTGACCTTGCCGACGTTGCGGTCGATCGAAGTGTTCGTATCCGGGTCGTAAGACGTCACGATCCGGTTCTTGTAGCTGATCTTCCACAAGGTCGCCTGAGCCTGGAAGCGGCCCGATATGTAGCGGGTGCCCAGGTCGAAGGAGTCGGTCGTCTCCGGCTTCACCGAGATCACCGGCTGGCGATAGAGGTTATCCGTGCGCGGCGCGGACAGTCCCTTCGCATAGCTGGCGAACACGCTGAGACCCTGGTTGATGGCGAACGTCGCACCGATGTTCGGCAGGATCTTGTGATACTTGTACTTCGCCTTGAACGGCGCCCACAGGTCCTTGGAGCCGGCAGTGGTGGGGTCGATATCGGTCGGAACGATATGGTATCCGAGCGCCACCGGGTTCGCGATGCAGAGCGGGAAGCCCGAGCCCGTGACCGGCGTGTAGCAATGCTGATCGAGGTCGCGCACGAACCACGGCGAACGGACGCCGATTTCCAGGCGAAGCCGATCGTCAATGAACTTGCCGATATACTGACCCGACAGCTGGTTGAGCAGCGCGATCGAGGTACGGTCGCGGTTCTGCAGAACATCACCCGTCGCGGAGAGCAGCGGCGTGCCGTTCCGTCCAAAGAACGGATTGGTCAGATTGAAGTTCTCGTTGGTGTACGAATATTCGCCCGTCTGACGGTGATGAGCGCGATCGTAGGTGTAGGCGACGCGGAACGTGTTGTTCGGATCCATCCTCCACACCAGCGAGCTGAGCACCGTGATGCGGTTGGTATTCGTGATCGACGGGCGGCCGACGAGGAGCGTGTCCAGGTAGTCGCCATCGCGGTTGAGGTCGACGCCCTGCGAACCCGCGACACCCTGCTTCAGTAGGTCGTCACTTTCCTTCAGCAGCGCGCCCTGACCGCCGCCGTTGGCAAGCACGTACTGGTAGGTCGGATCGACCGTCAGCACGAGACCGTCGGCGAGGGTGAAGCGCGACTGACCGCGGATGTTGCCGGTGTTCGACGGGTTGATCTGCACGCCCAGCAGGTTGGTGACCGCCTGGCTCGCGAACGGACCGTCCGGCGTGTAGCAGACGTTGGTCGCGCTGGTCGCGCCGGTGCCCGGATCGGATTGCGCCGTTCCGTTGACGCCGACCGGACGGGTGACCGGATTGCCGCTCGCGTCGCGGCAAACGCCGGGATACGCGATGCGATTGATCTGACGCCATTGCGAGCTGCTGTAGTCGCCGACGACGACCGGGAACTCGGTCGGGCTGGACGGGACTTCGGTGGTGCCGAATAGCGTGCGGAGGTCGCTCAGGTTCGGGTTGTTATAGTTGTTGTTGCGGTTCTGGTTGTAGTGACCGGCAAGCGAGATGAAGTCGCCGCCCGAGCCGAGCGCCTGATAGATCTTTGCGTTCACCTGCCACTTGTCGATTTTGCCCGAGCCGCGCCACATGTCGTAAATGTTGCGGCTGCCGGCGATCCAGGCCTTGGTGCCGTACGGTCCGAACGCACCGGTCTGGACCATGCCGAAAACGCGGCGGAAATCGAACGTGCCGTACGAAGCGTCGGCGAGAACGCCGAAATTGTTGCTCGGAATCAGCGAACGGAAATTGACCGTGCCGCCCGCGGCCGAGGCCGTCGGCGAGTCGACGTCGGTCGCACCCAGGTTCACGTTGATCTGCTCGACCAACTCCGGATCAAGCTGCTGGTTGGGGTAGACGGCGTAGTTGCCGCTGTCGTTCAGGGGCACGCCGTCGAACGTCACGCTGACGCGGTTCCCGTCGAAGCCGCGGATGCGCAGGTTGCCGCCCGAGCTGCCGTACGGGTCGTTCTGGGTGAAGTTGACGCCCGGGATGTAGTTGATCGTGTTGAGCAACGTCTGCCCGGGGCTCTGCTTCGCAATATATTCTTGCGTGACCAGGCCCTTCGCCTTGGTCGAGTCCTGGATCACGATACCGTCGGTGCCCTTGCGAGCACGAGTGCCGGTGATGACGATGGAGTCTTTTTCGGTTTCGACCGTTCCGGTCGACTGAGCGTAAGCGGCAGTTGGCATGACGGCCATTGCCGTCGTGCAAAGCAGTACAAATTTCTTCACGGGTCCCCCCAGGACTGGACAAAGTTTTTGGGATGAGCGGGCCGCTATTCGTCGAATGCGACCGCTCGATTGACTTGCAGTGACGGTAAGAATTGAGTTGTGTTTCAGTTGAGTGACAGGCGGCCCGCTAACAGGCTCACGCTGAGTCATGCAACTGTCGCCCAGACCGCCTAGCGGCCTGACAACGCCCGATTCTTCAAGGATTCAGAAGCTTCTCCGATGTGCCGTTACCTGATTGCAACAGCCGCGCTTTTTTTGCTCGGGGCGGGTTCGTTCCCCGCTTCAGCCGCAAGGGCCGCCCGCCCAGCGCCGATCGACGTTCAAATCGTCGCGTTCAACGACTTCCATGGCAACATCGAGTCGCCGCCTGACGTGCCGACGATCGGCCTGGCCGACGGGACCGAGCTGAAGCAGCGGCTCGGCGGCGTCAGCGCGCTTGCCGCGGCGGTCCAGCGACTGCGGGCAGGGCACAAACGTACCATCACGGTGTCCGCCGGCGACCTCATCGGCGCCTCGCCGCTGGTATCGGCCTACTTCCTGGACGAACCGACGATCGACGCGATGAATGCGGTCGGCCTGAGCCTGAACGCGGTTGGCAATCACGAATTCGACAAGGGCCCGAACGAGCTGACCCGCATGCAGCGCGGCGGGTGTCAGAAATATACGACCAGGATCCCGTGCCGGCTCGAGCCGTTCGGAGGGGCGCGCTTCTCTTTCCTGGCCGCCAATGTGTTCGACAGATCGGGAGCGACGATTTTTCCGGGCAGCGCGGTTCGCCGGTTCGGGCCCGTTCGCATCGGTTTCATCGGCATGACGCTCCAAGGGACCGGGACGCTGGTGACTCCTGCGGGCGTAGCCGGCCTGACCTTCGCGGATGAGGCCGCAACGGCGAATGCGCTGGTCCCGAAGCTGAAGGCAGCCGGCGCGGATACGATTGTCCTCCTGATCCACCAGGGCGCGAAGGCGCCGACAACTTTCCAGCAATCTGGCTGCGAGGGAATTGCCGGGCCGATCTTCGACGTCATGGACAAGCTGGATCCGGCGATTTCGGTGATCGTCTCCGGCCACACCCATTATGCCTATGTGTGCAAGTTGAAGCGCGCGGGCGCGGAGCGGCTGCTGACGAGCGGCGGCAAGTACGGCTACCTCGTCACCGACATCCGCCTCAAGTTCGACCCGCGCACGCACGCGCTGCGCGACTCGTCCGCCATGAACGTTCCGGTCAGGCCGGAGCTTGGCGGCGACCCGCAAATTGCCTCGCTTGTGAAGCGCTATGCGGAAGCCGCCGCGCCGGCCGCGGCGCGCGTCGTTGGCCGGCTTCGCAGTCCTGCCCCCAAGTCCGAGACCGATGAGGAATCGCCGGCAGGGGACCTCATCGCCGATGCCCAGCTCGCCGCGACGTGGCCGCAATCGCGGGGAGCCGCCGATCTGTCGTTCACCAATGCGACCGGTGTGCGGACCGGGCTTCAAACCCAAGCCGACGGGACGGTCACCTACGGCCAGATCTTTGCCGTACAGCCGTTTGGAAACAATCTCGTCGTGAAGTCCCTGACCGGCGCGGAGTTGAAGGACCTGCTCGAACAGCAGTTCAAGGTCGAGAATGGCCAGCCCAAGCTTGCGTCGATGCTCCTGCCTTCATCGAACTTCCGTTTCAGCTACGATCTGTCGCGGCCGGAGGGGCAGCGCATCGTGTCGATGACGCTCGACCGCAAGTTGATCGATGCGGCACGTCGCTATCGCGTGACCGTCAACAACTTCCTCGCCTCGGGCGGCGACGGCTTCTCCGTCTTCGCGCGCGAAAAGGACGCGCAGGATTCGGGCCTCGATCTGGATGCGCTGGAAGCTTACCTTGGCGGCAATCCGGCAATCGTCGGCGGCCGCGTCACGAGGATGGAGACAAGCCGATAGTCGCTGAAGAGCGATGGTGCCCAGGAGAGGACTCGAACCTCCACGCCCTTGCGAGCGCCAGCACCTGAAGCTGGTGCGTCTACCAATTCCGCCACCTGGGCACGGTGCTCATCGTTTCTGGCAGGCGGCGGCGCTTAGGGGCCGCTGACCCGCCTTGTCAATCTAGGAACGCAGAGGCTATCGCGCCACCCCATGATCGAACGCGCGGACGAGCTTGTAACGGTATTTGGCGGCGGCGGCTTCATCGGCCGCTACGTCTGCGAAGCGCTGATGAAAAGCAGGGTTCGCGTTCGCGTCGCCCAGCGCAACCCGCGCCAGGCTTACAGCATCCAGCCGTTAAGCCAGGTCGGTCAGCTCGGCTTCGTGCGGGCGGACATCACCGACAGTGAGAGCGTCCGCCACGCGGTCCGCGGCGCAAGTACGGTCATCAACCTGTGCGGGGTTTTCGGCCGGCAGATGCGCGCGGTGCATATCGACGGCGCGCGCAACGTAGCCGAAGAGGCGCGCGACGCGGGCGCAGAGGCGCTCGTGCAGATTTCCGCCATTGGCGCCGACGTCCACTCGCCCTCGCTCTATGGCGAATCAAAGGGCGAAGGCGAGCTTGAGGCCCGCAAGGCCTTCCCGAACGCGACGATCATCCGGCCTTCGCTGGTCTTTGGGCCGGAGGATAATCTCACCAACCGGTTCGCCGGAATGGCGAGCCTGCCGTTTCTCCCGGTGATTGCCGGCAATCGCAAATTCCAGCCCGTCTTCGTCCGCGACCTTGGCAAGGCAATAGCGCTTGCGGCGATCCAGCCGCAGAAGTTCGGCGGCAAGACCTACGAAATTGGCGGCCCGCAGATCATGAGCATGGTCGAGCTTCACGAGGCGATCCTCGATCTGACCGGCCAGCGCCCGGACATCGTTCCGCTGCCCGACCTGTTCGGGCGGTTGCTGTCGAGCTTCGGCTGGCTGCCCGGCGCGCCACTCACCCGCGACCAGTGGCTGATGCTCCAGCGCGACAATGTAGCGTCGGGCGAGCTGCCCGGACTCGAAGCATTCGGCATCGACGCCACCCCGCTAGCGGCCGTCGGCTACGAATGGCTCGGCCGCTTCCACAAGGGCGGCAAGTTCGCCGGGCGGCGAATTCATTTGACCGCCACCAACTGAGCCTTGCAGCCCTAGCCGATGCCAATCCTCCTGATCGCGATCATCCTCGGCATCGTCGAGGGCGTCACCGAATTCCTCCCAGTCTCGTCGACGGGGCACCTCATTCTTGCGACCGAGCTTCTCGGTTTCGACGCCGACAAATGGGCGGCGTTCAACGTCATCATCCAGCTCGGCGCGATCCTTGCGATCGTCGTGCTCTATTGGCGAACCTTCTGGGCGGTGCTGGAAGGGATGTTCAAAGGCCAGGCAATCTCCTGGCGTTTCGTCCGCAACATCCTGATCGGCTTCCTGCCCTCGGCGATCCTCGGCTTCCTCCTGATCAACAAGATCGAATTGCTGCTCGGCAACGCTATGGTCGTGGCGGTTGCCTTCATTGTGGGCGGCATCGCCATCCTCGTCATAGAACGCATGGTGAAGGAGACGCCGATCGTCGGCGTTGCGGAGATGCCGCTTGGCACCGTCATCGGCGTCGGCATCGTCCAATGCCTGGCCATGATCCCGGGTGTCAGCCGCTCAGGCGCAACGATCATGGGCGGGCTCAGCCTTGGCGTCGAGCGGCGCACCGCCGCCGAGTTCAGCTTCTTTCTCGCGATCCCGACGATGGTTGGCGCGACCACGCTGGAACTGGTGAAGCATCGCGACACGCTCATGGCCGGCGCAAGCGGGATTGGCTTCAGCGCCGTCGCCGTCGGATTCGTCGTCAGCTTCGTCGTCGCGGTCGTCGTGGTGAAGGCCTTCGTTCACTACATCTCGCGCCACGGGTTCGGGCCCTTCGCCTGGTACCGCATCATCGTCGGCACCGTCGCGCTGGCATGGCTGGCGATGCGCTGAGTTTATTCTGGACGCAGCCAATGCTAAGCTGCGGCCATGCGTAAGCTCTTGATTCTCCTGCCGGCACTGATGTTTGCGACGCCCGCGATCGCGCAACAAGCTCCTTCAGCCCCGAACACGATCCAATTGCCCCCGCAGCTCACGGACCCTGCGACGATCAACCGGGTGACGCGCGGGATGCAGGCCATGTCGAAGGCGCTTCTCGACATCCGAGTCGGCGAGCTCCAAGCCGCCGTTGAGGGCAGGGAAGCGACGCCGGCTGAAAGACGCATGACGGTTCGCGACGTCGCCCGGCGCGACGATCCCAACTTCGAACGAAATCTGCAGCGGCAGATCGCGCAGGCGCAGCCGATGATGCAGCAGGCGGCCAGGACGCTGAACGAGGCGCTCCCCGCGATGATGGATGGCCTGCAGCAGGCGAGCAGGGCGATCGAACGCGCCGCCGCAAATATGCCTGACCCAACCTATCCGAAGCGCTAGACGCACCGCGCTCACACGCTAAAGCTGCCCCGCCATGTGGCAGCTTTTCCAGTTCCCGCTTTGCCCCTTTTCAAGGAAAGTCCGGCTCGTCCTCGCAGAGAAGGGGGTGGGCCATGAGCTCGTGCGCGAAAACCCGTGGGAGAAGCGCGACGAGTTCATCGACCTGAACCCCGCCGGCGAGACTCCTGTGCTGGTCGAGCCCGATCAGGGCATCACGCTGATCGGCTCGCAGCCTATCGTCGAATATCTCGACGAGACGGTCGATCGAATGCCGATGATCCACGGCAACGCCCAGCTCCGCGCCGAAATCCGTCGCGTCGTCGAATGGTTCGACATCAAACTCTATCGCGAGGCGGTCGAGCCGCTGATGAACGAGCGGATGAGGAAGCGCATCGTCAGCCGGGAGAGCCCCGACACGCGGATATTGCGCGAAGCGATGCGTGTCGCTTCCGAGCATCTCGATTATCTCGACTATTTGCTCGACCACCGCCGCTGGCTTGCCGGGCCGGGCCTGAGCCTCGCCGACTTCACCGCGGCCGCGCATTTGTCGGTGATCGATTACCTCGGCGCGCTCGACTGGCGGGGGCACAAGCAGACCAAGGACTGGTATGCCGTGATGAAATCACGGCCCTGCTTCCGGCCGCTGCTTGGCGAGCGGATGGAAGTGATCGTGCCGCCCGGCCATTACGACAAGGTGGATTTCTAAGCGCTAGCGAAGGCGAGGCGCTTGATCAGCTTCTGCACCTTCAGCGCAGTAAAGGTCGCAGCCAGCAACAAGGCGGTCGAACCTAGGCGGGAGCCGCCGCGACCAGAAAATTCAATCTTACATCGTCGCTGAGGTGGAGACCCTTAGTCGGGCTCCAGGCGATGCCCTCGACGTCGAGGCACTTGAGACCAGCCCCGGACAGAAGAACCTGCAATCGCTCCGGCGAAAGAAACTTGTCGAAGTCGTGGGTACCCTTCGGTATCTGACCGACGCGTTCGCCGATGGTGATCATCATCAGGCGCGACCAGCCGGTGGCGTTGGGTGTCGACATGATCAGCAGACCGTTGGGTGCGAGACGCGTCGCCAGCGCCTTCACGAAGGCGCCTGGGTCCGCGACATGTTCGACCACTTCCATGCAGGTTATAAGGTCGTACTTGCCGTCCAGCGCCTGGACGTCGCCCGAACGATAATCGATCTTCAGGCCGACGGCCGCGGCATGCTGTCGAGCGATTGCGATGACTTCGGGGGATGCATCGATGCCGGTGACCGTCGCGCCCAACCTCGCCAATGGCTCCGCCAGGAGGCCGGCACCGCAGCCGACGTCGAGCGCACTCTTTCCCTCCAGCGGCCGACGGTTGCACTCGTCGCACTGCCAATGCTGGTCGACCATGTCGCGGACATATTTGAGGCGAACCGGATTGAGCTTGTGGAGCATCGCCGACGCGCCGTTCGGGTCCCACCAATCTGCGGCGAGCTTGCCGAAGTGCTCGGCCTCCGCGGGCAGGATGCTTGTCTGGACCATGCGCCACCCCTAACAGGGCGCCGCCTCTCACCCAAGGAGCTTCCTGGCCCGAATGCCGCGCATCGTCATGAAATTCGGCGGCACGTCGATGGCCGGCATCGAACGTATCCGCAGCGTTGCGCAGCGCGTCCAGCGGGAAGCGGCGACAGGCAACCAGGTTCTGGTGGTGGTGTCGGCGATGGCGGGCGAGACCGACCGCCTCGTCCAGCTGTGCCGGGAAGCCGCGCCGCTGCACGATCCAACCGAATATGATGTGGTGGTCGCCAGCGGCGAGCAGGTGACTGCCGGTCTTCTCGCGATGACCTTGCAGGCGGCGGGATTGAAGGCGCGCAGCTTTATGGGCTGGCAGCTAGTCCGTGCCTCCGGCATCCATGGCAACGCCCGCGTCGAAGCCGTTGAGGCAGTCACGCTCGACGAGGCGCTGACCGGCGGCACGGTCGCGGTCATTCCCGGCTTCCAGGGTGTCTCAACCGATGGCCGGCTTGCGACCCTGGGCCGAGGCGGGTCGGATACGTCTGCCGTGGCGATCGCGGCGGGGGTCAAGGCCGACCGCTGTGACATCTACACGGACGTGGATGGCGTCTACACGACCGATCCGCGCATCGTGCCGAGGGCGCGCAAGCTGACGCAGGTGACCTTCGAGGAGATGCTCGAGCTCGCGGGCGTCGGCGCCAAGGTGCTGCAGGTGCGCTCGGTCGGGCTCGCCATGCGGGAGAAGCTGCCGTTGAGGGTGCTATCCGCATTCGAGGACCTGCCGGGCACCGATATCGTTGCCGAGCTTTCGGGAGATAACATGGAACGGAACTCAATCGCCGGCATCGCCGCGGATCGGAACGAGGCGCGGATCACGCTGACGGGCGTGCCGGACAAGCCCGGCACCGTCGCGCAGGTCATCACGCCGCTCGCCGATGCCGGCATCGCCTTCGACATGATCGTCCATGCGGCGACGCCCAACACCGGGTCGTCCGACCTTACCTTCACCGTGCCTCGCGCCAGTCTTGCTCAAGCCATGTCGGTCATCGAAGGTCTGAAGACCAAGATCGGTTATGCGTCGCTCGTCCATGACGATGCGGTGGCGAAGGTTAGTATCGTCGGCGTCGGCATCCGCTCGAACCCGCAATTGGCCGCGAAGATGTTCGAGGTTCTGGCCGAGCGGCAGATCAATTTGCTCGCCGTCTCCACCAGCGAAATCAAGGTCAGCGCGCTGATCGGCGAGCAGGAGCTGGAGCTCGCGGTGCGCGTGCTTCATTCCGCCTTTGGCCTCGACACGGAGCGCGCGGCATGAGCGGCGAGGGGCTGATCGCCGAACCACGCGCCGTCCACGCTTCGATGGGCCATGAGCGTCTCAAGGAGCTGATGCATCGGGGTACCGAGTTCCTCGGCTGCGACGTCGCGATCATGTGCGGCGCGATGAGCTGGGTATCGGAGCGCAACCTCGTTTCCGCCATTTCCAACGCTGGCGGGTTCGGGGTGATCGCGTGCGGCGCAATGACGCCCGAGCTGCTCGACACCGAGATCACCGAGACCAGGGCGCGCACCGACCGGCCCTTCGGCGTGAACCTCATCACCATGCACCCGCAGCTGAGCGAACTGATCGACACTTGCGCGAAGCATCGGGTCGGCCACGTCGTGCTCGCGGGTGGCCTGCCGCCTTCCGGTGCGATCGACCGCATCAAGGCAAGCAGCGCGAAGCTCATGGCGTTCGCGCCGGCGCTCGCGCTGGCGAAGAAGCTGATGCGCTCCAAGGTCGATGCGTTGGTGATCGAGGGAATGGAGGCTGGCGGCCATATCGGGCCGGTGTCGACCTCGGTCCTCGCGCAGGAAATCCTGCCCGTCGTGGCGAAGGACATTCCGGTGTTCATTGCCGGCGGTATCGGCCGCGGGGAGGCGATCGCTGCCTATCTGGAAATGGGCGCGGTGGGCGTTCAGCTCGGCACCCGCTTCGTCTGCGCCACGGAGAGCATTGCCCACGCCAACTTCAAGAAAGCGTTCATCCGGGCGTCGGCGCGCGACGCCATTCCGAGCGTACAGATCGACCCGCGCCTGCCCGTCATTCCAGTCCGCGCACTGAAGAACCGCGAGATGGAGAATTTCGCTGCCAAGCAGCGCGAGGTCGCGCAAAAGCTGGACGAAGGCGCAATCGAGATGGCTGAAGCGCAGCTCCAGATCGAGCATTATTGGGCGGGCGCCCTCCGCCGAGCGGTGATCGACGGCGACGTCGAATCCGGATCGGTCATGGCCGGCCAGTCGGTCGGCATGGTGACTCGCGAGGAGCCCGTCGCGGCAATCATCCGGGAATTAATCGACGAAGCGGCGGCCGCACTCGAAAGTCGGGGCTAGACTTTGCACACAAGCGCCGAAATGGCGAACGGTTGAATCATCCCTCAAGTTCGGTCTCTGCTCAGCAATGAAGACATCGGTTCCCAAGCTTAGCGATTTCCTGCGCTTGGATCAGCTCGAGCTCGAGCTGGTCGAGAGGATGACGATCGAGACCCGCCAATTCCGGCGGCACGATATCATCCGGGCGCAAGGGGAACCGGCACGGGAGATATTCTACCTCGCGGAAGGCTGGGTCGGCGCATGCGTCGATATCGCGGCGGGTTCGCGGCAGATGGTGAAAATCCACCTGCCGAGCGACCTGCTAGGGACGCCGAGCCTGGTCCTCGATGGTGCCGCCGAAACGCTACTCGCTTTAAACGCGGTCACGGTCGAAGTGATCCCGGCGAGCGAGTTCGCCAAGCTGTTCATGAGCGTGCCACGCCTTGCGTCCGCCATGTTCCTCGCCGCCCAAAAGGAGCGCGTGATGCTGATGGACCGGCTGACCTCTGTCGCGAGGACGACCGCCATGCAGCGCCTGGCGGCCTTTCTGGTGCTTCTCCACCAGCGGCTTGCCGTCATCAACGGCAAAGCCGAGCCGGCCTTTGACCTTCCGCTGTCCCAGGAAGAGCTGGCGGATGTGCTTGGCATCACACCGGTTCACGCTAATCGAACCGTCGCGCAGCTTGATGAGACAGGCCTGATCGAACGGAAGGGCCGCCGGATCACGATCCGCGATCTTCCTGGCCTCCGAAGCCTCGGCGCGGTTCCGGAACGCCGGTTCGAATGCGACCCGCAATGGAAGGTCACGGTGCCCGGCACGGGGTGGCGCTCCGCGCGAGCATAGCGACGAACACCTAGTCCGTGGCATCGCGGCGGCGCATCTGATAGCCGATAGAAATGCCGCTTACCGCCGCCGCTTCCGCTCGCGAGATCCTGACGGGTCTTCACGAGGTCATGGCCAAGCGCGGCTCCGCGCAATCAAAGCTCGACCGCGTCGTCGACCTGATCGCCGAAGCGATGACCAGCGACGTCTGTTCGATCTACCTCCTACGCGACAATTCGCTCGAGCTGTTCGCGACCCACGGCCTGCGCAAGGAAGCGGTGCACGTCACCAAGCTCCGCATGGGCGAGGGTCTCGTCGGCACGATCGCGGCATCTGGACGTATTCTCAACCTCGCCGAAGCCGCCGAACATCCCGCCTTCGCGTACAGGCCGGAGACGGGCGAAGAACGATTCCATAGCTTCGCGGGCGTGCCGATCGTGCGGCTTGAGAGCCCGATCGGCGTCCTCGCTGTCCAGCACGCCGAGCCGCGTCGCTACGAGGAAGTCGAGATCGAGGCTCTGCAGACGGTGGCGATGGTGCTGTCGGAGATGATTGCCGGTGCCCGGCTGGTCGACGGTGCCAAGCGCGGCCGCCTGCGCAGCGCCGGTCCCCTACGACTGACTGGCTTGAGATTGGTAGCAGGCATGGCCCGCGGCGAGGCCGTATTCCACGAGCCGCGGGTGGTGGTCGAGCACACCGTCGCCGAGGACACGGAGGCCGAGCGGGCGCGCGTCTATTCAGCATTCCGTCGCATGCGCGAGCAAATCGACACCATGGCCCGCGAGGCCGAGTTCGGCATGACCGGCGAGCATCAGGAAATCCTCGAGACTTACCGGATGTTTGCCTACGACGAAGGTTGGTCGCGGCGAATCAACGAAGCGATCGACAGCGGCCTGACCGCCGAAGCTGCTATCGAGCGGGTTCAGCAACGCACCCGTGCCCGCATGCTCGATATCGACGACCCGCTTCTTCAGGAGCGGATGCACGACCTTGAAGATTTGTCGAACCGCCTGCTTCGTATCGTTTCCGGCCGGCTCGGGACGGCGGCGCAGACCGGGCTGGCGCGCGACACCGTGTTGATCGCCCGGAACCTCGGGCCCGCCGATCTCCTCGAATATGACAAGAGGCGGCTCAAGGCGGTGCTTTTGGAAGAAGGCTCGCTCACCTCGCACATGACGATCGTTGCGCGCGCGATCGGCGTTCCGGTCATCGGCCGATTGTCCGATATTCGCCATAGCGTCGAGGAGGGCGAAGCGATCCTCGTCGATGGCGACGCGGGCAGCGTCATCGTCCGCCCCAACCGCGCGCTGGTATCCGGTTTCGAGCATCGCATGGCGATGAGCCAGAAGCGGCAGGCGCAGTTCGCCGCGATTCGAAGCCTTCCGGCCGAAACGAGCGACGGCGTCCACGTCAGCGTAATGGTCAATGCGGGCCTTGCCGAGGATGCAGCGACCCTGTCGATGTCCGGCGCAGACGGGATCGGCCTGTTCCGCACGGAGTTCCAATTCCTCGTCTCTGCGACCTTGCCGGGACGCGAACGGCAGCAGCGGCTCTACACCAAGGTTCTCGACGCGGCGGGCGACAAGCCGGTCGTTTTTCGCACGGTCGACATCGGCGGCGACAAGGCGCTGCCCTATCTCACCGACATCCAGGACGAAGCCGAGAACCCGGCGATGGGCTGGCGCGCGCTTCGCTTGTCGCTCGACCGCACGGCGTTGATGAAGTCGCAGGCCCGCGCCCTCATTGAGGCGGCGCCGGGCAAGGTCCTGCGAGTCATGTTCCCGATGATCTCGGAGCCGTGGGAGTATGAAGAGGCGCGGGCCCTGTTCGAGGAGCAGATCGCCTGGGCGAGAAAGGCAAAGAGGGCGATGCCCTCACGCATCGAATTCGGCGCCATGCTGGAGGTGCCGAGCCTTGCCGAAATGCTCGACCAGTTGCTTCCGCGCGTCGATTTCCTGTCGATCGGGACGAACGACCTCACGCAATTCCTGTTTGCGGCCGACCGCTCCGATCCGCGTCTTGCCCAGCGCTATGACTGGCTGAGCCCGGCGATCCTTCGCTTCCTCAAGCGCGTGCTCGACCAGGCGCGCGCGGCAAATGTGCCGGTGCGGGTGTGCGGAGAGATGGCGGGGCGGCCGCTCGAAGCCATGGCACTCGTCGGCATCGGCGCCGAGAATTTCTCGATCACGCCGGCGGCCGTCGGCCCCGTCAAGGCGATGGTGCGCTCGCTCGATGCGGCGGCCATCCGCAACAAGCTCGACCGGCTATTGGTCAAGCCACCGCGCGACATGCGCAAGACGCTGACCGACTGGGCGCGCCGCCACAGCGTCACAATCAGTTGACAGCTTCGGCTCAGCGCTCAAACAGGACCTATGCCCAAGCGCGACACTGAAATCGAAGCGATCGACGAGCAACTGACCGAAGCCGAGGTGCCGACAGTCGGTGAACAACTCCGCACGGCTCGCGAAAAGACCAAGCTCTCCCTCGACGACATCGCGGCCCAAACCCGCATCCCGCGCCGGCATCTCGAAAGCATCGAGAATGCCGAGTGGGATGAGCTTCCGGCGCCGACCTACACGATCGGTTTCGCCAAGAGCTATGCGAGCGCCGTTGGCCTCGACCGGGTGGAGATCGGCGACCAGCTCCGGGCTGAAATGGGCGGACAGCGTTTCACCGCCAACACGATGGAGTCGTTCGAGCCGGCCGATCCGCGCCGAACCATGCCCAAGTCGCTCGTGCTTGGCATGATCGCTGCCGTGATCGTCCTCATTGCGCTGATGAGCTGGCTGAACCAGCGCTCGCTTCAGCAGCCCGACGAACCGATGAATACGGCCGCCGAGGGGCCCGCAGCTGAGACGAGCGCGCAGCCGCAAGCCGCCGCGCCGTCTGCACCGGCCCAGGGGCCGGTAGTCCTCACCGCAACGGCGCCGGTCTGGTTCCAGGTCAGCGAGAAGGGCGGCGCGTCGCTCTTCTCCGGCACGCTTCAGCCAGGGCAGACATACGCGGTGCCGGCGACGGCCACGGCTCCGATGCTCAAGACCGGCAAGCCCGAAGCGCTCCGGATCAACGTCGGCAATGCCGTCGCGCCGCCCGTCGGCCCTCCAGCGACGACGGTGAACGTCAGCCTGCTGCCGGCGAGCCTTTTGCATCAGGCAGACGCTGCCCCGGCAGCCGCGCGACCCGCGCCCCAAGCGACGACGCCTGCCCCGCCGCCGAAACCGCGGGTCGGCCGCCCGCGTGTCGAGCAACCCGCACCAGCGCCCGCTGCGCCGCCGCCAGCGGAGACCACGCCGGCAACGAGCAACACGGGCGAATAGATTCATCGCCGCGAAAGCCGCGGCGGCTCACAATCGCGTGACAGGGTAAGCGTCGGGGAATCATCGTGAAGTCATTGGGTTCGATTACCGTTCTGGCGGCTGCCACGTTCGCGCTGCTGCCTGGCTCCGCAGCCTTGGCCCAGCGGCAGCAAGTCACTCCCGAACAGCGTATCGAGCGGCTCGAGCGGCAGGTCGACCAGGTTCAGCGCCAGGTGTTCCCGCGCGGACGGCCCGCAGACACGGCCGGTTTCTCCACCGAACCTGCGGCGACGCAGTCGTCGGTTGCGACTCTCGACCAGCGCCTCGACGCGCTCGAACGACAGATGGCCGACCTCCTCCGCCAGTCGGAGGAGAACGGACACCGACTGCAGTCGCTGGAAGCCGATGTCGCCAAGTCCCGGACCGATCAGGATCAGCGCATTGGTGCGCTGGAGCATCGCGTCAGCGCGGCGGCGACCGTCGCGCCTGTCGTCCAGCCGGTCGTCCAGGAGCCGGCGTCTTCGAAGCCGACAGCCAAGCCGGGCACGACGAAGCCGGCGCCGGGCAAGTCCGGAACCAAGGCAGAGCCGACTCCTGCATCCGTATCGACCACGACGGCCGCAACGCCAGAAGGCGATCCGGGCGAGGTCGCCTACACGCAGGGATTCAAGCTCTGGGAAGCGGGCGATTTCGACGGCGCGATCGCGTCGCTTCGCTCTTTCACCGCGGCTTATCCCAAGCACCGCCGAGTCAGCTACGCCAACAACCTCATCGGCCGTTCGCTGATGAGCAAGGGGAAGATGCAGGACGCTGCCGCAACCTTCCTCGCGAATTACCGTAACAACCCCGCAGGCGAGCGCGCCGGCGACAGCCTCTACTATCTCGGTCAGGCAGCAATGCAGCTCGGTCAGCCGGGACAGGCCTGCAAGGTCTATCAGGAATTCGATGCCATCTACGGATCGAAGGCGCGCGCCGACCTCAAAAAGCAGGTCAGCGACGCCAAGGCACAGGCGCAGTGCAGCTGATGTGCTAATGCGGCCGGGATGGTACCCGACGCCGCACTGGTCGAACGCTTCAAGGCCGACCTCGACAAGTTAATCGATCCGCGCGAGCGCATTGGAGTCGCGGTTTCCGGTGGCCCGGACAGCGTCGCGTTATTGCTTCTTGCTGCAGCGGCCCGACCGGGAAAGGTTGAAGCCGCGACGGTCGATCATGCGCTTCGTCCCGAAAGTGCTAGGGAAGCAGCGCAGGTCGCTGAGCTCTGCGAGAACCTGAACGTTGGCCACCAAATCCTCACCGTGGACTGGCCGCAAAAGCCGGAGACTGGGATCCAGGAGCGGGCCCGCGCGGCGCGCTACAAGCTGCTGGGAGCGTGGGCGCAGGATCGCGGGCTGCGGGCGGTGGCGACCGGGCATCACCTCGACGACCAGGTCGAAACGCTAGTCATGCGGCTCAATCGCGGGTCCGGTGTTCGCGGCCTCGCGGGTATGGGTGCGAAAGGAGCGGTACCAGGCTCGCGCATTCTACTGGTTCGCCCTTTGTTGGGCTGGCGGCATGTGGAGCTCGAGCAGCTATGCCGCGACGCTGGCTCGCTTACGGCTCACGATCCCAGCAACGACGACACCCAATATGAGCGCGTGCGTGTCCGCCAGGCGCTGGACAGAGCAGACTGGCTTGATCGGGAGGGTCTCGCCGCGAGCGCGACCAATTTGCGGCGCGCCCATGCCGCATTGAATTGGGCCAGCGCGCGTGAATGGGATCATTCGGTGTTCGATGCCAACGGCGAGCTGCTCTACCGCGCCGGCGACGCACCATCGGAAATCCGCCGCCGGATCGTCGCGCGGGCCATCGGCCAACTCGCGACCGAAGGGCGTGGCGCAGAGCTTAGGGGCCGCGAGCTGGACCGTCTCCTCGAGGCTCTCGCCGGTGGTGAGACGACGACGATCCGAGGCGTGTTATGCTCGGGCGGGAAAGACTGGCGGTTCTCCAAGGCGCCGCCGCGGCGAGGCGGCTAAGCGACCACCGCAGCCGCAAAGGCCGCCGGTTCATCCTCCTCGGACAGCTCAAGCGTGTCGTCGGCGATCACCGGCTCTATGCGCTGGATCGGGTCGAGCCTGTCGGGCTGGCGGGGCAATGGCGCCCATTTTCCATCCTGCTCGCGTACCAGCAGGATGTGACAGCGCTTGCAGTCGCTGATCCAGAACTGATGCTTTTCGTCGAACGCCGCCCGGCTTGCGGAGCGGACGTGGCCGAAAAGGTGACAGCGTAAGGTCATTGCGAAAAGCGGCTCCTCACCGCACAACCTGCGAGTCTCTGGGAAATGTTCCGTGAGCGGATTTGTTTCGTGAACTGCTGTTCAGCTTGCTGCCATGGGTCATGGTGCGCCAGGCAAAGGGGGAAGCATGCTGACTGCAATCCTGGTTCCGCTCGGCCTGGCGATACTGTTCTTTGCGGTCATTCTCGTTCGTTCGGCCTTGGAGAAGCGCGCGCTGCCTTCCCTGGAGGCTGCAGCGGTGGGAGCGATCGTCAGCTTCTTCGATACTTTGGGTATCGGCTCGTTCGCGCCGACTACGGCCTGGCTGAAGCTTCGAAAGCTCGTTCCTGACCGCCTTATTCCGCCTACTCTGCTGGTAGGCCTGACCCCGCCGGCAATGGCCGAGAGCATCATCTTCCTCATTCTACTCGGCGTGCTGGTTGATCCTGTCCTCCTGTTCGGATCGTCCATCGCGATCCTTCTTGGTGGCTTGCTAGGCGCACCTTTGGTGGTGCGGACGCGGGTGTGGATCGTTCAGATGACGGTTTCGATCGGCCTTGTTCTGGCAGCGGCAGCCTACGCCGGGTTGAATCGGCACTGGTTTCCTGGTGGGGGTACCGCGTCGTCCCTCTCTCCGACGCTCACTATCGTCGCTATTGCGGCTAGCTTCGGCTTCGGGATTCTCCTGAACTTCGGCGTTGGGAATTACGCGCCGACGCTAGTGATCCTCAGCCTGATGGGTATGGACCCGCGCCTCTGCTTCCCCATCATGGCCGCCGGTGCATGCTTGTGCGGTGCGGGCGCCAGTGTCCGGCACATCCGAATTGGGCAGATCGACCTCAGGGTCGTGCTCGGACTTGCGATCGGCGGCATTCCGGCCGTGCTGGTCGCCGCCTTCATCGTAAAGAGCATGGAAGTAGAGACCCTGCGGTGGCTGGTAATCGTGGTCGTCCTCTATGCCGCAGCGATCATGGCGCATTCGGCGATCAAGGGCCGGCGTGAGCACAAGGCCGAATCGGCGACGGCAGCCGTTACGCCGGCATGACGCGACCGCGCGCCTTCAATCGAGATTTCAAGAAATACGACCAGGTTCGCAAGGCGCACACCTATGGCCTGGCCGAGCATGAGAGTGATGAGTTCGACGAAGATTATGAGATTGCGACGCTCGACTTGGAGCCGTTCCTGCGCGGCGACGCCTCCGACCGCGAGCGTTTCGCGGTGGAATTCGGCGCCGCATTACAGGAAATCGGCTTCGCGGTCCTGACCGGACACGGCGTCGATCCCGCGCTCTATCAAGACGCCCACGACGACACGCTCGACCTCTTCGAGTCGACGTCGCCTGAGCAGAAGATGCGGTTCCGGGCCGAACGTCACGGGAGTGTCAGCCAAGGCTATTTCCCGATTGAGCAGACGAGCGAAATCCATCCCGATCTCGTCGAAGGCTGGGTCTGGTGCCGCCGGGCCTTCGATGTTCCGCAGCGGCGGACGAGCGCCTTTCGGGTTGAAGACTATTGGCCCGTTGCCGGCTACGAACAACGCTTTCGTCGGCTGGTGCTGGCGCACGAAGCCCTCTTCAGGCCAATCGCGCAGGCGATGCTTCAGGGGATCGGTTGCGACCCTCATCTGCTCGACGACAGGCTGACCGGCACGAATTTCGGGCTTCGTCTCAACTACTACCCGCGAATGACGGAGGATCAGGTGCGCTCAGGCGCCGGCCGCCTGCTTGGCCACGAGGACGTCGACCTCTTCACGATCCTTCCGGCCACCAGAATCGACGGGTTGCAGGTCTGGAATCACCGCTCGGGGAAATGGGTACGGATGCGCGCGCCGACGGGGTCGGTCGTCATTAACACGGGCGACTACATGCAGCGCCTGACCAACGACCGGCTGCCGTCGACCACCCATCGCGTCGGCAAGCCCAGCGACGGCTCGCATCTTACCACCGCCCGCGTGTCGTTCCCGACCAACGTCTATTTGTGGGAGGACGAGATCCTCGCCGTTTTGCCAGGCCTTGGCCCCCCGAGATATGAGCCGATCCAGGCCATCGCCTTCCACACCTTGAGCACGGCAAAGTTCTACGGCGACGACTATGCGGTGGACGCGACTACCAAGGGGGCGGAATGATCAGGCCGCCTGCTTGCTGCTTTCTCTGTCGTCCACTAAGCGCCCTGCCGGTCTAAGGGGAAAAGAATGTTCGCTTGGTTTCAGCGGCTGCTGCCCAAAACGGGCGACTTCTTCGGTATGTTCGAAGCGCATGCGGCGACGCTGGTCAGCGCCTCCAAGTCGCTCTCGAAGCTCGTCGATGGCGGCACGCCGCACAAGGAGCATATCGGGGACATCAACCGCTTCGAGCATCAGGCCGACGAAATCATTCGTCAGGTGCTCCGCACCGTCCGGCGCACCTTTTTGACGCCGTTCGACCGTGGCGCGATCACTTCGCTCATCGGGGCGATGGACGATGCCGTCGATGAAGTGCAGGCGACGGCGCGGGCCATCGACACCTACGATATCGCCCGCTTTACGCCGGAGATGAAGCAGATGGTGGCGATGATCGCGGAGCAATCCTCGCTCGCCGCTGAGGCAATGCCGCTGCTGCGCGACATCAGCAGCAATGGTGCCCGGCTCCACGCCATCACCGAGAAGATCGTTCGGCTGGAGGGCGATGCGGACGAAGCCCATGCGGCCGGTCTCAAAAAGGCTTTCCAGGAGAATGCCGGAGAGCCGATGCAGTTCATCGTCGCGCGCGAAATCTACAAGCATCTGGAGCGCATCACCGACGCGGTCGAGGACGTCGCTAATGAGATCGACGGCGTCGTCATCGATCATGCCTAAGACGGCCGGCTGATGCACGAGCTCGCGCTGCCGCTGCTGATCGGCCTGATCGTCGTCGCGCTCGCATTCGACTTTCTCAATGGGCTTCACGATGCAGCCAATTCGATCGCGACGGTGGTCGGCACGCGGCTTCTGAGCCCTGCGCTTGCCGTTGCGTTCGCGGCCTTCTTCAACTTCGGCGCCTACTTCCTCGCGCTGCAATGGCCGGAGCTTCACAAGGTTGCCGACACGATCGGCAAAGGCCTCGTCGACAAGGATCTGATCACGCCCGCCGTCGTCTTCGGCGCGCTCGTCGGCGCTATGTTCTGGAACGTGGTCACCTGGCTTAAGGGCATTCCGTCCTCGTCGAGCCATGCCTTGGTCGGCGGAATCGTCGGCGCGGGCGTCGCTCATGCAGGCATAGGCAGCATTCAATGGGCCGGCCTCAATAAGACGCTCATCGCCATCGTCCTTTCGCCGACGCTCGGCCTCATTCTCACCATGGCGATCATGCTGGCGACGAGCTGGATGGGCGTTCGCGCCAGTGTCAGGGGCGCAGAGCGAACGTTTCGCGGTCTCCACCTCGTGTCGGCGGGCGCCTATTCGCTGGGTCACGGCCTGAACGATGCCCAGAAGACGATGGGTATCATCAGCGTGCTTCTCTATTCGACCGGCCATTTGAACGGCGAGTTCCACGTGCCCCATTGGGTGGCGCTTAGCTGCTATGTGGCGATCGGCCTGGGCACCCTCACCGGAGGGTGGCGAATCATCGAAACGATGGGCACGCGCATTACCAAGCTCAACCAGCACCAGGGGTTCTCCGCCTCCGCTGCCGGGTCGGTGATGCTTTTCGCGGCGTCCTACCTCGGCATTCCGGTGTCGACGACGCACACGATCACCGGCTGTGTCATCGGCGCCGGCGCGGCGCGGCGCGCTTCCGCGGTTCGCTGGGGTATTGCCAAGACCGTGATGGTAGCATGGCTCATCACCATTCCCGCCTCCGCGATCGTCGCGGCGCTGTTTTACTGGCTGGCGAGTGGGGATTTCGCCCGGGTCGGGCTCAGCATCGTGGTGTTGGCGCTCATCGGCTTCGCCTATTTCGTCTGGCGGGAGGTAAAGCTGCACCGATCCGGCATGGGCCGGCACGTCGGAATGGCGGCGAGCTTCGCGCTGGTCGCGGTCGCGATTGCGGTGCTTTTCGCCGCCCTTTCCTGAGGCTTAGAGACCGATAATCCGAGCCAATCCGGGACTGCCCCGTTCACCAGCCCCTAAGGCCTGCATTGTTATTGGCCTGATTGCGATTATTTTAGAGGCTTGAGGGCCTTCTGCCCGGAAAGACGCTTTGCAATGAACGACAAGGAAAAGAAGCCCGGCAACCCCTGGACGAAGAGCCTGCTGATCTGGGTCGGCGTCTTGTTCGCGCTGGTCCTGTTCGTGCAGATGATCGACGGCGGCTCAAAGAGCCAGACCGGCCAGGCCATGGCCTATTCCGACTTCGTTCGGCAGGTGAACGAGAATAGCGTTCGCGCCGTCACCATTGCGTCCGGCGCGGGCAGCAATGCCCAGATCACCGGCAAGCTCGCCAGCGGCGAGACCTTCCACACCACCGCGCCTGCCGACGCCAAGGTCACCGACCTCCTGATTTCAAAGGGCGTCGCGGTCCAGGCGAAGGGCGAGGAAGGCTCGAGCATCTGGCTCTACATGCTCTACAATTCGCTGCCGTTCCTGCTCATCCTCGGCATCAGCTTCTTCGTAATGCGCCAGATGCAGAAGAACGCCGGCTCGGGCGCCATGGGCTTCGGCAAGAGCCGCGCGCGCATGCTGACCGAGAAGCAGGGCCGGGTGACCTTCGCCGACGTCGCCGGCATTGATGAGGCTCGCGAAGAGCTTGAGGAAATCGTCGAGTATTTGAAGGACCCGGGCAAGTTTGCGCGCCTCGGCGGCAAGATCCCCAAGGGTGCGCTGCTGGTTGGCCCTCCGGGCACCGGCAAGACGCTGCTCGCCCGCGCCATTGCGGGTGAGGCAGGCGTTCCCTTCTTCACAATCTCCGGCTCGGACTTCGTCGAGATGTTCGTCGGCGTCGGCGCCAGCCGCGTCCGCGACATGTTCGACCAGGCTAAGAAGTCCGCGCCGTGCATCGTCTTCATTGACGAAATCGACGCCGTCGGCCGCCACCGCGGCGCCGGGCTCGGCAACGGCAATGACGAGCGTGAACAGACGCTCAATCAGCTGCTGGTCGAGATGGATGGCTTCGAAGCCAATGAAGGCATCATCATCATCGCCGCGACCAACCGTCCGGACGTGCTCGACCCGGCGCTGCTGCGTCCGGGCCGCTTCGACCGCCAGGTCGTCGTGCCGCGCCCGGACATCGACGGCCGCGAGCAGATCCTCAGCGTTCACATGAAGAAGGTGCCGCTGGCGCCCGACGTCGATGCTCGCGTGATTGCGCGCGGCACGCCCGGCTTCTCCGGCGCCGATCTCGCCAACCTCGTTAATGAGGCAGCGCTCCTCGCTGCCCGCAAGGGCAAGCGGCTGGTCGCGATGCACGAGTTCGAGGAGGCCAAGGACAAGGTGATGATGGGGACCGAGCGCCGGTCCATGGTCATGACCGAGGACGAGAAGCGCATGACCGCCTATCACGAGGCCGGTCACGCCATCGTCGCGCTTCACGAGCCGGCATCCGATCCGATCCACAAGGCGACGATCATCCCGCGCGGCCGTGCACTTGGCATGGTCATGCGCCTGCCGGAGCGCGACAGCTACAGCTACCATCGCGACAAGATGTACGCGAACCTCGCTGTCGCCATGGGCGGCCGCGTCGCCGAAGAAGTGATCTTCGGCTACGACAAGGTGTCTTCGGGCGCGTCGTCGGACATCCAATATGCGACGCAGCTGGCGCGTGACATGGTTACGCGCTGGGGCATGTCGGACGCGCTCGGGCCGCTGCAATATGCGGAGCCGGACGAGGAAGTTTTCCTCGGCTATTCGGTCAACCGCACGCGGCAGATGTCGAACGAAACCGCGCAGGCGATCGACAACGAGATCCGCAAGGTCGTCGAGGACGGCTATGCGCGCGCCAAGCATCTGCTCGACGAGCACCGGGCTCAGCTCGAGACGCTCGCTCAGGCGCTTCTCGAATTCGAGACGCTATCGGGCGACGAGATCAAGAAGCTGATGGCCGGCGAGACGATCGATCGCGGCGGGACCAAGGGTCCGGCGCTCCCCGCTGCTGGCTCTTCGATCCCGAAGGCCAAGCGTCCGAAGGCGGGTACGATCGGCGGGCCAGCGGCCGCCGGCGCCTAGTTCACCTGTCGTTCAAGGCTAAAAGCCACTCTGCGGCGTGGTGCTGTGGAGTGGCTTTTTTATGCGTAAATCGATCCTTGTGGCAGTGGCCGTTTCCATCGCCGTTCCGGTCCTGGCCGCGCCGCCCGGAAGCGCGCAGAACTTCCTCGACCGCGCCAACCGGCTGAAGGGGAAGGGGCCGTTTGCGCTGATGGACAGCGACTACGGACGGCTCAAGGCCGAGGCCACCGCGGTCGGCAAGTCGATCGGCGATGAACGCCGCGCGGCTGAGCGCGCCGGAAAGCCCGTCCTCCACTGCTCGCCAACACCTCGCGCGCAACTGGGCTCGTTCGAGTTCATCGATGGGCTGGAAGCCATTCCGGCCGTCGAACGCGTGCGGATGAGCCTGCGGGACGCGATGCTCCGCATCCTTCAGAAGAAATATCCCTGCCGTCGCTAGCTGCTTGCGCCGATGGCGGCGATTGTCGCCGCGAACAATGCAGCTGCGATGATGGCAAAGGTGACAAGGGCCATCGTCCGCATGATCGCGCTGAACCGGCCTAGCCCGTACGCCTGCTTGAGCTGGCGATACATGTGGAACGGCGGGACGAAAAACAGCAGCCCGGCCAGGCCGGTCAGCCCCGCACTGACCAGCAATCCGCTGGCGATCACGAGCATCATCATGAACGACAGCGAGTAGGTCACGAAAACGGCGTGATCGTAGGTGTTGAAGCTTCGCCGGAACGGGAACAGCAGCCACATGAAGGGCACCGAAAGCGGGATTAACATCCAGCTGTATTTCGACGCCGCATCCTGGACCTTCATCGTCACGACCTCCGGGTTGTCGCGCGCGTTTTCGATGAAGGGCCGAAGCCAGCCGGGCGTGCCGTTGTCGATATCGCCGGTGACTAGGGGCGTTCCGCTCAGCATCTTCGCCGTCTCGGCGATGTCTTCCTTCCGCTTGGCGATCTTCTTGTCGAGTTCCGCGACAGGCTTCCCGGCAGCGAGGTCGGCCTTGCGCTGAGCCTCCAGCTTCACGATTTTCGCCTGCGCGTCGACGATTTCGGTCTTCAGGCCTTCCTTGAAATTCTTGGTCGTACCGGAGCCGAGTGCTCCGGTATAATTCAGCACGGCGAACATCGCGAAGACGGTGAACAGATAGAGAGCGACCGGCGAGATGAAACGTGCCCGCTCTCCGGCAATGTAGCGGCGGGTCATTTCGCCAGGCCGCCACGCCAGCATCGGCAGCGTCCGCCAGATCTTGCCTTCGAAATTGAAGAGGCCCTGGACGAAATCCTGCAGGAAGCCCCTCACCGAGCGGTGGACGTGCGACTTTTGCCCGCAGGCGGAGCAATAGGGCCCGATGAGCTTGGTGCCGCAGTTAAGGCAGTTCTTTTCATGGGTGTGGCCGCCTGTCTCACCGGCCTGAGGCTCGACCGCACGCGCCACCAAACCGCCCGTGATTGCGTCGCCAATCGCTTCGAATTCGCCCATTCTAACCCCCGCGCGGATATTAGGCGGGCACGGGGCCTCATGCTAGCTGCTGTTCGATGGCGCGCATCGGTCTCCTTGGCGGCTCCTTCAACCCTGCGCATCGGGGGCACCGGCGCATCAGCCTCGAGGCGATGCGGACGCTCGGGCTCGACGAGGTCTGGTGGCTGGTGTCGCCGGGAAATCCGCTCAAGGAAGGTGCCCGGGACATGGCGTCTTTCGAAGCGCGCTTCGCTTCCGCCGAGCGGATGGCGCGCCGGGCGCCGATCCGGGTCAGTGATTTCGAACTACGGGAAGGCACGCGCTACACCGTCGAGACGGTGCGAAAGCTCAAGACGCGCTACCCGCAAGACCGCTTCATTTGGTTGCTTGGAAACGACACCCTGCCAAATTTTCACTTATGGCGCGATTGGAGGGGCTTAGCGCGCGAAGTGCCGATTGCGGTGATTCGCCGGCCCGGTTATGATTCAGCTGCCCACGCGGCGCGCGCGATGGGCTGGCTTAGAAGGTTCGTCCGGCCTCCTAGCCAGGCAAATGACTGGACGGAGTGGAGTGCACCGGCGATCCTGTTCCTTCGCCTGCCGCCTGACCCCACGTCCGCAACCGCTATCCGCGCGCACGATCCCAGCTGGTATAACCGAACGCCGAAATCCGCTAAGACGCGCGGGCGTCTGGCTAAACCCCTGTTCGCCAGGAGACCCCTTGACTGACCATCCCAATGAGACTTCCGGCGCGCCGGCAGGCACGCCCGTTGAGGTCGAGGAGCTGCACAAGCTCGTCCTCCAGTCGCTGGACGATGATCAAGCGCAGGAAGTCATCTCCATCCCGCTGACGGGGAAGTCCAATATCGCCGACCATATGGTGATCGCCTCGGGTCGCTCGACACGACAAGTCGCGTCGATGGCGGTTAAGCTTGCTGACAAGATCAAGCAGCAATTTGGCCGCAACGTCCGCATCGAAGGGCTCCCGGCAGCGGACTGGGTGCTAATCGACGCGGATGATGTTATCGTGCACATCTTTCGTCCAGAGGTTAGAAATTTTTACAATTTGGAACGAATGTGGGCGTTTGGCGACGATTCAGGCGTGAGTGCTACGGCACGCGGGTGAGGGCCATGCTACCGAGAAACCGTCTTGTTGCACTGCTGGTGTCAATTTCGGCGTTCGTCGCGCAGCCCGCGGCGGCGGCGTCGTCCGCGAGCCTCGTCAGCCTCGAACAGCAATTGAGCTACCTCGTTGCCGGCAAGTCGGCCGACGTCGGAATCGCCGCGCTCGACCTTAACAGCGGCGAGACGGTCAGCATCAAGGGCAGCACGCCGTTCCCGATGGCCAGCACGGTAAAGGTCGCGGTCGCCGCGCTTTACCTTGCACAAGTCGACCATGGCCGGCGCTCTCTAGACGACACGATCAATGGACAGCCGGTGCGCAGCCTCATGCGCCGGATGCTGATCCATAGCGACAATGTCGCGACCGACATCATCCTCAAGGATCTCGGCGGCCCGACCGTTCTTCACAATTGGCTTACCGATAACGGCGTCACCGGCCTTCGCGTCGACCGCACGATCGCGCAGTTGCTAAGCGCCAAGCGCGACCTTTGGGACCGCCGCGATTCCAGCACGCCGACGGCAATGGTCGACCTGCTTCGCCGCATCTACAAGGCTGAGCTGATCAAACCGTCGAGCCGTAATTACCTGCTTGACCTGATGTCGCAGTGCGAGACAGGCAAGAACCGCATGAAGGCGCTGCTGCCCAGCGGAACACCGGTCGAGCACAAGACCGGGACGCTGACTGGCCTCGCCGACGACGTCGGCTTCATCACCATGCCGGACGGCCGCCGCATCGCCGTTGCGATCTTCACGCGCGGCGGCGCGGATCGCCCGCGGACGATAGCCGAAGCAGCCCGTGCGATCTACGATGGCTTCAAGTCGGCCTTCACATGGCCGTTCCGGCCGGCTCTCACCGCACAGTAAGTGCTTCTTCACATCGTTGCGCGCGGGAAGATCGGCCGCTCTCCGGAGGCCGAGCTGGTCGAGCGTTACGTCAAAAGGATCGCTTGGCCGACCAAGCTGACCGAGCTTCCCGACAAAGGCGGTAGTCTTGCCCCGCTTCCCGGCAATTCGGTCTCCGTTGTCCTCGACGAGCGCGGCTCGACAATGACGTCCATCGAACTGGCGAAGAAGCTTGAGGCATGGCGCGATGCCGGAAAGCGGGAATGCCGGTTCCTGATCGGTGCCGCCGACGGGCACCCCGAAGAGCAGAGGCAGGACGCTGACCTGCTTTTGTCCTTCGGCGCCGCGACCTGGCCGCACCTTTTGGTGCGCGCGATGCTGGCGGAGCAGCTGTTCCGCGCAACGGCGATCCTTGCGAACCATCCCTATCACCGCGAAGGATAGGACATGCGCCGGTTCGCCCTCGTCCTGATTGCCGTGCCGCTGCTGGTTGCGGCAAGCGCGCCGGTGGTCACGCCGGCGAGCACGCCCGATAGCGATCTTCAACGAGCGCAATCGGAGCAGGCTGCGGCCGAAAAGGAAGCCGGACGCCTCAGCCAGCTTGCGGCCAACGCCCGCAACGAAGTCGATCGAGTGCGCGCCGAGCAGGCTGCCGCAGCGCAGGGCATGGAAGCTGCCGAAGCGCGCATCACAGCTGCGGACATCCGGCTCCGGATGGCGTCGGCTTTCGTGGCCGCGCACCAGCGGAAGTTGGCGGAGGAACAGCGACCGGTCGCCTCGCTGCTCGCTGGCCTCGCGGTGATGGCGCAGCGCCCGCCACTATTGGCGATCGCCGACCGCGGAAGCGCCGACGAGCTTGTGAAGGTCCGGCTACTGCTGGACTCCACACTGCCCATCATCCGCGCGCGGACCGCCAGGCTTTCCGTTCAGCTCGACGAGAGCAGGCGTCTGGAGGCGAGCGCCTTGGCCGCGCGGTCGGAACTGGAAGGCAGTCGCAAGGACCTTGGCGCCAAGCGGCAACGCTTTGCCGCGCTGGAGCAGCGCGCACTCCAGCTCGCGGCCAAGTCTGGCTCGGCCGCGCTCGGCGCCGGCGATGTTGCGATCGCGGCATCGGAGAGTGTCGAGCGGCTTCGCGGATCGGAATCGAGTAGCCGGAGCGCTGCCGCGCTTGCCGGACAGCTAGCCGGCGAGGACGCTGCTCCGCCACGGCCGACGGCAGGCGAGGGGCGTTTGACGCCACCTCCGTTCGCCTATCAGCTGCCCGCTGCCGCCGCGGTCACCGAAGGACTTGCTGCGGTAAACGAGAGCGGCGTCCGCGCGCGCGGGCTGACGCTCGCAACCTGGCGCGGCGCGCCGGTCACCGCGCCCGCGGCCGGCACCGTACGCTTTTCGGGCCCCTTCCACGATTATGACGGGGTTTTGATCATCGACCACGGCGGCGGCTGGCTCAGCCTCCTCGTCAACATCTCCTCGGCGCTCAAGCCAGGCGACCGGGTCGCGCTCGGCGAGGATGTCGGTCGGGCGCTTGGACCGCTGCAGGTCGAATTGTCCCAATATGGACGTCGAATCTCGCCTGCTATCATCGCAGGTTCATCTCAAAGCCTGTCAAAGGACCCTAAAGGCAGCTAAATGTCTGGGAAAAGCCCCTCAGGACGCGACGTCATGAAAAACATCCGCAAATATCTCCCGCCGCTCGCCGTGCTCGGCGCTCTCACGCTTGTGCCCGCGGCGACCAGCTCCTTCGCTGCCGCCGACACGACGAATTACCAAGAGCTCGAGAAGTTCATGAGCGTCTATGAGCGAGTGAAGGCGAACTATGTCGACAAGGTCGACGACAAGACGCTGATCAAGGGCGCCATCGATGGCATGCTCTCCTCGCTCGATCCGCACTCGAGCTACGTCGAAGCGAGCGACTTCGATCAGCTGAAGACCACCACCGACGGCAATTACGGCGGTCTCGGCCTCACCGTTTCCATTGAGGACGGCGCGGTAAAGGTCATCGCACCCACCGAAGATACGCCGGCGTGGCGCGCCGGCGTGAAGGCCGGCGACTATATCACCCACATCAACGGCGAGTTGGTTTACGGCCTCAGCCTTGACGAAGCCGTGTCGAAGATGCGCGGCGAGCCGGGTACGCCGATCAAGCTGACCATCGTTCGTCCGGGCCGCGACAAGCCGCTCGACCTGACCATGAATCGCGAGCGGATCGAAGTCCGCGCCGTGAAGTGGGAGATCAGAGACGGTATCGGCTACATCAACATCAACACCTTCTCGGGCAACGTCGCCGACCAGACCAAGGCGGCGCTTGTTGCGATCGACAAGGCTACGGGCGGGCACCCGCTCGGCTATGTCGTCGACCTCCGTTCGAACCCGGGCGGACTGCTCGACCAGGCCGTCGACGTCAGCGACGCTTTCCTTGAAGGCGGCGAGATCGTCTCCCAACGGGGTCGCGAGAAAGACGATATCGAGCGCTACTACGCCCGTCCGGGCGACCTCGCGCACGGCCTTCCGGTCGTCGTCCTCGTAGATGCCGGCACCGCTTCGGCGTCGGAGATCGTCGCCGGCGCACTGCAGGATCACCGCCGCGCGCTGATCATGGGTGAAAAGAGCTTCGGCAAGGGCTCAGTCCAGACCGTCGTGCAGACGGGGCCGGATGCGGCGCTCCGTCTAACCACGGCGCGTTACTATACGCCCTCGGGCCGCTCGGTTCAGGCGGGCGGGATCGATCCCGACATTGCCGTGCCGCAGCTGACCGACCCGGACTATAAGGACCGCCGCGTCGTCCGCGAAGCCGACCTTCGGCGCCACCTGCTCGCGCAGTCCAAGGTCGAGGACAAGCTGCTGGAGGGTGACGACACGCCCGATCCGCGTTTCTCGGCGAAAGCGGACGAGCTGGAGAAGAAGGGCATCAAGGACTTCCAGCTCTATTATGCGCTGAACACGCTGAAGCGGCTGGCCGCGCCTGCGGCGGTCGCCTCCGCCGCGCCGCAAAAGAAGTCGCGATAAGAGCCTGATGAGCGAAGCGATCGCCGTTCGGGGCAGCTCCTCCGCCTGGTCGCCGGCCGCGGTCGCGCGGTTGATTGCCTTGCTTCTGCCGGTCGCGCTTCTGGGCGGCGCATTGGGCTCGCAGTATCTCGGTGGGCTCCACCCTTGCGAGATGTGTTACTGGCAGCGCTGGCCGCATGGCGCGGCGATCCTTCTCGCACTGCTCGCCTTCACGGCGCCGGCCGAGACCAAGCGCTCGCGCTCTCTCACGATGTTGGCCGCGCTTGCGATCGCGGTTTCCGGCGCGATCGGCGTCTACCACGCGGGTGTCGAAGCCAAGGTGTTCGAAGGCTTCACGACCTGCACCGCGACAATCCACGGCACCAACACGGCCGACCTGCTCAAGCAGATCACGCACGCGCCGCTCGTCCGCTGCGACCAGATCCAGTTCACCTTCCTCGGCATTTCGATGGCCGGCTGGAACGCCATCCTTTCCCTGAGTGGCGCAGCGATCATCTTTCTGCTCAGTTTGCGCGGCGCGCGTCGATGATCGGCTGGCGGCCCGGAGATCGGCGGCCAGACCGCGCGTCAATGATCCGTGTCGACCATGCCGGCGAATATGGCGCGACCCGCATTTACGCCGGGCAGCTCGCTGTGCTGCGCCGCAACGGCACGGAAGCCAAGTTGATCGCGCGCATGGCGGCGCAGGAGGAGCGGCATCTGGCGCGCTTCAACGTGCTCGTCGCTCAGAGGCGGGTTCGCCCGACCGCGCTTCAGCCGTTCTGGAACGTCACTGGATTTGCGCTAGGTGCTGCAACCGCACTTATCTCCGAGGAGGCCGCCTTGGCCTGCACCGACGCGGTCGAGACGGAGATCGACAAGCATTACGCCAGCCAGCTCGCCGAACTGGGCGATGACGACCCGGAGCTTTCGGGCGACATCGCGGAATTCCAGGCGGAGGAACTGGAACACCGTGACACGGCCCGCGCCGCCGGCGCGACGAATGCGCCGGCCTATCCTCTGCTGACCGCGGCGATCCGTGCCGGGTGCAGGGTGGCCATCGGACTGTCGAAGCGGATATAAGGAACTTGGGGCGTCTCTCGCCCGCTGGAGCCCTGGAAAGGACGCGTTAGAGCAATGACGAAGCTGATCATCACCCTCGCCGCGGCGGCAAGCGCCACCGGGGGTCTCGTCGCCCTGCCAGCGCCCGCACTTGCCCAGGCATCGTCGAACGTCGCCGAGATTGTCGTTTACGGCAACGATCCCTGCCCGCGCTCGACCGACGATCAGGTGGTCGTCTGCGCACGCCGCCCGGAGGCTGATCGCTTTCGCATCCCGGAGAAACTGCGCCCGAGCGGCACCCGCCAGCAGACCGAGGCCTGGGCCAACAGGTCCAAGGCGCTTGAAACCGTCGGCTCGACCGGAATCAACAGCTGCTCGCCCGTCGGGCCGGGCGGCTATACCGGCTGCCTGACGCGCGTCATTCGCGACGCGCGCGAACAGAACCAGCAGAAGTCGCCAGACACCACTCCGCCCGAGCAGTAAGGCTTCAGGGAACCGGATTGCCACGCAGCGGCGTTGTGCCTGCGTGGCGACCGACCTGACCGAACAGAGCAAGTTTCAGTGGCTGGCGAGGTTCGGCCTCCTCGTTCGCGGCCTTTTGTACATTGTCATCGCGCTGCTGGTGATCGCCACCGGGCGAACCGAGGATCTGACCGGCGCGATGGAATATCTCGACCACGGCTTTGGCCGCTGGCTCACCATCCTGCTGGTCGTCGGAATGACCGGATACGGCTTCTGGCGAGCATGCGACGCTGCGTTCGGGATGGATAGCGGCCGTCATCACCCCAAGGCCTGGCGCCGGCGCATCGCAGCCGCCGGCAGCGGCGCAATCTACCTTTTCCTCGCCTACAAGGCGGCGCGCATCATGGTGCAAGGCCGCGCCAATTCCGGGGACGCGCACGAACATATCGCACAGGCTCTTCACCTGCCAGCGGGCGCCCTAGTTCTCGCTGTCGCCGCGGCCGTCCTATTCGGAACCGGCGCGGTGCAGATCTACAAGGCCTTCAGCTGCTCTTTCCTAAACCATCTCGACGATGCGGCCCGTCGGCCGTCCGCGCGCTGGCTTGGCCGCATCGGCTATGCGGCACGGGGCGTGATCTTCATCACCGTCGGCTACCTGCTCGCCAAGGGCGCTTTCTATCATAGCGCGGCGGAGACGGGCGGGCTCGAGCAAGCGCTCGATACCTTACGCGGCCCGCTGCAAGTCCCGGTTGCCGCAGGGCTTCTGCTGTTCGGCGTCTACTCGATGATCGAGGCGCGCTACCGCTCGATCAACAAGCCCCCCACCGACCACATCAAGCGCAAGGTTCAGAAGGCGATCGCCGCTTAGGCTTTCGCTTTCTCCGCGGCGATCCACGCGTTGATCCGCGTCTCGACCGCATCGAGCGGCAGCGGGCCCTGCCCCAGCAGCTCGTCGTGAAAGCGGCGCACGTCGAACTTTCCGCCCAGCTCCTTTTCCGCCTTCGCCCGAAGCTCGCGATATTTCAGCTCGCCCAGCTTGTAAGCGAGCGCCTGTCCGGGCGTGGAGATGTAGCGGTTGACCTCGGCGTCGATATTCTCGTCGGTCAGCGCGGTATTGTCCTTCATGAAGGCAACCGCCTGCTTCTTGGTCCAGCCCTTGGAGTGGATGCCCGTGTCGACCACCAGCCGGCAGGCGCGCCACATTTCGTAGGACAGGCGGCCCATGTTCTTCTCGGGCGTATCGTAGAGGCCCATCTCGATACCGAGCCGCTCCGAATACAGTCCCCATCCTTCGACAAAGGCCGTGAAGAAGGTCGTGTACCGCCGCCACGGCGGCATCTCTAGCTCCTGCTGTAGCGCGATCTGGTTATGGTGGCCCGGCACGGCTTCATGCGCCGTCAGCGCAGGCAATTCCCACAGCGGCCGCTGGTCGAGGTGGGTGGTATTGACGAAGTAGGTGCCGGCAATCCCAGCGTCCGGACTGCCGGGAATATAGTAAGCGGTTGTGTTGCCCTCGGCGGTCTCGGCCGGAATTTCCTTCACGCCATAAGGAAGGCGCGGAAGACGGCCGAACAGGGTCGGCATCTTGCCGTCGAGGATCTTTGCCTGGAGCGCGGCCGCCTCCATTAGTTCGTGCGGCGTCTTGGCGAAATATTTGGGGTTGGTCCGCATCTCGGCGATCATCGCCTGACGCGAGGCAAAGCCGGCCTTCTTGGCGACATCGTCCATCTCGGCGCGAATGCGCGCAACCTCGCTGAGGCCAAGCTGGTGAATCTCGTCCGGTGTCTTGCCGGTCGTCGTGTGGAACCGGACGAGCCAAGCATAATAATCCTTGCCCTGGGGCAGGGAGGAGGCGCCGATTGTCCTCGAACAGCGCGGGATGACATCCTTGGCGAAGACCGCGCCGAGGTTGGTGTAGGCGGGGTTGATCTGCCCGCCGACGATGTCGCGGGCCTTCGCCTGCATCGCCGCCCAGTCGGCCGGCGCGATCGTCGCTGGGCGAACACCGGTGAACGGTGCGTAGAAGCGCGACTTGGTTGGGTCGGCGGCTACGACACCGGTGATGGTCCCGGCGAGCCGCGTCTCGGTGACACAGGGCTGCACATAACCCTTGCGCGCCGCGTCCGCGCTCATCGCGCCGTAAGCGTCGATGCGCTGCTTCAAGAACGCGAGCCGCGATAGATAGTTGTCGTAATCCGCGCGCGTGCGCAGCGGAAAGGATGTCAGCTGGTCAAGCAGGCTGTTGTGGTAGCTGCCGTTCGACGAATATTGCACCATCCGCTCGCCGAAGCGATTGAACTCGATGCTGTTTTTCAGCTGCCCGCGCAGGATCGCATAATTGGCCTGGTCGGCGGCGGTCAGCGATGCTGGAGGAATGGCTTCGAGCCGTTTGAGGAAGCCCGCCGCCTCGGCCGTCTGCCGGTCCATCGCGACAGTGCCGACCTCGTCGAGCTGCGCGTCATACTCATGGACGCCCGCCTGGCTTGCCAGCAACGGCGACTCCTTGAGCAACGTGGCCCAGTACTGATCCATCAGCGCGTGAAAATCTTCGGTCGGCCCGGCGAACGCCGGCGCCGAAATCGACAATACGGCCGCGGCCGCGAGCAACGTTGTCAACTTGCGCATCTGCCCATCCCCCAAGCAGTGTGGGGCGGAGCCTAAGCGCGTTATGGCTGATTGCAACGCCGGTTCGTCGACTACCGCTAAATGCCTGTATGGACATAAAAAGTCCAAGAACATAAATAGAACACATGGCCCAGTTGGACGTCCAGGCAAAGCTCGCGATCCTTGCTGACGCGGCAAAATATGATGCGTCCTGCGCATCGTCCGGGACATCGAGCCGCAACAGCAAAGGCGGCAAGGGCGTTGGATCGACCGAAGGCATGGGCATTTGCCACGCCTACGCGCCCGACGGACGCTGCATCTCGCTTCTCAAGATCCTGCTGACCAACAGCTGCATCTTCGACTGCGCCTATTGCATCAATCGCAAGAGCTCGAACGTCCGTCGCGCGCGGTTCACGGCGGAAGAAGTCGTCCGGCTCACGCTGGCTTTCTACAAGCGCAACTACATCGAAGGCCTGTTCCTCTCTTCCGGCATTATCCGCTCGTCCAACTACACGATGGAGCAGATCGTCGAGGTTGCCCGCAGTCTGCGTGAGGACCACGACTTTCGCGGGTACATTCACCTGAAGACGATTCCCGACGCCGACCCGGAGCTGGTTCGGCAGGCTGGCATTCATGCCGACCGCATTTCGATCAACGTGGAGCTTCCGACCGAAACCGGCCTCACCAAGCTGGCGCCGGAGAAGGATGCCGCCCGGATCGAGAGCGCAATGCGCGACATGAAAGCGTCGATTGCTGATGCCGGGGACGCGGCGAAGCACTTCAAGTCGGCCCCAAAGTTTGCGCCTGCAGGACAGTCGACGCAGATGATTGTCGGTGCCGACGCCGCAAGCGACGCTGACATCGTCGGCAAGGCAAGTACGCTCTATGTTCGCTTCGGTCTGCGCCGTGTCTATTACTCGGCCTTCTCGCCGATCCCCGACGCCAGCGCGGTCCTACCGCTCCAGCGCCCGCCGCTGATGCGCGAGCACCGACTTTACCAATCCGACTGGCTGATGCGTTTCTATGGCTTCGCGCCGAAGGAGGTGCAGAGCGCGGCCGACGAGCATGGCATGTTGCCCCTCGACATTGATCCCAAGCTCGCCTTGGCGCTCAAGTTCCGCGAAAGCTTTCCGGTCGACGTGAATCGGGCGCCAAAGGAGATGTTACTGCGCGTTCCCGGGCTTGGAACCAAGGCGGTGGAGCGCATCCTTTCGTCACGGCGTTGGCGGAAGCTTGGGCTCGACGACATCGCCCGTCTGACCTTGTCGATCACGAAGGTGCGCCCGTTCATCAGCACGTCGGATTGGCGGCCGACCTTGGTAACTGACCGAGCCGACCTGCGCATGCTGATTGCGCCGAAACAACATCAGCTGGAGCTGTTTGCGGCCTGATCGTGTTACGCGAAGGCCCAATGATCGATGCGAATCGCGTAACGCTCCCCGCGCCCGACGATTTCGACGGTTGGCGCGACGCCGCGCGCGACCTCGCCGAAGCGGGCGTTCCCGCAAGCGCGGTCGTCTGGCAGGTCGAAGGCGGCGAGGCGGACCTGTTCGGTTCGGACGTCGAGCCGCCGCCGGCGCCGAGCTTCCCCGTCCCGCGCGCTTTCGTCGACCTTGCCAAGTCCGTCATCTGCCATTTGGACCCGGAACGGTTCGCGCTGCTCTACGCGATGCTCTTAAGGCTGAAGGCCGACCGTCACGCGCTGGACGACCAGGCCGATCCGCTCGTCCGCCGCCTGCAGGATCTCGCGAAGGCCGTCCGGCGCGATATTCACAAGATGCACGCCTTCGTTCGCTTCCGGGAAATCGACGATCGCTTCGTCGCCTTCTTCGAGCCAGAGCATCACATCGTCCGCCGGGCCGCGAACTTCTTCGTCAATCGCTTCACCAACATGCGCTGGTCGATCCTGACCCCGGAGCTGTCGATCCATTGGGACGGCGAGAGGTTGACCGAGGGCCCCGGCGCCACGCGAGCCGAAGCGCCGGCTGGCGACCCGCTGGAGGAGACGTGGCGCACCTATTACGCCAGCATCTTCAATCCGGCGCGGCTGAAGGTCGGCGCCATGCTCAAGGAAATGCCGAAGAAATATTGGCGCAACATGCCGGAGACCTCGCTCGTTCAGCCCCTGATCGCCGGAGCGCGGCACAGGGAGCTGGAGATGGTCGACCGGTCCGTCGCCAAGGAAGGGTTGCAGCACGCCCTTGAAGCGGAGAGCCGCATCGAGCCCGGCGGCAATCTTCGCGCATCGTGGGAAGCCCTGCTGAAGGGCGCGCGCAAATGCACGCGCTGCGACCTCTACAAGCATGCGACCCAGACCGTGTTCGGCGAGGGCCCGCTTAACGCTTCGATCATGTTCGTCGGCGAGCAGCCGGGTGACCAGGAAGACCTCGCCGGCCGTCCGTTCGTCGGCCCGGCCGGACTGCTCTTCGACGCAGCGTTGGAGAAGGCCGGGATCGACCGCTCGACGACCTACGTCACCAATGCCGTGAAGCATTTCAAATTCGTGCCGCGCGGCAAGAAACGGATCCACAGCAAGCCGGGCGCCGGGGAGATCGAAGCATGCCGCTGGTGGATCGAGCATGAGCGCGAGCTGATCCGCCCGCCGGTAACCGTCGCCCTAGGTGCAACCGCCGCGCACAGCCTGTTCGGCAAGACGATGGCGATCGGCAAGAACCGCGGTGTCCCGCTCCAGCTCGCCGACGGCAGCGAATGCTGGATCACCGTCCACCCCAGCTTCCTTCTTCGGATTCCCGAAGAAGACCGCCGCCGCGAAGAGCGCGCCCTGTTCGTCCGCGACCTCAAGCGCATCAAGGACCGCGCCGCGGAGCTAGCGGGCTAGAAGCTGTAGCCGACGGTGGCCTTGATCGTGCGGGGTGCGCCCGGCGCGATATTGTTATCGGCGTTGGCGGTCGGGAAATAGTGCGCGCCAAGGAGGTTCTCCAAGTTGATCTGCGCCTCGACCCCGCGCGGCAGTGTGTAGAAGAGGGCGCCATCGACGCGGGCGTAGGCAGGCAGCTTCACCGCGTTGCTGATAGTCGCGTAGGTCTTCGATCGAGCGATCAGGCCGACGCCGACGCCGAACTGTTTGGTCAGGTCATAGCGGTTCCAAAGTGAGAGGCTGTGGCGCGGGACGAGCGGCACTTCGCGGCCGGCTGACGCAGCAGTCGTGGTCTTGGATATCTCCGCCTTTTGGAGTGAGTAGCCCGCCGAGACGAGCCAGCGGCTGGTGATGCTACGCTCGAGCCCGAGCTCGATGCCGCGGCTGCGCTGGGCGCCGGTGAGCACGATACGCGTCGGGTCGGTGGGATCGGTCGCGCGGGTGTTGGTGCGATCGAGCTGGTAGAGCGCCGCTGTCGCCAGCAGGCCATCGAAAATCTCCCACTTCGCGCCCGCTTCGTAATTGTCGAAGCGCTCCGGTGTAAGGCCTTTCGTGATGCTGGTGAGGCCGCTGAACTGGTCTCCCGATTGCGGTAAATAGGAACGGCTGTAGCTCGTGTAGATCGACAGATTGTCGGCCGGCTTGAAGACGATTCCGAGGCGCGGAGACCAGAGGCTGTCGCGACGGTTGAACGTGCCGGGGCTCGTCGGCCGCAGGTCGTCGACATGGGTGTTGAAGCTATCGAAGCGAATCCCGGCGACGATCTCGAGCCAACTCGCTGGGCGCAGCTGCTCCTGGATGTAGGCTGCGGCGACACTTGCTTTGACCCGATTGTTGGCATCGCTGGCAATCGGCGCCCACACGGCTTCGACGTCGACGGTGGGATCGCTAAGCGGCACCGCATTGCCATCGATGAGCTTGGATCCGGATAAGATGCCCGTGTTGCGGAGATTGCGTGACTTCTGATGGCCGATTTCGAAGCCGACGAGCAGTGTCTGGTCGATGCCGGCGAGACGGTTCTCCCAGATCAGATCGGTCTGGCTGAAGAGGTTCGTGCGGTCGTTGCGGTTGTTATACGCGCCAAGACGGACGCGTTCGGGCAGCGTCGCTGTCGCCGGCAGGACAGCACTGTTGGCGAAGATGTTTTGGTAGAATTTCGCGAAGTTGCCGAACATCGTGCGGTTTCGCAGCGTCAGGCCCTCGTTGAAGCTGTGTTCGATGCCGAGCGTCGCGACGTTTGCACTGACCCGTGCGTAGCTGTCGTTCGGGTCGCCGAAGAAGGTGCGGGTGAATCCGCGAACCGGCTCGCCGGCCAGCGACGGCACGCCACGATCCGCGGTGCGGCGGTCGTGGAAATATTCGTACGAGAGGTCGATGCGCGTGTCCGGGCCGATCATCAGCGCGGCGGTCGGGTTGATGCCATAGCGCTTCAGGTCGACATGGCGGCGAAAGCTATTGCCGTTCTCGTACATACCGTTGAGTCGGACATCGACGGTGCCACTGAGAGGCTGATCGGCGTCGCCGGCGAGGCGGAACCCGCCGAAGCCGTCGCCCGACGCCGCTAGCGACCGCGCGGTGTTGAACCTCGGCCGCTTGAGCACGCGGTTGATGATGCCGCCACCACCGCCTCGACCGAAGATCATGGCGTTGGGGCCTTTGAGCACCTCGACGCGGTCGACGTTGTAGAAGTCGCGGAAATACTGGACGTCGTCGCGCACGCCATCGACGAAGAAATCGGCGGTGCTGGAATTGCCGCGCAGCACCAGCGTGTCGCGATTGCCTTCACCTGAATTGTAGGAGGCGCCGGGCACGAAATTGAGGAGGTCCGAAACAGACCGCAGTTGCTGATCTCCGATTTGCGCAGCGGTGATGACCGTCAGCGCCTGAGGGATGTCCTTGATGTCAGTGTTCGTCTTAGTTGCAGTGCTCGTCTTTCGAACGCCATACTGCACGCGCTGCCCTGTTACCGTAATCGTCCCTTTGTCCCCGGCATCGGCCGTTCCGGCATCTGCAGCAGCGTCAGCGGCGAAGGCGCGCCCGGCGCTGCAGGCGAGAAGTACGGCAATTGAACCGGCAAGCAGGCGAGTCATTGTTTCCCCTTTGGACGATGCAAAGGGGTTTAGTGTTAATGATAGTCATTCGCAATAGCGGATTGATCACTCTGCTGCGAGCAGCGTTTCCGCACCTCCCAGGTCGACGGATACGAGGCGGCTGACGCCCTTTTCGATCATCGTAACGCCGTAGAGCCGGTCCATCCGGCTCATCGTCACGGCGTTGTGCGTAACGATGAGGTAGCGGGTATCCGTTTCCTGCGTCATGCGGTGGAGCAGTTCGCAGAAGCGCTCCACATTGGCGTCGTCGAGCGGGGCATCGACTTCGTCGAGCACGCAAATCGGCGCCGGGTTGGTCAGGAACAAGGCGAAGATCAGGGCCACCGCCGTCAGTGCTTGCTCTCCGCCGGAAAGGAGGGTCAGCGTCGACAGGCGCTTCCCCGGGGGCTGCGCCATGATCTCGAGGCCGGCCTCCAGCGGATCGTCACTTTCAACGAGCTCCAGATGCGCCTGGCCGCCGTCGAACAGCGTCGTGAACAGGCGACGGAAGTGGGCGTCGACCCTCTCATAGGCTTCGAGCAGCCGAATCCGGCCTTCGCGGTTAAGGTTGCCGATCGATCCGCGCAGGCGATTGATCGCCTGGGTCAATTCTTCGGCCTCCTCGGCGCCCTTGGTCCTCGATTCGTCGAGCTCGGCGAGCTCCTGCTCGGCGACCAGGTTCACGGGCCCGATCCGCTCGCGTTCTGCCGTCAGCCGTTCAAGATCGGCGGACTCGACATTGGCGTCGCGGACGACATCGGCATCGAAGCCCAGCTTTTCAGGCAGCCGCTGCGGGACGCATTCGAAGCGATCGACGCTGGTCGCAGCAAGCTCCGTGGCGCGAGCCTGCTGCGCCTCGGCGCGAGCGGAGGCGGCGGCGCGGCGCTCGCGGGCGTCCGCGACCCGCTCATTCGCAGCAGAGACTTCCGAGCCGGCCGAAACCACCGCTTCCTCGGCGGCGCGCTCGGCAGACGCCGCTTCGCCCACCTTGACCTGGCTTTCGCTGTTGGCGCGTTCAAACGCACCGATCTGCGCGTCGAGTTCGGCTGGCTCCTTTTCGAGCTCCGCCCGCTCGGCGCTTTGCTGCGTCTGCCGTTCCCGCGCGCTGCCCAGACGCTTCTCTGCGTCAGCTTGCCGCTTGCGCCAGTCGCCTTGCTCACGCGATGCGGCGCTCAAGCGTTCGCGATCGGCGGCGGTTTCGCGCGCCTTCATCGCAGCCTCCGCCCTCTTGTCGGCAACCTGAGAAGCGGCCGTGGCGGCCCGGCCTCGCGCACCTTCGACCTTATGCTCGAGCGCCGCGGGATCAGGAAGCGCGCCAAGCGCGCGCTCTGCAGACGCAACTGCCGCGCTTGCGGCCTCCATAACGGGTTCGAGGTCCGCCTGCCGCTGTGAAAGCCCCGCGCGCTGCGCCTCGATGCGCTCCAGGGCAGTGGACGCCGCGTCGCCCGCCCGCGTGGCGTCGCGCGCATCGCGTTCTGCCGACAGCGCCGCGTTGCGCGCTTGCTCGGCCGCAGTGCGGCATTGCTCCATTTGCGCCATGGCCGCGTCGCGCTCGCCGGACGCCGATTCAACTTTGCTCTGCAACGACGGCAGTTCTGCCGCCAGTGATGCGAGGCGGTTCACCCGAAGGAGCCGCTCAGCGGCTGCGGCGCCCGAAACTTCTGCGACGAAGCCATCCCACCGCCGCAGCCGGCCGTCGAGGGTAACGAGCCTCTGGCCAACGGCGAGAGGCTGCCCATTGTCCTGCTCAACGACGGCTACTTGCCGCAAGCGCCGCAATAGCTGGGCCGGAGCCGTCGCGCGATCAGCCAGGCAATCGGTGCCGGCCGGCAAGGCGGGATCGGACGCAAGCGTTTCGCTACCCTGCCAGCGGCGCGGACTGTCGCCTTCGCCGACCGCTGCGTCCGCGTCCTCGCCAAGTGCAGCAGCGAGCGCCCGTTCGTATCCCGGCTCGGCCTTCAGGCTGGCGATCGCCGCCCCGCCGCCTTGGTCGAGCGCGCGTGCCAAGGCATCATGCTCCGACTTCGCTGCAGAGGCTGCCGCGCGCGCGGCGGCAAGCTTGCTCTCGGCGCCATCGCGGGCTTCGGCGGCGGCCGAACGCCCCTGTTCGGCATCGACCCGCTGCTGTTCGGCGATCGCGAGCGCTTGCGCAGCGGCCTTCGCTTTAGCCTCCGCTTCGCTTCGCGCACGCACTTCCTCACTGCCGTCGCCAAGCGAAGCGAGCTGCTCGGCGAGCTTGTTTCGCTCCTGCTCGGTGCGGGCGCGCTGTGCGCGCGCCGCCTCGAGTGCAGCCTCGGCGACGCGCCGTTCGGCACGCATCGCCGCCTGCCGCGCGAGGATTTCGGCGAGGGCCGCTTCTGCTTCCCGCGAAGCGGTCTCCGCCGTGCTCAGCTCGGTCGCGATCCGCGCAGCATGGTTCTCGCTGTCGGCCAGACGCTGCTCGATCGCAGTCCGCTCGTCCTCCAGCTGTGCGATGGTTCGCCCGGCATCGTTCTGAAGCGCTTCCTCGCGCGCGATGTCGCCGGACAGCGAATCATCGAGCCGGTCGATCTCGGCAAGCCTGCGGGCAACGGTGTCGCGGCGTGCGCGAGCGGCGGCGAGCTGGTGCGCCAGTTCGTGACCATGCTCACGAAGGTCCTCCAGAGCTTTGCGCTTCTCGGCCAGCGCGGCGTTCGCTCGGTCCTGCGCGGCATGCGCCTCGACGATTGCAGCCTGGATAGATGTTACCTGCTCGCCAGCGGCCTTCGCTTCGGCATTGGCGGCTGCGGCTGTCCGTTCCGCCTCGGCCCAGCGGGCGTGGAGCAAACGCGCTTCGACCGCGCGGATCTGGTCGGTGAGTTTGCGGTAGCGCTCCGCTGCCCGCGCCTGCCGCCGCAGCTGCGACGCGCGCTGTTCCTGATCGCTGAGGATCTCGCCGAGCCGGGCGAGGTTGGCCTCGGTCGCGCGCAGCTTCTGCTCGGCGTCCTTGCGTCGCGCGTGGAGCCCCGAAATGCCGGCTGCTTCTTCAAGTAGCTGACGCCGCTCCACCGGCTTGGCGGCAATGACTGCGCCGATCTTGCCCTGGCTGACGAGCGCGGGCGAATGCGCACCGGTCGCTGCGTCAGCAAACAGGAGCGAAATGTCCTTGGCGCGGACATCGCGACCGTCGAGCCGGTAGGCCGAGCCTGACCCGCGTTCGATCCGGCGCGTGACCTCGCTTTCGCCGCGCTCTCCGTCCTCGCCAGTCTGGTGCTCCAACAGGATCGTGACTTCGGCGAAGTCGCGCGGTGGTCGCGTTGCGGTGCCGGCAAAAATAACGTCGTCCATGCCGCCGCCGCGGAGCGACTTGGGGCTGGATTCGCCCATGGCCCAACGGATAGCTTCAAGGAGATTGGATTTGCCGCAGCCGTTGGGGCCAACGACGCCGGTCAGCCCCGGCTCGATCCGCAACTCGGCGGGTTCGACAAAGCTCTTGAAGCCGCTGAGCTTCAGTCGCCGGATGCGCAAATTAGCCCCCCTGCGGTCACCCTAGCTTCCGGCCTCCTTCAGGAACGGCTCCAGCGACGCCCAATCGAACGCCGGCACTTTCTTGCCGTTGACGAAGATCGTCGGGGTGCCCTGCACGCCAAGTTCCTCGCCGCCCTTGATCATCTGCATGAGGCCGTCAGCCTGTGCCTGGCTGGTCAAGCACTGCTGCGCCTTTGCGGTCGGGATGCCGTGCGATGCCGCAATCGGCAGAAGCCCGGTCGTCTTCGCGATGCTGACCATCATCTGCGGCTGGGGCAAAGCGTTGAGCTTGTCCTGATCCGCCTGCGATAACTTTTCGACCTTTCCGCTCCACGTCGGCTGCGTCGCGTAAAGCTGGTCAGCCATCGGGAAGAAGTGCGCCGGCCCATTGCAGCGCGCGACCAGCGTTGCGGCAAGGTCGATCCCGTTCAATACGAAGGTGCGGAACTCGTAGCTCGCCTTTCCGGTGCGGACGTAATTTGCGAGCAGCGGCTTCACCGCGGTCGCGGCAAAGTGCCGGCAGTGCGGGCAGGTCAGCGAACCATATTCGATGACCTGGACCTTGGCCTTCGGATTGCCGACGACATAGCCGCCAGCGCTCGTCGTGCCGAAGGTCCGCGTCCAGTCGACCTTAGCGACAGCGCGCTTCGGCGCCGGCTTGGCGACGAGCGCACCCGCCGGCACCGTGATCGCCAATGCCGCCGCGACTAAGCGGCAGACGCGCGTCATTTTACCGCAGCCTCGAGCAACGGATCGAGCTTCTCGAACTCGGTCACGTCCTTGTCGGCCATCTTGCCGTTGATGATGAACGCGGGCGTGCCGGAGAATTCTGGATATTGATTGCTGACGTCGGCGGTGAACTGAACCTCATTGTCGATCATCTTCTGGTCGGCGAGGCACTGGTTGCTCTTGGCCTGCGGCACGCCCCGTGCGGCCGCCCAATCCTGCAGGCCCATCAGGTTCGCCATCTGCACGAACACCTGGTTCGTCGGCAGGTTTTGGGTCTCTGCGAGCTTGTCCTGCGGAACCGCCTGGATCTTGTCCAAAAAGGCCGTCTGATCCTTGTAAAAGGCCATGCTCAGCGGGAAGAATGACTTCGGGCCATTGCAGCGGGCGATGATGTTGGCTGCCATGTCGAGCGGCCCGTGAATGACGTAAGGCCGGAATTCCCAGCTGACCTGGCCATTCTTCACATATTTTTCGATGAGCTTGGGCGCGCCTTCTTCCTCAAACTTCTTGCAGTGCGGGCAGGTCAGAGATCCGATCTCGACCAGCTTCACCTTCGCCTCGGGGTTACCCATCATGAACCCGGCGGTGGTCGCGTTGACCACGTCGCCCCAAGTGCCGCCCGGCGGCGGTGCGGCCTGCGTGATCGTCACCTTGCCGCTTTCGGCGACTGGCGTGCTGCCTTCGCTGCCACTTTGGCTCTTTTTGCAGCCGGCCAATGCCAAGGCGGCCATCGCGCCGGCGAGAAGAATGCGGACCTTCATCGGTTCATTTGCTCCGGTTGATCACGGGTATGGGCTCTTCGCCGTCGCTGGATAGCGCGGGCGGGCCGCTGGTAGCGGCAATTTTTGCGCCAAGCGACTCCAGGCAGGCGCGAAGCTCGGGATCGGCGATCTCACGCAAACCTTCGCCAAGCTCCTTGGGCACCGGGAAAAGCTGAGGGCGCTCCGGGCGGGGCGGGGCGGCGGGCGGCTTGCCCTGCTTGAAGACGATGCGGTTGATCGCGGCATAGCCGAAGAAGCGGTTTACACGGTCGACGATCATCGGCGTCAGATGCTGGATCAGCGGCGCGTGGGCCCCGTCTACGAGCAAGGTCAGGCAGCCCCCTACCTTCTTGCCGGCCGGAAACTTGATCGATTCGGGTGATGAGACCTTGGAATATCGTTCGCCGACGATCTCGGACCAGCGGCTGACGATCGAGCTTTGGACGAAGCCAAAGCGGCGGAAGGAAACGCCGCCGATCGCGCCCAGCAGGTCACCTGCCGCCTGGGCGCGGCAACTGCGCGGCGAATCTTCCTGGGGCTGCTTTCGCTTCGACATGAACGTCGAGCATGCCATAGCGAATATGTGACCGCCAATACCGCAGCGCTGCTGATCCAACATTATGTGGATAACTTCAGGCGCTTGCCGTGGCGCGCGGCGCCCGGCGAGCCGGCGCCCGAACCTTATCGCGTGTGGCTGAGCGAGGTGATGCTTCAGCAGACGACGGTGGCGACCGTGCGGCCGAGATTCGAGCGCTTCGTCGAGCGTTGGCCGACGATCGAGGCGTTGGCGGCTGCGCGCCACGAGGATGTGCTCTCCGAATGGGCGGGGCTTGGCTATTATGCCCGGGCGCGGAACCTGATCGCTTGCGCCCGCGCGGTCGCAGAGCGGGGAGGGTTTCCCAGCACATCTGTCGAGCTCCGCCAGCTCCCCGGGATCGGCGCCTACACAGCCGCCGCGATTGCGGCGATTGCGTTCGGTGAGCGGGCGCCTGCCGTTGACACGAATGTCCAACGCGTCATCGCCCGCCTTCATAGGCTGCGCCACGCGCCGCGCGAAATCATTGAGCCTTTGCTGCTCGACATGTTGCCGGCGGCGCGTCCCGGCGACCTGATCCAGGCGATGATGGATCTCGGCGCGACAATCTGTAGGCCGCGAAGTCCGTCGTGCCAGGAGTGCCCGCTGCGAAGCGAGTGCGCCGCCTTTGCCAGTGGGGCGCCAGCGCAGTTTCCGGCGCCGAAGGTGAAGCGTGTTCGTCCTCACCGGCATGCCGCCGCCTATTGGACGGAGTGGAATGGCCAGGTTTGGCTGGTGCGCCGTCCGGCGAAGGGCCTGCTCGGCGGCATGGCGGCATTGCCGACGAGCGAAATGACCGAGACTCCGCCGCGGAACCTTAATTCCATCGGCGTGGTGCGGCACGTGTTTACGCACTTCTCGCTCGACCTTCATATCATTGTCGCTTCCGAGACGGTTGGCGATGGATGGTGGCAGCCGGTCGCCGGGATCGACGAGGCCGGGCTCCCGACCCTGTTTCGGCGCGCTGCCGAGCTGGTGATGAGCGCAAGCGAGCGCCGTGCCGCCTAAGGCCTTTTTCGCAGGGCCGGGCCTCGACCGCGCCGATGCATTGCGCGCGTCGCCACACGGGCTCGCCGAGCTTGGCGCCCGCCGCGACGGGCGCGAGATGGTCTGGCGCGACGGGCTTCCGGCGATGGACGACAACGGCAAGCTGCAGTGGCGGCCGGTGGCCGACGGGTCATTGTTCCTGGGGCTCGATAGAGCGGGCGCACCGCATTTTTCCGCTATCGCCGAACCTGCCGCGATGGCGTTCAGCGTCCTTCCGCTCATCGCCCAACTCGACGATTCGGACGCACCCTTATTTGCTGCCGCGTTGAGTCTTGCCCGCTGGCACGTACGCCACCGTTTCTGCGCCAACTGCGGCCATTCGAGCGACATCGTCCGCGGCGGCTGGTCGCGTCGCTGCCCGCAATGTTCGGCTGAGCATTTCCCACGCGTCGACCCGGTCGTGATCATGCTTGCCGAGCATGAGGACAACGTCCTGCTCGGCCGCCAGCCGCATTATCCCGCCGGCCGCTACTCCGCGCTGGCGGGCTTCGTCGAGGTCGGCGAATCGATCGAGGACGCCGTGGCGCGCGAGGTGAAGGAGGAGGCGGGCATCGATGTCAGAGACGTCCGCTATGTCGCCAGCCAGCCGTGGCCGTTTCCATCCTCGCTGATGATCGCCTGCCGCGCTCAAGCGCTCGGGACAGACCTGACCATCGATACGATGGAACTTGAAGATGCCCGCTGGTTCTCTCGCGATGAGGTGCAAGCCGCGATTTCCGGCGAAGAAGGCGCGGCGTTTCAGCCACCGCCGCGCACCGCCATCGCAAGGACCTTGCTGGAGGAATGGCTCGGTGCTTGAAGCCTCGCATTCTCGCCCTTAAAGGCGGCGCAAATCCATTCGCTCGCGCTCGCGGGAAAACCAGGGAAACTTCATGGACGACCGCTTCAATACCATTGCCGGCTGGACGCTGTTCGCAGGAATTGTGGCGTTAGGCACGTCGATCGTCGCGGGCGAGATGTTCGCCAGCGAGCGGCCGGAGAAGATGGGTTACCCGATTGCCGGCGTTGAGCAGGAAGGCGAAGGCGGCGCAGCCGAGGCCGAGCAGCCGATCGAGGCATATCTTGCCAAGGCCGACGTCGCCAAGGGCGCGCAGGTCTTTAACAAGTGCATGGCCTGCCACAACGCCGACAAGGGCGGCGCCAACCAGCTTGGCCCGAACCTGTGGGGCGTGCTTGGTGAGCCGATCGGTCAGGGCAAGGGCTTTGCCTTCTCCGACGCGCTGGCGAAGAAGGGCGGCACTTGGAACTGGGACAATCTGGCGCAGTGGCTGAGCAGCCCGAAGGCGTTCGCGCCAGGCACCAAGATGACCTTTGCCGGTCTCGGAAGCCCGCAGGACCGGGCGAACGTGATTGCCTTCCTCAACACCAAGAGTGACAGCCCGCTGCCGCTTCCGGCAGCGCCCGCGGCAAAGACTGACGCATCGGCCGAGAAGCCGGGTACGGGTGCTGGCAATGGTCCACAGAAGGCGGAGAAGGAGCCGACGCTTCCTGCCAGTGCGGCAGGCAAGTCGCCGCAGACCAGTGGCGGCGATGCCGGTGGCGCGGCGGGCACGAAGAAGCCGTAAGGCTTACTCCGACGGCCCGGACTGCTCGCGCGCCGGCACCGGGTCTTCCGCATAGAAATTGTTGACGAAGTCCCAGCCATCTTGGGCGCTTTCCGTCCAGTGGATGAGATCGAGGTCGTGCGGCGCCACGACTCCTTCCTCGACCATTGCCTCGAAATTCACGACGCGGTTCCAGTAATCCTTGCCGTACAGCAGGATCGGCAGCGGACGGACCTTGCCGGTTTGGATGAGCGTCAGCAGCTCGAACATCTCGTCAAAGGTCCCGAATCCGCCCGGGAACACGGCCACCGCCCGAGCCCGGAGCAGGAAGTGCATCTTGCGAAGCGCGAAATAATGGAACTGGAAGCTTAGCCCGGGGGTCACGTAGCGGTTCGGCAGCTGCTCGTGCGGAAGCACGATGTTGAGGCCGATCGATTCCTTGCCGACCTCCGCTGCGCCGCGGTTCGCGGCTTCCATGATCGACGGCCCGCCGCCCGAGCAGACGACGAAGTGGCGCTTGCCCTCCTCGTCGCAGCCGCAGGTGCTGGCGAGCTTCGCAAGCTCACGCGCCACTTCGTAATATTGCGACTTCGCCTTCAGCCGCTCGGCGATCTTCTCCTGCTCCGGATTGGTCGCTGCCGCCAACAGAGCATCGGCCATGTCCGGCGCGGGAATTCGGGCCGAGCCGTAGAACACAAAGGTCGAACCGATCTCCGCTTCGTTGAGCAGAAGTTCGGGCTTCAAAAGCTCGAGCTGGAAGCGGACCGGCCGCAAGTCTTCGCGGAGCAGGAACTCTTCGTCCTGGAAGGCCAGCTTATAGGCGGGGTTCTCTGTCTGCGGTATCGACGGCACATGCTCGGCGGCACGTGCGTCGACCTCGGACGTTGGAAAGATACGCTTGGGCGGTACTGCTTGAGTAGTCATCGGACGCCGCCTAGCGACAAACTTTCGGGGCGTCACGCCGCGGATTTCACCTCCGCTTCCTCACGCCTCGCGCCCCAATCGATGCGGCGCGTGGCATACATCACGCCGGCAAGCGCCGCGAAGAGCAGCAGCGAGCCGATCAGCAGCGAGTAAGCCTCAAGGCTGAGCAGGATGTAGAGCACGGCGTAGAGCCCGACGAGCATGGCGCCGATGAACCCGGCCCGCCGCCAACTATGCAGCACGGCGGCGGAATAAGCGGTGTTCAGTCCCGCGATTGCGGTCGAAGCGAGGACGTAGGCGGGCGTGAAGCCGATCACTTCCGCGAAGGCGAGGAGTAGCACGAAGAAAAGCACCAGCGCCGCGCCCATCAGAAGATATTCGACCGCCGACACCGTCACGCCGCCGATGACGTCGAACATCAGCAGTGCGAGGAAGGTGAAGCCGATGAACAGGAAGCCGTACTTGGTCGCCCGGTTGACCTGCGAATAGAGGTCTATCGGGCGGATCAGGCTGATCTGCGCGCTTTGCGGCGTTCCCCCATTGTTGTTGACATAGGGAGCCATATCGACAGCTGGCGCCTCGACCTTGTCGGCAGGCGTCGGCTCACCGGCGTCCGCCGTGCTGACCAGCGACCGGCCAAGCGCCAGGTTGCCGATATTGTAGGTCGCTTCGAAGCCTTTCTGGTCGATTTTGCGGGTGCCGGGCAGGAAGCCGCCGCCGAAGCTCGGGCTCGACCATGACGAGCGCACCTTCCAGCGCGTGTCGCCCGCGTCAGGCGACAGGCTGAGCGCTTCGTTGCCGCGCAAGTTGAAGGCGAAGTCGATCACCAGCGGCTTCTTGGTCAGTGGCGTGGCGTCGACCCAGGCGAAGAAACCGCGGCCGCCGCCGCTGCCGCCGCCGGGCTGCAACCGCTGCGGCTGACCATTCACCGAGACGGAAGGGTTGGCGCCAAGGCCGCGTGGGTCGGTCAGGCCGAAGCGCAGTTCGGCGCGCGAGAAATCCATTTGCGATGGGTCGACGCCCGTTCTCGCCAGGTCGGGCGGGAAGGCGAAGCGCGCCTTGCCCCCGAACTTGGCGTCGTAAACGACCGCCTCATAGATCGACCGTTTGCGCACCTGCGGATCGATGTCGGTCGACAGTTCGACCGCCTCCGGCGCCAGCGTCAGCTCGCGATTGACCTGCTTCATCGTCGTTACATTCTTGCCATTCTGGACCACGGTCTCCGTGGCCGTCGCGTGGTAGGGTATGACGAGCAGCGGCCCGGTCACGGCCTGCTCCGAACCCCAGCCCGCGGTGATCGAGGAAGTCGCTTCGCGCGACTGCGACTGGCGGTCGTAATTGAGGAGGTAAATCGAAAAGAGCGGGATGGTGAGGAGGAGGCCGATTGCGATTGCCAGCGCCAGCTTGCCGCCGGGCGTTCGTGTCGCTCTAAAACCATCCATCGCGCATCTCCATCATCGACTTAAACTCAACTCGTCTACAGAAATGCACGGTTCATCGTCAATTTGTAGGCACTGCTCGGCGCTCGGCGCTGTCGCCCGCATTCGCTGCAAGTCAGTTCATTTGCCGATGTCGGACCTCTCGATCTTCGCTCAGAATCGCAGAGTCATGATTGCTGGAGGCCATAAGATGAAGATCGTCCAGACTAGGTTCGTCGCATTAGGTCTCGCTCTGGCAAGCACGTCCGGCGGTTTCTGCCAGGTTGCTCACGCCGCAACTGCCGCGCAGCTCAACGCGGACGGCAGAGCCGCACTTCAGCGCCTCTACTCGCAATCCGCTCGAGCCGTCCGGTACGGCAGAGATGCCCGCGCAATTCTCGTGTTTCCCAAAATCGTGAAAGCGGGTTTCATCGTCGGTGGGCAGGGCGGCGAAGGCGTCCTTTTCGTTCGCGGCCGGCCGACTGCCTATTACAAGATTGGCGCGGTCTCTTACGGCCTACAGGCTGGAGGGCAGTCGTTCAGCTACGCGCTGTTCCTGATGAACGACAAATCGCTTCAATATCTGAGCAAGAGCGGTGGATGGGCGATCGGCTCCGGGCCTAGCGTGGTCGTCGTCGACAAGGGCAAGGCGATGAGCACGACATCCACGACACTTGCAAACGACGTTTACGCGTTTCCGTTCGGGCAGAAGGGGTTGATGGCTGGCATAGGCCTCGAAGGTTCGAAGATCACCCGTATAAACAGGTGAATGTCAGCGATGGGTGCGATCAGTCCCGGCAGGTCTGCTCCGAGGTGCGCTGGATCGAATTGACGGTGCCATGGCGCGAACCCACGATGATGCACTGGCGTGGGGAGTGCCTCCACATGGTCGTGTAATGGCCGTTGCCGGTGTTCTTCGTGTCGCGCACCACGAACCCGCGCTGCGCGAGCCTGCTCATGACGTAATCGCGGTCCCGGCCTTGCATTTCCCGGAAGTTGTCCTGCGTATTGTAGGTCCCGTGAGGTTAGTCGCCGAAGTTGCCGTACGGACCATAGTCGCCGTCGTCATTGCCGCGGCGCGCGCGCCGCCCTTCGGCGAACCCATCCTCGTAGGCGCTGGAGTTGTTGTAATTGTTATAGCCGCGGCGGTTGATCCCGTCGTCGTAGCCGCGACGATATTGCGAGCTGCCCTGATGATCGTAACGGTTGTGGTCGTGCATCTGGCTTTGCGCGACGGCGCCGACGACCGCCGCGGTTCTAAGGATGACGGCTGCCGCGGTGGCGGCGCCATTGCCGCTCCTTTGTTTGCAGTCGGCGTGAGAGGCGACCGTCACATCCTCGAAGTGGCCATCATAGGTGGCGACGCGAATGCATTCCTTGGTGTTGCCGTTCCACCAGTAATTGATCTTCCGCCCGTTGAGCGTGGTGCTCGACGCGATAGAAAAGCCGCGCGTTTCGAGCGTGGACTCGCCGCCCGCGGCGCGCGCTCCGGGCAGGTCGCGCACCGAGCCGGGCAGCTCGGCGGCGGCAGCAGCAGACTGAAGCAGCACTACCCCGCACAGCAAGCTTGTAAGCAATTTCCGATTGAACCTCTTCATTGATGACGCCCGCGCTGCCCCCGACATCATCGGCGGGCAGATAGACATGACGCCGACAGTGTCGGCACCGAACGCGACTGGACCACCCGCTACGCAGTGGTCGTGGAAAGGCCTTCAGTCCCCGAGGACGAAGGCATCGGGAATGCGGTACTGCTCGCGGCCGACCGTCACGATCGTCCAGTCGGACTCCCGACGGGCACTGCTCTGGAGCGCTGCGGAGCCGTCCGCCTGTGCGCTGGCATGAGTGATGAACTTACCTTTAGGGTCGAACAGCAAGACGCGCGTCATACCGTCCGGGAGCTTGATTTCGACGGCAATCTGATCGGAGGATCGGATCACCCCCGCGTCACAGGTTGGCGATGATCCTCCGACGTTCTGGCAAGGCACTGCCGCCGTGGCGTTATACTTCGTGGCGGGGACTTTGGCGTCAGCGTCGGCGGGATGAAGCGTGTCGCCGTTCGGCGCCGATATCAGGATGATGCCGCGCACGTTGCCGACCACCTTGCCCCGGATGTGCGCTGCGCTCTGTCTGCTCGGGCAGCCGACGAGCGTTGCGCTATCATCGAGGAAGTCCACCGTGGCCGGGGTCTCGCCGACGCGGCGGCAAGGATCTTCCGAATGAGGGTAACCGTTCTCGACCCGGAGCTCTTTCGGCCAATGCGCATACGGCTTTGCCGTTGCGCTACCGATCATGGAGCAACTCGCGCAAACGGCGAGGATCGCCAAACTTACGCGTGCATCCATCATCTCGGACTCTCTTTTTCGGAATAATGAAATAGCCCACCTGACCTTCTCTGGTCGCTACGGTAATGTAACGATAGACTTTTTGCCGTACCGGGCTGTGACGGGCGCTAGAGCGGCGTCGATGACCAGCGGACCGACGCGAAAGCTCAACCGTCCCCCTCGATGCGAGAGGCAGCTTCGATCCACTGCCGACCCAATCGAGATAAACCCCGCTATCTTTGCCGCTCTCCAAGGTGTAGGGCTGTTACATCGCCGGAATCATACTAGCTGCCGGTGCCTGAGAGACAGTTGCGCTCCCGCTGATGAGGAGACGCAATTCATGTCGACACACAACGAGCCGAACACCGGCACCATCATTTTCAGCTTCATGGATGACGCTGTCTGGGCCACCTGGCCGGGCCAAGACGCGGCGGTGAAGCTGGGACCATATGACTCCGTCACCTATATGATGCGCGACTTCCTAGCCCAATGTGACCTAGCCGAACGCTTAGTCCCGCGTCGCGCGAACGGGTAACACCCGCCCTCTACGCGAACCTGCCACCGGCCGAGCGTCAGGGTTTCAAACGCTGGTGACGCCCACGCAGGCTTACCTTCGTGCGGGTTCGCCACCCATTCTGCTTTAATGACGAACGGAGGATTTATGCGCAGGCTCACAGACGGTCGGTATCGCACTGCGGCAACAGAGCACCGCCCGGCTCGCGCCTATGTGATCGACAGCGGAAAAGCCTACTTCGTCACCGAAGAGGCCTACCGCGCCAAGGATCTTCAGCCTCCTTTCGAAACGCTACCTACCGAGGACCAATATCACGCCTAGGCCGACAGCGGCTTAGTTCGGTTTTCGAACCGTTGCAGCATTAGCCGGATGCCGGATGCGAAGCGCGGTCTTTGGACTTGCCGCCGCCCGTTGCGGAGGTTCGCTACGGATGCGACACTGCGCCAGTGCGTTATGTTACCATCATCGCGGCTCTCACCCTAAATTCTGGAGCGGCTTCCGCGGCGAATTTTTGGCAGGAATGCCAAATTGAATCGGTCACGCTTTGCGCCCCGAACGGGTGCAGGAATGTCGCGCCAACCCTCAAACTATATTTGGGCGATTTCGCGACCTCACAGGGCAAACGCGCCGGATATTATTATCGCTGCAGGCGGGAGGGAGCCTGCGACAAAATCGAAGATCCGTGGATCGGCCGTAACGCCAGATACCGGGTCTTCGTCATTCGCCAAGCAGCGGTCATTTCTCGGGTCGATCCGGACGGCAAGATCACGGACGTAGCCTCACTCGGCGATAATGTACTGATTTCGCGCGGGACTTGCTGGAATACCAGACCCCAGCGGCACAAAGGGCAAGTTCCACCAGCGAAGTGATGTGTCGACGGGCCAGGTATTCAAAGTGTCGGCACTGCTTGGAGTGACTCCAGTGGCCACCGTGCTCTTTCCGGATGCTCCTAGCCGATCCTACGTCGCGACTTGCGTTCGAATGGCGCTAATCAGCTTTCGGCACCTGCGCGCGATTTTTCTCAGAGCTTCTGCTTCAGATTTGGATTCTGACTTGGCTGCGCAGTTTTCAACTTGGTCAGCGAGCGAATGGAGCTTTGCTGCGCGCAGGAGCAGATTGACGGACCCCACGCATGCATCGAGCCCATTGTCATCGCGGACGAGCTTCAGGAATGGGCGATCACGGTTTTGGCGTGACGCGCGTTGCTCATGTGTCTCCGCAGTTCGAGAGCGCAAGATGGCATGAGCGACATGGTTCGTGATCATGGCGATCGCTTCGACTTCATCGGCCGACGGATTGCCGATCGTTCGATGATAGATCGCGAATGTGCCCAGGATCGTGCCCTGCTCGTCCCGGATGGGAGTCGACCAACACGACAACAGCCCGTGCGGCAGCGCGAGATCACGATAGTCGGCCCAGAGCGGATCGGTTGCGATGTCGCTCACGTAGATGGGCCGGCCGAGATATGCGGCGGTGCCACAAGAGCCCGCGCATGGCCCAATCTCGCCCCCATCGATTGCATCGCAATAGGATCGGGGCAGGCGAGGCCCTGCCCCGTGCCACAGCCGTCTTCCGTCTGCGTCGAGCAACAGGATTGACGTAATCGGATCGCCGTCTGAAATGGCCTCCACGGCGAGCAGGTCTCTCGTGAGCACGCTTTCGAGGGCATCTCCGTTCGCGAGTTCGAGCGGAATCCGACGCTCGCGAATGCGAAGTGAAGCCTGCAGCGCCACGGCAAGAGCCATCTTCTATCCCTTCGGGCTTCTTCAAGGCCACGCGACCTATCCGCTCTTAGACCGCACCGAGTGAGCAGATCGTTGCCATTGTTTCCAGATCAGCAGCAATGTCTGTCGGGAAAATCACCGATAAGCGGATGCGGGCTGGCATGTATCAACCTGGAATAGGCCTTAGACGGAATCTCTTGATTTGCTCCCACAGGAGGTCACGTCACAACCCCTTCGGCAAGCTTGCGACGATTGCAGTTCCAGGCTGCAAGTTGCGAACGGTTAGTCGAGCGCCGATCTCGGCCATGCGCGAACGCATGCTTGCCAGGCCAACGCCGCTGCAACCCCCAGCAAGCGCTTCCGGCTTTATTCCGACGCCGTCGTCCGCAATGACGAAATGAGTCGCGGAAGCGCGGCAAAAGATCTGAACTCGGATCCGATTTGCATGCGCGTGACGATGGACATTCGAGAGAGCTTCCTGAGCGAGTCGGTAGATCGCGGCTTTGGCTGTCGCTGAAACGGGATCATATTCACCCAGGATCTCGAACGAGGCTTCGAGGCCGGTGCGGCGAGCAAATCCCTCAGCCAGGAGCTTCATGGCATTTGCCAGGCCCAGCTTGTCGAGCGCGGGGGGGTGAGCGAGGTAGGAGATCGAGCGGATTTCCTGATGGGCCTCACCCAGAAGCTCCTGCAGTTCTTCGACGAGAGCGGACGTTTGCGCGCTGAGTGGCTCTCTTTTCAGGCGACAGATTAGCAGGCCGATCGCGGTGAGAACTTGCGAGGTGCCGTCATGCAGTTCTCGTCCTAATCTTAGCCGCTCACTGGCCTGGCCTTGTTCCAGCGCCCGATTGAATTCGGACTTTAGCCGGCGAAGTTCGTTGATTTCGGTCAGGTCGAAGCGCGTGACCAATGTAAAGTTGTTGTCACCTCGAACGATGCGATGGAAGCAGATCTGGAAATCGCGCCCGTCCCAGCGCTCTCGACCATTGTAGTTCAGTTGCCAGAAGCTGTGCTTGCCTGAACGTAGGCCATCAAGAGCTGCAACCGCTTCAGCAGCGGGCTCATAGCCCGCTGCGGCATGCTGGGCACAAACCGTGTGATAGTTGTAGCCAGGCAAGGCGTTGACGTAACCATGCCGCGTTACGACGTCCCTCCAGGCGCGGTTCACCGCCAGGATGTTGAACCCGTCATCGAGGATCGCGATTTGCTCCGGCAAATCGTCGATCAACTCCTGCATTGTACCTGCAAAGGCAGATCCCAGCAGTTGAGCTGTGCCATCATCCGCTGTCAGCGGAATAGCTGCCGATGGTTCGATCGGTCTCAATTTTAGAAGCGGATCCCGTGTCATTTGCCCCCCGGAAATCATCACCTCCGGGACGCACGAACTGGGAGGTCACCACTATTCTAATGGTGGGATAAACCCTGACTGTATCAGTAAATGCCCGTATCCGAAAATGATGGTTATTCTTGCGCAAAGCCTTGTGCGCTGATCCGGACAACTTCGCAGCGCGTGATCAGGTGACGGACGATGTTTGCCAACTTCCCAGCGAGTAGTGGATAGCCGCGCTGGAAGATGACCGGTGATAGACGCCGCCGTTCACTTGCGGCCACCCGTTGTTCGTGAGAATTCTCGTTCGTGCTGATCGGGGGCTCCACGACTGCAGAAGCGGGCCGAGCGGTGAGGCCCACGCGCTCTCTAAGGCCGGGCCGCCTAGGCGGGGCCGCTGTCGCCTACTTCGTCACGCTTCTGTTCTTGCTTTGGCCGTTCACCGTCAATGGCGGACCTTTCTACATGGAAGACAGCACAAGCTATCTCCGTGGCGGAGCCTTGGGATTCCATACCGGCCTGCTCATTCTCGATAATTGGTGGCAGTCGTTGTTCGGTGCGCCAGCCGTCCACCAAACGGGCGCAGATCCGCGCGCCGTCGTCACCGTGCTGATTTCGCAGTCGGGCGGGGTTAGGTCACTTATCTACAGCGTCGTCACGTACATCCTGCGCGGTCCTTATGACGCGCTTGTCCCGCTCGTTGTCGTCCAGACCGCGGCTGTTGCGCTGGTCATTTCCTTCCTCAAGCGGCTGGTCGATCCCGACGGGGGCGTAATGACCGCCGTGCTCGTCGCGGCGGGCGCCGCCTTTCTCACCTCGGCGCCATGGTATGCAGCTTATGCAGTGCCCGACATTCTTGCCGGGGTGATGATCGCCGGCGCAGTGGCGCTGACCGTTTTGTTTGAGCGCACGACCCTGGCCATTCGGTCGACGCTGGTGTTGCTGGTTGCATTTTGCATGACGACGCATGGCAGCCATTTGCCTCTTGGACTTTGCGTGCTCGTTGCAGGTGCAAGCGCCAATTTTTGGCTGCATCGAAATTCGCCGGAAAGGCGCCTCAAGCGTCTCGTATGGTTTTCCAGCCCCTTCGTTCTGGCTGTCGCGGCACTCCTTGGGACTTCATACTTCGCTTTCGGCCAAGCGAGCCTTTCACCCAAACGCTACCCAATCCTGCTTGCCCGCTCCGTCGCGGATGGACCGGGCGCGTGGTATCTGCGGGAACATTGCGCGACAGAGCGCTACGCCATTTGCGAAGTCTTCGGACCGAATCCGCCGCGTAAAGTGGGTGACTTCCTTTGGTCGAAAGGCGGCGTCCGGTATCGCGCGAGCTCCGAACAGATGGAGCGGATTCGCGCCGAGGAGAGCGTCATCGTGCGGCGTGCCGCCTTTGAATATCCGGTGGAACAGTTTCGCCGGTCGGCCGGAAACGGCCTAAACCAATTGGTCAAATTCGGGCCGCAGGGTCTCATATTCGGCGTGAAGCTGGTTGGCGGGGAAGATCCGACACTCGTTCAGGTACGGGCCGACAGGCCGCTGCTCCGGAACATCGCCGAGGTGGCGATCTACATTGGCTTCGCAGCAAGCATCATGCTTCTCTTGGTTTTTCGCGGACGACTAACGCGGGTCGAAATTGCCGCCGTCGGCGTCGCCACTGTCGGGTTGATCGCGAACGCTGCCATATGCGGTGCACTTTCGGGCGTAACGGATCGATATCAGGGGCGCGTGGCCTGGGTTCTGCCCGTGCTGGCGATGATCATCTTGCTGCGGGCGCTTTGCGAGAGAAGGCCGGTTGCCACCAGCAGGAAAGTGGCGCTCGCATAGATGTGATAACACCAGTGCAGGAAACTTCCTGCGACTGCCAGTCGTGCGCCGCCGTGCTTGTACAGAAAGGCGAGAAAGTTGGCGTTGAGAGCCAAGTAGCCGCCGATCGCTATGGCGGGCGCGGGCCACCAATTCCAATTCCATGCCGCCGCAGCAAGTGCGGGCACGACCAGCTGCGCTGCGACGGCCGAGGCCCGCTCCCGCCGCGAAATATTCAGATCGTCAGCGCGTCCGCGCTTGTCCTTGATAAGCCGCGCCCAAGGGATCGCTCGCTGGAAGATGTCCGTGGTCCACAATTGGAGGACACCCCAATCCTTGTGGTGAGCGCCAAGTGCGTCCTTCACGAGCATGATGCGGCCGCCGCTTTCGATGATGCGGATACCGAGATCGATATCCTCGATGCTTGGCTTGGCGAACGCCGTATCGAAACCCCCGTGCGCACGAAAAACGTCTGCTCTGATTGCGCCCAAGCCGCTCCAGAATGTGAATGCCTCGGTGCGGCCATGCTGGTGCACCCAATGATGGCGCAGATTGGCGTACAGGGCCGCGATCCGGCGCGACTTCGGGCTGTCGTCATAGGAACCGAAAGTGGCGACTGCCCGGCCGGCCGCGATCGGTGCTTCGAGCTTGCCGAGCGCTTCTGGCCCGACCTCTACGTCCGCATCGACGAACACGATGATCGAGCCTGCGGCAGCGGCTGCGCCGAGGTTGCGGCCAGCCGCGGGGCCCTTCGCGGGCCTTTCGCCGCTGATGACCTTGGCGCCGTAGAAGCGCGCGATCTCCGCGGTGTCATCCCCCGAACCATCGTCGAACAGGATGATTTCGTCTGATCGGCGTCGCGACTGCGTCAGTGCGGCGAGGCATGCGGGCAGGGTAGCACCCGCATTATAAGCGGGGATGACGACCGCGAGTTTGCTGTGAGGGATGTCGGCGGAAGTGGTCACTCCGCAGCCAGCGCCGCTTTCGGATGCTTGTGACTGACCTCGAACTCCTCGTGATACGAACGCTCGACATTCACCTCCCACAGATCATGCTGCTCTCCCATGATGTTGCGCACCGCCAACATCGCAGTCAGCATGGAATGATCCTGGTTGTTGTAGCGATGCATGCCGTTGCGGCCGATCACCTGCAGATTCTCGAAACCGCCGATCCAGTCGCGAATAGTCGCCAGAGCCTGCGAATAATCGCGATCATAGACGGGATAAGCTCTGGGCTGACGGATCACCGTTCCATCGACCACCGAGCCTTCGCGCGCTAGTCCGAGTTGCGCCAACTCTTGCCCGGCGAGCGCGATCAGGTCGGCATCCGCCATGTCCCATAGCTCGCTGCCGGCGTTGCAAAAATATTCCATGCCGATGCTCGCCTTGGCCGGATCCGGAACGAGATCCGGTGACCATGCCCTGAAGTTCTGAATGCGGCCGACCCGCTGCTCGGGGCTGTGAACATAGATCCAGTTGTCAGCGAACGGATCGGGATGGTCGAGGATCAGCACAACGATCAGGAAGTCGCGATACTTCAGGTGTTTCGCTGCTTTCCGGACCGCGAGGGGCGGCGGCGGGTCCATCGCGCGCACCAAGTCGCTAATGGGCATCGAGGAGATGAAATGATCAGCTTCGAGCATGTAGGTCGAGAAGCCGGCTTCCGTTTCATGGAGCACCTCGACAGCCTCAACCTTGGCGTCGCCGTGCACGATGCGAACCACCCGATTGTTCATCCGGACTTCGTGGCCAAAAGCCCGCACGCGGTCGCGGAACTTCTCCCACATCATGCCCGGGCCCAGCCTCGGATAATGAAACTCTTCGATCAGGCTGGTGCTATTGCTCTTGCCCGTGAGCGTGCTGAGCGCCGCCTCCTTTAGCGACAAGCTCTTGATGCGTTGCTCCGCCCAATCCGCTCGAATTTCGGCGCACGGAATGCCCCAGACCTTTTCGGTGTAGCTGCGAAAGAAGTGCTGGAAGAGCCGTCCGCCGAACCGATTCATTACCCACTGCTCGAAATTCTCCTCGACCCGATGAGGGCGCACTTGCCATTTCAGATAGCTGAGAATGATCCGCACCGTTTCGTACACACCGACGTTGCGAAGGGCGTTCAAGGCTCGCAGCGGGTAGTCGTAAAACTTCCCCCGGTAGAAAATACGGCTGAGCCGCGGACGAAGGAGAAAATCGTCCTGGCAGACGGTGTGCCAGAGTTCTTCGACCTCCTTCACTTTCGTGAAGAAGCGATGGCCGCCGATGTCGAACCGAAAACCCTTGTACGTCTCGGTTCGGGCAATGCCGCCGACATGGCCGCTTTCTTCAAGCACTATCGCGCTGTGCGATTGGCTTAGCTTGCCAAGTTCGTACGATGCGGTGAGTCCGGCCGGCCCGGCGCCGATGATGACCACGGACTCGCCCGCCGCGGTGGCGCGGCTGTCGCCTGGATGCGGCTCGCTCCGGCCGAACGTTCGGTAGTCGCGATCAGCCAATCGAACACGCCCCAATGTTCCCCTCAGCAAACTACGCATTAACGGTGAGTTTTGGAACTACGGCATTTCAGCGCGTCTCATTGCGAGACCGCCGCTTCCATCAATGGGCACGAACTCACCGTTGGCATTGAGCACCACGGGCAGATGGGCGAAGACTGCAAGCGATGGATTATGCGCGGCTCGGCGGATCGGAACTGGTCTCCAGCGTCATTGGACTTGGCGGAGGAAGCAGCAGTCGCTTCGGCCTGGTGAAAGGCGCGACGAAGTCCGACGCGGTGACCCTTATTCGTACGGCTGTGGACGAGGGAATTACCTTCTTCGACGGTGCAGGCATCTGCGGCGGCGTTGATGAATTGCTTGCCGAGGCTCTCGCCGATTGCCGCGATCGCGTCCTTATTTCAACGAAAGTGCATATCGGCCCGGCCGTGTTTCCGTTTGCCCGGATGAGGCGGGCAAATCAGGTATCATCCTGGATTGCCCGGCGGAGCGGGTGGAGCTGTTCAGCGGGCGTATTGCGGAAGCGCGTGGAACAATCGCTCAGGACATTGCGCACGGACCGGATCGACATCCTCCATCTGCATGCCGTTTCGCCACAGCAGTATTCCTCGGCGGTTGCGCGCGTTGTTCCCGAGCTGCTCAGGATGAAGGATGAGGGAAAACTCCGGATGGTCGGCATCACAGAGGGTTTTCTTAACGACCCAGGTCACTCCATGCTGAGCGCCGCCCTCGATGACTCATGGGCCGACGCCATGATGGTCGGGTTCAGCTTGCAGAACTCGAGCGCGGCCCGCGTCCTCATTCCGCGGGCCAAAGACAAAGGCGTGAGCGTCATTGGAATGTTCGCGCTGCGCGGTCTTTCAAAGACGCAGGACGGCGAGGAAGGAATTGCGCTCGCAGAGCTGCTGGAGGAAGCGGGCGCGGCTGATTTGTCTGAGCTCGCGTACCGCTATTGCCGCCATCAAGATGGGATCGATGTCGTCCTGACAGGGACCGGTAACGCGGCTCATCTCCGGCAGAACATTGCCGCTGCGTTGGCGCCCCCGCTTCCCGACTCAGTGCTGGAACGGTTGGACCAGCTGTGGCGAGATCAGGTGGGCGTATCGACGCGATAATGATGGGTGCTGACCAGCGTCCAGGTCACTCCGCCAGCCAGGCCCACCACCAAGCGCAAGACGCCGAACGCAATCGACAGCGAAAGTGCGGATTCTGCGTCGTTGCCCGCTGCCCCTAGCAGATAAACGAATGTGACTTCGCGAACGCCCCATCCCCCAAAGGAGATTGGCACCATTGCGATGAGCAGTGCTGCAGGGACCAGCGCGAACAGAGTCGCCAGCGGGATGTGCAGGCCCAGGCCTGCGGCGAGGCAGGCCAAAATGCCAACTCGCAACCCATGCTGAGCGAGCGCAGCCAACCACAATATGCCGCTGCGCAAGCTCGGGGCGAGCAGCCTCTGGAAATCGTCTGAGAGCGTGCGAAACTTGCGCACGAGCGACCATCGTTCGGGCCATTGCCTCGGCCGAAAGCAGGCCAAGGCAAGCACAGCTCCCAACGCCGCCGCTAACACCGTTGCGAGGAGCACGACGTCACGATGGTTCTCAAGTCGGCCAATCGCGATTGGAAAGCCTATAAGCATGACTGCAACGAGGCTCGTGAATGAAAGCAGCCTCATCGAGACGATGACGCGGACGGCGGTCGCGATGGTTGTGCCCGCCCGCGATAATTGCACCGCGCGGAATATGTCTCCCCCGACCGTCGAAGGCGCGACATTGCTGAAGAACCAGCCGACGAGGCTGTAGATAAGCGCCGTCCCGAACGGGATCCGGCGCTCGAAATTTCGCAGGATACCTTCAAGAAGCATTGCGTCGGAGACAACGATCAGTGCGGTGAGGGCGAGTGCCGAAGCTGCCGCGACAGGGTCCAGTCCCGAGAGCAGCTTCGAGACGGCGCCGACGTCAACGCTGCGGAACGCAGCCCATAGCAATCCAGCCGTCACGACGCACTTGATCGCGAGCTTCAGCAGGCCGCGGGTGTCCCACTTACGCACTCTCACGCTTCAATCCTTGCGAGAATTTGTTCGCGTAAAGCTGTATCACAGGCGCTGAAACTGCTCGCTTAGCGGTAGGGGCAACGGCCACATATGTCTCATTTGAAAGAGGATAGACAGGCCGCGCCAAGGCTGATGATGATCGGCCTCGACGCCGTGAGCTTGCCGTTCATACTGGACAATATCGGTAAGCTGCCCACCCTCGCCTCGCTGCTGGAACGTGGCGAGCTGCGCAAACTTGAGACGCCGGCCCGCTTTCTTTCGGCGAGCGTGTGGCCGACTTTCTCCAGTGGCACGCCTCCCGGGCGCCACGGCCAGTATTTCCCCTTTCAATGGTCGTCAGCCAACACCTGCTATCGCCGGGTAAGCGATCCGCGCTGGTCGATGCAATTTGATTGCCAGCCCTTTTGGCACCGGGTGGCCGAGGCTGGGATCCCGACGATTGCTTTCGATATAGCCCACGCGCTTCACGACGAGCGCGCGCCCTGTCTGCAAATCACCAATTGGTCCTATCAAAGTTCTGGCGAGGCCAAATCGTCGGACCCGCAGGTACTCAAGGATTTGCGGCGGCGGTTCGGCCGTCGACCGATCGGGCCCGAGGTCCCTGTCGCCAAGACGGCGGCGCAGTGCGCAGCAATTCGCGATCAACTGATCGCCGCCGTCCGTGCGAAAGCTGACGCGACGTTACACTTGATGCAAAGGCCGTGGGGTCTGTTCGTCACCGGTTGGTATGAAGCTCATCGCGCGGGGCACAACCTGTGGCCGGTCGAAGGCGATTTCGCCTCCGCTGCATCACCCGACGCCATACTCGCCGTTTACGAGGAAACCGACCGCCAGTTGGGTCGGGTGCTCGCGGCTTTGGACGACGCGGGCAGTGAGACGTCGCTGATCGTCTTCGCGCTTCACGGCATGGAGCCCAATCGCGCGCAGGATCATTTTCTGACCGAAATCCTGTCCCGGCTGAACAAGCTCTATCTTGGAAAGCCGTTCGCAGAGGACAGCAAGGCTGCCGCTTTGAATGTCATGGCATTCCTGCGCAACGCGCTTCCGCCGACGCTGCAATATCGCGCCGCGAGCATGTTGGGGGAACGCGTTCAGGACGTGGTGGTGAATCGGGCTTTGACCGCAAGGCGAAGGTGGGATTCGACGCCATCTTTTCCAATTCTTAGCGGCGGCGAAGGCCTGATCCGCTTGAACGTCATCGGTCGGGAAGCAATGGGTTTCTTCCAACCCGGCAGCCCGGAACTGGTGAGTTACGTCGAATGGTTGAAGGACCGCTTGCTGGAACTGAAGCTGCCCGCGACAGGCGAACGCCTCATCGAGAAGATCATCGATGTCGATGAGGCATTGCCGGGCTCACGACGGGATTTCCTACCCGACCTCATTCTACAATGGGCACCCGATGCACCTGGCGATCGAGTTTGGTCGCCTGACATCGGCGAAATCGAAGTGACCCTCGCTACCGGCCGGGGAGGCAATCACAACGATGACGCGTTCATGGTGGTTAGAGGGCACGATGCCTTTATCGAAAGCGTTGCTCCCGTTATCGACATTGCCGACCTCGGGCGGGCCGCTGAGCAATATTTGCTCCACGCTTCCTCGGCTCCCTCGCAAGTCGATGCATCATCGAGTGCAACTCAGCCTTGCGGACAGTTACATCGCTGACACTTGAGCGACCAACGCCGCTGTCCCATTTCCCTGCCATGATCGACATCCGAAAATTCGATAGCCTCGGCCACGCCGACCACGGGTGGCTGAACGCCCGCCACCATTTCTCGTTCGCGAGCTATCATGACCCGCGCCGCATGGGCTGGGGCAAGATCCGCGTGTGGAATGACGACCAGATCGCGGCGAAGAGTGGCTTTCCGCCGCATCCCCATCGTGACATGGAAATCGTTACCTACGTCCGCACCGGCGCGATCACGCATCAGGATTCGATGGGCAACAAGGGCCGCACCGGCGCCGGCGACGTTCAGGTGATGAGCGCGGGCACGGGCGTCACCCACGCCGAATATAATCTCGAGGATGAAGAGACGACGCTTTTCCAGATCTGGATCGAAACCGACAAGCCGTCGGCGCAGCCGGGCTGGGGTGCGATGCCCTTTCCGAAAGACTCTCGCGAAGGCGCGTTCCAGCTGCTGGCGAGCGGCCGTCCGGACGACGGCGTGCTCACCATCAACGCCGACGCGCGGATCCTCGGCGCGACGGTCAAAGCCGGCAATTCGATTGCAATCGACGCCCAGCCGGACCGGCACCTCTATCTGGTTCCGAGCGGCCGCGTTCGCGTCAACGGGGTCGAGGCGGGTCCGCGCGACGGAGTCGCGATCACCGGCGAGAGCAACCTCGCGATCGAGGCGCTGGAAGATGCCGAATTGGTGCTGGTCGACGCCCGGTAAACGGGCCGGGTTTCGACGCGGTTCATCCGACATCTGCTTGAAAGAGAAGCGTTCGGCGGGCATGTGCCTGTCGCGCCGCGGCTATTTGGCGCGATTCACGAACAGAGACGGGGAGAGAATGCGGGGCGCCTGGCGCTTGTCGATTGCAATTTGGGCTGCCGGGCTGCTGATCCAGCCCGCGATTGCGGCTGCGCAGGAAACGCCTTCGTCGACCTCCAACACGCCCGCAACCGACGCCGTCGGCCCGCGCGAGCTCCAGAACTTCAGCTTGCCCGGAACGGTCACCCGACCCGCCGATCAGCCCGCCACCGGAACGCCCGCGCGTACGACGCCACCGCCCGCCGCACGTTCGCCGGAAGCAGCAACGGAGACGGCTCGACCCGCTCGCCGCGCGACTCCGGCAGAGGAGCGCGCCGCTCCTTCTACACAGACCGCCCAAGCGACCGTGCCGCGTGCTTCGACGCCGATCGAGCAACCGCTGCCGGCCCCGACGATCTCACCCGGATTGCCGCCCGCCACATCAACGCCCTTGGCGACCGCGCCGTCGACATTTGCACCGGAGCCGGAGGCCAGCAGTTCCCGTAGCGGAGGCCTGAAGTTTCTTCCGTGGCTGCTTGCTGCTCTGGCGCTAGGCGCGGGCGGAGCTTTCCTCTTCTACCGCAGCCGTTCGCGTCCAGCGCTGGCCGGTGGCGCCCCGATCGACCTGTTCGTCGCGCCGGAGCCCAAGGCGCCTTCGATACCACCGGCCCCGCGTCCGGCCCCGGCGGCCGTTCAACCCAAACCTGCGCCGGCGCCGCAACCCCTTCCGCAGCCCAGGCCGACATCGCCGGCCTCGCTGGGAGTCGTTTCGACCCGCCTGCGCCCGTGGCTCGAGCTCAGCATGGTTCCACTGCGTTGCATCGTCACCGACGACACAGTGACGTTCGAGTTCGAGCTCGACGTTTTCAATTCGGGCAATGGGCCTGCACGCTCGATCCTCATCGAAGCGAACGTGTTCAACGCCGGCCCGTCGCAGGACCAGGCCATCGCGCGTTTCTTTGCTGAACCGGTGGGCCAAGGCGAGCGGATCGACAGCATCCTGCCGCTCAAGCACCTGATCTTCCGCACGCAGGTTGTCACCCCGCGCGCCAATATCCAGGCGATCGACGCCGGCGAGCGGCAGGTATTCGTGCCTCTGATCGCCTTCAACGTCCTATATTCGGCCGCGTCGAACGACGCGCAAACGTCGCTCAGCTACCTGGTCGGCCGTGAGGGGAATGGCGAGAAGCTGGCGCCGTTCCGGCTCGATCTTGGTCCGCGCCTGTTCCGCGGTCTCGGCGCTCGGCTTCTGCCCGGCGGCGTCCGCCGCTAGAGCACGTCGCTATTGTAGCTGTGCCAGGCGAGCACCGCGGCGGCCCCGCGATAGGGGCGCCATTGCTCCGCCATCTCGCGCAGCTGCTTCTCGCTCGGCTTCTCGGGCAGGCCCATCAACCGGCCTAGCTCGATCAGCACGGCGAGGTCGCCAGCGGGAAAGACGTCCGCCCGGCCCTCGGCGAAGAGCAGGTAGATTTCCGCCGACCAGCGGCCGATGCCTTTGATCTTGGTCAGCAGCGCGATCGCCTCCTCGTCGTCCTGCGGCAGGTTCTCGAGATCAAGTTCCCCGGAAAGCACCAGCCCCGCGAGGCTGCGGATATAGCCCGACTTCTGGCGCGACATGCCGGCGGCGCGGAGTTCCTCGTCGGTCGCTGCGAGCAGCCGCTCAAGATCCGGCGGCGATCCGAACGCCGCTTCCAGTTTAGCCCACATTGAGCGGGCCGCGGCGACACTGACTTGCTGGCCGACGATAGTGCGGAGCAAGGTCTGTGCGCCGCGGTCGCTTGTCCGAGGTTCGGGAACGCCATGCTTCGCAATCACGCCAGCAAAAGCCGGTTCGCGCTTCGCCAGCGCCTCGACATGTTCACGGATGCTGCCGGCAGTGCGAACCATCAGGACACGCTTGCGGCGTAGAGCGCGATAGCCGCAGCGTTCGAAACATTGAGGCTTTCGATGGCGTTGGTGATCGGCAGGCGGGCCAGAGCATCGCAGTGCTCGCGCGTGTTTTGCCTCAGGCCAGCGCCCTCGGCGCCCAGTACGAGCGCGACGCGGGGCGGCCCCAATGCGTCCTTTAGATCGGTGCTGGCGTCGCCCGCCAGGCCGATCCGCCAGAAACCCGCTTCGCCGATCTCCTCCAGCGCGCGGGCGAGATTGACGACGCGCACCCAGGGCACCCGCTCGAGCGCTCCAGATGCCGCCTTGGCGACGACGCCGCTTTCCGGCGGCGAGTGACGGTCCTGCGTGACGATCCCGACCGCGCCGAATGCTGCCGCCGAGCGAAGGATGGCGCCGACATTATGCGGATCGGTAACCTGGTCGAGGACGAGGAGCACCGCCTTCTCCTCGCCAGGTTGGAGGACTTCGTCGAGCCATGCTTCTTCCAGCGGTTCGACCTCGATGACTACGCCTTGATGCGGCGCGTCATGCGGAACGAGGCGGCCAAGGTCGGCAACGTCCGCCAGCGTGACGGCGACGTCCTTCGGAAATTGCATGACCCCTGCGGCATCGCGCGTCGCCCAGGCGCGAAGGACCTTGCGATCGGGATTGTCGAGCGCGGCTGTGACCGCGTGCTTGCCCCACAGGCGGGGCCGGTTCGGGGTTCCATGGCTCTGGTGCGATTTCTTGCGCCGCGACATTCGTCCCCATTGGGGGCGTCGCGCGCGAGGTGCAACCGGCTTAGACGCTGATCGCCCGCCGATGCTCTTCGTTCAGACGGCGATGCCGACGCCACGTGCCGATCGCCAGGATCAGCACGATGGGATAGGCCCAGAAATTGAGCGCGGCCCCGTAGGCGCGCGGTAGCAACTCGCTGTCGATTGCCTTCAGCACATGGCCCAGCATGGTCGTCAGCTGGAGGCCCGCGACCCACAATGGCCAGAAGCGGTCGGAGCGCAGGGCCACCAGCAGAAATCCGGCGAACACTGCAATATCGACCAACATCACCGGCGTCTCGACGCCTTCGAACCGCTGCGAAAGCGGCGAAATGACGAGATGCGTGGTCAATGCGCCCGCGACGCAGATGAGCGCCACGATACGCTCGTCACGGCTTCCGCGCAGGAACGCGTAAATCGCAACGAGCGCAAGCAGGAGTCGGAAGAGGTTTGGGGCCATTACAAGTCCTCAACCGAACATCGGCGCCCGCGTCCGGTCAATGCCTTGCTTCACGCCACGACGCGCAAATTGGCTCGGGCCGTCTGAGGACAATCCTCATCGCCGAATCCGACCGTACGAAGGCCAGGCACCTTGCCCTTGGCGTCCGCCAGCTCTGCATGGCAGGCCGCAATGGCTCCGCGTGCCGCGACCATGCTGCTAAGTGCCGTCGAAAGCTCGACCAGCGCCGGATTGGCGGTGCCGTAGCCGGCATGGGCAATTGAGCTCGCGCGGATCAGCCGGCTCTGCAGCTCGGCAATTTCGCTCAACGTTGTGTCGATCGAATCTTCCACGGCACGAACTTGCGTGGCGACTTCGTAAGCGGCGTTCTCAATCTGATGCTTGCGCATATGACTGCTCCTTCCCGCGGCGACGACAATCGCGCGGATATGCTTGCCGGAGTGAGAAGGAGTATGGTTTCGCTTAGCTCTTCAGAAGCCTGGCGAGGCTTTCGAGTCCGGCGAGATACATGCCCGCCGAAAATGCTGCACCGGTCGCAATTGCAACGACCCAGAACAGCCTCTGGCCGACACTCATCTCATTCCGCGGGTTGTTCCTCGTAGCGAACGGCGGTTGCAAGGAAGGCCGGAGTGAAACGGGCCTCTGCTCGGTTAGGAAACCAGCTTCCCCGACCTTCCCTGCGCGATCAGCGTGCCGAATCTGATGACTGACCGCGGCTTCTGGGTGGTCGGTTTTTGAGTCTGCGGGAATGTACGGCGATTGATGTATCAACCGTTGATATGGGTCTACGCCGGATGCCGCGTACTGCGCGACGAGGCGCGCGGCCTGTGCACGACGTTCGACGCCCAGGATCGCAAGCGACTGTCGGATACGCTGGTCGACCGTGTGCGGAGATATCTTGAGCTCGGTCGCGATTTCCTTGGATGAGAGGTGCTGGCCGACAAGGCGCAAGCAGTCGAGTTGGCCGGCCGTCAGGCGGCTTACGCGACGCGCCATGTCGTCCTCGCGAGCGGGTTCATCTTGACCCCCGGCGGTGTCACTCACGACCCCCGCCTCCTTTAAAGCTAAGCCCCCGCGAAACATAGCGGTACTCCCCGAGCAACGAGTCCGTCGGGGACATTATGCCAATCCTCACAGGATAGCCAGTTTTCTGCGGATTTTCGGCAATTTCAGTTGCACTCATGTCAGTAACACGCGGCGTCCTAACCAAGGTTAGTCCGCTCGCCGACGCTTCCGGATGACAGAGGGATGGTGGAGAGGGCTGGATTCGAACCAGCGTACGACAACGTCGGGCAGATTTACAGTCTGCTGCCTTTAACCACTCGGCCACCTCTCCACGAGGTTGCCACGCACAAACCATCCGCTGGATGGGCGAGCGTGGCTACGGCAGGCGCGCCACATGGCGGCGCTCAATTGCTGTGTCAACGCGCTCCATGAAACGCGGTGCCAAGTCGCCGCCGGGCAACATGCCCCCGGCATGTCACTTATCCGGCGCGCTCCACTTCAAACCAAATGGTTGAAGTGGAGCGGGTGAAGGGAATCGAACCCTCGTCGTAAGCTTGGAAGGCTTCTGCTCTACCATTGAGCTACACCCGCTCGTGAAGCGGCCATTGCCATCGCATGGCCGAACGCGTCAACCGATTAGCCGGGTTGACCGTGCGCAAGCCACTGCCGTACCAAGCGATTCGCATGACGTACCTGAACGCCATCGCTGCAACCTCGACCGTTCACCTCTGGTGGCGTGGATCGACCTTTGCGGCGCGATGGCGCGACTGATCGATTAGCCAAACGATCATCGACTGCCCGCCCGCCACTGGCGGGCTTTTTTGTTTCAGGTGAAATTTCATGTCCCAAGGTTTGACTCTTCGGAAGGAGGTTGCCCCTCCTCACGGTTCGGCTGTCCCGGTCGACATTCCGGTTCCGAATCCCTTGCCCAAGCTCCTGTCCGGCGAGGACCTGCCGGCGGAAGATGCCGAGCATCTCTTCGAGCGGCTGGTCCTCGGGCGCCTTGAACCCGCCGAAATCGCCGGCATGCTGATCGCGCTTCGGATGAAGGGCGAAACGGCCGACGAAATGATCGGGGCCGCGCATGCCTTGTTCGCGGCTGCCGAGCCGTTCGAGCGGCCGGATTATCTCTACGCCGATTGCTGCGGCACGGGCGGCGACGGATCGGGGCTGATCAATGTGTCGACCGCAACGGCGTTCGTCGCGGCAGCAGCAGGCTTGCCAATAGCCAAGCACGGCAATCGCAGCGTCAGCTCACGCTGCGGCTCGGCGGACGTGCTCGAAGCGCTTGGCGCGCGGATCGACGTTCCGAGCGACAAGGCGCGATCGCTTCTCGATCAGACCGGCTTCTGCTTCCTCTTCGCGCCGGCCTATCATCCGGGCATGAAGCACGCGGCACTGGTTCGCCGCCAGCTTTCGGTGCGAACGGTGATGAACCTCCTCGGTCCGTGCGTAAATCCGGCGCGTCCGCCGGTTCAATTGCTCGGGGTTGCCGATCCGAAGATGCTTCGGCGGATCACGCAGACGCTCGATGCGATCGGGGTCGAGGAGGCACTTGTCGTCCATGGTTCCGGGCTCGATGAGGTCGCACTCCACGGTGAAACGCGGGCGCTCCGATTGTCCAACGGCGCCATTACCGAACTTGAGATCACACCGGAGGACGCCGGGCTTGAACGGGCGCCGCTGAGCGTCGTGACTGGCGGCGATGCGGCAGAGAATGCGGCGCGGCTTCGGGCTTTGCTGGAGGGGCGCGGAACGCAGGCCGACAACGACATCGTCATCCTCAACACCGCTGCGCTTCTTCACACGGCGGGCAAGGCGGCGACGTTGAAGGATGCGGCGGGAGAAGCACGTGAAGCGTTGCAGTCCGGCAAGGCGGGTAAGGTGCTCGACAATTATATCGAGGCGAGCCGTGGCTGAACCGGTTGGAGTTCTAGGCAAGATCGCCGATGCAAAGCGTATTGAGCTGCGCGAGCGGTTCAATGGTGCGTCGATCGACGCGCTACGCTTACGCGCGAAGCCGACCGAGCGTAGCCTCCTGATGGCGCTCGCAAAGCCCGGCGCCCGTTTCATCCTGGAGATCAAGAAAGCCTCTCCGTCCGGCGGCGCAATCCGGCCGCACGCGAACTCCGCTGCAATCGCGCGCGGTTATGCCGGCGTTGCCGACGCGCTCAGCGTACTCACCGACGCGCAACACTTCGGCGGGTCGGTCGACGATCTCGCGGCCGCGCGTCGCGAGTTCGAAGGGCCGATCCTTGCCAAGGACTTTTTCATGGACCCCCGGCAGGTCGTGGAGGCGCGTATCGCGGGGGCCGACGCAGTGCTCGTCATGCTGTCATTGCTCGATGACGAGCATGCGCAGGAGATCATCGCCGAGGCCCGGCGTTTTGGCATGGACGCGCTGGTCGAAGTGCATGAGGAGACCGAGATGCGCCGCGCGCTCGCGCTTCGTGCGCCGCTGATCGGCATCAACAACCGCGACCTACGCGACCTGAGCATCGATCTGCGGACGACGGAGCGGCTGGCGGCAATGGCACCGGATCGCGTGCTGGTGTCCGAATCCGGCATCAACACGCGGGCCGACGTCGATCGCCTCGCGCCGCGCGTGGACGCCTTCCTGGTCGGCTCGTCGCTAATGCGCGCGAGCGATCCCGCGCAGGCGGCGCGCGAACTGATCTTCGGGCGCACCAAATTGTGCGGTTTGAACAGCGGTGCCGACATGCGCGCCGCCCGGCCGGCGGCATTTGCCGGCTTCGTCTTCGTTCCCGGCAGCCCTCGCCACGTGACCGCAGACGAAGCCGCGCCGCTGGCCGGTACTTCAAGACTGAGCGGAATCCTGCCGGTTGGCGTTTTCCGTGATGCTCCCCTTGGCGTGGTCACGGACATTGCGACGCTGCTGAACCTCCATGCCGTTCAACTTCATGGCCATGAGGACGTTGAATATGTCCGCGCACTTCGCCGCGAGTTGCCGAGCGCTTGCGAGATATGGACCGCGCTCAGCGTCGGACGAGAACCGCTCACGAGACGCGGCGGCGACCGGCTGGTGTTCGACAGTGCGGAAGGCGGTAGTGGACGCAGCTTCGACTGGTCGCTGGTGAAGGATCATCCGGAGCTCGATCGCGCTTTGCTCGCAGGGGGGATCGGCGCGCAGAATGCGCGGGCCGCGCAGCAGCTCGGCGCCTACGCAATCGATATCGGTTCGTCGGTCGACCAGCGGCCCGGGTTCAAGTCCGCTGACAAGATCAAGGGCTTGTTCGATTTTCTCCGTGCCGACTGTCGCCAGCGATTACGCGAATGCGCCTAAGCGGTCGCTTCGGCCGGTTCGGCGGCTGCTACGTTCCCGAAATCCTCGTCCCCGCGCTCGAACAGCTCGAGGCGGCCTTTCTTGACGCGCAGGGCGATCCGGCGTTCGTGGCCGAGCTCAATGGCCTGCTCGCCAATTATGCCGGCCGCCCAACACCGCTGACGCGCTGCCGCAATCTGCCCGGCAACATCTATTTGAAGCGAGAGGACCTGCTTCACGGCGGCGCGCACAAAACGAATCAGGTGCTCGGACAGGGGTTGCTCGCAAAGCGCATGGGCAAGACCCGGCTGATTGCCGAAACCGGCGCCGGTCAGCATGGCGTGGCCACCGCCATCGTCGGCGCGCTGTTGGGCTTCGAAACGGTCATTTACATGGGCGCCGAAGACGTGGCCCGGCAGCAGCTCAACGTCTTCCGCATGGAGTTGATGGGCGCGAAGGTCGTGCCTGTCGAAAGCGGCGGGCACACGCTGAAGGACGCCATAAACGAAGCGCTTCGTGATTGGTCGGCAACCTTTGCCGACACGCATTATTTGCTTGGGACCGCCGCGGGCCCGCACCCTTTCCCGACGATGGTCCGCGAATTCCAGCGGATCATCGGCCGCGAGGCGCGTGCGCAAATGATCGAGCAGTTGGGTCGTCTGCCTGACGCCGTAATCGCCTGTGTCGGCGGCGGTTCAAACGCTATCGGCCTGTTCGCCGATTTCATCGACGATGACGTTCGGCTCATCGGCGTGGAAGCGGCAGGGAAAGGTCTCAACGGCGCCGATCACGGTGCCACGCTTCTGCGCGGCACGCCCGGCATCCTCCACGGCGCCGAAACCTACGTTCTGCAAGACGGCGACGGGCAGATCACGGACACCTGGTCTGTTTCCGCGGGCCTCGACTATCCGGCGGTCGGGCCGCAGCATGCGTACCTGAAGGACTGCGGCCGGGCGGACTATGTCGGTGCCACCGATGACGAGGCGCTGGCCGCGTTCACAGCATTGGCCGAGAAAGAGGGCATTCTATGCGCTTTCGAGTCAGCGCACGCGCTCGCTCATGCCCTGGAGCTTGCCGAGGCTGAGCCCGAAAGCGCGATCCTCGTCGGCCTGTCCGGGCGCGGTGACAAGGACGTCGCGCAGGCGCAGCAGCTGCTCGGCCTTTCGGCATGAGCCGATATGCTGCGATGTTCGACCGCCTTGGGGACGAAGGCGCGTTCGGAGCATTCCTCATGCTCGGCGATCCGGGCCTCGAGACCAGCGCCAGCTTGCTCGACGCCGTGGTCGAGGGCGGTGCCGACATGGTTGAGGTCGGCATTCCATTCTCGGATCCGGTCGCGGACGGGCCGGTCATCCAGGCGGCTGCCCAGCGTGCGCTGGCATCAGGCGTTCGAGTCGGCGACTGCTTCGACCTGATCGCGCGATTCCGCAGCCGGCATCCCGACGTGCCGGTCGGTATCCTGACTTACGCCAATCTCGTCGTGGCCCGCGCGGGCTTCATGCGAGACGCCGCGGAAGCGGGCGCCGACAGCCTGCTGATCGCCGACGTTCCCGCGCTGGAAGCTGAACGCTTCGCGTTGGAAATGGAGCAGGCAGGCGTCGAACCTGTCCTGATTGCCGCGGCCAATACGCCGGAGCCGACGTTGAATCAGATCGCGCAGCTTTCGAAAGCCTACACTTACTGCGTTAGCCGCGTCGGCATCACTGGCACGCACGCCGGTGGTGAATTCGACGTTGGCCTCGTCGAGCGGCTGAAACGATCCGGTGCACCGGCGCCCGTTTTCGGCTTCGGCATCTCAAAGCCGGAGCACGTACGTGCAGCCCTCGACGCCGGCGCCAGGGGCGTCATCTGCGGTTCGGCGATCGTCGACCTTGTCTCGCGCGGCGGCGACGTCGCCACCTTTGTGCGCACACTCAAAAACTCGACACGGAACGAGTCGACGGCGCATTGATTGAATCGCCCCACAAGAGGAGGCGAATGTCATGGCTGCGCGACCGATCTGGCGAGGACAAATCCGGCTGGCGCTGGTGTCCATCCCTGTCGAGCTTTACTCGGCCACCAAGAGTGGGGCGGCGATCCAGTTCCATCAGGTGCACGAGCCCAGCGGCAAGCGCATCAAATATGAAAAGGTCGTGCCAGGCATCGGGCCGGTCGATCGCGACGAGATCGTCAAAGGCTATGAGGTGTCGAAGGGCCATTACGTCCTGCTCGACCCCGAGGAGATCGAGAGCGTCAAGCTGGAGAGCCGTAAGACGCTCGACCTCGTCGAGTTCGTCGACACCAACGACATCGACGCCATGTATTACGACAAGCCCTATTTTGTGGTGCCTGCCGACGATCTGGCTGAAGAGGCCTATGTCGTCCTTCGTGACGCGCTGAAGGCGGCGAAGAAGATCGGCGTCGGCCAGCTTGCCATGCGGGGCCAGGAATATGTGGTCGCGATCAAGCCTTGCGGGCGCGGCATGTTGCTGGAGACGCTGCGTTACGCAGACGAGGTCAACAAGTCGCAGTCTTATTTCCGAGAGATCGGCGACCATGAGCCGGATGCCGACCTGCTCGACATGGCGGCGATGCTGATTGAGCGGAAGACCGGCAAGTTCGATCCGAGCGAGTTCCACAATCGCTACGTCGACGCGCTGCACAAGCTGATCGAGGAGAAGCAGTGCAAGAAGGGCGAGAAGGTCATTCAGGATCCCGACGCCGACGAGGGCCCGCCCAAGGGTTCGAACGTCATCGACCTGATGGCGGCGCTGAAGAAAAGCCTCGGCGACGACAAGACGGCCAACGACAAGGGAACGGCCAAGAAAACGACCGCCAGGAAACCCGCACCGCGGCACGCGCCGAAAAAGGCGCCGGCCAAGAAGGCCGCGGTTGGGGGACGGAAACGCTAGGCCATGGCCCGCAAGGTTCCGCTCGATATCGAGACCTACAATCGCAAGCGCGACTTCTCGAAGACCAAGGAGCCGCGTGGGCGGAAGCTGAAGGGCAAGGGCGACAGTTTCGTTGTCCAGAAGCATGACGCGTCGCGGTTGCACTGGGACTTCCGGCTGGAGCTCGACGGCGTCCTCAAGAGCTGGGCAGTGCCCAAGGGCCCGAGCCTCGACCCGGACGAAAAGCGACTTGCCATGCGCACGGAGGACCACCCGCTCGACTACGGTACGTTCGAGGGCACGATCCCCAAGGGCGAGTATGGCGGCGGGACGGTGATGCTCTGGGACCAGGGGCGCTGGATCCCCCAGCTGTCCAAGGACCCGAGCAAGACGATCGAGGAGGGGCATCTCCACTTCACGCTCGAAGGCGATCGCATGAAGGGCGAATGGGTGATGTTCCGGCTCAAGCCGCGGCGCGGCGAGAAGGCAGAGCCGTGGATGCTGAAAAAGGTGACCGATGATTATGCGGACCCCGACGACGGCAACGCACTCGTCGACAATTGCGTGACGAGCGTCACCACGGGGCGGACGATGGCGGAAATTGCGACGGGCGAGGATGTGTGGCGCTCCAACCGCGGCGGTCAGAAGGGCGGCCGTGGCAAGCGAAAGGCGAGTGCGGCGCCGCCTGCGTTCGAACAGCCGCAGCTGGCGACGCTCGTCGACGACGTGCCCACCGGCAACGGCTGGATCCACGAGTATAAGTACGACGGCTACCGCTTGCTGCTGGCGGTCGGCGACGGCGTCGCAACGGCGTGGACCCGCAATGCCAAGGACTGGAGCGACAAGTTCAAGACGCTGGTCAAAGCCGCGGCGAAGCTGCCTGCCGGGTGCCTTATCGATGGTGAGGCGGTCGCGATCGACGACAATGGAAAACCGAGCTTCCAGCTTCTCCAGTCGACGCTGAAGGAAGCCAAGGGCGCCAACCTCGTCTTCTACGCTTTCGACCTGTTGGTCGATCGGGGAGAGGATATCCGCAAGCTGCCGCAGATCGAACGCAAGGCGCGGCTCGCGGCGATGCTCGAGGGCGTGTCGCCGCCGATCCTCTACGGCGACCATGTTGTCGGTCGGGGCGAGGCCCTGTTCAACGAGGTCTGCAAGCAGGGCGGCGAGGGCATTGTCTCGAAGAAGGCGGACGCACCATATCGCGGCACGCGCACGCGCTGCTGGTTGAAGGTCAAATGCATTCAGCGCCAGGAATTCGTGATCGTCGGCTGGTCGGAAAGCGACAAGCGCCTTGGCTTCCGCGCGCTGCTGCTGGCGGCGAAGGAGAAGCGCAAGCTGACATATGTCGGTAAGGTCGGCACCGGTTTCAGCGGCAAGCTCATCGAAGAAATGATGGGCCGAATGAAACCGCTCGAGGTCGACAAGGCGCCTGTCGAAGTGCCGCGCGCAGACCGCAAGGGTGCGCACTTCATCGAGCCGAAGCTGGTTGCCGAGATTGCCTTCACCGAATTCACCAACGAAGGTATTCTTCGCCATCCGAGCTTCATCGGGCTGCGCGAGGACAAGCCCGCCAAGGATGTGGTCGTCGAAACGCCGAAATACCTGAAGAAGGCGGAGAAAAAGTCCGAACGGCCAACGGCCGAAAGTCTGGGCATCAAGATCAGCAGCCCCGAGCGTGTGATCTATCCCGAAGACGGCCTCACCAAGCTCGACCTCGCCAATTACTACGCCGCTGTCGACCCGCTCATCATGATCGACGCCGCACGTCGGCCGATGACTTTGATTCGCTGTCCCCAGGGCCGTGCCAAGAAGTGCTTCTTCCAGAAGCACGACAGCGGCACCTTCGGGCCGGACGTGAAGCACATCCCCATCAAGGAAAAGGATGGGGAGATGCAGGACTATCTCTATTTCGACGACATCAAAGGGCTGCTTGCCTGCGTGCAAATGGGCACGGTGGAATTCCACGGCTGGGGCAGCAAGGTTGACAAGATCGAGTATCCCGACCGGCTGGTATTTGACCTCGATCCCGACGTCGGGCTCGACTTCGCCAAGGTGAAGGAAGCGGCGCTGCGGCTGAAAGCGCTGCTCGGCGACCTGGGGCTCAAGACCTTCCCATTGCTTTCAGGGGGAAAGGGCATCCACGTTGTCGTTCCGCTAGATGCGTCGAAAGATTGGCCGACGGTCAAAAGCTTTGCCGACCGCTTCAGCCGCGCTATCGCCGAGGCCGAGCCGGAGATGTTCACGGCGAACATCCGCAAGGTGCAACGGCAGGGCCGCATCTTCCTCGACTGGTTGCGCAATCAGCGCGGCGCCACGGCGGTCATGCCCTACTCGGCGCGCGCCCGAGAAGGCGCGCCGGTGTCAGCACCCATCGCATGGGAAGAGCTCGACCGGTACGATAGCGGCGGCCACTTCAGCATTCGCGACGCCGACGAGCTGATCGAGCGCGCGGGATCGAAGCTGCTTGCAGGCTGGGGCAAGGCGAGCCAAGCCTTGCCGGATGCGTAAGTCTTTCGCCGCCGCACTCTTCCCGCTCCTCCTCACCCTTACCGCAGCGACGCTGCCGATCCCTCAGCACGGGATGCGCGAGTGGAGGGAGCGGGCGGCGCGCGTAACCATCGTGCGCGACGATTGGGGCATCGCGCACATCCATGGGAAAACCGACGCCGACGCAGTCTTCGGCATGATCTATGCGCAGGCCGAGGACGACTTCCCGCGTATCGAGGCTAATTACCTGACAAGTCTTGGACGCACGGCCGAGGCGGAGGGCGAGGACGCGATCTGGCAGGATTTGCGCGCACTGCTCTACGTCAGCGAGAACGAGCTGAAGGCAGACTACCGGAAAAGCCCGCAATCGATGCGGCGGCTGATGGACGCGTGGGCGGATGGACTGAATTACTTCCTCGCATTGCACCCGCAGACGAAACCGCGCGCCATCAAGCGCTTCGAGCCATGGATGGCGCTGAGCTTCACCGAGGGCAGCATCGGCGGGGATATCGAGCGCATCGACCTCAAGCAGCTCCGCGCCTTTTACTCGGGCAAGCCGATGGTCGCCGCGCTCGCGCCGTGGACCGAGCGTCAAGGCTCCAACGGCATCGCCATCGCGCCGAAAATCACCGCGAACGGTAACGCGCTGCTCCTGATCAACCCGCACACCAGCTTCTACTTCCGGTCGGAACAGCAGGTGACGAGCGGTGAGGGACTCAACGCCTATGGCGCGTCCACCTGGGGCCAATTCTTTATTTACCAGGGCTTCAACGCCCATGCCGGCTGGATGCACACGTCGAGCGGCGTCGATAGCGTCGACGAGTTTGCCGAGAAGGTGGAGCGGCGCGGCAAGGGTTTCTGCTACCGTTACGGAGCCGAGTGCCGGCCGCTGACTGTTCGGCCAATCACTATCAAATTCCGGAGGGCGGACGGCAAGTTCGTCACGCGCAGCTTCACCACTTATCGCACGCACCACGGTCCGATCGTCCGCGCCGCTAATGGCCGCTGGATCGCGTTTGCCATGATGGATCGCCCGGTCGTGGCGCTGCAGCAGAGCTTCCTCCGGACGAAGGCGACCGACCTAGCCTCGTTTCTGCGCATCGCGGACTTCAAGGCGAATAGCTCCAACGACACCCTGTTTGCCGACGACCGCGGGGAGATCGCCTATCTCCACCCGCAGTTCGTTCCGATTCGCAACGACCGTTTCGACTACACTAAGCCTGTTGATGGCAGCGATCCCGCAACGGACTGGCGGGGCAACCATGCGCTCGGCGAGCTGCCGAGCGTGCTAAACCCGGCGAGCGGCTGGGCGCAGAACACCAATGCGTGGCCCTATCGAGCCGCTGGGCCGGACAGCCCGAAGCAGGTGCGGTTCCCCCGCTACATGGACACCGACGGAGAGAATTATCGCGGGCTCCACGCGCACCAGCTTCTGACTGGCGGCAGGGGTTGGACGCTCGAGAGGCTGCAGTCAGCCGCCTACGACAGCTACCAACCGGGCTTCGCAGTGCTCATCCCCTCGTTGCTGCGCGCTTATGACGCGCTTCCGAAAGACGGTCGCAAGCTGACGCTTGCAGGGCCGGTCGCGGTCCTGCGGTCGTGGGACTATCGCTGGAGCGCGGACTCGGTCGCGCAATCGGTCGCCGTGCTCTGGGGAAAATATCTCCGTGAAGTGATCGCTGAGCCCGCCAGCGAGCCCGGAAACAGGAAGATGATGCGTCTTGCGCGCGACACCTCTGACGAAGACAAGCTGCGAGCGCTTGAGCAAGCGATGAACGAGTTGCGCGACATCGGTCACGGCCGCTGGCAAGTCCCGTGGGGCGAGATCAACCGCTTCCAGCGGGCTTCCAACGCGATCGTTCAGCAGTTTAGCGATGCAGCGCCGAGCATCCCCGTCCCATTCGCTCCGGCAGCCTACGGCTCGCTTGCGTCTTTCGAGCAGCGCACGCCTTCCGCGACCAAGCGCACCTACGGCACTTACGGCAACAGTTTCGTCGCGGTCGTGGAGTTCGGAAAGCGGGTTCGCGCGCATGCCATCACCGCCGGGGGCGAGAGCGGCGATCCCGCGTCGAAGCACTTCAACGACGAAGCGCCGCGCTACGCGGCGGGCAATCTACGCGAGGTCTACTTCTATCCGGACCAGCTCAAGGGGCACACGGAGCGGACTTATCACCCGGGCGACTGATCAGCGGGTTCGAGGATCCGTGTGAGCGGCTTCTTAAGCGCGACGATGACCAGGGCGCTGACGAGCGAGATGGCGGCGTCCATCGTCCAGAACGCGCCATTACCCATCTGGTCGTAAAAGCTGCCGACCCAGCCCATGATCGCGGAGCCGAAGAACAGCGCCAGATAGGTTCCACCCATCAGCGTCGCATTCACCTTCGGCGGCGCGGCGCTCGACACGAGCGAGAGCGCGATCGGCCAGTACCACATGAAGCCGACGCCCATGCCGAACCAGCCGAGCAGAGGCCAGACGACCGACACGCGCCCGTCGCTTCCCGCCGTCAGACAGCCGAGGGCCAGGAGCAGCGCGGACAAACCGGTTATAAACGCGCCGAGCGCGATCTTGGTGATGCTTACCGGCTCGGACTTGCGGCGCGCCTGCCATGCCCAGAGCGCAATGAGAACTGGTGCGATGACAATGCTCGCAAAGCTGTCGACCGAGTTGAACCAACTCGCGGGCACGGTTCCGAACGGCGAGGCGAGATCGACATGGCCGTCGACCCAGACCACGCCGATGTTCCAGACCATCGTGTACGTGACGCTGACCGGGATCATCAGCGCGATAACGGCGAGCAGGCACCAAGTGCGGACTGTCTCGTCGTGCGTCAGTGGAGGGTGGACGACCTTCTCCGATCGCACTTCGCGGTGGCTCGGCAGCGTCCGCGACCCGATCAAATAGACGATCAGCGCCAGCAGCATCAGTGCGGCCGCAAGCGCGAAACCCGCGTGCCAGCCATAAACGATCGCCGTCGTTCCCGTCGCGATTGGCCCTGCAACGGCGCCGATGTTGATCGCGGTCGAGAAGATCGTGAACCCGCGCTCGCGCAGCGACTCCGCATCCTTGGGATAAAGCGTGCCGACCTGCGCGGCGATGTTTCCTTTCAGGAATCCCGATCCGACGATCAGCAAAATCAGGGCGATCAAGAAGGTCGCGTCGAGCGACATGGCCAGATGGCCCGCGCTCATCAGCAGCGCGCCGGCGACGACCGTGCGCTTGGTGCCTAGCCAGCGGTCTGCGACCCAACCGCCGATCAGCGGCGTGAAATAGACGAGCCCGCCGTACCAGCCATAAATCAGCGACGCGAATGCCTGATCCGACATCGGCCCGCGGAACTCGAAGAGATGCCGGAGGCCCGCGAGTCCGATCACATGTTCGACGTGGCCGGGGAGAAGCAGCTGCTTGCGCATGTACAGCGCCAGAAGCGCCGTCATGCCGTAGTACGAAAAGCGCTCTGCAAGCTCGGTTCCGGCGAGGACGGCGAGCCCGATTGGATGCTTGCCCCTCACGCTCCCGAGCGCCGGCCTATAGCCCGGCGAACTTGTCGGTAGCTCGCACCAAGCCGTCCAGCACGCCAGGCTCGCTGAACAGATGCCCGCCGTCAGGAATGATGTTCAGTTCGACCTCGGGCCACGCCTTCTTGAGCTTCCACGCGGCGACCGGCGGTGTGCAGGTATCGTGGCGGCCCTGGACGATGACACCGGGGATGCCGCGCAGCTTCTCGGCGCCGCGCAGTAGCTGGCCTTCCTCGAACCAGCCGTTGGTGGCCATGTAATGGTTCTCGATCCGAGCGACCGCGACAGCGACTTCGGGCGAAGTAAAATGCTCGATTGTCGAGGCACTCGGAAGCAGTGTGACTATGTCGCCTTCCCACTTGCTCCACGCTTGCGCGGCACGAAGCTGCTCAGTCTTGTCGTCGCCGGTCAGCCGCTTGCGGTAGGCTTCGACCAGGTCGCCGCGCTCGGCCTCCGGGATCGGCGCCAGGAATTCATCGAATTTGTCCGGATAGATCTGCGACGCGCCGCCATCCTTGTACATCCAGTCGATCTCATACTGATCAAACAGGAAGATGCCGCGAAGGATGATTTCGGTCGCGCGCTCCGGATATTTCTGGGCGTAAGCGAGCGAGAGCGTCGAGCCCCAGCTGCCGCCGAATACCTGCCATTTTTCGACTTTGGAAACCTGCGTGCGCAGCTTCTCGATATCGTCGACCAGGTCCCAGGTCGTGTTGTTCTCGAGGCTCGCGTAAGGCGTCGACTTGCCGCAGCCGCGCTGGTCGAACACCAGGATCTTGTACTTGTCCGGGTTCCACTGCCGCCGATGGTCGGGGCTCGAGCCGCCGCCCGGACCGCCGTGAAGCATCACGGCCGGCTTTCCGTTGGGATTTCCGGTCAGTTCCCAATAGAGCTTATGGCCGTCACCGACGTCGAGAAAGCCCGTCTCATAGGGCTCGATCTCCGGATATAGGCTCCGGCGCGTGGTGGCTGGCATGTCCATCAGAAACTGAATTCCTCATAGATGTGGGACAGCTCGCCGCCCCACTCCTGCTCATACTTCTGCAAAAGGCGGTCGGCGGGGGTCATGCCCATTGCAACGACGTCGCGCAATGGATCAAGGAAACCGCCCTCATTGTCGCCGGCGCTATTGAGGCGCGCGCGGCGCGTGAGGCCGTCCGCGGAAACATTCAGCACGCGACGTGCGAAATCGCGCATGGTCTCACCGTCGGGCGTAACCGCTTCAAGCGCGAGGCGGGGCACGTCATGGCGCAGCTTCTCGCGCCCGTCGATGCTCCAATGTTTCACGAGATCCCACGCTGCATCGAGCGCCTGAGCGTCATAAAGCAAGCCGACCCAGAAAGCGGGAAGGCCGCAGATCCGGCTCCAGCGTCCACCGTCCGCGCCGCGCATTTCGAGGAAGCTCTTCAGCCGCACTTCCGGGAAAGCGGTCGAGAGGTGATCGGTCCAGTCGGTAATGGTCGGCTTTTCGCCCGGAAGCTGCGGCAACTTGCCATCGAGGAAATCGCCGAATCGCTCGCCCGCGACGTCGATGTACTTCCCGTCGCGATAGACGAAGTACATCGGCACGTTCAGCGCATAATCGAGGTAGCGCTCGTATCCGAACCCATCCTCGAACACGAAGGGCAGCATGCCCGTGCGATCAGGGTCCGTGTCTTCCCAGATGTGGCTGCGGAAACTCTTGAAGCCGTTGGGCTTGCCTTCCGTGAAAGGCGAATTGGCGAACAGCGCGGTCGCCACCGGCTGCAGTGCCAGGCCGACGCGGAATTTCTTCACCATGTCGGCTTCGGACGAATAATCGAGGTTCACCTGGATCGTGCAGGTGCGAAGCATCATGTCGAGGCCGAGGCTGCCGACCTTCGGCATGTAATTGAGCATGATCGCGTAGCGGCCCTTAGGCATGATCGGCAGCTCGGCGCGCGTCTTGTCGGGCCACATGCCGAGACCCAGGAAGCCGAGACCGAGCCGCTCGCCGATTGCTTTGCATTGATCGAGGTGGCGCGCCGCTTCCGCACAGGTCTGATGGAGGTTTTCGAGCGCGGCGCCGCTGAGCTCGAACTGGCCGGCAGGCTCCAGGCTGATGTTCCCATCTACCCCGCTAAGCGCGATGACGTTGCCGTTCTCGATGACCGGCTCCCAGCCATATTCGGTGAGGCCGTTGAGCAGGTCCCGGATGCCGCCGGGCTCGTCGTAGCTCGGCGCGCGATGGTCGGCGAGGCGATACACGAACTTCTCGTGCTCGGTACCGATGCGCCAGCGTTCGGCGGGTTTTTCGCCGCGCGCGAAGACCGACAAGAGGTCGTCACGGCTCTCGATGAGCGGGCTGGCACGGTCGTCGGTTCGCGTTGTCATTTGCAACGCGCCCTAGCTTCGCCGCTGCGTCAGCGCCAGTCGCCTGCTGTTGTCATGTAAGCGGCGATGGCCGCGAGGGCAGCTGTCTCGGCCCGTAGGATACGCGGACCGAGCGAGATGGCGACGCTATTCGGCGCGGCGCGGACAAGCGCGCGTTCGCCGTCGGTGAACCCGCCTTCGGGTCCGGTCAGAATCGTGGACGGGCCGGGCTTGAATGACGCAGCGGCAGCCGCGCCGCCGTTTTCGTCGGCGAAATAGAGGGCACGTTCCTCATCCCGATCCGCGAGAAAACGGCTCAAAGACACTGGCTCCGAAACGTTTGGGACGATCGTGCGTCCGCATTGCTCCGACGCTTCGATCGCAATGGCCTGCAATCGTTCGAGCTTCACGCGCTCGGCGACCGTTCGCTGGGTCATCACCGGCAGCAGGCGAGCAACGCCAAGCTCCGTGGCCTTTTCGATGAGCCAGTCGGTTTGTGTGCGCTTCACGGGTGCGAAGGCGAGCCAGACGTCGGGGATCGTTTCCGCCTCCCGCGTCTGGCGCTCGACGCTGAGCGTCATCCTTTTCTTGTCGGCATCGGCGATGCGCGCGAGCCACTCGCCGGACTTTCCGTCGAACACCAGCAGCTCAGCGCCCGCGCCGAGGCGCATCACATTGCCGAGATAGTTCGCCTGGCCCGCATCGAGTTCGACGCTCGCGCCCTCGCTGAGCGGCGATCTTACGAACAGGCGGGGGAGGCTCTTTGGCGGCCAAGCGGGCGTCGCGGGCATATGCGCGGCTTAGCGGCTGCTCGCGCCCGCCGCTACGCCGTCTGTCCCTGCGCGGGACGGTTAACGGGCAACGGCTCCCGCGCCGCAATGGATAATGTAGCTTTCACCATCTTGCAGAATGGGAGCGAAACATGGGCTGGGGTAAAGAAGAGCAAAGGCGCGAGAGGCGCCGGCCGGTCGACCTGGTCGGTCTGGCGTTCCGTCCGGACGGCAGCCGGTCGGTTGTCGAAGTCTCGGACATTTCGTTCGAAGGCTGTCAGTTCACTGGTGACAAGTTCGGGCCGCAAGAGGCGCTTCGCCTCGTCATACCCGACCGCGGCGAAATGGACGCGAAGGTTCGCTGGGCGTCGAACGGTAAGATCGGCGCCTGCTTCGATTCGGCCGAGGGGCTGGAAGGCGCGGTATCGACGCGTGAGCGCAAGGCGCTGAATCAGATCCGCTCGCTGAATTATGGCTCTGGCCGTGTGTTTGGCCGTCGAGGGCTCGCTTAACCGCCACTCCATTCCCTTGGGCTGACGGCCAAGCTGCACTCGGCTAGGCCGTCAGCCCATGGCCGCTAATACCGACATCGTTCCCGACAGCGAGCGGCGCGGATTCATTGGCGCGTTGCCGCCGCGCATTCGGCCGTTCGCGTCGCTGATGCGGCTCGACCGGCCGATCGGAACCTGGCTGCTCTATTGGCCGTGCGCGTGGAGCGTCGCGCTCGCTGGGGTCGACGGCAGATGGTTCTTGTTCCTGTGGCTGGCGCTCGGCGCTTTCGCGATGCGTAGTGCGGGTTGCGTCTACAACGACATCGTCGATCGGGAGCTTGACCGGAATGTCAAGCGAACGCGGCTGAGGCCGTTGGCGAGCGGGCGCGTGTCGCTCGGCGCTGCCTGGCTCCTCATCGGACTCTTGTGCGTCATCGGCGTCATCGTGCTGCTCCAGCTCAACGTCACAGCCGCGATCATTTCGCTCGTGAGCATTCTACCGGTCGCGTCGTACCCGTTCATGAAGCGCATCACCTGGTGGCCGCAGGCCTGGCTCGGCCTGGTCTTTTCCTGGGGAGCGCTGGTCGGATGGCCGGCCGTGACGGGAAAGCTCGAATGGCCGGCGATTCTTCTTTGGCTTGGCAGCGTGGCTTGGGTGGTCGGCTACGACACGCTCTACGCGATTCAGGACATCGAGGATGACTCGCTGGTCGGCGTAAAATCGTCGGCGAGGCGTCTTGGTAACAAAGCTGCGGTTGGTGTTGGTGCCTGTTACGCGGCGGCATTGCTCCTGTGGTGCGCGGCGGTGTGGTCCGTCCGTTCCGACTGGCTGGCCATTGTTACATTGGTACCGGCGGCGCTCCACCTCGCCAACCAGTCCCTACGCGCGGACCCTCAGGATGGCGAGCTGGCGCTGCGGCTGTTCCGGTCTAACCGCACCTGCGGCTTGCTCGTGTTCCTCGCGATGCTGGTCGTCGGGCTCACCTCGCGCTAGGCGCCCCGGCCATGCAAGTACCCGAAGACGCACAACGGATCGCCGAGTCCCTGGTCGAACGCGGCATTGCCGCCGGCGCCTCCGCCGCAGACGCCCTTTACGTCGGCGGCAGCTCGTCGAGCGTCGAAGTACGCCTTGGCGAGCTCGAGGCTGTAAGCCGATCGGAAGGCGAGCAAATCGGACTGCGGCTGTTCGTCGGCCAGCGCTCGGCGACGGTGGCCAGTTCCGATTTGTCCGACGAAGTGCTTGGCACGCTGGTCGAGCGCTGCCTCGCAATGGCTAACGAAGCACCCGAGGATTCCTATTCGGGGCTCGCACCTGAGGTACTTTTGGAGCGTGGCGAACTGCCGTGGCTCGACAGCTACGACCCGTTCGAGCCCGATCCGTCCGAGTTGAAATCGCGCGCGTTGGAAGCGGAACGCGCTGCACTGGCCGTCGAGGGCGTGACCAACTCAAGCGGCGCGAGCGCATCCGCCTCGGGAAATATCATGGCCTTAGCAACTTCGGGCGGCTTCTCGGGCGCCTATCGCAGCAGTGGGCATGGCTGCTCGGCGTCAGTGGTGGCGGGGGAGGGCGCAACGATGCAGCGCGACCACGCCTGGCACAGCGCCCGCTTCCTCGAAGACTTGGACAATGTGGCGGAAATCGGTGCCAAGGCCGGTGCCCGCGCGGTCGCGAGGCTCAATCCGACCCGGCCAAAACCCGGCAAATATCCGGTCATCTTCGACCCGCGAGTGTCGTCGAGCCTTCTCAGCCACTTCTCCGGCGCGATCAGCGGGTCCTCGGTCGCTCGCAAGACGAGCTTCCTGCAGGACAAGATGGGCGAGGCGATCTTTGCCAGGGGTGTGACGATCGTCGACGATCCCTTGCGACTTCGCGGGCTGCGGTCACGCCCCTTCGATGCTGAAGGCGTGCACGTCGCCCGGTGCGAACTTGTGTCGAACGGTGTCCTAAAGAGTTGGATTGCAGAGAGCGCGTCAGCCCGGCAGCTGGGCATCGAGCCGACCGGTCACGCCGCGCGCGGGGCGGGCGGTGCGCCGGGCGCCGCGCCCAGCAATCTCTATATCGAAGCCGGACAGCGGAGCCGCGAGGAATTGCTCTCCGTCTTTCCCGAAGCGGTGCTGATTATCGAGCTGATCGGGCAGGGCGTGAACGCCGTGACCGGCGACTACAGCCGTGGCGCCGTCGGATTCATGGTCCGGGGCGGCGAAATCGCGGAGCCGGTTGCCGAGATCACGATCGCTTCGAACCTGATCGACATGTTCGCGACGCTAGAGCCGGGGGCGGATCTCGAGTTCCGGCGCGGAATCGACGCGCCGACAATCCTCATACCGGAAATGACGGTCGGCGCGGCTTAGGCGTCGGCGGCGATTCGCGGGACTCGCAGCCGCGGAATTTCGATTTTCGGGCAGCGGTCCATCACGACCTTGAGGCCGGCTGCCTCGGCACGGGCAGCAGCTTCCTCGTTGATCACGCCGATCTGCATCCATACCGCCTTGGCGCCGACGAAGATCGCCTGTTCCACCGCCTCGGCCGCCATTTCAGGCCGACGGAAGATGTCAACAATGTCGATCGGCACGCCGATCTGAGCCAGCTCCCGCCAGACGAATTCGCCAAGCACATGCTCGCCGGTGATCTGCGGGTTCACGGGGATGGTCCGATAGCCCCAGTCCTGCAGGAACTTCATCACGCCATATGATGGTCGATTGGGGCGGTCAGATGCGCCGACGACCGCAATCGTTCGCGCATTGGTCAGCAACTCGGCAATGTCTTCGTCGCGGGTCAGGGGCATCGAAACATTCCTCTCGCCGCGCTCAATGCGCCACGGCGGCCAACAGTTTCGCGGCGATGGCGGCAAAGATCTCTTCCTCGGCGGCGAGCGGCTGACCCGCGTCCGACGCCTCGCGGATCGCAAGCGACAGCGGCAGACGTCCGAGGAACGGCACGCCCATCTCCGCAGCAGCATCTTCAGCGCCGCCCGTGCCGAACGGGTGCGACGCCTGGCCGCAATGCGGGCAAACGTAGGTCGCCATATTCTCGATCACGCCGAGTATCGGCACGCTGGTCTTGTTGAACAGGTCAACCGCACGCCGGGCGTCGATCAGCGACAGGTCCTGCGGCGTGGAGACGATCACGGCGCCCGCGGGCCGAGAACGCTGGATCAGCGATAGCTGGACATCGCCGGTGCCAGGAGGAAGGTCGACGAGTAAGACCTCGGTGTCGCCCCAATCCGCGTCAATCAGGTTTGCCAGCGCTCCCGTCGCCATCGGGCCACGCCAGGCCAGCGCGTGCCCTGGAGAAACAAGCTGGCCAAGAGACAGGAACCGAACCCCATGCGCCTCGACGGGAAGCAGCTTGTCATCTCGGCCCTCAGGCTTCGAATGATTGCCCAACAAGGTGGGCTGCGATGGCCCGTAAACGTCGGCGTCGATCACGCCGACCTTCTTGCCAGCGCGCGCAAGCGCCACGGCCAGGTTGGCCGTGACGGTGGACTTACCGACGCCACCCTTGCCGCTGCCGATTGCGATCAGCGTCCGTGCGGTCTGTGTGGCGGTGAGCGCCACACGCGCTTCACTGACGCCAGGCGCGTTCATCGCGGCAGAGCGCAATTCGTCCTCCAGCGCCTTCCGCTCGGCCTCGCTGAGCCCCGTCGCGTCGGCGATGATTGTCGCAACGCCGCCGCTCAGCTTTCGCGAGCGAACGCGGTCCTCGTGGGGCAAATTGTCCAGAGCGTCGGCCATCTCGCGCGACATAGGAGCCGCCGCGCGGCTTGCCACTGTTTTTCGCCGTAACCCTCTCTATATTCGCGCTCGATGAACATCATTTCCGGGTGGGGCAGCCGCGTCCGCGGCCTGTTCGCCGACACAAAGGGGCCTTGGGGCTCAGGCAGTGGCTCTGGCAGCGGTGGCGGTTCCGAACCGCCGCCTGACGATGGCCAGGGCGCAGGTCCGTGGGGCGAGCCGCCGCGCAAGCGCCGGGCGGGCCTCAACCCTGCGGCCAATGTTGCATCGCTCGACGAGTTGCTGCGCAAGCGGCTCCGCTTCGGCGGTGGTGGCGGCGGCGGCGGCGGATTGCCGACACGCCCGAGCGGCGCCTTGATCTTCTGGGCCGTGCTCGGATTCATAGCCCTCTGGCTCGTCTTCACCTCGATCCACTCGATTTCGCCGGGGCAGCGCGGCGTCGTCCTCCGGTTCGGCCGTTACAGTTCGACCCTTGGTCCCGGCGTCGGGATCACGCTTCCCTCGCCGATCGACCGCGTCACCAAGATCGACGTCGAGAACATTCGGAACATCGACCTGGGATCTGACGACGCCAACGACCTGATGCTGACGGGCGACCAGAACTTGATCGACATCGCTTACCAGGTCCGTTGGAACATCCGCACACCGGAGCTCTACCTGTTCCAGCTTGCGCAGCCGGATGAAACGATCCGCGAGGTCGCCGAAAGCGCGATGAGATCGGTCGTTAGCCGCGTCAGCCTGAACGACGCGATGGGCGACCGCCGCGCCGAGATCGAGGCGCAGGTTGCCGAGAGCATGCAGCGCATCCTCGATTCGTATCGTGCCGGCATCCAGGTGCAGGGCATCGCAATCAAGCAGGCCGACCCGCCTGCCGCAGTGAACGACGCCTTCAAGCAGGTGACGGCGTCGCAGCAGAAGGCGCAGTCTTACATCAACGGCGCGAATGCCTACGCCCTTCAGCTTCGCCAGAAGGCACAGGGAGACGCGACGGCGTTCGACAAGGTTTACGAGCAATATAAGCTCGCTCCGGAGGTTACTCGCCGCCGCATGTATTACGAGACGATGGAGCAGGTCCTTTCGAAGGTCGACAAGACGATCATCGAAGCGCCGGGCATCACGCCTTATCTGCCGCTGCCGCAGGTCCAGAAGTCCACCCAGCAGCAGGAGGCGCAGCAGTGATGGATTTCATTCATCGCCGCCCGCTTATGGCGGCGGGCCTTCTGGTCCTCTTGCTTGGACTGTTGCTGTCGGCCTTTCCCATTATCCCTGAAACTAAACAGGCGGTGGTCGTCCGCTTCGGCAAGCCGGTGGCCGTCCTGAACCAATTCGAGGCAGGCAGGCCGATCGGGGCCGCAGGCGCTGGCATATCGTTCCGAATCCCCTTCATCGATCAGATCGTGTGGATCGATAAGCGCGTTCAGGACGTCGACATGCAGCGTCAGCAGGTCATCTCGACCGACCAGCGTCGCCTCGAGGTCGACGCATTCGCGCGCTATCGCATCGTCGACCCGCTGCTGATGTATATCCGCGCCGGCACAGAGGCGCAGCTGACCGAACAGCTTCGCCCGATCTTGGGGTCGGAAGTGCGCAACGAGCTTGGCCGCATCGAGTTCGCCCAGCTGCTGACGCCGGAACGTCAGGGCATCATGGACAGCGTTCGTACGTCGTTAAACAAGATCGCCCGGCAATATGGCGTCGAGGTGCTGGACGTCCGCATCAAGCGTACTGACCTGCCAGACGGTGCTCCGCTCAGTGCGGCGTTCGATCGCATGCGTACGGCGCGTGAGCAGGAGGCGCGCTCGATTCTTGCCGAGGGAGGCAAACAGGCACAGATCATTCGTGCCCAGGCTGACGCTGACGCTGCGAGGGTATATGCCGCAAGCTTCGGCAAGGATCCCGATTTCTACGATTTCTACCGTGCGATGCAGAGTTATCAGATCACGTTCATCGGCGATGGCCAGGAGAAGGCTTCGCCGACGACCATCGTCTTGTCGCCGCAAAATGATTATCTGAAGGAGTTCTCGGGGCGACCACGATAGTTGGGGCGTTCAAACAGCATTAAGCCGCTGCAGCGATTAGCGCCTTGCGCCCACTGCCAACATATGGAGTATCGATGAGACTGAAGGAGTCCGGAAAAGTGCGCTACGCATATGGGGTCGCAATGGCCCTGCTCTTGGGAGGAACGGCCTTCTCCCTCGCAACGGGGCAAGCGGGCGCTCAGGTGGCTCAGAACTCGCCATCGAGCCTTGCTTCCGCGCCGCGCGGGGCGCCAATGTCGTTCGCCGACCTTGCCGCTCGCTTGCAGCCGGCTGTCGTCAACATCTCGACCAAGCAGCGTGTGCCGGTGCGCACGCAGGCCGACCCGTTCGAGGAATTCTTCAAACGCTTCGACCCCAATTCGCAGGGTCAGAGTCAGGGCGGTGGCAGCGGTGCGCAGCCGCGGACCCGCGAGGCCGGTTCGCTCGGCTCCGGCTTCATCATCTCGCCTGACGGCTACATCGTCACCAACAACCACCTGGTTCAGGGCGTCAACGGCTCCGGCACGGTCGACACGGTCACTGTCATCACGACGGACCGGAAGGAGTATCCGGCCCGCATCATCGGCCGCGACGAGACGTCCGACCTTGCTGTCCTCAAGATCGAAGGACGCAACCTGCCCTATGTGAACTGGGGCGATAGCACCAAGGCGCGGGTCGGCGACTGGGTCCTCGCGATCGGCAATCCCTATGGCCTTGGTGGCACCGTCACCGCCGGCATCATCTCCGCGCTCCACCGCGGCATTACCGGCACTGGCGCCTACGACCGGTACATCCAGACCGACGCGGCCATCAACATGGGCAACTCGGGCGGACCGATGTTCGACCTCAACGGCAACGTCATCGGCATCAACTCGGCGCTGATTTCGCCGACCGGTGCGTCGGTCGGAATCGGCCTCGCCATCCCGGCGGAGCTTGCCAAGCCGGTCGTCGATTCGCTGATGAAGGGCCAGCGGCCGTCGCGCGGCTATCTCGGCGTCGGCCTTCAGCCGCTCGACGAGAACCTCGCGCCGAGCCTCGGCCTTCCCAAGGACAGCGGCGAAATCGTGCGCTCGGTCGTTCCGAACGGTCCGGCGGCACGCGGCGGACTGCAGCAGGGCGACGTCATCGTTCGCGTCAATGGCCAGCCTGTTACGCCCGACCAGACGGTTTCCTACCTTGTCGCCAACACCACTGTCGGCTCGCGGGTCCCGCTTGAGATCGTGCGCGGCGGGCGCCGGATGGCCGTAACCATCCAGGTTGGCGAACGGCCCACGGAGGAAGCCCTGGCGAAGCTCAGCGGTGGCGACACCGGCACCGCCGGTGGCGGCACCGGCTCGACAACGGTCGCACCGCAGAAGGCGCTGGGACTGTCGCTAGCGACGCTAACGCCTGAACTCGCCCGTGCAGCGAGCCTGCCCGCGACGGCACGTGGCGTCATCATCACCGCGGTCGATCCTAATAGCGACGCTGGCGACGAAGGCCTGCAGCGCGGCGATCTTATCGTGTCGGTCAACAATCAGCTGGTGACCACCCCGGCCCAGGTGGTCGGCGCGGTCGACGCGGCGCGCAAGTCAGGACGCTCCAGTGTCCTCCTGCTCGTCAAGCGAGGCAACTCGCCTGAAGCATTCGTCGGCGTCGACATCAGCGGAAAGTAAGCATCCGCTCCCTTGGGGCGGATGATATGAGAAAGCCGTCACGGGATTCGCTCCCGTGACGGCTTTTCCTTTTCCTCGACTAAGCTGCGTTCGTCGTGACGGCCTTATCCGTCGCTGCGGCAGCCCCGAAGCCGCACTGCTTCTGCTCCATCGGGATCTGCTTGGTAATGCGGGTCGCATTCTCCGCATAGGCCTCCGTCACGGAGCCCTGGTTGACCGTCTTGCCCTTCAATGGGCTCACGCCTTTGCAGATATGGAAGACGTGCGGCGTCGCGGCTTTCTTCGCGCCATTTTCCGGCGCGATCCAGTAGACGACATCCTGACCGTTCGGGTGCGCGGCGTCCTTCGTCGCGTCGGCGACCGTCTTGGAGTCCGCGGCGATGGCTTTGGCTTGCTCGGCAACCTCGGGCGAACAAGCCGTCGTGGGCTGGTTGGCTTTGATCTGCGCCGCGCAGCTGTTCATGTCTTTGGTATATTGCTCGACCGATGGCGGGTTGAAATCGATGCCGATGAAGGTCGCCGCGGCGGCCAGCACGATGCCGATGCCGCCGGCAATCTTCTTGTTCTTGGTGTCCATGTCCTTGTCCATGAGGATCAGGACAATGAGCGGCAGGAAGGCGATCACCGTGATGATTGCGCCAAGCTGGTTCTGGAAGAAGAACCTCGCCGTGTCGGACTGACGCGCCGGGTCGTGCTTGTTCGCTGCCTTCCACATCAGGCTCCCGCCGATGGCGAAGACCGCGATGACGACTAGCAGACCGATCAGCAGCGGAAGATTGCCGTGGTCGAACCTATGCTGCCGGAGCATGACGATGCCGGCGATTTCGGTACCGATCGCAATGAACCAGGCGATGGCGGCGAATATGCGAAGGCGCGCGGCAGCGGACTTTTGTCCGTGCGTCGCACGCCATTCCTTGGTGACGTCGACCTCTTCGACCGGTTTTTCGTCGGGCATGATCAGATCCCCCATAAAGGCGCGTGCACCTCGAACGCGGAACGGGGACCTAACCCGTCACGGGTCCATGGTACGCTTAACAGGGATTAGGCTACGGTAGCGGACGAGGCTCCGCAATGGCGGAAGCGATAGCTCGGTTTACGGTAGCGCAGGGGCCTTCGATGAGGCAGGTTCCAGAGCGAAGCCATGAAGAAGACGCTTGCCCTTCTTATTGCAGCCGCCGCCCTGCCCTGCAGCGCAGCAACGCCCTTGCCTTCACCAGCCGGCCTGTACGAGACGCACCAAATTGAGGTCGCGGCCGGTCTAGAGCTCAAGCCAGACGGCCATTTCCGATACGGTCTGTCCTATGGCGCGGTCGATGAGGAAGCGGAAGGTACCTGGAGCACCGCGGGCGCGGATGTGACGCTGACCAGCAATCCGATGCCGAAAGCGCCGGCTTTCGAATTAGTCCGCGACGACCCCGCGCCGAAGGGCGAGTTGTACATGACGCTAGAGGATCCAGGCTTTGAATGGGGCCACCCGCTGGAGGCTATCGCGTCCAGTGACTCGAACGCGGGATTCGAGATCTCCGCGGACGATTCGGGCCGCGTCGACGTTTCAGGCCACGCGCCGATCAAGGCGATTGCGCCGGAAATGCCGGTCTACGGTCCCACTGGGCAGGTCTTTCCACTGTCGCCAGATAGGGGCCACCGGCTGTTTTTCCGCTTTCATCGCAATGACTTGGGGAAAGCGCGCTTCGACGGGGAGAAGCTCAAACGCGAAGGCGACGCGCTTCTCATGCAGCGTTACGACACAGTCTTTCGTTTTCAGAAAGTTCGGCCCTAAAGAGGCTTGGGAGAACGTACTGAGTGGGTTGTAAAAGTTGCCAGCTAATCGAAGGGCTTGAGCGCGAGTGGCGCGATGCCCTGTGCAGCAAGGACATGGACCGGCTGCGCGCGTTGGTGCACCCCGATTTCGTGCTGATCGGCACGCGCTCGACCGGCCCCTTCATGATGCATCGCGATGAGTGGTTGGACGCGATCCAGCGCCGTGACGTCGATTCGATCGAAGTCGAGGTGCAGGACGCGACCGCGCTCGACGAGGTCATGGTCGGCACCATCCGCGCCACCTGGCGGGTCAAATATCTCGGGCGGGTGATCGAAGATTGCGTGCTGCTCACCGACGTGTGGGTCAAAGACAAGGGCGAGTGGCGGGCGCTGCGCCGCCATTCGACGCCGGCACCTGGCATTTGACGCCGGCATTTATCCAAGGGGAAATCTGAATGTCGGTAGATCAGGGCCTGCGGGCGGGCGAGAACGTCAAGGAACTGACGATCCGGGGCATCGTCCTCGGCGCGCTCATCACCGTCGTCTTCACCGCCGCCAACGTCTATCTCGGGCTGAAGATCGGCATCACCTTCGCGACATCGATCCCGGCCGCCGTGATCTCCATGGCCGTGCTCAAGGCCTTCCGCGACACGACCATCCAGGAAAACAATATCGTCCAGACGATCGCCTCGGCGGCGGGAACGCTTTCGGCGATCATCTTCGTGCTGCCCGGCCTGATCATGGTCGGTTGGTGGACCGGCTTTCCTTACTGGCTGTCCGTCGCCGTCATCGGTATCGGCGGCATCCTCGGCGTCATGTACTCGGTGCCGCTGCGGCGAGCGCTCGTGACCGGCACCGACTTGCCTTACCCGGAAGGCGTAGCCGCGGCGGAAGTACTGAAGGTGGGTTCTGGCGTCGGTGGCGCCGAGGAGAACAAGCGCGGCCTCGCGCTCATCGGTGGATCGACGATCGTCGCCGCTGTCTACTTCCTCCTCGCCAAGACCCGGATCGTCACGGACACGGCCGCAAAGGTCTTTCGCGTGGGTGCGGGCGCGTCGGGAATGTCGGCTAGCCTGTCGATGGCGCTGATTGGCGTCGGCCATCTCGTCGGCGTCGCGGTCGGCCTTGCGATGGTCGTCGGCCTCATCATCAGCTGGGTCTTCATCGTTCCGCATTGGACGCAGGATCCCGGGCTCATCGCTCAAGCGGCAGGCGACCTCGAGAAGCTCGTGAGCACGGCATTCCGCACCAAGGCCCGCATGGTCGGTGCCGGTACGATCGGCGTCGCCGCTATCTGGACGCTGCTCAAGATCATCGGGCCGATCGTATCGGGCATCCGCTCGGCGCTGCTTGCCGGCCGCGAACGCAAGGCGGGCCGCGCTGACCAGCTGCCGCTTACCGAGCGCGACATGCCGATCGGCATTGTCACGGGCGTCATCCTCATCTCGATGATCCCGATCGGGCTGTTGCTCTACGCCTTCGGCAACACCGCCCCGATTTCGAGCAGTCCTGGCGCCACCGTCGGCATTAGCATCGTCTACATCCTCATTGCCGGCGTGGTGATCGCCGCGGTCTGCGGTTACATGGCCGGGCTGATCGGCGCGTCGAACAGCCCGATTTCGGGCGTCGGAATCCTCTCGGTGCTCGGCATATCGCTAATCCTCGCGGCGATGTTCCGCGGAGCGGGGGGCGACGAGACCAAGTCGCTGGTCGCTTTCGCCTTGTTTGTGACCGCCATCATCTTCGGCGTCGCGACGATTTCGAACAACAATCTTCAGGATCTGAAGACTGGCCAGTTGGTCGACGCCACGCCGTGGCGGCAGCAGGTCGCGCTGGTGCTCGGCGTCGTGTTCGGCGCTCTCGTCATCCCGCCGATCCTCGACCTTATGAATACCGCCTTCACGTTCCAGGGGGCGCCCGGCGCACGGGCCAGCGCATTGCCGGCGCCGCAGGCCGCGATCATCTCGACGATCGCACAGGGCGTGCTCGGCGGTAGCCTCGACTGGGGCCTGATCCGCGAAGGCGCGATCATCGGCGTCGTCGCCGTTATCATCGACGAGGTTCTCAAGGCATCGTCAGGCAAGCGCATGCATCTTCCGCCGTTGGCTATTGGCATGGGCATTTACCTTCCGATGGAAGCCACCTTGTTCATCCCCGTCGGGGCGGTCCTCGGCTGGTTCTACAACCGCTGGGCTGTTGGCTCGCGCAGCCCGGAATTCGCCGAGCGGATGGGCGTGCTGATGGCGACCGGTCTGATCGTCGGCGAAAGCCTCATGGGCGTCGTCTACGCCGCGGCTGTCGCCGGTGCCGAGAAAGCGGGCTCAGCCGACAGTGCCAGCGTGTTCGCGTTGATCGAGCCATATTCGGCGGTAAATTACGTCAGCTTGGTCGTGTTCGCCGTCGCCGTGATCGCGCTCTACTTGTGGACGAAGTCGCGCGCCTCCGACGCTCCGGCGCCGGACGATCATGCTGCGATGCCTGAGCCGGAAGCCTCGTTCCGCTAGCGCTTCAGCACTTCGCGGCGGAGAGCGGTCGGCTCCCACGGCTTGGCCCCGGCTTCGGCCCAACGGATGAGTCCGACGATGGCCTTGTTAACGGGGGCTTCGGTACCCAGCCGGTCGGCCAGGCGCACCAACTCGCCGTTGATATAGTCGATCTCCGTCTTCCTCCCGGAGGCGAGGTCATCGGCCATCGATGAGCGCGCGCGTTCGTCGATCTTCCACGCCTTCAGGAACAGCTTGTTAAACAGCCAGTCGGGTGATCCGATGACGAGCGGCAACAATGATGGAGCAACGGCGCCGACCTTCTTCGGCTTAATCCGGGCGCGCCGCAGTATGCGTAGGCCCTCGCGCTGGGAGGCGGCGACGACGCGGCGATAGTCATGCTCGCTCAACTCCTCGAGCAGCGTGCGACCGGAGAGAGCATTGACCGCATTGTTCAGGTTGATGAGCAGCTTGCCCCAAGCAAGCCCGAGCATGTCGCGAGAGAGCGAAAGCGCCGCCGGTCCATCGCCAATCGCTTGCGCGAGTCGGCGCGTCTCGGGTCGGTCTTCAGCGAAGAGTTTGCCCGCCACGCCTTTGTGGAAGCGGCCGCCGCCGAGATAGGCGACATTGTAGGGGATCATGCCGGGCACGATTTCCAGCCAGTCCCCGAGTTCCTGCCGCAGCATGTCGGCATTTCCGACCCCATTCTGGAAGCTGATGATTGTCGCGCCTTTGCGACTGCGTGCTCCGATCTCGCGTGCCGTTGCCGCGGTGTCAGCGCTCTTCACGGTGAGGACGATGATGTCGCACTCGCCGATCACGGCCATGTCGGTGCGATAGTCGACGTCGGGCAGGTGCGTCTGCCAGCCGGTGTAGTCGCTGAGCGTCAGGCCGTTGGCGCGGATGTCCTCGGCGAGCTTCTCGCGACCGATGAAGCTGACGGGCAGGCCGGCCGCCTGCCAGCAGCCGCCGATGAAGCAGCCGACCGAGCCGGCACCGACGATCGCAACCTTCGGCAGCTCGGCCAATCAGCCGCGCCCTCGATAGGACGCCACGCCCTGGTCCGGCAGCCACAACCCCTCGGGCGGCGGGCCGGACTGCCAGAAGACGTCGATCGGCATGCCACCGCGGGGATACCAGTATCCGCCGATGCGCAGCCATTGCGGCTTCATCTCATCCATCAACCGTTGCCCGATCCCGACCGTGACGTCCTCATGGAAACCGCAATGATTGCGGAAAGAACCGAGGAAAAGCTTAAGGCTCTTGCTCTCGACGATCGTATCGGCTGGCACATAATCGATGACGAGATGCGCAAAGTCGGGCTGGCCGGTCACTGGGCACAGCGATGTGAACTCCGGCGCCGCAAAGCGGACGAGGTAAAGCGTGCCGGGCCTCGGGTTCGGCACATAGTCGAGAACCGCCTCTTCGGGCGAGGCGGGCAGGGCGCTGGGCTGGCCTAGGTGACGCGTTTCCATCGGCGGCTAGCTAGCAGGGGACGCCGGTTAAGCCTATCCTTGCGCCATGGACTCACTGGTCTCAACCGAATGGCTGGCGGAGCATCTGGGCGAGCCTGACCTCGTCGTGGTGGACGCCAGCTGGCATATGCCTTCCACCGGCCGGAGCGGCCGGGCTGAGTTCCTCGATCAACATATACCGGGCGCCCGATTCCTCGACATCGACGAGGTCAGCGACCGGTCCAATCCTGCGCCGCATATGCTTCCGAGCGCCGAGGTGTTCGGCGAGGCGATGGAGCGGATCGGCGTCGGTCGCGAAGACCGGATCGTCGTCTACGATCATTCGGCGACGCGGAACGCGGTGCGGGGCTGGTTCATGTTCCGGCATTTCGGCGCACGGCATGTGGCAATTCTGGATGGTGGATTCGGGAAGTGGCTTGCGGAGGGCCGCCCGACGGAGAACGGGGAGCCCGCTCACCGGCCGGCGATGTTCGATGCCGAAGAGGATCGGTCGGAAGTCGTGACCAAGCAGCAAATTCTCGCCGGCATTCCTGATCTATTCATCGATGCGCGGGGCAAGGCACGGTTCGAGGGGAGCGAGGCCGATCCGAGACCGGCGGTTGGTGCAGGTCATATTCCGGGTGCTCGGAACCTGCCGTTTGCGGCGCTCTACAACGAGGACGGCACGTTCAAGTCGAAGGACGAAATCCAGCGGCTCTTTGCGGAGGCTGGAGCGGACCCTCAGCAGCCGTTCATCGCGACTTGCGGGTCGGGCGTGACGGCCAACAGTCTGATCTTTGCGGCGCACTTGCTCGGCAACGATTCGGTGCGGCTGTACGACGGCAGCTGGAGCGAGTGGGGTGCCGATCCGGCGACCCCGAAGGCGATCGGTCCCGCTTAAGCGAGAATCAGCCGGGAGACTTCGGCGAGCTCGCGCTGGATTTGCGCGACCAGCTCACGGCTCGCTTCGGCGTGAGGCGCACGACCAGCTTGGCGTTCCTCGAGCAGGGCCTCGACGCCGGCAGCGGTGGCACCGACGAGCCGAGCCGAGCTCTTGTCGAACCAGCGGCGCTTTGCCTCGCCTGCCGAACCCCAGTGAGCCGCGACGTCGAGGTCGTTCTCGGCATCCGAGGCTGGGCCACCGGCGAACGGATCGACGAGCCGCAACGCGTGGCGAACGCTCGCCAGCCGCGACACGGCCTCTGAATAGGGCTCCGACGTCGGCTCAAACGCTGGATCTGGAAACAGGTGCAGCATTGCTCCGGGCTAACCGGAGCAGGGCTAACAAATGTTTAAAACCTGACGGTCGAAGCGCTTAGGCGCCGCTCTTTTCGTCGATGTCGCGAAGAATCCAGCCGCGCTGCGGAATCGTCTCGATGAACTCGGCGCCGCCGCTCGCATTGCGGAGCTTCTTGCGGAGCTTGGAGATGAAGACGTCGATGATCTTGGGCTGCGGCTGGTCGTCGGCGCGGCGATAGAGATGCTTCAGGAGCATCGCGCGGGTGACGACATTGTTGCGCGCGAAAGCCAGCAGCTCGAGCACGCGATATTCCATCTCGGTGATCCCGATCGGATGGCCGTCGATGCGGATCAGGCGCTGCACCTGGTCGACCGACAGGCGGCCGCCGCAAAGGCTTTCGGGCATTTCGCCGCCGGTCGCCTTGAGCGACGACAGCAACCGCGACGCCGCTTCCTCGCTGTCCTCCGGCGAGATGCTGCGCGGGCTACCGATCAGCGCCTGCTGCAGGTCGGCGAGAATGCGGTGAGCGTCCTCGACCAGCCGGACGCCTTCTTCGAAGCGCCGGCGCGACCGGTCGAGCATGGATTCCACCTCTGCGAGGCGTGCGGTGAGACTTTCTTCGGCCATCAAAATCCTAAGGTTGTGCCCCGCTGAATGGATGAACGCGTTACTATAGCTGGTTATTGCGCCTGCGCCGAGGCGAGACTGGAATCGGCCTGCGGCGCATTGAGGATCGTCACGGTCATCGGCCCCTTGTCGACGACGCGCGTGTTGGGATCGCGGACGGTCGAGCGGATGCCGAGCTGCGCGCTATCGCGGCCGGCGACGTCAAGCATGCTCATCTCGCCAAGCGGGCGCGGCGCCGGGCCGCCGAACAAGGCGTCGATCGCCTGCTGTTGCGCTTCGCCCGCGCTGATTCCGGCGGTGCCGGCGACCGGCGGCGCGAGGTTGAAGTCCGGTGGCACGATCAAAGGCGCATTGCGCGCGACCGCAAATTCGTCCGGCGTCTGCTTGTGGGCGCATGCGCCAACGGTAGCGGCGGCGGCCAGCACGACAGCGACGGCAAAGACTTTACGCATGTTCGATTGTCTCCTTGGGGCCTTCCTTACGGGTCAGGAACGCGCGCAGCAACAGGATCACCACGGCAATGCTAATCGCGGCATCGCCAACATTGAATATCAAAAACGGCCGCCATTCGCCAAAATGAAGGTCGGCGAAGTCGGTGACATAGCCGTGGCGGACGCGGTCGAGGATGTTACCGAGGGCGCCGCCGAGCACCATTCCGAGCGCAATTTGGTCGACACGGTTCTTCTCGCGCGTGATCCAGACGCCGACGGCGAGCGCGATAGCAGCGGTCACCGCGACGAGCATCCACCGACCAACTTCGGTCGTCGCGTTGAACAGGCCGAGCGAGATGCCGTTGTTTTCGGTGTAGGTAAAGTTGAAGAAGGGCGTGATAGTGAGCTGGTCGCCGATGCGGTCGATACCGAGCGACCCGGTGACGACCCACTTCACGAGCTGGTCGAGCGCAAACACGATCAGCGCAACGAAATATCCGGAGCGGAAATTCATGCCGCTGCCCCGCGGATGTTCCCGATGTTCGCAGTGACGCGCATGTTTCTGACTTCCGGTTCCGAACGCGACGTTGTCCGGCGATTGCTGGCAGCATGCACGGATGCCGCCCTGTAGGACAGCCATAGCTTAAGCATTCAGGACTTCCTCGCAGCGATGGTCGAGCTCGCCGTCGGCCTTCACTTCGGGAAGGAAGCGCCAGCAGCGGCCGCATTTGTGATTTTCGGTCTTGGTCACCCCGAACGCGTCGCCTTGGCGAACGGCCGAGACGATGAACAGCTCGGCCAGTTCTTCGGGCGAGGCCGGAAGGTCAGGCAGCGTGACTTCGGCTTCGAGGCTGGATCCGACGATCTTGTCGCGCCGCATGGGCTCGATCGCTTCGGTCACCGAGGCGCGAAGTTCGCGCAGCCTGGCCCATTTCATGTCGTCGGCGCCGACCTGCGGGATTTCCGGCCACACCAGGAGGTGCACCGAGCCGGCTTCCGGATAGCGCGTGCCCCATACTTCCTCGCTCGTGAACACGAGCACGGGCGCGAGCCAGCGAACGAGGGAATGGAACAGGGTGTCGAGGACGGTGCGGTAGGCGCGGCGCTTGTCGGTTTCGAACCCTGTCTGCGGGTTCGTCTCGCAATAGAGGACATCCTTGCGGATATCGAAATAGAAGGCCGACAGGTCCTCGTTGCAGAAGTCGGTCAGCGCGCGGACATAGGTGTTGAAGTCGAAGTCCGCGACCGCCTGGCGAATCTTGGCGTCGAGCTCGGCGGTGAGGTGGAGCATGTAGCGCTCCAGCTCCGGGAAGGCAGCGACGTCGGTCAGGCGGTCAGCCTCGCCGAACCCGTCGAGCGCGCCGAGCAGATAGCGGAAGGTGTTGCGGAGCTTGCGGTACTGGTCGGCGACGCCGGCGAGGATTTCCTTGCCGATGCGGTGGTCCTCGGTGAAGTCGACCGACAGCGCCCACAGCCGCAGGATGTCGGCGCCATATTCCTTCATCAGGTCGAGCGGGTTGACGGTGTTGCCGAGGCTCTTGGACATTTTCATGCCCTTTGAGTCCATCGTGAAGCCGTGGGTCAGGACCGCGTCGTAAGGTGCTCGGCCGCGGGTGCCGCAGCTTTCCAGAAGCGACGACTGGAACCAGCCGCGATGCTGGTCGGAGCCCTCGAGATAGAGGTCAGCGGGCCAGCGCTCTTCGGGCCAGTGGCCGCTTTCGAGCGTGAAAACATGGGTGCAGCCGCTGTCGAACCAGACATCGAGAATGTCGGTGACCATTTCGTAATCGTCGGGGTTGCGCGCGTCTCCGAGGAAGGCGGCGGCGTTGGTCGGGTCCCAGGCGTCGACGCCGTTGGCGGTGATCGCCTCGACGATGCGCTGGTTGACCTCGCGGTCGACAAGCAGCTCGCCGGTCTTGCGCTCGACGAAGAGCGCGATCGGCACGCCCCAAGCGCGCTGGCGGCTGATTACCCAGTCGGGGCGGCCTTCGACCATCGAGCCGAGGCGATTGCGGCCCTTTTCGGGGACGAAGCGCGTCTGGCCGATGGCGCGCATCGCGAGATCGCGCAGCGTCGGGCTGCTCGACGGTTCGTCCTCGACCGGGTTGACCCCGCCGCCTTCATTCTCCCAGCGCTGCTCGGGCCGAGTGATCGGCGAAAATTGCGCGATGGGCTTGTCCATCGCGATGAACCATTGCGGCGTGCAGCGGTAGATGACCTTGGCCTTCGAGCGCCACGAATGCGGGTAGCTGTGGACGAAGTCCGCGCTGGAGGCGAGCAGAGCGCCTGCCTCGCGCAGGTCCGAACAGATCGGGCCGTCGGGGGCGTTGAACTTGGCGTTGATGACGCTGCCCTGGCCGCCGAGCCACGCCCAGTCGGGCCGGTACATGCCGCCCGCATCGACGGCGAAGACGGGGTCGATCCCGTTCGCCTTGCACAGTTCGAAATCGTCCTCGCCATGGTCGGGCGCCATGTGGACGAGGCCCGTGCCTTGGTCGGTGGTAACGAAGTCGCCGGGCAGGAACGGACGCGGCTTGGCGAAGAAGCCGCCAAGCTTGTGCATTGGGTGGCGGGCGAAGGTACCGGCGAGGTCGGAGCCTTTGAAGGTCGACCCATCTGAGTCCAATATAAGTTCAACGTCGCCAGCTGAGGCGGTCGCCTTTTGCAGGCGCTTTTCGACTTCTGAAACCAAGTCACTGGCGAGCACTAGGCCGGACGCCTCCGCAAGCCAGGGAAATGCCTCGGCCACTATATCGTGAGCTGCCCGAGCCGACGTTTCGGATCCGTCAGTTCCTCCCACGCCCCACGTGTAAATGCCATATTCGACGTCAGGCCCGTAAGCGATTCCTTGGTTGACCGGGATCGTCCACGGCGTTGTCGTCCAGATGACCGCATGCGCGCCGACCAGTTCCGGGATCGGGCTCTCGACGATCTCGAACGCCACGTCGATCTGGGTCGAGGTGATGTCCTCATATTCGATTTCGGCTTCGGCGAGCGCGGTCTTCTCGACCGGCGACCACATCACCGGTTTGGCGCCGCGGTAAAGCTGGCCGCTCTCGGCGAACTTGAACAGTTCGGAGACGATCGTGCCTTCGGCAAAATAGGCCATCGTCAGATAGGGCTTGTCCCACTGCGCGCTGATACCGAGGCGCTTCAGCTGCTCGCGCTGAACATCGACCCAATGCTGGGCGTAGGCGCGGCATTCGGCGCGGAATTCCTTCGCCGGGACCTCGTCCTTGTTGAGCTTCTTCTTTCGGTACTGCTCCTCGACCTTCCACTCGATGGGGAGGCCGTGACAGTCCCAGCCGGGCACGTAGGGGGCGTCCTTGCCGAGCAGGGTCTGGGTGCGGACGACCATGTCCTTGAGCGTGTGATTGAGCGCGTGGCCGATGTGGATGTCGCCGTTGGCGTAGGGCGGGCCGTCGTGGAAGATGAACTTCTCGCGGCCTTCGCGCGCGGCGCGGATCTGCTGGTAGAGGCCTTCCGATTCCCAGCGCGCGGCGATCGCCGGCTCCTTCTGCGGCAGGCCGGCCTTCATCGGGAAGTCGGTCTTGGGCAGGAAGACGGTCGGGCGGTAGTCGGTCTTGGTCTGTTCAGGGGCGTCGGCCATTGGCGCGGGCTCTAGCGGTCACTCATCAGATTGCAAATGTGAGGGATTAGTCGAGCGCGAGCAGGCGCCGCGCCTTGGCCTCGTCGTCCTTCATATGGGCGATCAGCGGCTCGATGCCATCGAACTTCAATTCCTCGCGGATGAAGGCGTGGAGCGCGACCTCGATCTTGCGGCCGTAAAGATCGCCGTCGAAATTGAAGAGGTGGGCCTCGAGCAGCTCCTGCGGCGGAGTGAAGGTGGGGCGGACGCCGAGACTGGCGACGCCTGGGTGCTCGCTGCCGTCGTCGAGGGTCACGCGGACGGCGTAGATGCCGTACTTCGGGCGGAGATAGTCGCCGAGGACGAGGTTGGCAGTCGGATAGCCGAGCTGGCGGCCGCGCTGGTCGCCCTTCTGGACGATGTCCTCGATCGCGAAGTCGCGGCTGAGGAGGTGGGTGGCGTGGCCGATGTCGCCGCCTTTCAGCGAGTCACGAATGCGTCCGGAGGAGACGCGCTCGCCGTCGACGAGGACGGGCGCGACGGCTTCGGCGATGATTCCGGAATGAGCACCGAGCGTGCGCAGCGTCTCGACGTTTCCGGTGCGGCCCTTGCCGAAGCTGAAGTCGTCGCCAGTGACGACGCCGGCGGCGCCGATCTTGCCGGCGAGCAGCCAGGAGACGAACTCCTCGGCGCTCGTCTCGCGCAGCTTCTCGCCGAATTCGAACACCAGCATGGCGTCGGCGCCGGCGTGGGCGAACAGCTCCTCGCGCTGGTCGAGGGTGGTGAGGCGAAAGGGCGGGAGGTCGGGCTTGAAGTAGCGGACGGGGTGCGGCTCGAACGTCGCGACGATGACCTTCCGCCGCTCGTGGAAGCCGCGCTGCACCGCGCGTCCGACCACCGCTTGGTGACCGAGATGAAAGCCGTCGAAGTTGCCGAGGGCGACGATGCTCCCCTTCAGGTCGTCGGGGACGTCGTCGATGGTCGCGCGCTGCATTGGCAGGGGCCTTATCGGCCACGCGCCGACGCTGCAAATCAGCGGAGGCCGACGATCCTTTTGACCAGGCGGTACTCGTGCCAGGCGAGGGCCATGACGATCACGTCGAGCAGGCTCAGGATGATGAGGCCGGGGTCGCGCACGTAGACGTAGCGTTGCACCTGATAGGCGATGAACAGGCTCAGCACCGCGAAGGTGGCGGGATAGGCCCACAGCTTCTCGCGCAGCAGGCCGACGACGATGACCAGGTTCGCCAGGCCGTGGCTGATCAAATAGAATGCGTAATAGCGGTGCTCGTTGGGGGTGAAAAAACGGGCGAAGGCGTCGTGCCGGTCGACGCGATAGAGGAGCCGGAGGATCGCGTCGGTGCTGAACAGCGACAGCGCGATGCCGCCGGCGATCTCGGCGAGCGCGTGAAGCCCCTTCAGCGCGACACTGATCTGATACAGCCGATGGATGTTCCGTTCGTGCATTTTTGCCCTTGAGCCTCAGCACCTTGACTCGCGCAATAGCGAATCCTATTTGCCTTCTATCCCGATCCACCGGTTCCGGCGGCGCATTCGTGCGCGCGTCGGTTTTTTCGTTAGGTTTCGGGACTTTTAAGCGACGAGATGGGGCGACGGGCGCCCTGTGGAGCTTGAAGAAGGATAACGAATGGCTCGTATTGCCGGGGTCAACATCCCCACCAACAAGCGCGTCGAAATCGCGCTGACCTACATCCACGGTATTGGCCGCACGACGGCCAAGAAGATCACCGAGCAGCTCGGAATCACGTCCGAGAAGCGCGTTCAGGACCTGACCGACCAGGAAGTCCTGCACATCCGCGAAGCGATCGACAAGGACTTCACGGTCGAGGGCGATCTTCGCCGTGAGACCGCGATGAACATCAAGCGACTGATGGACCTCGCCTGCTACCGCGGGCTTCGCCATCGCAGGGGCCTCCCGGTTCGCGGCCAGCGCACGCACACCAATGCGCGTACCCGCAAGGGCAAGGCCAAGCCGATCGCGGGCAAGAAGAAGTAAGCCATCCGGCTCACCTCTTCCGACCGACCGTCAGCAGCTCAAGATTGTAGGAAATTAGAATGGCACGCGAACCGCAGCGTCTCCGCAGAAGGGAGCGCAAGAACATTTCGGCCGGCGTGGCTCACGTCAACGCCAGCTTCAACAACACCATGATCACCATCACCGACGCCCAGGGCAATGCTATTGCCTGGTCGAGCGCCGGCATGATGGGCTTCAAGGGCAGCCGCAAGTCGACCCCCTATGCCGCGCAGGTCGCCGCAGAGGACGCGGGCCGCAAGGCTGCCGAGCATGGCGTCCGCACGCTCGAGGTCGAGGTCAAGGGCCCCGGATCGGGCCGTGAAAGCGCGCTTCGTGCGCTGCAGGCCGTCGGCTTCCAGATCACTTCGATCCGCGACGTGACCCCGATCCCGCACAACGGTGTCCGTCCGAGCAAGAGGCGTCGCGTCTAAGCGTCAGGCGCGCCGCTGCCGCGGCCTCGCAATGCCGCGGCGAAACACAATAGTATCGGCGGGAGACGTCCCGCCAAAGGGCAGGAAGACATATGGCCGTCAACGCAAAGAACTGGCAGGAACTCAAGAAGCCCAACGCGCTCGAGAAGAAGCAGTCGGGAGGCGACAGCCGCCGCCGCGCCGCGTTCGTCGCCGAGCCACTGGAGCGTGGCTTCGGAATGACGTTGGGCAACTCGCTTCGCCGCGTGCTGCTGAGCTCGCTCCAGGGCGCCGCCGTCACGTCGATCAAGATCGATGGCGTTCTCCACGAATTTTCGAGCCTGACGGGCGTCCGTGAGGACGTCACCGACATCGTGCTCAACGTGAAGCAGATCGCGCTTCGCATGGAAGGCGAGGGCCCGAAGCGCCTTCATCTTTCGGCCACCGGCCCGGCGGAAGTCACCGCGGGCATGATCGCAACGTCGGGCGACATCGAGGTCACCAACCCCGACCTTGTGATCTGTCACCTGGACGAGGGCGCGACGCTCAACATGGAGCTGACGGTGGACATCGGTAAGGGCTACCAGCCCGCCGCCGCCAATCGTCCGGCCGACGCGCCGATCGGCCTCATCCCGGTTGACGCGCTGTACAGCCCGGTCCGCCAGGTTGCGTACAAGGTTGAGAACACCCGCGTCGGGCAGGAGCTCGATTATGACAAGCTCACGCTGACGATCGAGACCGACGGAACGGTCGCGCCGGAAGACGCGCTCGCTTACGCCGCACGCATCCTGCAGGACCAGCTTCAGCTGTTCGTCCACTTCGACGACAGCCAGGTTCGCATGGCGCCGTCGCCGATGATCGGAGGCGCGACTGCGGCGATGCCGGTCGAAACGCAGACCGACACCAACCAGCTCAACCGTTACCTTCTCAAGAAGGTCGACGAGCTCGAGCTGTCGGTGCGCAGCGCCAACTGCCTCAAGAACGACAACATCATCTACATCGGCGACCTGGTCCAGAAGACCGAAGCCGAGATGCTGCGCACGCCGAATTTCGGCCGCAAGTCGCTCAACGAGATCAAGGAAGTGCTCGCGTCGATGGGCCTTCGCCTCGGCATGGACATCCCCGGATGGCCGCCGGAGAACATCGAAGAGATGGCCAAGAAGCTCGAGCAGGAAATGCTCGGCTAAGCGAGCTTCGGTTTTGAAGAATTAGAGAGGGCCGTCCCGCTGGGGCGGCCCTTTTTCGTTGTGAGTTTGGGGCAGCTTTCGACCCATTCCGAACACTGGACGGTTCGTTCTGTGTCGGACTCGTTGCGGGTACCAATTGCGAAGTCCGATGCGCGCTTGATCTCACTGGGGGTTGCGCTTGACGGGTCGCGCTCGGCATCCTGCGATCGATGGGGGATCGCGCCGACGAACAGGATGAAAGTCTCGTCGCTGCGGCGGCTGCGGGAGATCGCGCGGCGTTCGAGGCTCTACTTCGCCGGCACTACGATCGCATTCACGGCATTGCCTGGCAGCTGACCGGATCGCGTGCGGATGCCGACGACATCGCGCAGGAGGTTTGCTGCGCGCTGGTCGAGAAGATCGGCAGCTTTCGCGGCGAGGCCAAGTTTACGACATGGCTGACTGGGATCACCTTCAATGCCTGCCGCGACTTCCGGCGGCGGCGGCGGTCGCTTGGCGGGTTTCTCGACAAGCTGACGGTGCTTGCCGGGCTGTCGAGGGAAGAGCCGCACCGCGACCCTTATGACGGCGTGTGGTTGAAGAGCGCCATTGCGCGCCTCTCGCCCACGCTGCGCGACACCGTTGTGCTCGTCGCGGGGCAGCAGCTTTCGCATGCAGAGGTCGCAGCAGTACTCGGCATCCCCGAGAAGACCGTGGCCTGGCGCATGCATCAGGCGCGCAAGCTTCTTTCCGCCGACGAAAAATAATCCGCGACCCATCAAAGGTTTTCCCTCGCCGCCGCGTCAGAGTGTGTGGCGGGCAATCAGGCGCGCCATGTGAAAGGGAGAACATCCATGTGGCGCCAACAACGAGCCACCGGCCTGGCTCTGGCCGTCATGTTCCTGGTGTCTTGCGCCAAGTCGGCGGTCGAGGCGCCGGTGGCATCGCCCGTCGACGCAGCGCAGGAAGCAAAGTCGGGAGAGATTGTCCTCACCGGTACGCGGGTCCCTCCCGCATCGGTGAGCCAACGCGCGGATTCCCTGGCGATGATCGCGCCGCCGCCACCTCCTCCGCCGCCGCCCCCAATGGCGCCGGGCATGTACGTCCCCCAGAATTGGTCGCCCCCTTATCATGACGTCGGACGCGACAAGTTCACGCATGTGGACGAGAACCCGTTCAAGATCGCGCAGGAAGCGCCGGTTTCGACCTTCTCGATCGACGTCGACACGGCGTCCTATTCCTGGGTGCGGGCGTCGCTGAACCAGAATGTGCTGCCGCAGCCGGCGTCGGTCCGAACCGAGGAAATGGTGAACTATTTCCCCTACGATTATGCCGCCCCTCGCTCCAAGGAGCAGCCGTTCGCAACAAATGTCACGATCATGCCCAGCCCGTGGTCGGCCGGGCGCAAGCTTATCCGCATCGGCATCAAGGGCTATTCGGTGACGCCGGCAGCGCGGTCGCGCACGAACCTCGTCTTCCTGATCGACACGTCGGGTTCGATGCAGGAGCCGAATAAGCTGCCGCTCGTGAAGCAGTCGCTCGAGATGCTGCTCGACAAGCTGGCGCCAACCGACACGGTCGCGATCGTGACCTATGCCGGTAATGCGGGTACCGCGCTGGAGCCGACGATGGCGCGCGAAAAGCGCAAGATCGAGGCGGTGATCGACTCGCTCGGCGCGGGCGGAAGCACAGCGGGCGCGGAAGGTATCCGCCAAGCTTACGCGCTGGCCGAGGCCAATCTCGATCCGCACGGCGTCAATCGCGTCATCCTGGCGACCGACGGCGACTTCAATGTCGGCATCACCGACCAGGAGGAGTTGAAGGGCTATATCGAGCGTGAGCGCGAGAAGGGCGTTTTCTTGTCCGTGCTCGGTTACGGCATGGGCAATTACAACGACGCGCTGATGCAGGTGCTGGCCCAGAACGGCAACGGTACCGCAGCCTATATCGACACGCTTTCGGAGGCGCGGAAGACGCTGGTCGAGGAAGCGGGATCGACGCTGTTCCCGATCGCCAAGGACGTGAAGATCCAGGTCGAGTTCAACCCGGCGACGGTCGCCGAGTATCGGCTGATCGGGTACGAGACCCGCGCGCTCAATCGCGGCGACTTCGACAATGACAAGGTCGATGCGGGCGACGTCGGGTCGGGCCAGACGGTCACGGCGATGTACGAGATCGTGCCGGTCGGCGGACCGCGGACGATGAGCGACCTTCGCTACTCGGTCCCGGCGAGGTCGATTGCGTGTAGCCGCGGCGAATATGGCTTCGTGAAGATCCGCTACAAATTGCCGAAGTCGAACACGAGCCGGCTGATCTCGACGCCGGTCGGTCGTGGCGTGGAAGTCGCCAGCCTCGCCGCAGCGCCGCAGGACGCACGCTTCGCGGCGGCGGTGACCGGCTTCGCCGAGCTTCTGCGCGGAGGGAAGTATAGCGGAACTCTGACCTATGACGACGTGCTGAAGCTGGCGGCTTCTGCGCGTGGCAAGGACGAGTTCGGATACCGGTCGGAGTTCATGCAACTGGTGCGGGCTGCGAAGAGCGCCCGGACGCTCGCGAAGCTGGAGGAGTGACGGCCGGTGTGGCCGGCGGCAGATGGCCTGCCGCCGGCCATGCCTTTCTTATGGGTTCGACGGAGCGGCGATTGCCGCTATTTGAGTGAGCGATGGACGGGACGCGATAGATGGCGGCGGAAGAGGACCACTCGGACTGGCTGCCACAGCCGCCGCCCCCGCGACCCGCGCGGCGCGACGAAGCGATCAACGCCGCGATGCGCAAGTTCGACGGAGAAGAGCAGCATGCTGCAGCCCACGAGCGACCGAAACGTTCGTGGGCGAGCACGCACCGGCCGCAGGTGGCGGCGCTCGCGTCGGCGGCGCTGCTGGTCTTCGTTGGCGTACCGGCGGCCTATGTAGGGCTGCAGAATGCGCCGCCGGAGCGCGAGTTTCCGCCGGTGCCGGCGCAAGCGCCCAGGGCTGAGGCGCCGACCGCCCCCGCCGCGCAAACGCCAGCCGAGAGGTCGGCGGTGACTGTGCCTTCGGCGCCCCAACCGTCGGCCCCTGCTGCCGCTAAGTCCGGGATCGCGAGCCAGGGTCTTGCCGACGCGAGCGGCGCGGTGAGCCAGAGCGTTCCCGCCCAGGAAGTTCAGGAAGCACCCGCCGCTGCCCCGCCACCGCCACCGCCACCGCCACCGCCGCCCCCTCCGGCGCCGGTGAGCGAGGCCGCGACCAGCAACGACATTATTCTCACCGGCTCGCGCATCCCCAATCGGGCGCTCGCCAAGCCGCGGGGCTTCGAGGCGAAGTCGGCGGAACGGGTGGCGAACCGCAGCGACGCAGCCTCTGCGAAAGTCGATCCCAGATATTCGGCCTTTCTGTCGCGACTGCAGGCGGCCACGCGCCGCAACGATCGGCGGGCGATGGTTGGTCTGGTCGGCTTTCCGCTGCGCGTGAACGAGGGTGGCGGCAGCCGGACCTATCGTGACGCGAAGTCGGTCGAGCGCGACTTCGACCGCATTTTCACCGCCGAAGTCAGGCGGGCGATCGCCGCTCAGCACGCCGACCGGCTTTTCGTTCGCGACCTAGGCGCGATGATTGGAAACGGGGAAGTCTGGTTCGACCAGACTTGCATCGACGCCGCCTGCTCGAAGCCAGGTCAGGTACGCATCACCGCGGTCAATCCGTAGCGGTTCAGCTTTTCGAGGCGGCGAGGAAGACCTGATACTGGGCCTCGAAGGCGCGCTTGAAGGCGGGCCGCGCCTTGGCTCGTGCAACATAAGCGGCGAGGTTCGGGTAATCGTCCAGCAGGTTCGAGCTGCCGAGACGGATCAGCACTTCGATCATCATCAGGTCACCGGCGCTGAAGTCGCCTTCGAGCCAGTCGGCGTCGCCGAGAAAAGCGGACAACTGATCGAGGCGGTCGCGAACGCGCTCGATGACGAGCGGCAGCCGCTCCGAGCTCCAGCTTTTGTCCTTCTCGAAAAATGCGGAGACTTCATACTGGATGACCGGCGGCTCCATCGTGCTGAGCGCGGCGAACATCCACATGATCGCGCGCTCGCGGGCGTTCGGCTCTTCGGGTAGGAGGCCGGCGCGGGTAGTGGCGATGTGCAGCATGATCGCGCCCGTCTCGAACAACGTGAGGTCGCCTTCCTCATAGGTTGGGATCTGGCCGAACGGCGAGCGGGCGAGGTGCGCGGGCTCCTTCATCTCCTTGAAGGTGACGAGGCGCACGTCGTAGGGCTGGCCGACCTCTTCTAGCGCCCAGCGCACGCGCATGTCGCGCGCCAGGCCCCGTCCGCGATCGGGCGAATTGGCGAAAGCGGTGATGATCGGCTTCATTCTCTTCTCCCTCGTGAAGGCTCTAGGCCATTTAATTCCGCTTTGTCGTATTCCTGAGGCCTGCGTTGCCGACAGATCGGCTTGTTTCCTCGGCGAAGCGAACTCGCGCGACTGGGAAAAGCACTGCACCCTCCGGCACTTAGGAACTCGAAGAATCGGGGCGGGGAGGTTCCAGAATGGCTAGCTCGGTCAAGTCGCTGTCAAATCATTACGAGGTGCTCGGGCTGTCGCCGACGGCAAGCCAGGACGAGATCAACCAGGCGTTCGCGAAGAACATGGGCATGTTCGGCGCGCGTCCGTTCGCCGAGGCCGCGAAGGTCAGCTTGGCTTTCGAAGTGCTCCGCGATCCGGCCAAGCGGCGTGAATACGATCGCTCGATCGGCCTGAAGGCTAAGCCCGAGCCATACAAGTGGACCTTCGCCGTGGCGCCGCAGCGTGGGCTGCCGTTCGCCGTCGCGGCCGTGCCGAAGGTCGTCGCCGAGCCGACGGCGCCGAAGCCGCATGTCACCCAGGCGGAGGCAGAGGCGAAGCGCGCGGAAGACAAGCTCGCATCGCTGATTCAATCGCTCCGCGATCTTTCGGAGCCGACTGCACCGCAATCGGCGCCCGAGAAGCTGCCGACGGCGAAAGAAGCCGTCACGCCTCAGCCGGAAGTCAATGACGCGCCGCCCCCGTTGCGTGTGCCGTTGTTCGTGAACCTGGAGATGGCCGATGATTCGTCTGAACGTGAATTCCTTCGGCAGGATTGGCGACGGCCGGTCTATGTGTTGGGCGCGCTGCTCGTCGGCACCGGGATCCTCGGCGCCGTCGCCGGTCTATCGGTGACCGGCAACAATAGCGAAGCTCAGGCCGAGCCCGCGGTCACCGTCGCGGTTCCTACGGCTAAAGTGCGGACACCGGCTGCGAATGAGGCTGTCGATCCGGCCTTGGCGGCCGAAACGTCCGCGGCACCGCAACCGGCACCCTACATCGAACCGCGGCACCGCATTTCACGACCGCAGTTAGCTGCGTCGAAGGTCGAGGTTCCGGAAGTGACGCAAGAAGCCGCACCAGTTGAGGCTGCGGCTGCCGATCCACTCGCGCCGCAGCCGGAGGTAACGACCGCGGTCGCAGCCAAGTTGCCACTGTCCAATGCCGTCATCGCCCGGACGATCAGCCGTATCGGCTATGCTTGCGGCTCTGTTTCGTCGGCGACCGCCGTCGAAGGCTCGCCCGGCTCGTTCAACGTGACCTGCACGTCGGGCCACTCCTATCGCGCCGCGCCCGTGAAGGGCCGGTATCGCTTCAAGCGCCTGGGCTGATCCCCCCTCGGCCCAGGCGCTTGTTGTGCTATTGCGCGGCGGGTGAACGGGAGGACGACATGAGCGAACGGTTCGAGCGGCACCGGCAGCCGTGGCGGCAGGACGAAGTCCAGAAGCTGCACCAGCTTGCGGGCAAGGGCATGGCGTTGAGGGCGATCGCCAAGGCGCTGACGCGCAGCGAAGAGTCGGTAAAGGATCGCGCCAAGCTCGACCGGCTCAAAATCGTGAAGTTGCGCTAGCGGTCCGTCGGCTGCGCTAGAGCGCCCGAGCCATCGCTACTCTTCGGTGCGAACGAGAACGGTTTCGCCGATCAGTAGGAATAACAGGAATGGCGCCCAGGCAGCGATGAAGGGCGAGTATGCGCCGGCATTGCCCATCGCGAGGCTGAAATTGTCCGCAACGAAATAAGCGAAGCCGAGCGCCATGCCGAGGCACGCGCGAAGCAGGACCTGGCCCGAGCGCGCGAGGCCGAAGGCGGCCACCGCCGCGAGCAAGGGCATGAGCAAGGTCGACAGCGGCCCGCTGATCTTGTGGGCGAGGCCGGCCCGGGCTTCGTCGGTCGGCCGGCCCGCGGCTTCGAGTTCCTTGATCCGGCGCTTAAGCGTCCAATAATCGAGCTCGGAAGGGTCGACCTTGGCTAGGGTGAGCTGGTCGGGCGTTACGCCGCCTAGGCCGGCTGAGACCGGCAATCGTCGAACGACATTCATGTCGGCGTCGTAGACGCGAACATTTTCGAACCGCCATTCGCGGGAACCTGGCTGCGGCGTGGCGGTGTCGGCGACTAGTACGCGGCGAAGGACGCCGCCCGACCGGTCGTAGACACGGACCTGCCGAGCAACGAGCCGGTTACCGCGGCCGTTGACGATACCGGCGCGGATGAGGTCGTCGCCGTTCAGCACCCACACGTTCGTCAGGATGCCCCGGTCGGGTGGGAGGGGTTTATAGTCGTTGTCCGACCAGGCGTTAACGATGCGAGCACTGTTGACGACGATCGTTTCGTTGAAGGCGAACAAAGCGGCGGCAATGCCGATGCTGGCGACCACCAGCGGGGCAAGGATCTGGTGCGCGGACAGGCCTGCCGCCTTCATCGCCACGACCTCGCTATTCTGGTTCAGCCCGACGAACGCGATCAAGGTACCGAGCAGGACCGAAAAGGGCAGGAAGCGCTGGATCAGCAGCGGGATGCGCAACGCGACGTAGCGCCACAACTCGGCATCGCCATTGCCGGGCACGGCGAGGATCTTACCGGACTCGCCGAGAAGGTCGAGGGTCATTAGCACCATCACCAGCGCGATGAGCACGCCGAGGCTGCGCGTGATGAACAGCCGGACCATGTAGAACGCGAGCCGGCGCGACGGAAAGAAGCTGAGGTTGATCAAGCCGCGCGCGCCTTTGGCAGCAGGTTACGTATGCGGCGCGCGGTCTTGGACGCGAACCATTCGAGCGCGCCAATCGGCTGGCCGCCCGGCTTGTGCGCGAGGATGTGGTACATCCACAGAATCATCGAGGCGAACAGGACGAGCGGCACCCACAAACCGACGACGGCATTGATCTGCCCGTTGGTCGCCGCCTGCTCCGCATATTGGTTCACCTTGTGATAGGCGACGACGATCAGGATGCCGAGGAAGATGCCGAGGGAGGAGGAGCTTCGCTTGGGCGGAACGGCGAGCGCGATGGCCAGCAACGGCAGCATAAGCATCATCATCACCTCGACAAGGCGGAAGTGGAAGGCGGCCTGCGCTTCCAGCTTCTGATGCTCGTTGGGTGCCTCTCCCCCATAGCCGGCCTGCCATAGCTCGTGGAGGTAAAGCTCGTCGGACACGGTCCCGCCACGGCGCCGGAACTGGTCGATAGCGGGCAGGTTGATCGGCAAGGTGTAGAGGTCGAAGGCGAGGGTACGGGGCACCGGGAACTTGGGCGAATCCTGAACGAGGCGGCCCTTGGTCATTCGGAACAGAATAAGATTGGGGTCGTCGGTAGACAGGAACTTGCCGTTCTCGGCGGTGGCAGCGACCGCCATGCCCTTCGGGTCGTCCATCTGCACGAAGATGCCGTGGAGTTGGGTGCCCTTGTTCTCGCTGCGCTCGATGCGGAGCGTCAGGCGCTTGCCGAGGTGGTTGAACTCGCCGACCTTTATCGCTGCGCCGAGCGCGCCCGAGTTGAGGTCGAAGCGAAGCCCTTCGTAGCGATAGTGAGTGTAGGGCTCGAGGTAGCCGACGATGAACAGGTTGATGGCGGCAAGCGGGATTGCGTAGGCGTAAGGAACCCGCAGCAGGCGGCTGTAGCCGAGACCGACGCCGCGCATTGCATCCAGTTCCGACGTCAAAGCTAGCCGCCGGAAGGCGAGCAGGATGCCGAGCATCAGGCCGATCGGGATGCCGAGTGCCAGATATTCGGGAAGCAAATTCGCAAGCATTCGCCAAACGACGCTGACCGGTCCGCCCGCATCGACGACATATTGGAACAGCCGGAGCATCTTATCGAGCACGAGAAGCATGGCGGCGAGCAGCAGCGATCCGACCAGCGGCACGGCGATGGAGCGGGCAAGATAGTGGTCAAGAAGCGCGGTCTGGCGCAAATAATGTCGTCCCGGCACCATCATTTGGCCGCAAAGGCCGGCCATACCCAATAACGGACGGATGCACTCGGGCTCTGCCGGGCGCTTCCGACCATTGAGAACCCTATAGCAAGCGGTCCCGGGAATTCATGCCGAAAGTGATGGCAAGCGTAGAAGGAGGGGAGGCGTCGTCGGAGGATTACTCCATCGCGTCGCAGCTCGCCGTCCGCGCGCCCCGCGTCCGCATCGCATTGCTGTCCAATCCGCGCTCGACCGGAAACATCGCCCAGTTGCCGCGCATCCGGGCTTATTGCGACGAGCACCCCGACGTCTTCCACTATGAGGTCGAAGAGGCCAGCCAGATCGGCGAAGCGATGAAGGTCATCGCCCGCGTCCGGCCGAAAGTCCTCGCCATCAATGGCGGCGACGGGACGGTGCAGGCGGCGCTGACGGAACTTTACAACGGCGGGCATTTTGGCGACACGCCCCCGCCGGTGGCTGTGCTTCCGAGCGGCAAGACCAACCTGATCGCGCTCGACCTCGGCGCGCGGGGGGACCCGATCGCGACGCTCGAGCAACTGATCGAACTGGCACGCACCGACCACCTTGCGCCCTACACGGTCTCGCGCGAGCTGATCGCGCTGCGCCATCCCGGGAGTCCCGACCGGCCGGTGATCGGCATGTTCCTGGGCGGCGCCGGCCTTGCCGACACGATGCTTTACTGCCGTGAACGCATTTATCCCCTGGGTCTCCCGAACGGTATCGCGCACGGCATCACGGCCTTCGCAATGCTCGCCAAGATGTTCTTCAAGATGAAAAGCAGCTTCCTGCCGCCAGATCCCGAGCCGCTGAACATTTCGATGAGCGACGGCGGGAACCGGCTTTCCGGCAAGTTCTCGCTCCTCGCCGTGACGACGCTGGAAAAGCTTCTGTTGAAAAGCGACCTCGGAACGCGTCGCGCAGGATCGCTCAGGATCCTTGCGGTGGAAGAGCGGCCGATGTCGATCTTGCGCGGGATCGCCGCAAGCATCGCAGGTAAACTCGGGCAGGCTTCGCTGCGGGGCGTGCATTTCGAACAGGCCGATGAAATCACGATAGAGGGCGATCGTTCAAACCTCATCCTGGATGGCGAGACGTTCCGCACCGAGGCCGGTCGCCCGATCAGCCTGCGGCCGGCGCTACCGCTGTCGTTCGTCAAGCTGGCGGCGTAAACTCGCACCATGTCCGAGCTGCGCAAGCTCGTTGCCGAGGAATTGGCGACGCCCGTCGATCCGCGCGTGCGGGCGATGGCACAGGCCATTGCGGCCAAGCACGGCCAGGCGTCGCGCGCGGTGCTTTTCTACGGCTCATGCCTGCGCGAGAAGAAGCTCGAAGGGCTAATGCTCGATTTCTACCTGATCGTGTCGAGCTATCGCGCCGCTTATCCGAAGCGGTGGCTCGCGGTGGCGAACCGGTTGATCCCGCCGAATGTTTTCTACTTCGAAGAACACGAACTCGTGGCCAAATATGCGGTGCTGAGCGAGGCCGACTTCCGTCGCCTGAACGGGCCGGAGACGAGCAGCGTGTCGGTGTGGGCGCGCTTTGCGCAGCCTTCGCGGCTGGTGTGGGCGGCGGATGCCGAGGCTCGCGAAAGGGCTATCGATGCGGTCAGCCGCGCGGCGCCCACGTTGCTGGGGGCGGCCGGTCAGCGAAAGGGCGAGAAGCCGCTCGACTGGTGGCGGCGCGCATTCGTGCTGACCTATTCCGCGGAACTTCGGGCGGAGCGCAAAGGGCGGAGCGTGTCGGTCGTCGATGCCGATCGGCCACGCTACCAGCGGTTCACGGGGCCCGCTGCTGCGGAGATTGAGCGTGGCTCCAGCGGAAGTTGGCGCTGGCGCCGGATCGAGGGAAAGACTCTGTCCGTGGTGCGCCTAGCGAAGGCCAGCGCGACCTTTGCCGGCGGGGCAGACTATATCGCCTGGAAGATCAATCGCCACGCAGGAGTCGAGATACGATTGAAGCCGTGGCAGCAGAAGCATCCGCTGCTCGCGGCGATCAGCCTGCTCCCCCGGCTGCTGAAGTCCGGGGCGGTTCGCTAGCTGTCCGCGCGAGGGCGGCGGAAACGGCGCTCGCCAGGGCACCGACTGTGAAGGGCTTGCGGAGTAGTTCATGCCCACGAAGGTCGTCGCTTTCGCCCTCGCCGACGTAGCCCGTGACGAACAGCACCGCGAAGTCGTGGGGTGAGGTGCGCTTCAAGTAGCGGATTAGCTCGGGCCCCGTCATCTCGGGCATGATCACGTCGGTGATGACGAGGTCGAACACCTGTTCCTGGAAGACGCGGATGGCGTCGGCGCCGCTGCTGCACGCGATCGGGTCGTAATCGAGGTCTTCGAGCGCATCGACGGTCGCCGCGCAGACGCGCGGATCGTCCTCGACGAGGAGGATGCGAGCGCCGGGAACGCGAGCGTCCGTGTCGGCGCGCTGGGCTGACGTCGCCGGATGGATACGTAGAGGCGCCGCCACTTCGGTGCGGGGCAGGTAGATTGCGACCGACGTGCCGCGCCCGACTTGGCTGTCGATTCCGACCTCGCCGCCCGACTGGTGCGCGAAGCCGAAAATCTGGCTGAGGCCGAGGCCAGTGCCCTTGCCGACCGGCTTTGTGGTGAAGAAGGGTTCGAACGCGCGCTCGAGCACGTCCGGCGGCATGCCGCAGCCGGTGTCCGTGACGCTGATCTTCACATAATCGCCCGCACGGATGTCGCCAACGGCGTTGGCCGCAAGCTTCACATTTTCGGTGGCGATGCGCATCGAGCCTTGGCCATCCATCGCGTCGCGCGCGTTGACCGCAAGGTTGAGGATGGCGTTTTCAAGCTGATGCGGGTCGACGTAGGTGGGCCACGTCTCCGGCGCCCTGTCGACTTCGATGCGGATGCGCTCGCCCAGGGTACGATCGAGAAGGTCGGACATGCCGCCGATCAGCTCGTTGCTGTCGACGCGCTCCGGCAGCAGCGGTTCGGAGCGAGCGAAGGACAGCAGGCGCCGGGTCAGCGCAGCGGCGCGCGTGGCGCCTTCCATTGCATTGTTGAGGTGCATCATGACTTCGCGGCGAGGACCGTTCAGGCGGCGCAAGGCGAGGTCGATACCGCCGACGACGACGGCGAGCATGTTGTTGAAGTCGTGCGCGATGCCGCCGGTAAGCTGGCCGACGGCCTCCATCTTCTGGACCTGGCGCAGCTGCGCCTCGGCCGCTTCGCGTTCGGCCGCTTCGGCCTTGAGCGCCTGGTTAGCCTCCCAAAGCTCCTGCGTCCGCTGGCGGACCGCCTGTTCAAGCGCTTCGGAGCGTTCGGCTTCGCTCTCTATCTGGCGGCGCGCGGCGGCGTTCTGGCGCAGCGCCTGGACCGAGACGACCCCAAGGAAGATGGCGCCGAGCCCGACGATGAAGCCAATCCAGCTGAGGTAGTCGCTCCGGCGGCTGGCCTGTTCGGAGAAGAACTGGCTGGCCTCGATCCGCGAGCGGAGCGAGGAGCGCTCGGCGCGGATGATTTCTTCGAGCTTGTCGTCGAGGCGCCTGCCCGAGCCCTGCGTCGCGGCTTGGTAGAAATAGCTGATGCCGGCGTCGCCCTGCTTCTGGAGCGCGGCACGGGCGGCGAGCGACAGCTCCTCGCCGCGCTTGCGGTAGAGCTGGCGAAGCTCGGCAACGCGGCGCAGCTGTTCGGGGCTCGTGCGCATCAGGTTGCTGAGCTGGTCGATCTGGAAGCCGGCGAGCTGCCAGTCGCTGGCATAAATGTTGCCGCTCCCCTTCACGTCTTCGTCGAGGACGAAGCGGGCGAGGGCGGCTTCGGAACGGGAAACGTTGGCGCTGACGTTGCGGACGACGAGCGCGACTTCATACGTGTGGCGTTCAGCCGCCAGTGCGCGTTCTCGGGAGTCGTTGGCGAACTTGACGAGGAAGATCATCGCGAGGAGCGCAAGCGCAGCCAGAAGGCCGGCTACAGCGGCACCGCCGCGGCGCCAGTCAAACCTCACTTCTTCTTCGTCCCCAACCCCAATCATCGGGTCAGTTTAGCCCCGTTAACCTTTGAACGGAACCCAAAGGTTCCACGAAAAATGTTCAGCTTATACAGCCTGTTGCACGTCCCGCCGCAGCAAACATGGTTAATATCTCTCCGACCTGCTCCTCGCTGTGCAAAGCGCATAGCGAGCAGCGTAGCAAGGTCATGCCTGCAGGGGTCGCCGGCGGACGGGCGAGGTTCACGTAGAGGCCCTCCTGCAGAAGGGCCTCCCACATCGCGGCGCCGGTCTCGAGGTCGGGCATGATGACGGCGATGATGGCCGACTGCGCCTCTTCGGTGCCGAGCGTGAAGCCAAGCTGGCGAAGGCCGGCGTGGAGCCGCTTGCTATTCTCCCACAGGTGAGCGCGCTTGTCGGCGCTGTCCATCAACTTGCGGATCGAAGTGGCGGCGGTCGCCACGACGCTCGGCGGGAGAGAGGCGGTGAAAACGTAGGGACGGCAAACCAGTCGCAGAATCTCGAACTTCGGGTGGTTGGAGACGCAGAAGCCGCCGACCGTGCCGACTGACTTCGAAAACGTGCCGATGATGAAGTCGACGTCGTCGATGATGCCCTGCGCCTCGGCGACGCCACGGCCGTGCTCGCCAATGAAGCCCATCGAATGCGCTTCATCGACGAGGACCATCGCGCCGTTGGCCTTGGACACGGCGACCATCTCCTTGAGCGGCGCGATGTCGCCGAGCATCGAATAGACGCCTTCGAGGACGACAAGCTTTCCGGCGTCTTCGGGGATGCGCTTGAGCCGCTTTTCGAGCGCTTCGATGTCGTTGTGGCGGAACGGCACGATCTGCGCGTTGCCGAGCGCGCATCCGTCGTAGATCGACGCGTGGCTGTCGATGTCGAGGACGATGTAGTCGTCCTTCCCAGCGATTGTCGAAATGATTCCGAGGTTCGCCTGGTAGCCGGTCGAGAAAACCATGGCGTGGTCCATGGCGTAGAAGTCGCACAGCGCCTGCTCGACCGCCTTGTGGCCGCCATAGGTGCCGTTGAGGACGCGGCTACCAGTCGTGCCGCTGCCGAATTCGTCAAGCGCCTTCTTGCCCGCCGCAACGACGTCGGGGTCGAAGGTCATCCCCATATAATTGTAAGTGCCGAGAAGGATCGTCCGTCGGCCGTTGCAGATGGCGACGGTCGGACTCTCGACCCGCTCCATCACCAGGTTGAACGGGTCGGTGACGCCAGTCGACAGCAGATCCTCGCGCTGCTGGATCAGCGGGTCGAACTTGGAGAAGAGGTCGGTCACTTGCCTGCGGTGAGCCGCTGCAGCGCGTCGATCAGCTGGCCGACGGTCTCGATCTCCGCCTGCATGTTCATGCTAATGATGACGTCGAATTCGTCTTCGATGTTGGCGACGAAGTCGAGGACGGTGAGGCTGTCCCACTCAAGATCCTGCGCGAAGCGCGTGGCTTCGGTGACGGCGACACCCTTTTTGTTGAAGGGCTCGACGAGTTCGAGGACTTTGGCGGCTATCTGCTGGCGGTCGGACATGGGGTTTTCCGTTAGTGCGGGGAGAGAGGCTTCGCAACGCAATGGGGCGCGAATGGGGCGTTCCCGTGGCGGTTGGCAAGCGCGCGCGATCGAAGAACTCGCTGCCGCTCCAAAACCAGGCGGCCGATTCCGGGTCGCAGCGACTAGAGCCAGTCCTTCTTCCGGTACCAGTCCCCCGTTTGGCGAAGTCCGTCTTCACTCTGAATTTGCGCCTGCCACAGCGACGGGGGCGCGCCGAGCTTCGGGTCGACGACCCAGTTGCGGTGTGAGAAATAAGCGGCGCGGTCCACCGTCAGCTTCGCCTTGGGGCCGCGGAACAGCTGATCGGCGCGGGCGGCTAACTTGAGAAACATGCCGGGCGCCGACACGATCGCCGGATTGGTGCCGACGGCGCGGCCGAGGGCGCGGGCGAACTGGCGGTGAGTCCAGCCGCCGGACTTTCCGTCATCGGGTTCGATCAGCAGGTTCGACGGCGCACTTGCGCCACAGAGCGCGAGAAGAAGCCGGGCGAGATCGTCGACATGAATGAGCGAGACCTTGCCGTGTGGCGGCATGAGCATCAGGCCGAGCTTGGCCATGCGGAACAGCTCCAGCGTCTCGCGGTCGCCGGGGCCGTAGACGGCAGGCGGACGGACGATTGCCCATTCCAGGCCGGACGAGCGCACCAGCTCCTCAGCCTTGGCCTTTGAGGCGCCATAGAGCGACAACTTGGGCTCGCGGGCGGCCAGCGAGGAGACCTGAATGAAGCGGTGAATGCCGCCTGCTGTGGCTGCGGCAAGCATGGCCAGCGTCCCTTGGACGTTGCCCTTGCCGAAAGACTCGGCGTCCTGCGCGTTGATGACTCCGGCGACATGAATGATCGCGTCGGCGTCGGTCACCAGCTGGTGCAGAGCGGTTCGGTCTTCGAGGTCGCCGCCGATCCATTCGACACCATTCCGCGGTGGTTGTTCGCGACGGGTCAGCGCTTTTATCTCATGGCCGGCCGCGAGTGCCTCGTCGATCAGGTGCGATCCTACGAAGCCGGTGCCGCCCGTGATGGCGAGCTTCATAGTGGCGACCAGAATCTTTCGTCGTTGGACACAACGGACTCTTCGCGGGCAGCGTCGCCGAGGCGCTCGATCACTGCGTCGAGCAGCGGCTCCATCCCTTCGTCGATTGGCGCGGAAATGGGAAATACGTGGGCGCCGGTTTCCTTTTCCAGTGTTTTCACAAGCTTGGCGCGCTGGTTTTCGTCGAGAAGGTCAGCCTTGCTGAGCGCGATGATCTCGGACTTTTCGTCAAGGCCGGCGCCATAGCTGTCGAGCTCGCCGCGGACGATCCGCCACGCTTCGATAGGATCGTCGCCGTCAGCGGCAATCAGGTGAATGAGTATTCGCGTGCGCTCGACATGGCCGAGGAAGCGGTCGCCGACCCCGGCGCCTTCGGCTGCGCCCTCGATCAGTCCGGGGATATCGGCAAGGACGAACTCGCGCCCCTTGTGGCGAACCACGCCGAGCTGTGGGCGTAGCGTCGTAAACGGGTAGTCGCCGACCTTGGCCGAGGCGTTTGTGACGGAATTGAGGAAGGTGGACTTGCCAGCGTTGGGAAGGCCGAGAAGGCCGACATCCGCCAGCAACTTGAGGCGCAGCCAGAGCCAGAGCTCTTCGCCCGCCTCGCCGGGCTGGTGCTGGCGCGGTGCGCGGTTGGTCGAAGTCTTGTAGCTGGCATTGCCGCGGCCGCCCAATCCGCCCTTGAGGAAGGTCACTCGCTGGCCCTCCTCCGTCAGGTCGGCGAGCAGGGTGCGCTCCTCGTCGTCAGCAAGAATCTGCGTTCCCACAGGCACCTTGATCACGAGGTCGGCGCCCCCCGCGCCCGTCTGGTTCGAGCCGGCCCCGCCTTTCCCGCGCGGCGCGCGGAAGTGCTGAGTGTAGCGGAAGTCGATTAAGGTATTGAGGCCGGGCACTGCTTCGAAGACGATGTCACCGCCCTTGCCGCCGTCGCCACCGTCCGGCCCGCCATATTCGATGAATTTTTCGCGCCGGAAACTGACGGCTCCGGGGCCGCCCGCGCCGGAGCGAACAAAAATCTTGGCCTGGTCGAGGAAATGCATGTCGGGAGTGCAGTTAGGCGATGTGTGATGGCAGGGGAACCTTCGCGGCAAGGCGAAGGACAAGACAAGCCGATATCTGACCGTAACGATTGCCTTTTTCCGGCGCCAAACTTTACGTTTGTTAAGTTAACGTGCTATTTGTCGGGGGCCGGACAATGCCGGCGAAACAGACAGGGGAATTCACCGTGAGGAAATATCTCCTTGCAGCGGCTGCCGCCGCTGCAATCGCTGCGCCAGCCGCGGCTCGTGACCATAGTGGATATGTCGGCGTCGACGCCGGTGTGATGTGGAGTGATAACCACGCCCACATCAATGCGACCGATAGCTATTACTGCGACTATTTTAGCTACTATTTCAGCAGTTGCAGCGTTGGCATAAGCAACAGGAACAAGCTCGGTTACGATATCGACGCCAGGGGCGGCTACGATTTCGGCATGTTCCGCCTGGAGGGCGAGCTCGCGTACAAGCACGCCAAGCAGAAGGATAAGACCTTCGGTGACCCGGCGATCGCCGCCATCGGCGTCGATGGGAAGACCAGCAACTTTTCCGCCATGGTCAATGGCCTCATCGATTTCGGCAACGACGACTCGTTCAACTTCTCCGTTGGCGGCGGCGTCGGCTGGTCGAAGACGAAATATCACTTCAACTTCAACACCATCACCGCCGGCGGTGATGGGAGCTACTATTTCGACAACTTCGGCGGAAGCTTGAGCAAGAGTAAGTTTGCGTGGCAGCTGCTTGCCGAAGCGCGTTATGCCGTCTCGCCGCAGGTCGATGTCGGCCTCAGGTATCGCTACTTCAACGCGGGGAGCCTCAACCGCTCGTTCGTTGATGGCGACGGCGGTGTCATTCGCGCCAATGCGAAGTTCCAGAGCAGCAGCATCATGGCGAGCCTGATCTACAACTTCGCGCCGCCACCGCCGCCACCGCCGCCGCCTCCGCCACCGCCGCCACCACCGCCTCCGCCGACGCAGACATGCCCGGACGGTTCGGTGATTGACGTGTCGGCGACGTGCCCGGCTCCACCGCCGCCACCGCCGCCACCTCCGGCGCCGAGCGGCGAACGCGGCCAATAGCCTAGTTCGACGATCGAAAGATTTGGGCGAGGCGGGCGACCGTCTCGCCCTTTTCTTCGGAGCGGCTCAGTCCGCCCAGTGGTCCAGAGCGGGTCCGAGCGCCTGCTTCAGTCCGCCCAGCCAAGGCTCGTAATCGCGCCAGACATCCACGCCCGCGCGATTGATCGGGCGCCGCACCTGTTCGGCGCTGGGCGTACGTATCGCACGATCGGTCTTGTGGAATTCGAGACAAGCGGGGTCGAACGGAAGGCCGAGATGGTCGATCATGCGGCGCACTTCGGCTTCGGGTTGCTCGATCAACTGCTCATTGATCATCCGGCAGACGACACCCGGCTGCACCTGCTCGAAATGCTGCATGAAGCGCCAGTAATCGCGGTAGAATGCGCCGATCCACCGAAGATCGTATGAGAAGCCGAGGCCGGTGGCGTAATTCTGCTTAAAGTTTGAAAAGCCGCACGCCATCGGATGGCGGCGGGCGTCGATCACATGCGCGTTGGGCAGCGCGGCGCGGATCAGCGCCAGGTTCATCCAATTGGACGGCATCTTGTCGACGAAATAGGGGCGATCGGTCTGCCGGAACGGGCGCGTGCGGTCGATATATTCCTCGCCGATGGCCCGCATTTCCGATGGGCTGACCGCCGCAATGGCTTCGACCGCGGACAGTCCGGAGGAGCGGCTAAGGCGATCGCGAATGCTCCGCATGACAGGAAGCTCGGTCGTGCCTTCGATGAGAGGGTGGCTGGCGAGAATCTGTTCGATTAAGGTCGAGCCGGACCTATGGAGTCCGACGACGAAGATCGGGCTCCCGTCAGTGTGGCCGCTGCCGGCGTGCCGTTCGAAGAATTCCGGCGTGATCGTCTTGAGCGACTCATCGACGAAGTCCGTGACCTCGACCTGGTCGGGGCTGAAGGTGCGCGCGCGAATGGCATTTCCGGCCGCGTAATGGCGAAAGCTCTGCTCGAATTCGCGGCGATCCTCGAACGCTTTCCCCAGTGCGAAATGAATGTGCAATGCGTGGTCTTCGCCAGGCCTGCTGCGAAGCGCTGCCTGCATCCGTCCGATATCGGCGGGCAAGAACTTGAACGATTTGAAATTGGCGAGCGTCCACCATGCATCGCCGTGCGCCGGGTCCGCGCGGATCGCCTTCTGCAGCGCCTTGATGGCATCGTTCGTGCGGCCGACGGTCTTCAGCGCGTTGCCGAGGCTGACCCAGACGCCCGGGTTGCCGGGCTGATCACGCAGCATCGACTTGTACAATGCGATCTGGCGGTCATGCATGCCGAGCGCGCCGGCAATGCCGCTTTCGACCGCCTGTACCTCAAAGTCGTTCCGCACCGACTGAGGCAGTTGCTCGATCTCCGCCAGAGCATGCGCCGGCGCGCTTTTCTGGAGATGGAAAACGAGCGCCAGGCGGCGGTTTACCGAAGGATCGGCGGCAAGAGCGCGGCGAAGCAGGATCGTGGCTTCCTCGGTCGAGCGTTGGTTTGCCGCAATCTCGGCGAGGATACTCAGGGCGTCCGCATCGTTGGGGGACAGCAGAAGATGGTCCTGAAGCATCTGACGCGCCTGCGCGAAATTCCCGCCGCGCATGGCCGTCGCAGCAAGCGTCAGCAGCGCTCTCGATCCACGCGCTTGATCCGCCAGAGGTGAGCGCAGGACCAAAGCGTCAGGGCCGGGCGTGACGCGGTTCGTAAACGCCCTTGTCCATCCAAGGAACCTCCATGACGTCGCGAAGGAGCACGCGATCGGCGTCCTCATCCTTCCTGAAGATCATCACTTGTGCGCCGCTGAACATGGCCGCTCCCGTTCCCAACCGGCGGTCAGCCGCCGACCGCTTCATTCTGCGGGTGATGGGGCACCAGGATCAAGGTGCTTCCTTCAACGCGCCAGGATTCGAGCTTCGACAGGAAGTTCATGCCAAGAACGTCGAGATCGCCGAGGCCCGGCGCGGTGACGATGCGAAGGTTGCGGGCGACGATATTGCCGGCTCGAAGCTCGTCGACGCTGCCGGTTTCCGCGGGGGTTGAGCCGTTGGCGGTACGGAGAACGACTGGCGCGAGACTCCGACCGGAATCGATTTTTGCCGCACGTGCCGTCCGCTCGGAAATGGCGGTGATGGTCGCGCCGCTGTCGATCAGCATCCGGCGCGGAACGCCGTTGACCGTCGCGTGGACCCAGAAATGGCCGTCCTCACCCATCCTCACGCGAAGTTCCTTGCCCGCAACCTGCTGGTCGTCGAGGCCGAGACCGCCGGTCAGCCGGGCGAGTTCGGGCTGATAAGGTGCCTGCTGCAGCACGATGTAGAACAGGAAGGCGAGCAGCCCGAGCGAGAAGGCAACGCGGATGAGGCGGCCTACCACCGGGATCCGCTGCAACAGCGTGATCAGCAGCGCTGCGCCGAAAGCGTATAGCGCGAGGGTCTGCCATTCGGGGACGGGTGTCGGCATGTTCCGATGACGATATGAGCCGCCACGCGCCGGCTTTCCAGAGCCGCGACGTCGCTTCGATCCGGCACACAAACGATGTGAGAGCGAAACGCTCGGCACTTCAATGAATTGCGGGCGTTTAGATTAACATATGTCGGTTACAGGACAGTTTGTGAATCAAGAACGCATCGTTGCAGTCGGTTTGCTTACGCGGCGCGACCTTGGGCTTCTCGGGCCGACGTTCGATCGCGCTTGGCCGGTTGAGGAGACGCCATCCTTCAGCGAGCTCCTAAGGGCGATCGATGATGCCGATCGGAAGCTCGCAGATCGCCGCCCCGACAAGCCGCACCAGAGCTAGTCGCCGCTCATCCGGTTGAGCAGCCGATCGACGGTATCCTCGGTCGTCTTTTCCTTGCTTGGCTGCTGCTTCGCATATTTCTCGAGCGCCGATCGGACGAGCTCTATCTGCTGATCGGTTAGATGCTCGATCCCGATGAATTGCTCGCGCGCCTTGTCGACCGCGCGGAGAAGCTCGTCGAGCTTGGCCTGCATCGCGGTGGCGTCGCGGTTTTGACTATTCTGGATAAGGAACACCATCAGGAAGGTGACGATGGTGGTCCCGGTATTGATGACCAGCTGCCACGTGTCCGAATAGTGAAACAGCGGGCCCGTCACTGCCCAGATGACGACAATCGACATCGCGATCGCAAACGTCAGCGGCGCGCCGGCAGCGGTTGAGGTCTTCGCGGCACAGACGTTGAAAAACTTTCGCATGCGCCCGTAACGCACGTGAAACGGAGATAGTGCCCGCCGTCAGCGCAGTTTAATCGGCGGTCCCCGCTTGTTCGAGCTCAAATCGTGTCCGCAAGCGGTCCGCCGCGAGTGCCCTGGCCGTGTCCCGGGGAAGGCCTAGCGCTCCGGCGAACAGCGGGCCGAGAAGCGAATCGCCGAGCGCATTGAGGCAAAGGGCGAGGGTGCTTTCCGCCACATGATGCTCTTCATGACCGACGCTGAGCTGAGCGACGAGCGCGCGGATGGAGTCGAGTATCGGATTGAGCGCATCGCGATTGCCGGTGAGGATCATCCAGGCCGCAAGCGCGCCGGCTCCCTCCCGCCCAAAGGCGTCGAAGGTCTGGTCGACGATGTCGCGGGCATCGGTCTCGCCCGCGCGGGCGCGTTCGACCGCTTCGGCAATGCTGGCCGTGACCGCATCGGCGATTGACCGGGCAAGTTCGCCCTGAAGGCCGGCCGCGGATCCGAAATGGTGGAGCAGATTAGCGTGGGTACGGCCGATCCGGGCAGCCACAGCCTTGAGCGTGACAGCCGACGGGCCCTCGGTGAGCAACAGGTCGCGCGCGGCGTCGAGCGCGGCGGAACGGCTCTCTTCCGGGCTCAGGCGCCTTCTTATTGACATTGATGTCAGTTGCGTTACCTTCTCAACATGACTGCGACGACTCTGCCGACTCCCGCCGACCTCAGCATCACGCCGCGCGACCGGCGCTTTGGACGCGATGCAGATCTGACTCGCCTTTGGCACGGCGGGCGCGTCGAGGCGACCGCAATCTATAATGCTCTATCGGCGACTTTCCCGATCGGGGAAGCTTATTTTGTCGAGAGCGTCCGTGCCTTCCGTGAGGGCGCGCCACCCAAGCTCGCCGAAGAGATCAAGGCATTCACGACGCAGGAAGCGATTCATAGCCGCGAGCATGACGCCTTCAACAAGCGCGCGGCGGTTTCGGGCTACGACCTTTCGAAGCTCGAGCAGCGCGTCAGCGACCGGCTGGCGATCACCAAGTCGCGTCCGCCGATCGTCAATGTCGCCGCGACCATGGCGCTGGAGCATTTCACGGCGATCCTGGCGCATCAGTTGCTCGCCAATCCCAAGCATCTCGAGGGCGCGGACCCGGAGACGGCGGACCTGTGGCGCTGGCATGCGTGCGAGGAAATCGAGCACAAAGGCGTGGCTTACGACACTTGGCTCTATGCCACGCGAGACTGGCCGCGCTACAAGCGTTGGAAGGTCAAGGCGAAGGTGATGTTGCTGGTAACGCGCAACTTCCTGGTCGACCGCACTGCCGGTTCGCTCGAGCTCATGCGGCAGGACGGCGTCACCGGGCTGCGCGCATGGACATTGCTCCTGACCTACTTGTGGGTCCGGCCGGGGATGTTCCGGAAGATCGCGGGCGCGTGGTTTAAATATTTCCTGCCGGGCTTCCACCCGTGGAACGAGGACGACCGGATTCTCCTCCGCGCTTACGACGCGACGGCGAAGGTCGAATCGAGCACCAAGCGCAAGGTGAGGCGCGCGGCTTAAGCGGCCAGCGCCTCCTCATCCTGCTCTTCGACAGTCACCGCAGAATCCAACCGTAGCCGCATCAGCCGGGCCGGGACGTCGGTGCCGCGCGCACAACTCAAGCGCGGCGCGATCAGGCCGGTAGGCTCGAAGCCGAGCTTCTCGAGCACCCGCGCGGAAGCGGGATTGTCGAGGAAGTGCGAGCCTTCCAAGGTGGCAAGCCCCAGCATCCGAGCGATCTCGACCAGCGCCGCACAGGCTTCGGTGGCTAACCCACGACCCCAAAAGGGCCGGGCAATCCAATAGCCCATCTCGACCGCGCCGGAGGGCCGACGGCCGAGGCCGCAGGAACCGACGAGTTGGGGCGCGCCATCTGTCCGCTCGAACATGAGCAGCGAGGGGAGAAAGGGATCGCGCGGGCTGGCGAGGAACGCTTCGGCGTCGCGCATGCGATAGGGCCACGGCACCGTCGCCAGATTGCGAACGATGGTCTCGTCCGAAATCGCGGCAGCAAGCGCCGGCGCATCCTCCGGGAAACCCGGCCTCAGCAGCAATCGTGGCGTTCTCGCGAACATCTCGTCTTCTCCTCGATGTCCGGACGCCTAGTCGGCGCCCGTGACAGTTCCGGGAGAAGATAAAGAAAAAGGGGAGACCCCTTCCGAGGCTCCCCTTCTCCCTTTGTTGGTCTTGATCTTTTTAGGATCTCGTCCGGGCCGCCCCTTCTGGGAACGGTCCCTTTATGACCGTTCCTATGCTGTCGCTTCCGTAATCGGCATGACGTGGACGTATTTGCGACCGAGCTTGCCGTCACGAAACGTGACTTGCCCGTCGGTAAGCGCAAAAAGGGTGTGATCCTTGCCCAGGCCGACGTTGTCTCCCGGGTGCCACTTGGTGCCGCGCTGACGCACGATGATGTTACCGGCGCGAGCCGACTGGCCGCCGAACAGCTTCACGCCGAGCCGCTTGCTCTCGCTGTCGCGTCCGTTGCGGGACGAGCCGCCTGCTTTCTTATGTGCCATGACGAAATACTGCCTGGATTAAGTGAATAGTTGCTTACTTGGCCTTGGGGGCCTTCTTGCCGCCCTTAGCAGGTGCAGCATTTTCTGTCGACCCGGTTTCAGGCTTTGCCTTGGCCGGCGCAGCCTTCTTGGCCGCGGGCTTTTCGGCGCCTGCCGCCTTGGCGCTATCGGGTGCCGGGCTTTCGGTCGGGGTGCCGGCGACGTCTGCGCCAACCGTTTCATCGCCCTTGGTGACCTTGCCCTTCGCGGAGGCAGCAGGCTTCGCCGGCGCATCGGACGCCGGTGCGGCAGCGGCCTTCGGCGCTGCATTCTTGCTTTCCTTCTGATCGCCGATCGCGACGATCTTGAGGATCGTGTGCTGCTGGCGATGGCCCTTTTTGCGGCGATAATTGTGACGGCGGCGCTTCTTGAACACCGTCACCTTTTCGCCCTTGGCCTGGGCCAGGATCTCGGCCGCGACGGTCAGTCCGTCGGTCGACTTGAGGTCCGAGCCCTCGCCGGCGAGGAGAACCTCACCCAAGGTGATCTGGTCACCCGCATTGCCGTCAAGCTTTTCGACGACGATCTTGTCTCCGGGGGCGACGCGATATTGCTTCCCGCCCGTGCGCACGACTGCGAACATTGGCTTTTCTCTTCGTTACAGAATTTCGGTTCCCACGCGCGTGTGGGCGCAAAGCCGTGGCCCGCGCGGGAAAGCGAGCCGCCTATGGCAGGGGTGGGCAGGTGTCAACCTTGGGGGCACTAGTGGCGGTGCACGGGCCTCAAACGGTACCGGCCGCCTTCCATGCGATCGAACATGGTGCCGATGGCCGGGTGGTCGACCGGTTCATTGCTCTCGTCGACGATCAGGTTCTGCTGGCTGACATAGGCGACGTAGGTCGTCTCCGCATTCTCGGCGAGGAGGTGATAATACGGCTGCTCCTTGGCCGGGCGGATCGCCTCGGGGATTGCCTCATACCATTCGTCGCTGTTGGCGAAGGCGGGGTCGACGTCGAAGACCACGCCGCGGAAATCGAAGATCCGGTGACGGACGACTTCGCCGATGGCGAAACGGGCCCGGGGCATGTCGATTTTCTGTCCCACGGGGTTCAAACGATCAAACACTGACATGGCTGCCTATCTAGGGTCGCCGAAAGGCTAGGCAACCGCTTGAGCCGCTGCTAGAGGGCGCGCCTTCGACCAAAGGCCGGCATCGTTCGGCAAGCGTCTTGCGAAAGCAGCGGGTCTCCGGAGAGGTGGCTGAGTGGTCGAAAGCACCGCACTCGAAATGCGGCGTACGGGCAACCGTACCGTGGGTTCGAATCCCACCCTCTCCGCCACCTAGTCAGCCTATTGAGAGAACCGCGTTTCCGGCGCCGGAGGTCTCCCCGGAAAGGGCCACTTTTCCCGCCGATTCGAGACCGGAGAGAGGCGAGTTCTCAGGTTGAACCGGCGCGAATCCTGCCTTTTCTCTGAAGCCGAAATTCGAGGTACGGAGCGCGTCGGAATCAACAGCCGGACGATTGCGGTGAGTCAGACGAACTGACGTTCCCAACGAGCAGGCACCGCGTCGGGCGCGGTGAGGCGCTTGACCGTCAAATGCGTGGGGAGCGTGCCTTCGATGACGCTTTTGAGCATTGCTGGGGACAGGAAGGCGAGACGCACAATTCGAACAACGTAGGCTGCCGTCAGCCCTTCGCGCTGCGCGAGGTCTTCGATGGTCAGCGCGGTATCGGCCTGGAGTTCTCGCCACCAGTTGCGGGCCTGAACGATCGCCTTGACAAGCGTCCGGTCGACAGTTGCGGAGGCGGCGCTGCCGTCCCGCTGAATGAGCCGCGTCACATGGCCGCTCCGCTTTAGCCGACCGGCGATGTCGACCTTGATGAGTACGCGGGCAATTTGAATGCCAAGCAGCTTTTCCAACTCAGTCGGATTGAGTTGGATGCTGACCTGCTCCTGGCCTAGTCGCACTTCACTGATAAGGCCGCGCAGCCGATTGGCGGCTTGTGCCCGCGGACCGGTAAGCGCCGATGCTGCTTCCTTGCTTCGCTCAGCGAGGAGATTGAGCTCGGCCGGCGATGGCATGTCGTTGGTCACCTGCGCGAGCAGCTCAACCGGATCTTTCAGGAGGCCGAGAAGTCTTGTCCTGACCAGCGGTTCTATTTCCCGCGCAGGTAAACGCCAACCATCGGGCAGAGCGCGCATCGCCTGAGTGGTGCAAATCGCGGCTCACATAGTAGCGGTATCGAACCGTGCCCTTGCAGGCATGGGTGGCCACCATCGGCGCTGCGATGATCGAAGAGCTTTCGAGCGAGCAGGCTAGACTCGGCGATCCGAGGACTGAATCCCACATTCACAATGACAGGAATCGGTGGAAAGCTGCCATTCAAACGCTATTCTGAAGCCGATGGCGGCCCGCTCAGAACAAATCCCCGTCCACATGCGAATTGTGATTGAGGCGCCTGTTCCGGGCATCCGGCACAGCCTGCAATCGAAAGACGGTCACCCGCTCGACCCCAAGGTTTCTCGGTCCGGGGAACCGCTGGCCTTCGATTTTCCGGTCCGTGTCGCACCGGGGCCAAAGTTCTATGGCGACCAGGTTCGGCGGGAAGGTCCGACCCGTCGCTTCGTCTACATTCGGATCGGACAGTCAGCTGGCGACCCTTCGTCTCCATGGTCCCGCCGGATGAAAGTTGACATTCACGGTTTAGAGCAAACCTTGCTCGATCGCGCGACTGAAACTGGGGGTGTCGTGGAAATAGTGGTCAATGGCACTGGGAACGATGGTTCTCCCGCCTGTGCGACCGTGAGGCTAATCCGCACAGGCTTGGCCTAGGGGCAGCTTTGGGTGGAAAGCGGACATTGAAGTTATGCGGCTCAGCCAATGTCGAGTGGCATTAAGCGCCATGAGGCTATTAATACGGTCTACTTCGGCGAGTGACGCGAGCATTTGGGTCCGGCTGGAACCGTCGAGCCGGCGGTCGAAGCCCAGCGGGGTCAGGCTTGCGGCTGCCTTCGCTTCTTCCTTCTCGAGGGCGTCAAATTCGGCGACTTGTCCATAGAGGGCGGAAAGATCCCGCAGGTGCGCAGCATCGGCGACGCCCTCCACAGTTCGGGGCCTCCCGGAGATGGTTCGAATGATCGCGAATGCGGCCCTGAAGACACGGCTGGATAATCAGTCGCTCGTAAGCGACTCCGCCGGCGTTCAGGAGCTCTTCTTTGAATGCTTGATTTGCCGTGTTGGCCTCTTCGCGCCAGTGCCATTGCTCAATCAGGCTCTGAGCGCCGAGTGCGATCAGGACGCCAATGACGATGATTGCTATTTCACCAGCAAATTCGCGCCAGCCGTGCAGCGGCTTCGGTAAATGGAAATGCATTCGAATGGCCCCCGAGCCGAGCGTAGTTCATCACCGGCGGAAAGCCAGTGTCCGCAATGGGTCGAAAGCTGCCACAGGCGGACGATCCGCTACCGGCCAAACTTTGCCGTTGACGTCGGATGAGTGCGTGAGCACGTTGCTCGTCGGAGAACTGAATGCCGCATTTGGAAGAGCGCCGCACTGAAATGTATCGGCTGGCCGCCAAGGTGCTTGGATCTGCGGAGAATGCCGAGGATTGGATGCGCCACCCGGCTCTAGGACTAAACGGCCAAGTTCCGGCGGAGCTGATCGGAACGGCCGAGGGCGTCGAGCTGGTCGAAACTCTTCTCATGCAGATTGAGTACGGCGTCTACGTCTGAATTGCGTCGCTGGCGTTGATATGCCGACAGTCAGCTTCCGGCCATTTGCAGTCAGAAGGCAGGTCACTCATGCTCCCGAATGAGCGGATGCCGACGAAGGAAAGATATGAAACCTGTTGAACGAGCCCGCGAGTGGGCATTCAAGCTCTTCCACTCACAGGAGGCGGTTGACCGGTTCATGAACAGGCCAAGCCGTCGTTTCGGCGGTAAGGCTCCGATTAAGATCGCTCGGACGCACCAAGGTGCTAACTGGGTCATCGAACAGTTGACCGACGCGGCCTACGGTTCCCCGGTTTTGCCTAGCAAGCCGAACGGCAAAGCCCCCCGACCGCCGGAGCTGTGACTCAATCGGCATTCTTCCACGAGCTCTACGTACTCAAGATTGGCGACGTCCGCTTCTGCGTCTTCGAATGACAAGGCGGACATTCCGCGTTCGGCCAGCTTCGTCCACGCACTAACCGCGCAGTAAGCAGCTACGAGGTAAGGCGGCACCGATGAGGAAGCGCTGGCGCAATAAGGGCAGGGTGATTCAATCGGTGCGACAGCGTCCTTGGACGCAAGCCGAACGCTATGCGCCGATACGCCCGAAGCGGGTCTCATTTGCGACTTCTATTCTGCTTGGAGCCGTGTTCGTTGGCCTGACCGGCGGTTTGGTCTGGACCAATTGGCCCCAAAAAAGTGCGACCTCACCAGCCCCCGCCATCGAATGGAATGTCGTCGCGTCTGTCCCGACAAGGACGCCCGATGCCGAGGACCTCGTTTGGGAGCAACGAGCCGCCACAGCGGACTCTAGCGTAATACCGGCTTCCGCTGCTTCTTTTCAGCAAGCTGCTTTCGGCTTCTGTCACACAGGAGGTGGGACGAACTGCGTCGTCGATGGCGATACCATCTGGATCGGCGGTCAGAAGGTCAGGGTGGCCGACATCGATGCGCCCGAGACCCATGACTATCGTTGTCCCGAGGAAAAGGCGCTCGGCGATCGCGCCACTCAACGGCTAATCCAGCTCGTGAATAGCGGACCGGTTACCTTGCAGCCGATTGATCGGGTCGAGGATGTCTACGGTCGTAAGCTAAGGTTGGTCATGGTCAACGGGACCAGTGTCGGGGAAACTCTCGTTAGCGAGGGTCTGGCACGGTATTACGAAGGCGGTCGAAAGCCCTGGTGCTAATGCCCGCTTTCGACCCATTTGAGCCACTGCGGTGCAGCTGGGGGTCGCCAATAAACGGACGTTCGTTCAGCCCGAAGCTAATAGCAGGTTTCGACCCAAACCTGCCATTAGCGCCGTAGCGGCGACATCCGACCCATACCCGCCACTGGTGGGGGGAAACCGGTGCAATCCCGTACGAACGCCAGGGCTCGTCAGTATGTTAACCACGTTGTAGTTAACAAATTATTAGCGTATGGAAACTGGTCGCCCCACGAGACGACGACAATGGCCGGCGGGACTGCTGGCCTGTTGAAAAGGGGGTTCCAATGAAGAAGTTAGGCGCTCTTTGCGCGACAGTCGCAATGGTCTTGTGCTCCAATGCTGCACAGGCCGTTCCGTTTTCCAGCGGCGACATCTTCGCCGCTATCAGCAACGGAAAGGTGGCCCACTATGATCATGGCGGAACCCTTCTCCAGACCCTGGATAGTGGCCTGGGCGGCTACACAACCGGCATGGCGTTCGACGGGTCGGGCAACCTCTACTCGACCAATTTCAGCGCGGGCAGCATTACGCGATACGACGCCAATGGCGCCATTCTGCCGCCCAACCCATATATTTCCGGGCTCGCAACACCCGAGTCTATCGCGTTCGCAGCGGACGGTTCATTTTACGTCGGCACCCTCGGGAGTTCGACGCAACACTACTCGAGCGCAGGAACGCTCCTCCAAACGTATAGCATGGGGCGTACTGACTGGCTCGATCTCGCGGCCAACCAGACTACTTTGTTCTACAATGACGAAAGCGGCACGATCAGGCGCTGGGATCTCACCACCGACACCGCCTTGCCGGACTTCGCGAATAATAATTTGAACGGGGGCACAGAATCCTTCGCGCTCCGCATTCTCGCCAATGGTGATGTTTTGAGCGCAGCGGACTCACTGATCACGCAATATGACTCGGCGGGTCTCTTTCTTGGCAGTTATGACGTTACCGGCGTTGACGGATTCTTCGCGCTCAATCTCGATCCGGATGGAACCCATTTCTGGAGCGGCAGCTTCGAGAATGGGTCCCTGTACGAGTTCCTGATCGGCGGTTTCGGCGCCGATTCATCCATCACGTCGTTCAACACTGGTGTGGGCAGCAGCGCTCTGTTCGGCGTCGCGCTCGCGGGCGAAATCACCGCTGGCGGGCCGCCGACAGATGGTGCTGTTCCGGAGCCGTCCACGTGGGCGATGTTGCTGTTGGGCTTTGGTACCATCGGGTATCAGATGCGCAAGACGAGAAGCATCAAGGTCAAATATCAATCGGCTTAGTGTGCGAATATCCGAAGCGCCGCTGGCTGCATTGCCGGCGGCGTTTTTGCTGTGCCGCCAAAGGGCAGCTTTCCAACCATTCCGGTCGCGCCACACTTCGACACTAAGCTGATTCAGGACGGGGCATGGAGCTTTGGCAGCCATCGTGTGCATGACTGAAGCAGCCAAAAAGTGTAAGAGTATCTGGTGAATTGGAACTCACCGGGGAGTACCTGCTATGAACGCGATCATCGCTGTTGCCGTAACCGCAAGTCAGCTGGCGGCCCAGCAAGCGAAGAAGAAGCTTGCTCCTCGCGAGACGACGCCTTTCAGTCGTCCGCGTTGAAATTAGCGGGCAGCGCGCCTGTGTTCAGCACATTGCAGACAGTCGACCGACCTTAGGCGTTGCAGGCCTCGCCGAAAGTATCGAAACTTCGACCACTGGCGGCCTGCCACCGCAGGCTTCCGTTTGGCGCCGTTACTCGCCGCGGGAAGCTCCTGCCTCTTAGTGCTTCGTTCCATTTGCTGATTAGCGGCCGGAGGTAGTTCATCGGATACTCCACAGCGATGAGCCCGCCCACAGTCCCACGATAACGAGGTTGACACTGCGGCGTTCCTGAATCGTGAAAATGTGTGCTTTCCAGCCAGAACTGCCGCAGCGAACATAAGGACGATTGCGGATGTACGGCTCAGGCCAACTTTGCTGAGGTTCAATTGCGGCGGAACCTTCATGGGCTACCCATACCTTTACGCCCTGTCCCTTTTACTGGCGCTGATCGCCTCGTCATTTTGGCTCAGCGCATCCCGAGCTTTAAGACAGAACGACATCCACGTACTGCGCCTGTTGGTCCGTCGTTGCGACCATCCGAACGGCTTCTGGGCCGCCTTCCTCTTATGCGCTGCGATGTCCCTGCTGACCGGAATGGTGGCACTGGCTGTTTTCGGCTTCGCTTTCTTTCCGCCCTGAAACACTGAACGCTGGTGGCAGGAATGGGTCGAAGGCTGCTGCGGCCGGAACGGTTGGAAAAGAGACATTGCAAAAAGGCATCGTCACTGGCTTGAGATGCTTAAAGCTAGGTGGCGTGGAGCCACTTCTGTGAGGTGCTTTGATGCTCCCTGTGCCGAAGACCCCAATGGAAGCACTCGCGATCTTCCGCAGGCCGGACGCAGAAGACTGGGAGCGCGACTATGCCGCTTTGATGGTTGGTTCGCTCGATGAAGCGCTTCCTGACCTAGTGGCGATGGCGCGAGACACCACAGCAAGCGAGATGTTGCAGCAGAGAGCGGCAGAGGCTCTTTCGTTCGCCTGGAGGGATCGCGGCATTCTCTGGACAGCCGATATATCTGGCTTCACCCCGACCGCGCGTCAGGAAATACTTTTTCGCCGAGGCGAGGGGCCCGCGTCCGAGGCTGATCCTCAATGTCCGTAATGGGCGGAAAGCGGCCATTCCGCGCCGATGGCAGGTTTGGCTAAAACGCTACTAGTCGGACGCGAAATGTCACAGCTACAGCATCGTTATTGCGATCGCGTTCCGTCGGGCAGCCCCTTCGCCGTGCCCAGGCGGCGTTCGACCTGGGCGCCATAAATCGTGCCGGCCTTCCAACGCTGAAGAACTACAGGTGCGCTCTCGTTGACGAGGACGCGGCCCGTGGCATCGCCCTGCCGGGCTAGGCAGGCGCCCCGCCTATTGACGACCCAGGCGGACCGCCATGCTTGGTCGGGATAGCGTTTCCGTATTATCGGCGCAGCCTGATCGAGCAACGCCATTGCTTCCGGGAAGCGCCGCTTGCCGCAAAGCAGATCGGCGAGATCAGTCTGAATGGGGGCGATCAACCGATTGTCATGAACCTGCGCCGACTTAAGGGCGCGTCGGAATAAGGCCTCGGCGCCCGAACTGTTTCTGCTTTCGCCAATGTCTGCATTGCGTCGAAAGCTGCCACGGCAGTAGCGGCAGGAATGGGTGGAAAGCGGACGCCAGAGATGCTCAGACGCAGGGATGGACATCCTCGGCCATCTCGCACTTGCGGTATCTTTGCAGCTACTCACGCGGCACCTTACCGTCAGCTGGATGGCGGGCGCACTGGTCGCTAGCGCGTGGGCCGTCTCGCGTGAGATTACAAAAGCCGAATACCGCTGGATCGAGTTGTATGGCGGTGGCCTTAGGGCAAATATGCCTTGGTGGGGTGGGCTGGACCCACGCGTTTGGGAGCGGCTCGATCCGTGGCTGGATTGGACCTTGCCGACATTGCTGGTCTGCGCACTGGCGCTAGCCGGTCGAGCAAGAGCGCGGGGAGATGCACAGCTAACTTCTAGATACTGGTTGGGAGGGAAAGCGGACACAAAGTCCCTTTACGGATCGATGGCCCGCTTGCGGCCGGCAGGTCGCCAGTGTTGTTTTACTAGGCCAAGACGGTCTAGCCGGTCGAGAATGCTCGGCAACCACTTCGCGCGGCGGTTCGCCAGCGGTCTCCAGGAGAGGAGGTGCAAGCCGGTCCACGGCAAGAACGGCGTGCGGCGCACGTAAGCCCAGATTTCAGCACGGACCGTGGGCCGGTCGCAGCTGCCGCGGGCGTGGAAGCCGCAGGTGTCGATCACCACTAGCGTATTCGAGGGCACAGCAAGCCGCGTCGGCTCGGGTAAACTCAGCGTTGGCAGCTCGTCGGGCCGAATGCGAAGCGAACCGCGTTGGGAAAGACGGTCGCTGTCTTTGATGGTGATGCTCCGCGCCTTTTCCCAAGCGAGCCGGGCGGGCGTCAACTTGTGCGATCCCGCCACGTAGGTGAGTGGCGCTTGGTCGTCGGTGACGTCGGTAAGGAACAGCCACGCCTTTAGCGATGGGTGGAACGTGTCGGCGTGCAGCTCAAGCTGAGGGTCAGGCGCTCCGGACGCGTGGCCGCTGACGATCGTCTGAACGTAGTAGAGTGGCTCGGCGCGCGTGCTCGCGACATAAGCGAAAAGCGAGCGCAATGAGCGGTCCTCTACCATCTTACGGAGCTCGGGGACGTTGCGTAGCAATCCAGGGCCGACCGGTACTCGGCGGGTAATCGCGTCGCCCTGCTGCTGTTCGCGGCCGTCAAACTCGCGGCTAGTCAGACTCTGTTGCAGACGCTCAAAGATCTCGGTGGGAAGGAAGTCTCGTACCTCGACATAGCCGTCTCGGTCGAAGCGTTCGCGCCAGACCGCGGGCACCGCAGCCGCGAGGCGGCGGCGCCTCCACCAGGCAAGGCGCTGCGCAAGCTTAAACCGCGCCGCGTGGAGGCCACGCCGGTTGAGCGCTTCCGAGCCGAGGATCGGGTTATCAGCGAAGCTTTTAGCACCGGTCGCCAGCGCGACGAGCCAAAAGGGCGCGCGCCACAAGAGAAGAAGGTTTTTCAGTCGAGCCCGGTGACGGTTATCTTGTGCCGGCGACCGCCCAGGGCACCTCGTGCGCTTCTTCGGGGCGGCTGCTCAAAAACATCAGGGAAGTGTAACATGCGCTCGCCGGTTGTGCACTCTTGTTCGCGGACACTACTGCTCAGGCACTTCCGACATTACTAAAAGTCCAGTTAGAACTAATGTTGCTATATGTAGAAAGCTCCCACTCCGCTGGTGGCCGTTTTCTGGTAGAAGGCGGGCATTGCATTCTATCGGACGAGTGCTGTCCAGTTAGTCTCGGCTGTCTCGTGCGACAGCAGTGTAGGCTCCACTGTATAGCCAAGGGTTCGGAAAACATGCTCGTGGCGAGCGTAGATGGCCGCTGCGCTATCGGACGGTATGAGCGTCTGCCATAGGCCGGGTCGACCTTGCCAACCGTGTCGATTTGGCAGTGCCTTAAACATTTCGAGCGAATTTGCAGACAGCGCCTCCGGCAACCGGTCTTTGAGAGCGTTCAGCTGATCAGCAAGCGTGTCAGCCACTGATGTCGTAGCGGTGACGAAATCCTCATAGCGAACTTTTATCGCTGAGGGATCGTGCCACCACTGGTAAGTTATGGAGAGAAGGTTCTCACTGCCAAAGCTCAGTGCATATTCGAGGAATTCTTCCGACGCTGGGGATCGCCCCACTAGCCGGCTCGGAATCACACAATTGCCGTTGAGCCATCTCGCCGTGGCCGGCTCGTATCTGACAAAATGCAAAACGGAGATAAGTACGTCGAGCGGGTGGCGCGCCAGGGTGACAATCCGAAATCGATGCTTCGCGAGGAAATCTTGGAAGTTTGGCTCACGATACCAATGGAGCTGAAACACGCACCGTTCAGGCAGGAGGTCCGCTTCGAGATAGTTGTGGACGGCGACTTCCTGCAATTGGAAGGCGTCTCTAAGAACACACCGGAGCCATGTGTTCCCGCTACGTGGCGAACTAACGATCGCAATGCGCATCGGGGCTGAATGGCGCGCTAAGCTAGTGTCCGCAATGGGTCGAAAAGCGCCAAGGCAGGTTTGGGGGGTAAATTCTCGCACGTTTGGGCTATCGCGCTAGCCCCAGATGTTCTCCGGGACGAAAATCTTTCCGTCGGCGTATTTCAAGAAAAGTTGCGCGTACGACTCATGCCCTCTGGGGGGCTGCCTTAGAACGCTGAGGTCTAAAGGCGATGGAAGCCAGGGGCATAGTCCGGCCCCCAGCGAACGCTGCCACCACACTCCCTGGCGACAAGAATGAGTGGAAGCAGACCCAGTCAGGATATCCAGCTCGCCGATGTGGCGACCAGCCGAGGGCCACACCAAAGCTCCCGGCGCTTCAAGGGATGAAGGGTGCGCGCGGCTTCGATTGCTTTGGTGTCGTCCTCTGCGCCCACAATGACCGCCCAAGGCGCTGGAAGGAGGTCATCGAAAACAAGTAATTTGTAAGTGTGCCATGCTGGCCCGGGCAGGGTAGAAGGGCGCGGTGACGTATCGCGGCGGGTTCGCTGACGCGTACTCATCGCCAAACGATCATCGCATTTTTGGTGACCTACTATCCGGAACAGCCCCGATGTCGGCTCAACGCTTCTCAGGCGTTGGTGTCTGCAATGAGCCGCAAGCTGCCACTCCGCTAGCGGCTGGAATGGGTCGAAACCAGGCGCAGCAAGTTTGGGTGGAAAGCGGACACTAGCTTCCAGCGCGAGATGCGCCCAACTGTAGCCGCCTTCGCGGCCGGAGGTGGGACATGAACGTCTTGCGATGTCATCGGTTTGCGTGGGCGGCTTCGGCAACAATAATCTTTAGCCAGCCGTCACTGGCTGCAATCCCAGCCCCCGCGGATCAGACCGTCGATGAGCGGGCGGTCTTGGCGGCAGACGCGCAGCAGCGGCTGGCTGTGGCATCAAAGGACATCATTGCGATTGGCAGGATCTCAGATCCGCATTTGCGCGTGAACGCACCCAATAATCGCATTCTGACGCGAGAAGACTTGATGAGAATGGTTGCGTCGGGCGAAATCCGAAACGAGGTATTCGAGCGCACGCCCGAGGATGTCGTCATCACAGGCGATGTCGGTGTGGTGATGGGCCACGAGGTAGTCGTCCCAGCCGCGGCGAGCGAGCAGGCCCGCATGTATGGTCGCAAGACCCTGAACCGACGCTACACCAACGTCTACATTCGTACTGGCGAAGGTTGGCGACATCTCGCCCGCCACGCCAACATCATGGTGAGTGTACCTTCACAGTGATGTCCGCTTGGGTGGAAAGCTGCCGTTAGCTAAAGCTTCGAGCGATCCGCCGGATTCCATGCCGCTGGCTCCACATTTCTGCGGAGCAAACGCAGTCCCATTCCGGCGCCGGTGCCGATGGCAATTGCGATCGTCAGATTGCTGAGGACGGTCAAGATCATCGTCATGAAGAAGAGCGCGCGATCGCCCGGTCGCAGGCTCATGCGTTCGCCCCACCGCGTGGGTTCGCTCATCAGCCATGCAGTCACGACAAGCAGGCCAGCAAGCGCTGGCATGGTGAGATAGCCCGCGAGTGGAGCGGCGGCGAGCGAAATGGCGAGGATCGTCGCCGCGTGTACGATGCCGGCGACTGGAGTTCGTCCTCCGGCGCGAACGTTTGTCGCGGTTCTTGCGATCGCGCCTGTTGCCGGCAACCCGCCGAACAAAGGCGAAATGATGTTTGCGGCGCCTTGACCGAGCAATTCGGCATTTGACCGGTGGCTGCTGCCGATCATCCGGTCCGCGACAATGGCAGAGAGAAGCGACTCCACCGCCGCAAGGAAGGCAATCAGGAACGCGGAGGGCAACAGCTCGCCGATCCGTGCAATGCTCAAGTCGGGGATGTGTGGTGGCGGCAGGCCGGCAGGAAGCGGACCAAAGCGCGAGTAGATCGTATCCACGGGCAGAGGGAGCAATGCCACGAGCGCAGATGCGGCGGCGACGACGAGCAAGGAGCCGGGGAACCACGGAATGCGGTGGCGGAGCAGTGCAATGCCCGCGATTGCGAATGTCCCGACGGCGAGTGCGGTTACATTCACCTGGCTGCGTGCGGCCCAGAGAGCGGGCAAGCCGTGGATGAGATCAGCCGGGACACGAGCGGTGGAAAGCCCCAGCAGATCCTTGAGCTGACTGACTGCAATAATCAGCGCGATACCCACCGTGAATCCTTCGATCACGGGCTCCGGCACAAGCGAAATGAAACGTCCCGCTCGAACGAGGCCGCCGACGACGAGGATGAATCCTGCAAGAAGGGTCGCCAGTAGCAGCCCGTCGAGACCAAACTGAGTGATGACAGATGCAACGACGACGATGAAGGCGCCGGTCGGACCGCCTATCTGGACCCTGCTGCCGCCGAGCAATGAAATGAGGAATCCACCAACAATCGCGGTGACTAGACCGGCTTTCGGCGTGGCCCCGGACGCAATGGCTATGGCAATGCTGAGCGGCAGCGCGACGAGTGCGATTGTGACACCGGCGAGCGCATCACCCACGAACAAGCGCCAGGAATAATCATGGAGGGTCGTCAGGAGCTTGGGCTTCATCGGCTTCCGCTAAGGCGAGAAGGCAACTCCTTCAACGGAATGTAGAGAATGTTCGCTTTGGGTTGAATGCGCACGCGTCGCTTGTGGCAGCTGTGGGTCGAAAGCTGCCATTAGCTATGGCCTGGTAGAACGTCCGTTAAGGCTCCGCCCAGCGGCCTGCTACGACCGCGATGGACACGATGAAGCCGTTGAAGTCATCCGGTCTCGGCTCGAATCGGTGCTCCCGAGATCATTTGCTCCTGCGCCTTCCAGCGAAACGGCACCGGTGCTCTCATAAGGTCTTCGAGCCGCAATCTGGCTGGTTGGTGACCGGCAAGAATGTCGCGTTGGATGCGCGGCGACAGAAACGCCAACCGCATCAGCCGGACAGCATATCGGGGCTGCGGAATGCCTTTCACCGTGGGAAGGCGGGCGCGATCCCGTTCGACGAGGCGATGCGCGGTCCTGAGACCCTGGATCAGCACCGGATCGCGATTTGGCGCATGGCCCGCAACCGCCTGAACCTTGGCTCGCCCGCCACGCGGTTGCAGCACGGCCGGAATGCTCCATCGCATCAATTCGGGATTGCCGTCTTCGGCCGACACGCACTCCGCGTCGGCAAGCGCTGCACGGACGCCCGCCCGCATTCGAATCGGAAGCACCAGCTCGGATCCTACGCGGAGAAGTACAATAGGACCATTGCGCAATCGGCCCTTTGCTAACCAAACGCCCCGAACGCCGAACGCTGCAAAGACCACCTGACAGCGGAGACGAGAACTGGAATGGCAATGACGGTTGTTTGTGTCGCTGGGGTGCAGCGCATGTGGCAAGAGTGTCTCGGTTCAGGACAAATGCGTCGTTCGATTTCTGGCGGGAACGGATTCATTATCGTTCGGTTAATGCAGCGACAGTAAAACGCGGTGCGGGGATTACAACTGATGCCAACGATTACCGGAACTGAAGGCACAGACGTCCTGTCCGGCGGCGCTGATGCCGATACGATTTTGGGTTTGGGCGGCAACGATTTTTTGACGGGAAATGAGGGCAACGACGTCATCGACGGCGGTTCGGGCGACGACACAATTACGGGGAGCAGCGGTGCTGACATTCTCACTGGCGGAAGCGGCGTCGATGTCTTCAGAGATAAAGCCGCGGGTCTGAACGGCGACCGGATCACCGATTTCCTTCCTGGTGACCGTATCCAAATCACTGACCTCAACATCCAAACTGCAACGATCGGTCTCAATGGATCGACAATTACCTTCAATGGCAATTCGCTCACCGTCGACAACCTGGGTCCCGGTCGTTTGGTGGTTCGAGGTATGCAAGAAGGCGGAGTTGAAATCCGTCTTCAAGGCGTGGCTCACAACGACTTCGATGGAGACGGCATCAGCGATTTCATGTGGCGTGATGCCAGCGGGACCATGTCCGAGTGGACGGGCACGAAGAGCGGCGGGTTCCAGTGGAACTCCTCGACAAGTTTCGCGGTCGGCAACGACTGGACGATGCTCGGTTTTGGCGATTTTACCGGCGACGGTCACAATGACATCCTGTGGCGGCAAACGAGTACCGGAATGGTCCAGGAGTGGGCGTCCATCGACAACGGCGGCGCTGGAAGCTTTGCTTGGAAGGTCGACTATAATCTCCCGACGACCCAGCAATTCCAGACGATTGGCGACTTCAACGGCGATGGTCGACAAGATGTCATGTGGCGGACCACCGATGGCACCTTGTCGGAATGGCTCGGCCAAGTTGGTGGCGGCTTCCAGTGGAACCCCTATTCAGCATTCAACGTGACCAATGACTGGAAGGTCATCGGCTCGGGCGACTTCAACAATGACGGTCACGACGACCTGCTTTGGCGCCAGGATAATAGCGGCATCGTGATGGAGTGGCTGGGGAACGATCAAGGTAGCTTCGCCTGGAACGTCAATTTCGACCTACCGACAAGCTATCACCTCGTCGGCACCGGTGATTTCAACAGCGACGGCGTCAGCGACATCATGTGGCGCAACAGCGACGGGCGCTTGTCAGAGTGGCTCGGTCAGGGGAATGGCGGCTTCCAGTGGAACCCGAATGCGTCCTTCGCCGTCTCCAACGACTGGCAGGCTGCTGGCATCGGCGACTACAACGGGGACGGCCTCGACGACATCATGTGGCAGACCAGCACTGGCCATGTTTATCAGTGGCTTGGTCAGCTAAACGGCAATGTTTCCACCTTCGCCTGGAACCAGGCCGTGCAGTACGACGTGGGCACCAATTTCCATGCCCAACCACCATCCGATCACTTTCTGTAAGGCGGCTAGGTCAACAACCAGCCATCTGCAGCATGGAGTGCCGTTTTCGGTTCAAAAAGGGATCGGAACCTGGGTGATCAGTAGCCCTTGTTGGACTGCTGGCGGCACGATAAGGGCATGCAACGTAATTTGCGGGATTGGGAGTTTTGATCAGTATCTTAGACCGTGTCCTGGCGCGGATAACGATGGTGTCGAGAGCACGTCGTCTCGGTTCCGTATTTCTTGTGACAGCAAGTTTGACCGGATGCACGGCGGTAGGCCCGACCGCGAAAGAGATTGAGAAAGCGCCACTGTCCGCCGTTCCGGGCGGCCTCAAGGTCATTCCCGTCACGGATCAGATCGCCGAGCGAGTGAACGTGGCAGACGTAGCCGGGGATTTCGCGACCCGGTTGGGCAACGCAACCCCGATCGGCACGCGGGTAGGTATTGGCGACACTCTGGAGGTAACGATTTGGGAAGCCGCCCCGGCAGCCCTGTTCGGGACCGCGATCATAGACAATGGCATCGGCTCGGGCGTTGCGACCAGTCACCCAAGCACGCTGCCGGGCATCCTCGTCGGACCCTCAGGTGCCATCACGATTCCTTTCGCCGGGCAGGTCCCTGCTGCAGGACGGACGCTGCGCGACATCGAACAGGAGATCGTGCGCCGTCTTCACGGACGCGCCCACCTGCCGCAGGCGATGGTTCGAATTGCGCATAACGCAACGGCGAACGTGACCGTTCTCGGTGACGTTAAGAGCCCACAGCGCGTCCCGCTTACGCCCCGCGGCGAACGCGTTTTGGACGCAATCGCCGAAGCAGGTGGCACAAGTCAGGCACTCGACCGGATGACGATCGAGATCACGCGAGGCAGCATCGTGCAGCGGATGGCCGCGCGCGATCTCATCCGTGATCCGCGCCAGAATGTCGTCCTTCGCAGCGATGACGTTATCAACGTCCTTTATCAGCCCTACAGCTTCACTGCGATGGGGGCGACCGGTCGTAATGATGAATTGCGCTTTGAGGGCGTGGGCCTAACCTTGGCGCAGGCACTCGGCCGGGTCGGTGGACTTCAGGACATGCGGGCAGATCCCCGCGGAGTATTTCTATTCAGGTGGGAGAAGCCCGAACTGCTGGGTGCTATTTCGCAGGGCCTGCAGCCCAATGCGAACGGACTAGTGCCAATCGTCTACCAGGCTGATCTTAAGCAGCCCGAGACATATTTCGCCGTCCAGCACTTCCGGATGCGAGACGGAGACGTAATCTACGTTTCGAACTCGCGCACGGCCGAACTGCAGCGGTTCGTGAACATCGTGAGCTCTTCCATCATTCCGGTCGCGACTGCACGCACGATTGTGCCCTGACGAGGCAGTACATCGACGACGCGCCTTTCCTGCTTGATGTCACCCGATTGATCTGGCGCCGCTGGGTCGGCCGGCAACCTACGGGTATTGATCGTGTGTGCCTGGCTTATCTCGAGCACTTCGCGCCCAATGCCCAGGCCGTGGTCCAGCACCGACGCATCAGGCGCATTCTCGATCGATCGGCATCCACGCGATTGTTCGACCTCCTCGCTCAACCTCCGGCGAGATTTCGTCGAGCCTTAATCGGCGGCGCCATCGGTCGCAGCTTTGGAGGCCGCTGTGTTGGGGGCGGCCGGCTTTACCTCAACATTGGTCACACCGGACTCGATCAGCCCGGCTTCAGGCGATGGTTAGACACAACGGACGTGCGGCCGGTCTATTTCGTGCATGACCTGATTCCGATCTCTCACCCGGAGTATTGTCGTGCAGGCGAGCAGGCAAGACATCGGCTCCGCATGCTCACTGTTCTGGACACGGCCGTCGGTGTAGTCGGCAACAGCGCTGCCACGCTCGCTGAGCTTCGCCTCTTCGGGCATGAAGAAGCGCGTACGTATCCACCCGCGATCGCAGCGTTACTGGGAGGTGAAGCGCTTCCAGCCGTTCCTTACAACGCGAACAGGAGTGACTACGATGCTCCGTCCTTCGTCGTGCTCGGGACGATCGAAGCGCGGAAGAACCATTGGATGTTATTGCAGCTTTGGAGCCGGCTGGTTGAGAAATTTGGTGAAGGCGCTCCGCAGCTCATCATAATCGGGCAACGCGGATGGGAATGCGACCAGGTGTTTGACGTTCTGGATCAACCTGGCCGCATTCGAGGAAAAGTCGCGGAACTAGGCCGCTGCTCGGACCAAGATCTTGCGATTCAACTAGCGAAAGCGCGTGCCGTGCTCTTCCCGAGCCTCGCCGAGGGCTACGGACTACCTTTAGCCGAATCGCTCCGGGCCGGCGTTCCGGTGATCGCCAGCGACTTACCCGTATTCCGGGAAATTGCCGGAGAAATTCCAGAGTATCTTGATCCGTCCGACATCCAGGCTTGGGAAGACGCTATCATCGACTATTCGGATAAAAAGCATAGTCGGCGCGTTGCTCATCTGGCGCGCCTAAAGGACTTCAACGCACCGACTTGGCAAAGTCACTTCGCCGCCATTGACGCCTGGATGGCAACGCTCTGAACCAGAGGTTGCGAGCAGAGTCTCTCAGCCAATCCCTCTACGAGGGTAGCAACCGCAGATTCGCTTGCGAGACCACCGCGGACGAGGCAACGGTCCACCAGAACCCGACGAAAGTCCTTGTATAGTCCGGGTTCGGGTGGGGTTGGCCTCAACCAGAATGTATCGAGATGCCCCTGGTGGGTAAGTCCGGGCATATCGTAAATGGCCTCGCCAATCGTGCAGACCGGTGTGTCCTTGGCCAGCGCCAGCGTCGCGGAAGTGCTATTTACGCAAACCAGCCCCCGCGCGCATGCGACCATGTCATCCAAGTCGCCACCGTCGACGAAATGAAGTCGCTGTGTAAGTCCAAGCCGTTCTGCATGAGCTTGAACGAACTTATCCCAGCGGAAGAAGCTGCAATCGAGCGGATGCGCTTTGAGCAGAAGATGCACGTCCTCCGGCGCATGCGCTGCAAAGCTCTCGATCACAAAGCTCGCGGCACCTTGCATGTCCGGAAAAGGTGAGTGCGCGCGGATTTGGAAATCACCGGAGAGTTGCAGCGGAAGAACAAATAGCGACTTGCTCTTCAGCGCGCGCATCACAGCTTGTGCACGTTCCCGCTTCTTCTTCTCGCACGCGAACTTCCAGAGCCATCCCAACCCCTCAATGATTATTGGGGAACTGCGATGCGGCCGATAATGAGGGAAGCGGAGCAGCCCTGTGACGATGGCATGATAATGCCAGTAGGAGTCTCGCGCGCGCCTGCGAAAGCTAGCCGTCACAGGTGCGAGGTTTGGCTCAACAGATAGTCGGCGGGCCTCTTCTCGGAACCACGTCTTGTCCCTGCTCAACGTCGAACGCGCGTTTACGCCTTCCGGCTCGAGCGTCATCCAATGAGGCCGAAGATAGCCTTCCTCGAGCACGTGCGTCCGAACATGCCGCATGCCCGCAACCCCGTGCGCGGACACGTGATAAGGGCGGCAATCACCGAAAAGCACGATATCGGTGATGCGATGCTCCCGGAGGAACTTGTCGAAAAAAACCGGCCATTGCGAAAAGCGTCCGCAAAAGTTTGCCGTCGGATCCCGCCAGTCGCGGAGATCACCCCCGTTCAAGTTGATCCGATAAACCGGATAGCCCTGTTGAGAGATCCGCGCGCCAAGTTTCCTGAATAATGGACCGGGCGGACCCTGGAGAAACAGAAAAGCGCGGTGGGGAACCGGGGCGCCAATGCGGCGTGGAGGGACGAGGGCCTTCAGATGAATCGGATCGCCAGCAGGCACAAGTGCATGCACTGGGCTATTCATTGGACCACACTCCTTAGGCGACGCATCAATCGGCCTTGAAGCTTACGTATCAAGACGATGAGACTTGGATTCCCGGTTGTTCCGCTACTCAGCCGGTCGACCACGATTTCTGCTGGGCATGGGAGGCCCGTGACTGGGTCAAGGTAGCGCGGATAAATGAGCAGCGTGGCTGCGACGAGCTCGTCGATCGATCGACGCGCGGTACGCCTGTCCGGCACGGGACCAAGGTCTTGGGTCAGTCCCCACCCGGCATAGAACGGCACGCCGTAGGTCGTCACAGTCTTGCCGCGAAGCAACGCCTCAAACCCCGCGAGAGACGTGTTCACGTGAACCTCGTCGACCATGTCGATCAGCGAAACGATTGATAAATCCGCGACGATCTCGTCCGCATGCTGCAGGCAGAGCTGAGAAACTAACGCCCCGCGCCGATGGCCCGCCAGCACGTCAGGGTGAGGTTTGTAGACAATGTAGGCATCTGGCGCCTGCGCACGCACGCGAGCCAACAACTCTAGGTTTGATGTGAGTCCACAGCCGCCCGTTTTGACCGCGCGATCATCCTCAACTTGCCCGGGAACAAGGATGTGCTTCCGTGAGCCAGCACGCCGATCAATTTCAGCCCCGTCGCCGCGATGGTACTTGCCGAGCTTTGCCTCCACGATGGCTCGTCGCAGTCGCCGAGCCCGTTCGATCGTCGTTGCGTCGAATTGTTCGGTTTCCAAAAGAAGCTCAAGCTCGCTCGGCTGCGCTGGATCGAAATGCCCGCCGAGCGCATCGACCGTGATAGACAAAGGCGGCACACAGTCGGCGCCGAGCCCATCGGACCGGAGGAAGCCATCCTCGACTTCTATCAAGGGTACGGCCGCGCGAGAGATTTCGGCCAGCTGATCGGCTGGTGCCTTAGTGCGCCAGATAGCCAGCGATGCTGCGGTGCCGACCTCCTGCAAATCGGTAAGGAATGCAAAATCGCCCGCCCCACCCCACAGCAGTGGCGCAATGTGAGCGCGCTTCCAGAAAGCGAATCCCAAACCACCCGCAATCGTCCGATTCTTGTCGATCAGCCGTCGCCAAAATCCCGATAGCTCCACTGCTTGCCGGGTAGTCATCAGTTCCCCGGTGAACGGGTTCTCGTAGGACCCAGCCAAAACGCCAAGGAGCAGTGTCGAGGGATCGCCTTCGAAAGTTACTAAGCCACCCGAGGCTGCATTCAGAAGCTGAATGGGAACACCGAGGAGCGCCGCAATAACCACGACGTCATCCACCTGGTCTGTTACGAAAACCGTCGCACCGGCGAGCATGTGCCAGGGATCACATTGCCCTACGACATTCCGTGTTTGAGCTTGTCCAGTTGGCTCATCAGTCCACAAAACGATTGGCAGGCCATCAGCCGAAACGGCCAGGTCCGGCAGCCGTCGAACGAGGACATATTGCGGCGGCAAGGTCGGTCGTGCCGCCCAATAACTTCCTCCAACCCGCAGCTCGCGGACCAGCCCGACTAATTCGTCGTCTTGAGCAACCTGCTCGCCGACCGATAAAAATGCCCTGACCTTGGCGTGCGGGAAGGGCGGGACGCTCAGAAAGGAGCCGACGACGGCAGCTTCCGGCTGCGCCTGAGATCTCGGCGTTGCGACAAGCCGTGAGCGGTTCGTCACTTCCGAATTCCGCTTCACTATCAATGTGGTATCGACGGCTCGCCCGTCCACAGACACCCCCAATCGAGCCCGCCGATCTCTATAGAAGGAGACCTCACAGTCAAGGTTTCCCGAGATATTCAGAGCTGCTGATTAGGCTAGAGGTGTTAACGCCTTACGATAAACGGCGACTGTGTCCGCGACGCAACTTTCCCACGAATACTTTTTCGCTGTTTCAAAGCCGCGGGCCCTCAAATGGGCACGCAGTTGCTCGTCGGTGAGGCATTCCTCAAGAATTAGCGTGAACGAGGCACGGTCATCGGGATCCACGTAGCGAGCGGCATCTCCGCAGACCTCTGGAAGGCAGGAACGGTTTGACACCACCACAGGCGTGCCGCTGGCCATCGCTTCGACGGGTGGGAGGCCGAAGCCTTCATATATGGAGGGATAAACGAACAGCCGCGCTCCGGCGTAGAGTTGTTGTAGTGTCACGTCATCGACGAAGCCCAAATGCCTGAGCCAGCCTTCGGACGCCGCTTCGGCAATCCTCTGGTGAAGATCTTCGTTCCTCCACCCTATCGAACCTGCGAGCACTAGTGGGTGTCGCGTGCGCAATGGGTGCGGCAATCGGCCCCAGGCGTCGATAAGCTCCTTGATCTTTTTCCGCGGCTCGAAAGCCGCCACGCTTAACCCATAAGCGCCCGGGGTAAGGGCGAGGCGGTTCATCGCGGCCTCCATGGCGGCCTTATCTCGGCCGTAAAAGCTTCGGTCGACTCCCAAAGGCACTGCAGTCACGACCCGTGCGGGGAGAGAAAACATATCGCAGAGTTCCCGCCGTACGGTTTCAGTATCGGTGATCACTGCGACTGCCCGCGAAAGCGACGAAGTGAACAGCCGCTCAAAAGTTTCGACCCGCTCTCGGGGGTGAGCGGCCGGGAAGTTGAAGACAGATAGATCATGGACAGTGATCACGCCTGTCTCTGCCATTTCTGGGAGAAAGTAATTCGGCGCGTGCACCACCGTCGACCGAAGCGTCCGTCTCACCCTGCCCCATTGCGTCCAACGCTTCAGACGTATGTCGTGCGGGAGCCGACGGATCTCGAGGAGCATGCGAGGGTCATCCAGGAAGATGCCCCCACGATAGGCGAGGAGTTCTGAGACGCCTGGCTGGCGTTGCAGCCCCTGCCACAGGTGCCAGGTGTAGCGACCGATTCCGGTCAGCTGCGGCTGAAGCGCATCGACGCACAGTGTGACGCGCATGACCTCAGGCTTCGAGCATCCATCGAAGGGTTTCTTCCATGGGTATCGGCTGGATGGGCCCAATTACCTCCTCGAGTGCAGACTTCGAACCGCGGAGGACCCGCACCTCGTTCGAACGCACGAGTGCCGGGTTGACCCGTACTTCCATGCTGTGTCCCGACAGGCTCCTCACCAGTTCAAGAATCTCCTGAAGCGTGATGGACTCCCCCGAACACACGTTGAGCGTCTTGCCGGGCGCCGTGGGCGCATCAAGAAGTCGAGAATAAACATCAGCAACCATGCGGACATCCGAGAAATCTCGACCGACGTCGAGATTGCCAAGCTCCACCCACGCGGCGCGCTCCCGCGAGTGATTGATGAGCTTTGGTATCAGAAACTGAGAGGACTGGCCCTTCCCTGTATAGTTGAAAGGCCGGACAATCGTCAGCGGCAGTCGATCGCGGTACAAGGATGTAACAAATTCCATCGCCACCTTGCTCGCGGCGTAGTCGTTGACCGGAGCGAAAGGCGTCGTCTCCCGGAGTTCGCCCTCTAGCGAATTTCCGTACACATTCGCACTGCTTGCCAGGAGCACCGACCGGGGTGGCTTTTTGAGCCCTGCGAGGGCCTCGAGCAGTTGGCGGGTGCCAACGACATTTGACCGATAGATCTGCTCAACGTCCGAATGGCCGACGAACGCGATGCCCGCGAGATGAACCACATGATCCGGGTTCACCGCAGCCACAACTTCGGCGATTGCAGCACCGTCCGCCAGGTCCGCCTCAAAGAGGCGAACCGTGCCTTCGATCGCCTGACCGTCATCGACGTGAACGACGCCGTGAACCTCGTGCCCCTGCTCCGCCAACAATCTTGCGACGTAGCGGCCGGTAAATCCCCCGGCGCCCGTGAGAAGGGTCCGCCTCATGCGCGTGGCCTGCAATCAATGATCAGAACGAAACGCCATTTTCACTGCGGCGCAGATCGGCTTCGACCATCATCTGGCACAATTCCTCCAAGCTCGTTCGCGGACTCCAGCCAAGCTTCTCCTGCGCTTTAGCGGCATCGCCAATCAGCAAATCCACCTCCGCGGGACGGTAAAAACGCGGGTCGACTTGCATAACCGTCCTTCCGGAAGCGACGTCGACTGCAGTCTCCAGCTCCGCGTGGCCCGAGAACTCGACCTCGATTCCAGCCGCCTTGAAGGCCATTCGCACGAAATCGCGAACAGTCTCCGTCCGGCCGGTCGCAAGTACGAACGTGTCGGGTTCGTCAGCTTGCAGTATCATCCACATGCCTTCGACATATTCTTTCGCGAAACCCCAGTCGCGTTTTGCATCGAGGTTCCCAAGCGACAAACGGTCGAGCTTGCCGAGTTTGATCCTGGCAACAGCGTCCGTGATTTTCCTAGTGACGAACTCGACTCCCCGTAGCGGGCTCTCGTGATTGAATAGGATCCCGCTGCTCGCGAAGATTCCGTAGCTCTCGCGGTAATTGACGGTCATCCAGTGCGCAAACAGCTTCGCCGCTCCGTATGGACTTCTCGGATAGAATGGTGTCGACTCCGACTGCGGAACTGCCTGCACCTTCCCGAACATCTCCGAGGTGCTCGCCTGGTAGAACCGGATCTTGGGGTCGATGATCCTAATAGCCTCGAGCAGGTTTACCGGACCCACGCCGGTGATATCTGCCGTTGTGATCGGTTGCTCGAAAGACACGCCGACATAGCTTTGAGCGGCGAGATTATAGATTTCCGTCGCACCTGATCGCTGCAGCAACCGAATTGAGGCAGACAAGTCGGTGACGTCATGCTCCACCAGAACGAGGTTCGGGTGACCTGCAACGCCCAGCTCTTCCATCCGCCAGAAGTTGACCGAACTGGTCCGACGATAGGTGCCATAGACCTGGTAGCCCGTTGAGAGAAGCAGGTCGGCGAGATACGCGCCATCCTGACCCGTGATTCCTGTAACTACTGCAGTCTTCATGTGTCCCCTAACCAACATTACACGCTTTTGGGCGGCGGACCGGTCTCGGCTACTGCTCCGCTTACCTGCTCTCAGGGAGGAGAAACAGCCAACGCGCTGCTGTTTCCCGCTGCAAAGTCAAAGGCGATGAGTCACGCGATGCGGGTCGCCACCGCCATCTCTCCATATGCTCCGATTTCGTTAATCGAAGACCATTGCAGATCGAAGCCGAGCCCCTCGAGCAAGTCGATGATGTACGACTTCCTGAAGCCCAATTCCATCCAGCCGAAGTTGCGGATTGCCCATACGGCGTGACCGTCGAGCCGAAGCCCCCACGGAAATGGGAACCAATCATCGTAAAACGGCTCCGCAGCAAAAAGAATCTTGCCACCAAACTTGAGTGAGCCACGAAGCTTGTGGAGCAGCTCCACATGATTGATGCAATGATGGAAGCACTCGAAGAAGACGAATGCATCTATGCTTTCATCAGCGAACTGCGCTTCTGCGAAAGAACCGTGGAAGCTTCCGATTGGCGACGCGCCAGGAAGCGCCAACTGTCCGAGAAGGTCGAGGAACCGCCGCTCGATGTCCACGGCTGTCACGTCATACCCGAAATTCGACAGCATCCGCGTGAGGTGGCCGTATCCGACCCCAAACTCGACAACTGTTGCGCCTGGCGGCAAATCGAGGTGCCGGAAGATGTTCGCAATGGCCAAGAAGTAATTTCCTACTTCAGCCGCATTACCAGAAGTGAATGGGTAGCTCGCTCGGACATTGGGAGCGTCGGGCACATAGTTGTTCTGCTCGCAATCCTCAGGCGTGTAGGAGGCACGTCCCGAAACGATCCTCCAAAGTTCGCTTTGGTAGCCAAGATATTCGTCCGACTTTGGATCAGCTGTAATTCCAGGATCGTATTGGAACACGTACGAATTCACAAACTCGTGCCAATCCGCGTGACTGGTTTTGATAATCTGATCCGACTGCTCGACGAACTGGGTGATTGCCTCTTCGCTGACAGGTACGTGCTTCATGCTTCGCAGTTCTCAGCATCGGAGGGGCCGCGGGCGAACACAACGCGGTACAGAATGATCTGATCGTCGTTGCTTCGTGGGTCTCGGTCACCGGTCGGCTCGATCAAGAGGACGCCGCCTTTCAGGCCTTCCAAGACCACGCGAAAGCAACCTCCAGCGTGAGAGTAGAGGTTGGCGATTTCCTCATCGTCGCCATAGCGAACGCGCGCATGGCCGCTCCACGGATGACCCCACAGGATGACGTTCGCACGAGTCATGCCATCCGGAACGTCAACCCAATATGCGCTCCCCGGCCGAAGCATTCCGCCTTGAGCATTGCCAAGCAGATTCAGCGGCTCTGCGGCATTTCCACTGACCCGCGCCTCGGACCAGTCCACGACCGCAATCGACGACGGTTCCAATTTGAGGGAGCCTGACTTCCGAACGACGCCGATCAGGCTCGTGGCGTCTTGCGGTTTGTTACGGCAGGTCACCGCCCAAGACTCGCCGACATCTTGCGGAACAAGCTTGTCCAGCGCCGGGATAATGGACTGATTGAACCCGAGATATTCCACTGGTTCGAAAAAGCGCTCGAGATAGTCTCGGAACTCCTCGAAGTTCATGAGTGCGACGTGCTCGAAGCCAACACACCAGCGAATCTTAAGTTGACGATAGGTCCAAGGGTCGCCGTTGGGCGTCGTAAAGATGGCCAGCCCACCCGGTTTGAGGACTCGATAGACTTCCGCGAGAAAGGCGCTGCTATCTTCTACATGCTCGATGCACTCGCCGCAGAAGAAGACGTCCACGAAGTCGTCCGGCAACTGCATCGAGTAACCGAGCGATACATAGTAGTCTACGGTCTTACCTGTGAGCGCCGGATCATTCGCTGAAACCTCAGCGCTTTTGGCGAGCGCGGCTTCTGCGATGTCAAACCCTATCGCGTGGCGACATTCTTTCAAGCGCGGGTAAATACAGCCAAACCCCCAAGACCCGACGCCATAGTCTACGACCACGGCATCCGAGAGCTCTGGCAACTTGATCGCGTCGAGCAGTTCCATCCGACGATTGTGTGCGATTAGATCAAGGCCACTCAGCGGCTCATAGAGCTCACCATCATTCTCCGAGAACATCTCGTCGTAATGAGCTTTCAGATTATTGGACATAATATACGCCTTTTCAGGACCTTACGCTTTGAGGGTCGTGGCTGCGGCAAAAGCCCGGCGGTGGACCAGACGTTGGTAAACACTGACCGTATGAACGGCGCTGTTCCTTGCACTCAGATCATTCACCCGCCTCCGAGCGCCGTCCGAGAGGCTGCCACGGAGATCTTCGTCAGCGAGGATACGGCCAACGGCCTTGGCGAGAGCAGCTGAGTCCTCTGGTTCGACCAAAATGCCCGATACGCCATCCTGTACAACCTCGGGAATCGCGCCCGCTCTCGTCGCCACGACCGGGCAACCGTGTACAAAAGCCTCAAGCGGAACCAGACCGAAAGACTCGTAGCGCGACGGAAATAATACGCACTGAGCGTGGGCGAGCAGCTTCTCGCGCGTGCCATCCGAAACCTCGCCAAGAAAAATGATCCTTGCCTGCAGCTGACGCGGCAACGCCTCGCGGAACCTCGATTCCCAATCGTCTGGATCGCGGCCGCCGAAGACCAGGATGGCTTTTGGATTATCAGCGAGTATCTCCGGGGCGGCCTCAAGGATCATATCGATCCCCTTTCGGCGCTCCAGACGGCCGATGAATAAGACGATTTGAGCGCTTTTCAGTTGTGCTGATCCGAGCAACTCTAGCTCCGGAAAGTCGTCATATCCGGCGTTGACGTCGAAGAATGGCCAAGGTGCGATCCCGCAATGGCCCGTCGACCATCTTGCGTCCTGGTTCACGCCATGGGTCTTCATGACGGTCGCGGCGATGGTCCGGCTAATCGGGATCACGGCGTCGGCGCGCTGGACGAGCGTGCGCTCCCCTTCCATGAAGTAGTCCTGTTGTACGGGCGACGGGTTCCAGCCATTGATCGACGCCGACACAGAAAAGGGCGTAACCAACCGAACGACGAGCGGCGGCCTGTCCTCTAGAAGGCTGAACGCAAGGGTCTCGGCATCCCACAACGCGCTGTCAACGATGTCGATCGGCCGCTCGCGATGAATCGCAGAGAGCTTCGCTAGTGCACTCAACGACCAATCGACGTTGCCGCTAAAGCCATTGTCATTGACTGGCAGCGAGAAGGTTCTTTGAGTGGTGAAATAGATGGACAGGCGCCCTTGCCGATGAAGCCGATCCTCCCCACCAGGCACGATGGCCGACACGTGATGGCCCATCAGGAGAAGTTCGCTCGCCAGATGATAATAGAGGGTGCCAACGCCACCCGAGCCAGTGAAAGGGGGCAGTTCTTTTGAAACGATGCAGATATGAAGGGGAGCACAATCGCGTAACACGGCAGGGCGATCGCGCCTCGTGGCATAGCAAAGAAAATCGCTCGGCCGCTCCTTAATCGCTCGGGTCCGAGGCCAATGCGCGGCATCGTTCAAGCCCTTCTTCATGCCGTCCCAAATGGCCTGGACGTGGCGATCTCGATCGGCGGCAGACAGCTCGCCATCGCGAAGAGCCTTGTCGAGCGGAGCAACGCGCTCAACCTCGAAGCGCTTCGTAAGGAAGTCTTCGAGCTTCTTGCCCTTTAGACCTCCATTCGTCGCCACAAAGTATGCCGAGTTCTTGCAGATCGTAAACCAGTTGTAATTGAACTTGCCGGATCGGTTGTGGCTCTTTGCAAATTCGTGCCGAACAATCACTTCGGGAGCGTAGCCGATCAGCCATCCTGACTTTTGCAGGCGCAGGCACAGTTCGGACTCATCCAGAAAGTAATCGTATTGTTCGTCGAAGCCATCGACCTGAACCAGCGCCTCTCGCGCGAATGTGGCGTTTGTACCGGTGTTGTACCGATACCAGCCGTTTCGCCCGATCTCCCTGCTGTCGATGCTAACCTTTACCTGACAATCGTTGCTTATCCCATTGTCTTCTGCCTGAAACCACAAACTGCCTGCGTAATAGGCCGGCCCACCAAGGCCAGCGGTTGTCAGAGTGCGGCCGTTGTATTCCTGCAAAACACGGTCGACCCAATCATCGAAGGGAAGCGCATCGTCATCAATAAAAGCAACAATGTCGCCGGCTGCTGCATCGATTCCCAAGTTCCGTGACTTCGATAGATTGCGCTCCGGGTTCTTCACCACCTTGATGCATCCGCGGTGGCGCGCCAGCACCTCCGCGGTGCCATCATCCGAGGGCCCGTCAACCACGATGACTTCAAAGTTGTCATTCGACTGATAGGTCAGGTAATCGAGGCAGCGCTCAAGATAATCCTTCCTGTTGTACGTGCAGATGACCACGGACACAGAGGTGAAACTGTCTTTCGCCGGAACGACGGGTTGCAGGGCGTCGAAAAGCCGCCGTGAGATCATACTCCTCGAGTACTTCCGAGCATTTTCTTGCTGCGATTTCAACAGATCGGCGCGTTTTGCTCGGTCCCTACTCAGCTCGATAAGCGCCTTCTCCAACTTCTTGAGATCTGGATAAGCGCCAACGCCGCCCATCGTCTCGCCCACGGCCGCCCGGTCGAGCGCCAAGGTGGGAAGCCCGGCAAGCGGCGCCTCGATGAGAGGAACTCCAAAGCCTTCATGCTCGCTCAACGAGACGTAGAAATCCGAGCCCGCGAGGATCCGATCGCGCTCCTCATCGGTAATCTTGCCCAAGATGTGGATGCAATCGCCACAGTCCGTCTGCGAAACAGCCACCTTCAGACGCTCGACATAGCCCTCATTCGGATCCGATCCGCCAACCAACGTCAGCGTCTTCGCCAATTGAGGGTTGCGCTTCCTGACGCGGGCGAACAGCTCAACCAGGTCAATCTGCCCCTTGTTGGGCGCGATGCGCCCGACGAACGCCCAGTGCCCGACTGTATCCTCATCGTGCTGAAGCGCAGTCATCTCCTCGACAACGATCGGCAGCACGGCCGACCGGGCGGCAGGGGCGCCCAGCTTCAGCAGATCGTTGAGGTTGAACCGGCTTACCCCCCACACGAATTGAAAGGACGGCAGGATAGCCTTGAGTTGCGTCAGCCCATTCCGGCAGAAATCGCGAGCTTGTGCATTGTCAGCAAAGAAGCCCTCAGGCGTGATGTTGTGATACAGCAGAACCTTCGTGCAATATTGTTCGCCAAGCCATTGCTCGAGACCGTCGTTGTAGCCGTAATAATGAACAATGAGGACATCGCGCTCGGTGAGTTCGAGGCGTTCCCGCTTGACGATAAGATGATCACGGTCAGGATGCGCGAAGCGCGCACCGATCAACGTTTGGAAGCCCTGCTCCTTCAGGAGGCCATCTAACGCGATGACTTGGTTCGAGACTGCATCGAAACGGTCGAGCGCGTCCGTAAGCTGAACAATTTTGCCTTGGAAATCGGTCGAGAAGTACATTCGAGGGGCTCAGCGGCCATTGCGCAGAGTCTGCGCTTCCATGGATGATTGGACGCTATCGCGAAGCTGCTCTATGAATTCAGCAGCGCCGTTTGTGGGCCGCATCGGTATGCCGCGCTTGATCGAGACTGGCACGCCCTGGACGTAAACGCCGGCGTCGCGGGCGGGCCCCATCCGAAGGCTATTCTCCAGTTTGGCCTGAATCTGCTCCAGAGAAGATTCCATGCGGTCGAGGCGATCTGCCAAGGAATTGTGCGCCTCCCCGATGCTGTACTCAAGCCGATTAAGCCTGCGTTTAATGGGCTTCGCGCCGCCGATGAACGACCATCGCCTCTCGCGATCATGCGCTCTGCTCAGTTCCGAGAAACCGTCAATCGATGCCCCGGCAGCTCGGGCTTCAGGCGAAGTCGCGACTGCTACGAGCACGTCCTCTTTTGAAAATCCGGCCTGAAGGCGGGCAACATAATGGTCCCGACCCGCGCGATCAGGGGATCGCTTTAGGAACACTCGATACAGCGCATCCACGAAGGCTGAGCCATTCAACGCCAGAAGAGTGCTCACATGCCTTTGTTCATTCACCGGAAGATCCATTCCACGTTCCTGAGCGGTTTCGCTCGATGATTGTTCTGAAGGTAAGGGCCGAGCAGCGAGGGAAACCTCGAGCCGTTTCGGCAACGCCCCGCTCTCAGAGACTAATTGGGCCGGGAGCAAACCGAGCCGCCTTGCGAGCCGGCCACGCTTACTCCCGAAGATTGTTGTCAACGAAGCGCGCGCCTCGGCAAGTTGCAGGTCCAGCCGGCATGCCTCCTCTCGGACGGCCGCCAGCGAACTGGCATATTCGTCTATGATCTCCTGGAGTCGGGCGCGCTCCTTCCCGCTCTGGTCCTCTTCCTGCGCCAGTCGGCTCCGCGCGGCTGCAATTTCGTCCTCGAGAGAGGCTATACGACCGCCCAGCTGAGCGCGTTCGCTTCCAAGTTCCGAACTGAGGGAGCGGACACGATGGCGCTCTTCCGCGACCTCGAACTGGAGAGTCGAAAGTCGGTCCGACAGGAAACCGATTTCAATACTTCGCGACTCTTGTCCCGCAACAAACTGATCGATGGCGAACTCGCGTGCAGTCTGAAGCTCTTGCCTCAACGATTCTAGTCGTACGGTGACCGCGGCGTACGCGATACCGGGCTGCAGCCATTGATCGGTGCGAGAGAACTGGACACCAGAGTCCTGCGCGCCGACCAAGGTCGAGATCTTGTTGAGTTCCGCATTGATCTCTGCTCGGGCTTCGCGCTCGGAGCGATGCCCTTCTCTGAGCTTCTGGACCTCGGCAGCGGACTGGCGTTCGCGATCTTCAAGTTGCCCGACCTTAGCGCGTTCGACGGCTAGCTCGGTCTCAGCTTCACGAAGTCGCAGCCGCACCTCGGCTGCGTCGTCCTTCGCGGCCTTCAATTCTTGCGCGTTGCGGGAACGCTCCCCTTCAAGCTCCGACTGGTGCGCTCGAAGAGATTCCCGAAGCTGCAAGATGTCGAGACTGAGCGCCGCTACCCGAGCCTCGGACAGCTTCTTCTGTTCTTCTGCTTCGTCTTGCGTCAGCCGCGCGGCGAAATGTCTCGATGTGATCTGGAAATCATCGAAGATATTTGCTGGCTGTCCGAGACGCTCAGCCAGCTCGCGATGGCTCTCGTGGACGAAATACCGGCTCAACCCGTCGAAGAAAGCCTCTTCGTAGCCGCGCTCCTGGACCTGATCGATCCATTGCTGCTCCGTAGTCTCGCGCGACATTGGAAAGGTCGATTCAATGACGAGGACCCACGGGCGTTTGGGGCTCTCGCCCCAACTGCGAAGCACGTCGGCTTCCATGCCCTCCACGTCGATCTTCATCCAATGAACGTCACCGTCACTAAGATCGAGCAGATGATCCAGGCGAACAGTTGGGACGAGCATCGACCGAGGTTCATGACCGTTCCGGCGATGATGCTCCGCAACATCTTTGCACCCTGAAGAGAGCCCACCCAGTTCGTACAAGGTGATCGGTCCCGGTGCATCCGTCACCGCCGCCTCGATTACCGTTTCGTCCGGGCGTGCACTCCGCAAAAGCGTCGCGTAGGTCGGGGTTGGCTCGACGTGGATCCCACGCCAGCCCAACCGGTAAAACGCCAAACTAACCGAATCGAGCTCAGGCTCCTGAGCGCCGATGTCGAGATACCTACCGCCCTCCACGTCCTGCAGAGCGCGCCACAATATTACATCCTCAAAATTCTGTGCGTAGGAGACGAACGTCACGATGCAATCCGCAACAGCGGCCCCTGCGACACCTCGCTCCGATTTATGAGGCCCAACGTTTCAAGCAAGCCGTCGACGCAGCCGGCCCACGTCTGCAACTCCGCGGCGGGAGCGGCGGTATTGCTGACCTCGACCAAACGCGTGACTTCGCTCGCAAGCGCTTCCGGGCGGTCGTCGCTGAAATACAAGATGTTCGGTAGCCCCTGCTCTCTAAAGACCGGCAAATCGCGCGCCAAGACGAAGCGGCGGTGCATTGCCGCCTCGACGAGTGGCAGGCCCCATCCCTCGCCCCTTGAAGCCATCAACAAGCCGCTGCACGAATCGTAGAGAAGGCAGAGGCCTTCGTCGCTCATCTGGTCGAACCAGTGCAGACGTCTTCCAAATTCTTTGTGCGATCGAATGTCCGCTTGAAGCGCCGGTGTCTTCCATCCCGGCTTGCCGACAATGATGAGATCGGGTGCGTCCGCGCGCTCATGCCACAAGTGATCAAACGCTCGCAGCGCTGCTTCATACCCCTTTCGCGGCTCCACTGTTCCGACCATCAAAACGGCGGGGCGAAAGCGGGTGTAATCAAGGATACGTCTCAGGTCGTCGCACACACCACTGGAGGGGATTGTAGCGGCGATGTCGGCCCCTAACTGAAGCCGCCCCAACGCGGGCATTCTCGCGCCATGAAGCTCAATTCCCTTCCGCACGTCCTCACGGACCTGATTTGAGATGCAGATCGCTTGATCTGCCTCCGTCTTCACAACGTCGAACCATTTGCGGAAGTTTGAGACGGCCGAATCTGTAAACCATGCCGGTCTCTGTAGCGGCAGCAGATCATAGACGATGAGATGGACTGTGGCACCATGGTTACGCCAGGCGCGAAGCTGCTGCCGGTATTTCGGCAGAAGGTGCGCTGACAAGTCGAGCCCCAGGAATTTATCACCCGCGTCGACCCGCACAGGTTCAAGGACGACCGCAGGAGAGAGCTTTCCATCATGATCGGCGACGGCATAGCAATAGCCGTGTTTACTGGTGGCATAGACGGGAATGACGTCGAACCCGGCGCCTCTCCGTCTATATAGCTCGGACCAAACGGCGCGCACGACACGCTGTATCCCCGTCTGAGCATCGTGCCGGATGATGGCCGAAACGTCGACCAGGAGCCGAGGACCCACGACGGCGCCGGTTCCGCCGAAAATGGCGCGGTTCCGCCACAGCCATGCTTGGCGCGCGCCCATGGTTGCCGCTCGTCGAAACATGATCATGCCGCCAGCGCTGTCTGATCATTGTAGAAAGCGTACGCTTCGGCCGGATCGTCGAAGTGGTATAGTTCTCCACCGGATAAAACCGCCGCGCGGTTGCAATGCTCGAGAATGTAATTCGCCTGGTGAGAGACAATGATCATTGCCCGATCACCTCGTTTGACGAACAGTTCATGATTGCACTTCTCGTGGAAGCGCGCATCCCCGACCGCGATGACTTCGTCGATTAGAAAGCAATCGAACTCGATGACCATCGAAATTGCAAAAGCGAGCCTCGCACGCATGCCCGAGGAGTAAGACTTCACCGGTTCCCGAAGGTAGCGGCCAAGCTCTGAGAATTCCTCAACAAAACCAAGCTGGCGTTCTGGATCCACGCCGTAAATCCGGCAGATGAATCGGAGGTTGTCGAGGCCAGTCAGTGAGCCCTGGAATGCCCCGCCGAATGCAAGCGGCCAGGACACGCTCATATGCCGCTCGACGCTGCCACTAGTCGGGAACTCTGCCCCGCTAATCAGTCTGATCAGCGTCGACTTGCCCGCCCCGTTGCGCCCCAGGATTCCGATGCGCTCACCGGGCGCTACCGTCAGGTTCACGTCGCGCAGGATCTGAGCGCCGCCGCTGCGCGTCTGATAGACCTTATTGATGTTGGAAAGGCTTATCACTCCGGCACCACCGTCCGGCTCACCTTGCGGGTCAGTGCCAGCCCCAACATCGTCAGCACGGCATTGACGGTAATCATGTAGGCAACGTCGAAATGCGTCACGATGCTCGAACCGAAATAGCCGTGGCGCAGGAACTCCACGCCGTGGACCATGGGCAGCACGAGGACAACTTTCTGCGCGGCCACCGGTAGCGCGTCCACGAGGAAGGCCGCTCCCGAAAGCGGAAAGAGAAGATAGGCGAGCGGGTGCCACAGCTTCTCGATCGTTTCGGAAATTTCGGAAAGCGATCCGAGGAAGATCGCGAGGGACATGCCGAACCACGCCAGCAAGACCCAAGCGGCGGCGACCTGCAGTACATCCTCAGGCAATTCTAGCCAGCCGAGTGCGTGAAAGAACAAAGTGAGGAAGACGAACGACATTGTCGCTCCTGCGCCTTCGAGTATCAGGCGCGCGAAGTAGATATCGATGGGCCGAACGTTGCGGTGATAAAGCAGCGATAGGTTCGGCTCCAGCGAACCGATGCAGCGGCCTGGCATGTTCCGCCAAAGCAAGACGCTTGAATATCCTGTCACTGCGAACGCGACGATCGGCAGGTTTGAGCCGTGGACCGACTTCGTGGCGGTCCAAAGTGTCGTGATCCCAAGCGTGAACAGCATTGGTTCGACGAACAACCACAGAAACCCGATATTGTGACGCCCGAACCGTGTCATCATCTCGCGCAGGACGAGCGCCCAGATGACGCGCCGCTCGACGCGCCAGGACTGCGCCAGGCTCACGCCTGTGCTGTGACGTTCGACTGCCATCAGCCGTGGTGTTCCCGAACACCTGCAAGGAGCATTGTCAGAATCGCCCACGCCACGAGCCCGAGGACGAACGTCGCGAGTATGCCACGGAACCTGCGTGGTTCCTGAGCCTCATCCGGCAGGCTAGGCTGAGCGATCCGCTCAACATATGCCTGCTTGCGGCGCGATTCAGCGCGTGCGTCCTGCAATGAGGTCATTGCTGCTGCAAGTCGCTTGTCGGCAAACTCACGATCCAGCTGTAGCCGTTGGTAGCGAGCCGCCGTTGCGGAGAGGGAGCGCCTGTTTCCGGCGACAAGTCCAAGCTGGCGATCGATTTCACGCGCCAAACCGGCGACACGAACCTGCAGTATCGGCACCTGCGGGTTCCCCGGCGCCATTGCGCGGAGTTGGAGAAGCTGCATGCGGGATCCAATCAACTCGTCCTGCAGCTTGGAGATCATTTGCAGCTGGACTGCTGCCTGCTTCTCCGGATCGATGATGCCGCTCGCGTTTCGGAATTCGGCAAGCGCGAGGGCGGCACGACGCGCCGCCTCCTCCGCATCCTGAATCTCCTGTTCGGACAGTGCGATGACGTCGGTTCGACCACGACGGTTGAGACGGTTCACCTGGTCTTCTGCAAGCTCAAGCAGTTGCCGGTTAAACTTCTGCGCCTCCTGCGGATTGTAGGCGCGTACAGTCAGCGTCGTGATCGAAGATGTGCTGTCGAACCCGACGCCGACCTTCTTGCGGAAATAGTCGAACAGGCTTTCGAACGATCCATCGAATCCAAAGGCGTTGAATCGGTCGAAGATCGAGACCTGGCTATTGCCGTAAGCGCGGACGACGGAACCGTCGCGGTTCAAAGCGCGGAGAGCATCCCGCGACTGAATGTAATCGTCGGCAGCATAGATCTCGTCGCCGGAGTTGGAGAAACCTGCGCCCTTCAGAAGCACACCAAGACCCGACACTGACGGTTTATCGGGGCTTCTCACAACGAACCGCGACTCCGAAACGTAGACGTTCGAAGCGAGGAATGCGAAATAGATCAGCGCAGCTGCTGTCGGGATCACGATGGTTGAAAGGAACAACCAATTCGCTTTGCGCAGCCGTTTCTTCGCTCCCAAGTTTGAGAACGACCATTTTGAAATCGATTGTTGGTACACGTTAATCGCGCAGTCCTTCGTACCACTAGCTTACAAGGCGGCGCCGCTTGCCGCCCCAATGGTTAAGCAACCTTCAAGTCCATCGCCGCGAGCAACCCTTTGACCTCCTGCGATCGCCCCCGCGGAAGAATCAAGAGCTTCGATCCCGCCGAAACAACGATGAGGTCCCGCAGACCAAGCGCAGCAATCTCGACAGCCTCGCTGCGGATGTAACAATTCTCGCAGTCCACGGCGGTCACTGGGCCCGTTTCGCGCCCGTTACCGATGATTTCCACAAGCGCATCCCAGCTGCCCACGTCAGACCAGCCCGGTGCCATGGGCACGGTAGCAACGCGTGAAGACAATTCCATCACGGCGTAATCAATTGACTCACTTGGGCACGAGGCGAGGCTGTCGGCGTCCGGCATCAGACGAATACCGTCCGTCTGACTTGCCGCGATCGCCATGGAGGCGGCTTCGGCGATCGCCGGACATGTTCTTGCAGCTTCATCCAAGAGGGTGGAGGCGCTGAAGAGAAAGATTCCAGCATTCCACAAATAATCGCCGCCTGCGACCATAGCTTCGGCGACGTCCACCTGAGGTTTCTCGACGAAGCGCGCGACATCCCTGACGCCAGGTGCTCCTGGAACTTCGTTGCCAGTTTGAAGGTAGCCGTAACCGGCATCAGCGGAACTTGGGCGGATCCCGAATGTCACCAATCGGCCCGCGCGCGCCGCGGCCTCACCAGACCTGATCGCGCGATGAAACTCCTCGACGTCGTCGATGACATGGTCACTGGGCATCACGAGTAGCACAGCGTCTTCGCCATGGAGATCTCGGACAACTATCGCAGCCATGATTATCGCTGCGGCCGTGTTCCGCGCGATAGGTTCGAGGATCACACGCGCTTCTTTCCCGTAAGCAGCCAACCCCGCCTCGCAGAATTCGGCGTGATCCATGCTGCCCACAACGACTGGAGCTGTGAACGACCTTGCGTCGCGGACGCGGTCAAGCGCCTGCTCATAAAGAGTGCGGTCGCCAACCAGAGGGAGAAACTGTTTTGGGGTTTGCTTCGTCGAATACGGCCATAAGCGGCTACCACCGCCCCCGCTCAGAACAACCGGAACTACCAGTCCTTGCATCGCCTTCGAGGCCCCATATTCATGACCACCAAAGCGCCCTTCGCGCAGAAGCTCTTCCGCGCCCGCACCCTCCGCGTTGAATTCCATTTCCCACCCCTGAAACACTACCTGCTGCTGCACATCACACGTGCGAGCACCGGAGAATTTTCCGGCAGCCGCACAAATACTGGGGCCACCTGAACAAAGTCCGAAGGGTGTTCCAAGCAACACTCAAACTCTCGGCTAAGCTTCTTCCGTAACCGAAGGATTGGACCGCCATCCGTCGCGTTCGCGGACAGCATGGGCAATCTGTTCGAATTACCAATGTCTTACGTCGCCAACTCGGCGTAATGGGAACGGATGTCAAGGGCTCAACAAGACCTGCTTCGCTTCCTTTGACCGCCAGGCCCACGATGTTGCGTAGCCGCAACAGAAATCCAAATTCCGGCCGTTGCGGGGAACTCATCTTGACTGTCCTGCGTCTCGCTTGCTGCATAGGAGCAACTTCGGATGTCTGGTTTTCGGGCGCAATATCCATCGGCGAAGTAATGAATTGTTCACAAAGGCAGTAGATTTAGCTGGCATTTCATTAGTTCAATGTTCACTTGGTAAGTCCAAACGTTTGTTGAACGAAATGTTAGAGAAACGAATAACAACGTCCCACAGTAGAAAAGGGGAATGCGAATGACGTTTGTACGTAAGAGCGCCTTAACGGCGCTGACACTGGTTTCCGTTTTGGCCGCGCAAGAGGCCAGTGCGCAGGGCCTCCGCGGCTTCCGCGGAGAGCTTCAGGCTGGTTACGACCAGTTCAATTCTGAAGGCGAGCATCATGGAAAGCTCGGCGTTGGCGGTGCCCTCGGCGTCGACTTCGACCTCGGCGGCTTCGTCTTGGGCCCGGAACTGACCTATTGGTGGGCACCGAACGAGAACCGCACCGTTGAGGGTGGTGGTCTCGCAGAGCGCAAGTCGTTTCAGGAATGGGCGCTTGCTCTTCGCGGCGGCTTCATGGTTACGCCGTCCACACTGATCTACGGTAAGGTCGGGTACGTTAAGAATGAGCAGCGCAAGCGCTTCACCCCGATTACTGCGACCGGCGCGCTCGATAGCGCTGCGCCCGGTTATTACTACGACCACTTCAAGACCGATGGTTGGCAGTGGGGTATCGGCGCCAACCAGATGCTGACGAACAACATCTACGCCAGCCTCGAAGGCCGTTACTCGAACTATAAGAACAAGGACGGTCTTGGCGGTACCCATCGCCTCGTCGGCCTCGTCGGCGTTGGCTTCCTGTTCGGTGGCGCTGTTGCAGCTCCGCCGCCGCCGCCGCCGCCGCCGCCGCCGCCGCCTCCGGCAACGCAGACTTGCCCGGACGGCAGCGTGATCCCGGCGACGGACACGTGCCCGACTCCGCCTCCTCCGCCTCCCCCGCCTCCGCCGCCGGCTGAGCGCGGCGAACGCGGCTAAGCTTAGGCAAGACGCAAAACGGAAGGGGCTGGCTTCGGCCAGCCCCTTTTTTTCTTCACTCGTGGCCCTCTGCAATGCGGCTGATCGTTCGCAGTTGGGCTTTGGAGGAAACGAAGATGCTCGGTCATGTCCTCTTGGCTCTGCTGATCCAGCAGTCCGTTCGGGGCGTCTCACGTAGCTGGTGGGCTGGAACGGCGGCAGCTTGTGCATGGGCGATCTCTCGCGAGATTACGCAGGCCGAGTATCGCTGGATCGAACATCTTGGCGCGGGAAAGCGTGCGAACATGCCGTGGTGGGGAGGGATGGACCTCCGAGTTTGGCAGCACCTTGATCCCTGGATCGACTGGATTGCTCCATGTGTCGCGGTCTCCGGCCTCGCACTGATCGCCCATTGGCTCAATCATTTGCGCCGAGGTTCGGGGGATGGTTCGCGAAGCGCGCGAACCTAAGGGGGATTTATTGCGCCGCGTTATCCACGAAGACCAGGTTCTTCAGCACGAAGTAGTTCGCGAGCGACACGAAAAGGATCGAGACAATCCCGGCGACATAAGGCGACGCGATCACCCTCGAGGCTCCAGCAAGACTGGCGAGACCGAGCACGTAGTTGAATGCGTATGAAAGTACGAACCGTCGCTTCGAGGCTTGGGTCTCTGCGAAGGTATGGCGGCTGTAGGTAAAATAATTGAACGCAACGCCGAGGACGTGCGCCATCAGTTGCGCGGCGTACATCCAGACGCCAACGGTGAGCAGCACGGCATAGATGCCATAGCCGAACAGGGTATTGACCATCCCCGCCTGGTAGTATCGCCAGAGCTGCTTCATTCGTCTTCCGTGAAATTTACGCGCTCCCGCTCGATGACCAGCGGCGTGCCCCGGGTCCGGTCGGAGATTGCGCGGATCTGCACTCCGACGAGACCGAAGAACAAGAAGAGCAGGCCGAACTGGAGCTCGAGCAGTCCCGCAAATAGCCACATCAACGGACTGAGGCCGTGCAGCGCTGTCCATATCGCTCCAACGAACGACAGGACTGTGACGCTCAGGGTGACGAAGCCGACGTAGAGTGGGACGCGCAGCAGACCGCGAGACGATCCGGCTAGGCCGGAGAGCGCGAAGTCGAGCAGCGAGAAGAAGTTGTTCTTGGTCTTCCCGCCGGCGCGTTCGGGACGCTTGAACGCAATGGTCTCGATTGGAAAGCCGGTCTCCACCAGCAGCGCGCGGAAGAATGGTTCCGGCTCATTCAGCGCCTCGACCGCGCGAACGACGCTCGCGTCGTAAAGGCCAAAGCCGGTCGCGTTCGGAATGATCGGATAGTCGCCGAACTTGCGCTGCAGCGCGTAAGATGCGTTGCGGCAGGCAGTCAGGACTGACCCGGACTTCTCCGTTTCGCGCACGCCCAAAACGATTTTCGCACCTTCGTGCCAGCGGCGGATGAACTCAGGGATGAGGGCTGGAGGATCCTGGAAATCCGCGCACATGTTGATCACGGCGCGGCCCTTGGCCTGGTATATGCCATGTGTCGGCGACCGCATCTGGCCGAAGTTGCGCGTGTTGGCGATCAGCTTCACGCGATCGTCCCGGTGGCAGATCGAGCGGATGATTGAAACGGTCTGGTCGGACGAGCAATTGTCGATGAAGATCAACTCAAACGAGCAGCCGGTCTTCTCCACCTCCGCAATGACCGCGTCGCAGATGGCCCGCGCATTCTCCTCCTCGTTGAGGCAAGGAATGACGATTGAGATCTCCGGTGCCGACGTTTTCTTAAGCATGTGTCTGGCGCTTTTTGATGTGGGGTTTTGGTTCGAAGGATGCCGCAGTCTCGGCAACCTGCTCCGCAAAGGGGACATGATCGACGCCATATTTGCGAAGCAATTGGCGGTAATGGGCATCGTTGCCGACATACTCATCAAGCGTGCCGGTCTTGAGCGTCGGACGCGAAATCCGAACCGGACCGACGGTTTCCGAGACGACTTGGGCGATCTCCTGCATCTCCAGCCGCTCGCCACCGGTCGAGAAGCGTAGCACGTCGATGGTCTCGTCGAGCATTGTAGCAAAGACGAGCGACATCAGCTCTCGGATTGCGACATATGAACGATAGACGGGAAAATCGGCGCGAATCGTGATCGGCCGTCCGGCGATGGCGTCCCCAATGAATGAAGCCAAAGCGTAGGTCTCAGGCTTGTTGATATGCGGTCCGGAAAGGGCGAAGATCCGCCCGATTGTTACACGTTGGCCGTGCTCCACGGCCCACTTCGCGAACGCGTCCTCGTCAGCTTTCTTGAGCGCACCGTAAAGCCGCATCGCGGCCGATGCTTCAGGAACTGCTGCGAGTTCGGCCGCGCCTGATGAGGCGACGAAGGCCGCGGTCGCGCCGATCATGTCGAGGGCTTCGAGGACGGTGTGCCTCAGCCCCTTGTTCAAGCGCCGGTACTCGGCCTCGTCCATTCCGGCGACCTTGTCCTTGGTGAGAAAGGCAAGATGGGCAACGAGCGTCGGCTGGCAGGGAAGCGCGAGCAAGGCGGGCAGGGGCCGCTGCTGGATCGTGGCGGCCCTGAAATCGATGACTCGCGAAGTCGACCCGAAGGCGAAGACACGCTCGGCGAAAGGCTGCGCGCCCAGCGTGTTGTAAAGCAGTTCGAGCGTGGCCCTGCCGATCCAGCCACTCGCGCCCGTGATGACGATGCGCTCGCTCGCTGTCCGCAACAGGTCGGCAGCCGGTCCGCTGAGTCGGGCGGAGCGGGTCATCGCCTTGCCGTTTCGAGATTCCGGACTGCTTCGAACCATTCCTCGGGCAGGTCCGGTGTCATGCGGTCGATCGGGTTCGACTCCATTGAACCAGTGGCGGTGATCCGGCTGCTGATCTTAGGGAAATAGGTTTGCTCCGGATCGATCGGAACGATGTATGCCTGAGGTCCCTCGCTCTCGAGCCGGGAGAGGAAATCCTCGTTGCTATCGAAGTCTAACGGGAGTTCCATCACTGGAATGTCCCACGCGCCGAATAGGCGCGACCACGTGGGCAGCCCAAGCCCGGTTTGCCGGTCACAGCCGAGATAGTTGCCCTTGAAATAGCTGCGCTGCGTCATGCGGATCGACGCATGGCCCTGGTCGTGGAAGATGAAAATCTTCAGATTGCACTGGTTGACCATTACGGTCCCCAGTTCCTGGAGGTTCTGGGCAAAGCCGCCATCGCCTTCGACCAAGAAGGCGCGCTTGTCCGGACGCGCAACCGACGCGCCGATCGCACCAGACAGACCATAGCCCATCGACGCGAGCGACTTGTTGGTCAGCATGCGCTGGCCGTACTTCTGTTTGTAGAGCTGCATGGAGAGGGTGAAGGCGCTGCCGCTGCTGCACGGGATGATGAGGTCGTCGGCGCGCGTCAGTTGTTCGAGGCGCACGATGAAATCAAAGGGAGAAATGTAGCCTTGGCCGGTGTTGTTGACGTTCTCGACGCGAGGAATTGCGGCCCGGATTTTTTGGGCGTGCTCCAGCCAGCCGTCTTTCGCAGAAAGGTTTTCGCCAACGAACCGAGCGAGGAAATCGTCAGCGTCAGCTGCATAGCCGTGGTCGACGACCGGATGGCCCTTGTTTAGCTCGCCCTCGTCGATTTCAATCTGCACGATCGTCGCTTCACGGCCGAACTCCTGCCAGTTGAAGCCGGTCTGCTGCATGCCGAGACGCGTGCCGACAGCAATGATCAGATCCGATTGCTGAATGATGATGTTCGAGCTGCGCTGACCCCACGTATTCGGCCGGCCCAGGTAGATAGGATCGTCGCCGTCGAGGCGATCCGCTCCATTGTAGGTAGTCATCGTCGGAATGCGCTTGGCGAGCATCGTTTCGCGCAGCCGCTCGGCCGCGGCGTACGACACGCCGCCGCCGACGAGAAGGATTGGGCGCTCGGCTTTGTTATAGAGTTCGACGACGCGCTGAAGCTCGCCTTCCCGGATCGCAGGAAGCGCGGGGGCCATGACTGCTGGGAGAGATTCGCGCTCGACCGTCGCCGCCTGCACGTCGAGCGGGATTTCCAGGAACACCGGGCCTTTGCGCGGAGTCCAGCTCACGGCGACCTTCGACAGGAATTCCGTCGCGGAGATCGGCTTCATGAAACGGTAAGCGAGCTTGGTCGTGGACTCGACCAGTGCCACTCCATCGATCTCCTGGATGCCGCGCGACCTGATCTCTCCGCGGGCGAGATCGGTAGTTTTCACCTGGCCACCGATAACGAGTAGCTCGCGGCTTTCGAGATATGCCCCGGCCATCGCAGTGACGATGTTGCTCAGCCCCGGCCCCGCGGTGACGAGCGCTAAAGCCTTCGCCGGCGCAGCGATCTCGTTGAAATATTCCGCGGCGATGCCGGCAGCTACCTCGTGAACGACCGGAACGCCCTTGAGATAACGGTCAAGGCTCTCGGTCAAATGCATGATATTGCCGCCGCCCACGTAGAAATAGTGGGTGTAGCCGGCGGCCTTCAGCCATTCGCCGATCTGATCACTGTACTTTAGCTGATCCATTGGCCTGCAGCTTCAGCATGGATTGGATGATCGCCAGAACCTGATGCTGGCTGAGGCTCCTGTCGCCATTCGAATCGTAGCCCCAGTCCGCGTGGAGCGGCAGGTGGACTTTACCCTCGAACGGCTCGAGATGGTGGTTCATGTCGTCGACGTAGACGGTGAGATGCTTGCCGTCGTCGAGCCAGCCATGAGCCCGCGCTACGTCGATCTTCGAACCCTCGCGGCGAATGTCTTCCTGTCCGCAAATCGGGATTTCGCCCGCGCCGTAGAAGCTCATCGTCCGAGAGATCGACTTGGTGTCGCGCGTCGACAGCACATGGAATCGGTCCGGGTGCTGCGACATCAGCGGCTTCAGTAAGAAGAAGAAGTCGTACGGCGACATGACCTTGGGCCAGTCGGGATTCTCCATCATCCTTTTGCGCGCCTCGAAGAACCGCTTCGCGAACAGCCAATCGTGCTCGTCCGGGGCGATTTGCGGCAGCTGGTCAAAATGACGATTGAATACCGACTTATCGTAGAGCCGCCGGTACTGCCACGCATCAGTGACATAGGCGCGGAACTCGAGGAACTCCTGGAAGTCGACCTGCTCTCGGAAGTCGCCGTCGCCCTCGACCGTGTGGTTGCAAACCGAATAGGCTTCGAACGCGCTGTTGAAGAGCACGCCGTCGAAATCGAGGACGATCTTGAGGTCCATGGCGCCGCTCAGAGTCTCGACCGGATCGAACTGTGGCGTTTGCTCATTGCTGCAAGTGACGTCTGCATCGGACGCATGCGGATCTCGAGCAGCTCGCACTCGGCCTTGATCGAGTCCTCGAACGTGCCGTCGAGCATGAACTGATCCATGCGCATGACGATCTTACGTGTCTCGACGGCGTCGAGCAGTGTCGCGAGCTCGTGACCTTCGCGCATGATCTTGCGCGTCATTGCGTCGACGCTCCCGCCCATCGTGACTTCGAGCCCGCGGGCCTTGGCGGCGCGCGCAACCTTGAGCGTCTTCTCCAGCGTCTCCGGGCAGTTGGTACCGCTGCCGCCGAACGAGGCGGTGAGGTCCGAACGGCCGATGGTGACGTTGGTGAGCTTGGTGCCCGCGTCGAGGATCTGGTCGATCCGCTCGACCGCATAGAAGGTCTCGATGGTGACGCCGACATGGTCGAACGCACCATCAGGCAGCGTGTCCATGTACTTCGACATGGCGAACGGACTTTCGATCATCGGCGCGACCAGGCTGTGGATGCCCAGCTTCTGCAGATAGTCGACGTCCGACTTGGCTTCGCAGCCGCCGATCTTGACCAAATAATCGAGCCCACGGCGCGCGGCCCAGATGGCTTCTGCCGCCATTTCGACGCGGTTCAGGCCCTCGGCCTCGAACTCGCCCTTCAGCGATGCAAAGCGGCTGAAATCAATGCCTAGAGGCTCGACGTGGCCGAGCGGCTTTGCATTGTCGGTGTTGATTAGCGCGAAAGACATTCGCTGATCCTTTCGACGGTATAGGCGATATGGTCGGTGCCGAGCCCCGGATAGAGTCCAATCCAGAAAGTGCGCTCCGTCACGATATCGGCGTTCGTGAGGTCGCCCACGACGCGGACGTCGCGGCCGCGCATGTACGGCTGGCGGAGAAGGTTGCCGCCGAACAGGAGGCGGGTGCCGACGCGATTAGCGTCGAGATATTTCACGATGTCGTCGCGGGCCACGCCAGCGCCTTCGCGCAGCGTGATCGGATAGCCGAACCAGGACGGGTCGCTGTTTGGCGTGGCTTCCGGGAGGATCAGCCGATCCTCGAACGGCTTCAGCAGTTCGGTCAGCAAATCGAAGTTGCGGCGGCGCGCGTCGATGAAGTCGTCGAGGCGGTCAAGCTGGGCAACGCCCACTGCGGCCTGCATGTCCGTGATCTTCAGATTATAGCCGCAGTGGCTATAGGTATACTTGTGATCGTAGCCCTCGGGCAGGTCGCCGAGCTTGCGGCAGAAGCGCTTGCCGCAAGTATTGTCCATGCCCGGCGCGCACCAGCAGTCACGGCCCCAGTCACGCATTGATTCGATGACGCGCTTGAGGCGCGGCCTGTCGGTGAACACCGCGCCGCCTTCACCCATGGTGATGTGGTGGGCCGGGTAGAAGCTGAGCGTGCCGATGTCGCCGAACGTGCCGACGTTGCGGCCGTCATACTTGGCGCCGAGCGCGTCGCAGCAGTCTTCGACAACGAAGAGGTTGTACTTCTCCGCTACGCGCATGACCTCGCCGAGGTCGAACGGGTTGCCGAGCGTGTGCGCGACCATGATGAGTCGAGTGCGGTCGGTGACCGCGGCTTCGATCATGTCAGGCTTGATGTTGTAGGTCGGGATGTCGGTGTCCACGAACACCGGCACGATGCCGTACTGCAGTGCGGGGTTCACCGTCGTCGGGAAGCCGGTCGCGACGGTGATCATCTCGTCACCGGGCTTCAGCGCCTCGCTGCGGAGATAGTGCGAGGTGAGCGAGGAGAACGCGAGCAGGTTGGCGGACGAACCGGAGTTGGTCGTCAATGCGTTGCGGACGCCGATCCGCTCGGCGAGCTTGAACTCGAACTCTTCGTTGAAGCGGCCCGTCGTCAGCCAGAAGTCGAGCGCGGAATCGACGAGCTTCTGCATGTCAGGCGCGCCGTAGACCTTGCCGGAAACGGGGACCGGGCTTTGGCCGGGGACGAACTCCTTTGGCGCGTGGTGGCGACGTGCATATTCACCGACGAGGTCGAGGATAAGCGCGCGGAACTGCGCCTCGTCCTGCGCTTGGTCGGCCACCGCCTGCAGCGGGGAAGATTGGGTAATCGTATTCATGCTGCACGCGCTTCATTCACCAGGGTCTCCCCCGACTTTTCATATGCGCTGAGCTGGCGCAGGCTGACCATGCGGGCGTCTTCGCCAGCAGCGACGGCGATGTGCCATTCAATGATCTTCTGAAGAGCTTCCTTAAGGCGAAAGCGGGGCCGCCAACCGAGCTCGGTACGCGCCTTACTGGAGTCCAGCTTGAGCAGGACTGCTTCATGCGGCTGGACGCCTTCCGGATACTCCCAGCCAATCCGCTCCGGCCATGCCGCGAGCATCTGGTCGACGATCCAGCTGACAGGCTGAGTATCGTCGTCTGACGGGCCGAAATTCCAAGCGCATGCCGATGCATCGTGACCCGCGAGCAGCCGCTCACCTATCATCAGATAGCCTGACAGGGCTTCGAGCACATGCTGCCACGGTCGGATCGAGTCCGGATTTCGGATTTGCGGGGACTGGCCCGCAAGCAGTGAGCGGATGATGTCCGGTAATAGACGATCGGTCGCCCAATCGCCGCCGCCGATGACATTGCCAGCGCGGACCGATGCAACCCGTGCGCCCGTCCCGAAGTAGCTGCGGCGGTAAGCGGAAATGACGAGCTCGGCAGCGCCTTTGCTGGCGCTGTAGGGATCGTGGCCGCCCATCGGGTCGGCTTCGCGATATGGCCAGAGCCACTCGCGGTTCTCGTAGCACTTGTCACTCGTGACGCAGACGATGCCCTTGACGCTGTCCACCTTGCGGCAAGCCTCGAGGACGTGAACCGTGCCCATGACGTTCGTTCCGAATGTCTCGACGGGCGCGTCGTAGGAGTAGCGGACAAGCGGCTGCGCGGCGAGATGAAAGACCATCTCGGGCCGGGTGTCGCGGATGACGGCGTCGACAGCGGCTTGGTCGCGGACGTCGCCTTCGACATGGCGGACCAGTTCGCCAAGGCGCGCTTGTTCGAAGAGGCTCGGCTCAGTCGGCGCCGGCAACGAGAAGCCGGTCACGTCTGCGCCCAGCTGGTTCAGCCACAGTGACAGCCAGCCGCCCTTGAACCCGGTGTGACCGGTGACGAGGACGCGGCGGCCCTGCCAGGATGCGGGGCTCACCAGCATTTCCACGGAGCTCCCTCAGCCCACAGGCCTTCGAGGTGAATCTTGTCGCGCAGCGTATCCATCGGCTGCCAAAAGCCATCGTGGTGGTAAGCGGAAAGCTCGCCCATCGACGCCAATGCCTCGAGCGGCCCCTGTTCCCAAACGGTATCGGGACCATCGATCAGGTCGATGACCGACGGATCGAGGACGAAGAAACCGCCGTTGATGAGGTCGCCATCGCCGGCTGGCTTCTCGCAGAAGCTCTTCACCTTTTTGGCATCGCCGTTGAATTCGAGCTTGCCGAACCGTCCCGGGGGCGCAACCGCCGTCACGGTTGCCTTGCGGCCCTGTTCCTTGTGAAATTCGATGAGTCGCGAGATGTCGACTGCTGCAACACCGTCGCCGTAGGTGAAACAGAAGGGTTCGTCAGAGCGGAGATATTTGCTGACCGCCTTCAGGCGGCCGCCGGTCATCGTTTCAGCGCCGGTTTCCACCAGCGTGATCCGCCACGGTTCGCTCCAATTTTGGTGGATCTGCGTTGTGTTGTAACGAAGGTCAATCGTGACATCGGCGGTGTGGAGGAAGTAGTTCGCGAAGAACTCCTTCACGATATAGCCCTTATAACCGAGGCAGACGACGAAGTCGTTCACGCCATGGGCCGAAAAGATTTTCATGATGTGCCAGAGGATCGGCATCCCGCCGATCTCGACCATTGGCTTGGGACGGACTGACGTCTCCTCTCCCAATCGGGTGCCCAGACCCCCCGCAAGAATAACCGCCTGCACTAAGCCCTCCCGAGGCACCGGATAACGGCCGGCCTATGAGTAAGGGCTAGGTGGATATGGTTTATTTTGGATTAATGACGCCAGTGAAAAGGACCTCTTAGTCTTTCAGGCGCTGGCGCAATTCCGAGACTTCCCATTCGTCATTGCGGCTGAAGGGCAGAAGACGCCGGAGTTCAACGTAGGTGCTTCGGCCGAGCCCTTGCTTGAGTTCGCGAAGCTCCTTGAAGGCAGCCCTGATCTCGGCCTTGTCGAATTCGGCATCGCCGGCCGCTTCTTCCATCATGGTCTCTTCGGCTTCGGCAACGATATAGGCCTGGAGTTCCCAATAGCGACGAATGCGCTGCGCCTGGTCGGCGTCCGAACGCTGGGCCAGGGACGCAATCTTTCGTCCGGCGGGTCCTTCGGGCCATTTGCCCGACCGAAGCGCCTCCAGCTGCCTCTTGTGCTCGGCGGATTCAACGGTCAGCCATTGATGCGTTTCGGTCGTTCCGAAGTTGAAGATCGCCATTAGCGCGATCGGCGCGAACAGGGCGGCCCCCATCATCGCAAGCATCGGTCGTTCAGGGAATTGGTTGAAGGTGGTGTGGAGCGCGACGGCGATCAGATAGCCCGGCAGGAACCACCACAAACGAAAGTCGAAATCGCCCGACGCCTCGCGCGTCTCGCGCTCGGCAAATTCGTGCGCGGTTGCGGCCAGGATGGCCAACGTGGTTCCGTGCATGACTGCAGTGCCGAGCCCACGGACGAGCCAAGTACCGGGGCCGTAATCGGGGAAGCGGACGAGGTAGAAGATGTTCTCGACGACTGAGAACCCAGCGCCGATCGCGAACCCTGAAATGACCGCGTCGAGCTTGTAGCCGATGCGGTTCAAGCGGAAGAGGATGATGATGATTGCCGCCTTGATCGCTTCCTCGATCCAGGGCGCGACGAACCGGCTGTAGTTCGAGAAGCCGATCGGAAGCGTGTCGAGCATGCGGCCCGCGAGCGGCCACGCGGCGAGGGCGCCGACACCACCGAGCAGCAACAGGAAGACAATCTCTCGGAAGCTCATCAGCTTGAAGGCGTCGAGCCAGACGAACATGCCGAGAAGAACGAGAACGGGGAAAAGCGCGAGGCCCCAGTGTGCCGATTGAGTCCAGAGCTCGGCCATCGTCACATGATCTTCAATGACGCGAGGAATTCGGTCTTGCGGTAATTTCCGTCCTGCCAGCCGCCGGCCGCGCCGATCGAAAAAACCATCGGCAGGCGCAGAGCGACGGTGAAGTTGAGATCGAGCTGCGCGCCGAGATCGTAATAATTGTGGTTGCTGCCATCGGGCGCGTGGGTCGCCATACCGCCGCCGAAGAACGCAGGGCGGACATAACTCAGGTAAAAAGCGGGTGTTCCCACTTCGGCGAAACGGATCGGAGGAAGGTTCACTTCGCCGGTAAGCTTGGCGAACCGGCGCGCTTCGATCTCATCGATCTCAAAGCCTGGGAAGCTCTCCATCTCACGATAGCGTTTCTCTGGCCGGTTATCGACATAGTTGTTGCGGAAGGACCCGAAATAATAGGCTGCAAGCGGGCTCTTGTGCTTGCCACCAGCTACGCCGGCGCTTGCGTACATCCAGACGGAACTGTTGCTCCAGGGCAGCGCCGTGCCGAGGTCGAACCCTCCATACAGCTTGGGATACACATCTCCCTGTGCCTGGTCCGCGGCGACGACGATGCGGCCCGCAAAGCCTTTCTCATGGTCGACCCCGCCCAACGCCTTTGTCGTATTGGTATAGCGAAGCCCGATTTCGGCTGACCGAAGGTTGCTTGGGCTCGCGATGTTCTGCGCGTTGGGCAGCTGGTCCAACCCGAAATATGCCGCCGCCGATCCGAACACGTCGAGCTGCCGCGGCGGATCGTAGATGATGGGGCGTGAATATTCAGCGATGAAAGCGTCCCCCTTGCGACCGCGAAGGACAGGGCCCGCGAAATCGTACACGTCTGCATGATTGTGCCAGTAAGTGAGCTTCCACAACGTCGTCTGGTATTCGAGGTCGAGGTGCAACCGCTCGCCACCGTGGACTTTGTTCAACGGGGAAACCGCAACCGTCGCGCTGAGCTGGCTGAATTGCAGTGGGTCGGCGATGTGGAAGTAGTAGCCGAACGCAGGTGACTGATCGTAGCTCGTCACGATCGGATAGTGGGCATCGAAGCGCATGCGCTTCACGGAATCGTAGGTGCCGCGCTGGGTGATCAGTTGATCCAGCGGGACTTTGGCCGGCGAGCCCACGCCCCACTGCTTGAGCTCGGGACGTGCGTTGACGACCTCGGTGCCGAGGAAGTTGATCGTCGCCAGATCGTCGCGAACCTGCGGCTGGATGATCGACGGATTGAACCCTTCGCCCGTGTAATCATAGACGAGCAGCGATCCGTCGGGCCGAAGCTGCGGACGGAAGAAGCCGGTCGAGGCGTTTGTCAGGGCGTCATAGTTGCCGCTGGCGATATCGAACCGGAAAACGTTTGAGACGCCGGTGTAATAGGAATTGCCAAGCAGCGCCTTGCTGTCGGGTGTGAAGGTGAAGTTCTCCGGCACCGAAGGCGGCAGCGATAGGGTTGCAACGGGATCGTCTGCATTGCCTTGTTCAAGGTCGGCGCGCTTCCAGACTTTCAGCGACTGCTTGCCGTCGACCGTTCCGTAGGACCCCGAAACGAGTTCGCCATCGGGGGAGACGTCGAGGTCGAAGATGATTTCTCCGTAGCGGAACGTCTTGATCTGGTTGAAGCTGGTGTATGGCGCCGGGATCCGAACTAGCGTCACGAATCCATTTTGGTGACGGATGCCCCAGAGGCTCTTGTCAGCCGCGTTGAAGGCAAGATCGCCGATACGAGCATCGGTCAGCAACCGGCGCTTCTTCCCAGTGTCGACGTCGATCGCGTTGAGGTCCCGGTAGGCGTAATTCTGGTTGGTGTAGAAGGCGGTCCGGGAGGAGGGGTCGAAGGCGACGCTCGTGACCTTGTACAGCATCATCCCGTCGAGATCGGTCAGATGCGTCACCTTACCGGTGGCGAGGTCCATCTTGCCGAGAAAGCCGATGCGTCCCGGATAGCGGAAGGCAGCGATCAGGCTGTTGGTCTTCTCGTCGACAAAGCCGCGCGACATCGACCCGAGTCCGCGCGGCGAGAGGTGCTTCACCTCCGTCAGCGGATATTGCGCCAGCTTGGCGAGGTTGGCCTTCTGGAACTTGTGTTCGAAAGCGATCCAGTCGGACCAGACGGAGTCCAGCGAACGGCCGAATACATGTTTGAACTGGCGTGCGTAGAACGCCTTGGAATCCTCCGAGCGGCGGAGCCATTCGACGGTCTTCTCGACGCCGTACGTCAGCGCCAGGTAGGAATAGAAGCGCGTTCCGTAGAGGTAGGAGTTGGCGCCGACCTGAAAGTCGACCTGCGTGCCTTCGCTCTCCAGGCCCAGCGGCGAGAAGAAGCGCAAATTGTCGCGCACCTTCGCCCGGAACACCATTTCGTCATAGCCGCCCTGCGCGCGCCCGAGGCCACCGGCCATCCAGGTTTCGAAGAAGACAGCGCTGCCTTCCATATACCAGCGCGGCGTCAGGTTCCGCGGGCTGGTCAGGAAGTTGTAGAGGATCGATTCCGGATGCTTCTGTAGCGGTACCGGCTTGCCGCCTAGGAAGCGCCTCCAGAACGCGTCTTGCGAATTCCAGACGTCGATCGCGGCGACGTGCGCGAGTTCGTGATTGTTGAGCGTGAAGAAGCGCTCGCCCGGCGAGAATGTCTCCATCGACAGCGACAAGGGCGCGACGTCTAGCAGCACCATGTTGCTCGGCGAGGCCAGCGCGGCCGCATTGCCGTAGTCGGAGAAATCCTTGAGCAAGATCGTCGTCCGGTCCCACGGCGTCCAGTGAAACTCCTTCTTGTGGAAGGCGAGGGCGTTTTCGAAGGCCCGGGCGAGATAGGGCGTCAGGTAGGTCTGGACCGGGTCGATATAGAGAAGTGACAGGTTCTTGGTTTCGAGCGTCGACAGATGGAAGCCTGACGCGTCCTGCGGGACATGATCGCTGTCCTGCTCCGGCGCGTTAGGCTTCGTCGGCGCTGGCGTCACCGGCTCCGCAGGCGGCGTCTCCTGTGGCTGCGGCGGAATGGCGTCGGGCTTTTCCACCACCGTCGTCGTATCGGAAGGCGGGGGTGGGGGTGGTTGCTGCGTCGCCGTCTGCGCGAGTGCGGCAGTAGAGGAAGCAGCAAAAAGAAGCGCCGCCATGCTTGATGCAAGGCGGCGCTTACTAGACCACTCTTCCCCCATTAACGGCCCCCAGACCGGCGGATCAGTCGGCGTGCGACTGAGAGGCGCCAGCCTGATTAAGCGCTGCGGAAAAACTGGGGTTGGCCATCAAGGCCGCCAGGTTCGGTTGCGCAGCAAGTGCCGAGAGCGCTTTCTGGTTCGAGGACAACGTCGCCATCGCGGCCGCCTGTTGGCTGACCGACGCGAACGCTTGCGGATTGGCCGCCATCGCCGCGAACGCCTGCGGGTTTGCAAGCGCTGCCTGCGATGCCGCAGCGTTGAGGTGGCTTGCCGCCGCCGCCGACGCGACCAGCGATTGGGCATTCAGCGCCTGAAGCGCTTGCGACGCTGCGCTCAGCTGCGCCGCGTTGGCCGCCATGCTCGAAAACGCCGATGCGTTCTGGCCCATGGCAGACATCAGTTGCGGGTTCAGCATGTGCGCGCTGCTGGCGATGCCACCGAATGCCAGTGCATTATTGCCGATGGCGGAGAAGACGCGCGGGTCGGCCGACAGCGCCTTCATTGCTGCATTGTCGCTTGCCAATTGCTGGAATGCCGAGGCGTTGCGCGCCATGCGCGCGTCGGCCGCAGCCTTCGAGGCGGCGTCACGGAACGCGTTGGCGTTCGATGCGAAGCTGCTGAACGCCGAACCGTTTGACAGGATCGCCGCAAGTGCCTGCGGGTGGCTGGCCAGCGCCGCAAACGCGTTCGAGTGCGAGGCGATCGCCGCGAGGGCCTTGGGCTGCCCGGCAAGGGCCGCGAAGGCCGCCGGGTTGGCCGCAAGCGCCGACATTGCTGCGTTCGAAATGCCAGCGGAACGAAGCTGGCTCGCCGCTGCGGCAGCGCTGTTGACGGCCGCCGCAAGCGCCTGCGGCTGGCCAGAAAGCGCCTTGAACCCGGCCGCATTGGCCGCAAGAGCACTGAACACTGCCGAATCGGCTTTCAGCGCTGCCATGGCCTTTGTGTCAGAGGCGAGGCTCTGGAAGGCCGCCGCATTGTTCGCGAAGTGATCGGTCGAGCCTTTCCCAGCCGCAGCAGCAGACTGGAAGGTATTTGCATTCGACGCGAAGCTCGCGAACGCCTGTGGATTCGCAGCAATCGCAGCCAAGGCCTGCGGGTGGCTGGCGAGCGCCTGTAGGGCTGCCGTGTGGGCGGCGACCGCACTCAGCACAGCGGCACTTGCCTGTTGAGACTGTGGCGCCAGCGCCGACGCGCTACGGGCCGCATTGGCCACGCCGGCAAAAGCCGACGGGTTAGCCGCGAGCGACGCGAATGCCTTCGGGTTTGCCATGAGAGCCGCCATCACTTGCGGCTGTCCGGCCAGGGCTTTGAAGCCTGGGCTGGCCGCGAGCGCACGGAAGCTCGGATCCTTCACCATGAGTTCAAAAGCGTCGGTCTGCATCAGCTCCGGCACTGCCGTATCGCCGAGCGTGACGTCGCCCTCGCTTACCTGACTCGACACATAGCGCTGCGCCGGAGCGACAGTGCCTGCACTCGGTCCGAGCGGCGGATAAACGCGCCCGAGCCCGTATGCGCCAATCCCCACCACGAGGACGAGCGCCGTCGTTACCAACATACGATTCTGATTAGAAATTGCCGTAGCCATGGTTGCCCCCTTGCTATTCAGCGAGGGGACTTTGCAGCGTCGTTAACCAAGAGTCAATGAATGTCATCTTTCCGACACAGACTCTAACTCGCTGAAAAGTCAGGGAAAAGATTCCATTTCGTAACCCGGCAAAAGCCGGATTCTGTTAACGATATTAACCATTTACGCGGAAGAATTATCAACCATGATGAGGTTATGTCGGTGCGTTCGTAGTGGAGATGGAAATGAAGTGCCGGCTGATCGCCATTGTCACCGCGGCAAACCTGGTTGCGAGCGCAGCATTCGCTGAGCCGCCAAAAGCCGCTGCATCTAACTCCGCACCCGCCCAGCCTGCGTTGAAGCAGGTCGTATTCGCTTCCGCTGATAGCGTCCAATCGACTGCGCCAGACCACGGGCAACAGGCGGCGTCCACGCCGAAGCGGCCTCGGGCGGCGCGCGTAACGACCTGCCGCTGCGGTGACCCGCAGCCCCCCGTCACCGACGAATAGTTATCGCTTTGCGATCTGCTGTTTTGAGCGGATCACCGGAATTTCGCCATCGCCAACCACGGCGAATGCCGACCAGTAGAACGGGTGCGACGTGTTGGGATCGTCCATCAGCTGGCGCTGGGATAGCCGGAGCGCGGTCACCGTCGGCGTTCCCGGCGGCGCCGAAAACAGGCCTGTGATCAGCCGCTGTGTAGCATTGAAGTCGTCCGGTACCGGCCAGTGGCTGGCGATCACCAGTCGGCCGCCCGCCCCGACGAATGCGCGGACAAGCCCGTCCAGCGCAACGTCGCCGCCGGTCGCAAGGCCCGCCGACTGCGTTGCCGCGACGCTTGCCTTGCCGGCGGTGTCGCACGCCGACAGAATAACGAGGTCGGCGTCGAGTTTGAGGTCGAAGATCTCACGGAAGGTCAGCAACCCATCCGACCCGGTTCCGCCGAAGCTGGTCAGCAATGCCGGCTGCGACGGACACTTCGGCGCACGCGAAGTAACCACTCCATGCGTCGCGAAATGGATAATGCGATAGTCGCTCAGATCGGTACGCTGCTCGAGGCCCGTATCGGTGAAAGAGTCACGGGTGATCACCTGGACGCCATTTGGATCGAAACGCGAGACAATGTCGGCGGCTACCTGAAGCTCGTGGGCGGAGATCGGTTTCGCCCATGACGACAATGGCAGCATGCAGTCGCGGTCGGCGGCGGCCGGGACCAGTCCAGCGGCTGCCGTCGATGGCGGCGTGTTTTCGCCGAGGCCAAGATAGTCCTTGGTAGCGAGCGAGGGCGGTGCGCTGCGCATTTGCGCGAACGAACGCGGGCTAACCGCCGTGCTGATGTCGCGATCGCGGCCGAGCCAGTTGATGCCACGGAAATCGAACTCCGCATCGCCGCCAGCTGTAGCGCGCTTCTTGTATGCATCGACCGATGCCTGATCGATGACGAGCACGTTGGCCGGAAGCCGCAGCATCCCGCCATCCGGTTCGAAGATCAGGTGCTTAACATTTGCGATCTCGCCACTGAACGGCCCGAGCAGTTCGGAGTAGAGCTGGTGCGACAGGCCAACATCGAAAGCATAGGTAATGCGCTGACCGTTCTCGACAGTCGAAATCGTGTCGCGCAAAGCCGTAACCTGATCGTCAATCTGCTTGCCGGTCGTCTCCAGCTTCGCGGCGTGAGCGGTGGTCGGGGTGATCAGCATGGCATAGGCGTGGTCGCCGACGATCGTCATGCGGTAATATGCCTCACCCGGCCGAAGCGACTTCTGCAATTCGGCGAGTGAGATAACGCCTTCCGAAACGGCGCGGTAGCGCGGGAAGCTGCCGAGCGCCGATTGGGTCGCCAACTGCTGCTGCTGAAGCTGGGCGAGGGACGCCTTGAGCAGGCGCGCCCGAGTGGCGTCGGTCGGTGTCGGTTTGGATATGTCTTCAACGCGCGCGAGGTCGATCCGCGTGCGCTCGACCTGGCGCGTCAACGTAACCGACTGCCTGAACAGCCGCGACGCCTCGTCAGTGCCGCCGCTCAACTCGCGGGCCAGGACCGCCTGCGTCTGCGCGAGGCCCGGGCGAAGCATCAGCTGTGACGCGGCGAAGATTTCGGCATTGGCCGCAGGGTCGTTACCCTTTTCCAGCAGGACGTCGATGTAGGGCCGAAGCACTTGCGCGAACGATGGCGGCAAATTGGCGGCGTCAGGCTGCGAGTGGACGATATCGCGGAACATTGCTTCGGCGGCGGGCGCCTGGCCATTGCGCGCGAGATAACCGGCCAGCCGTGCCCGGGCGCTCAGCAAAGCTGCCGAACCCGGATAGTTGGTCTCCAGCAGCGCGACGCCTTGCCGATACAGGCGATCGGCTTCGGCAGGCTTTTTCGATTCCTCCGCGATCGCGGCGAGGTCGCCAAGGATCTGCGCACGCATCCAGACGACAGACGTCACCTTGCCGCCACGCATCGCTTCCAGCTTGGCTTCGGCGCTGCGAAGCGCGCCGTTCGCCGCCGCCAGATCGCCGGTCAGTCGAAGCGCGGTGCCGCGAAGCTGCAGTGCCTGCGCGTCGAGAATCTCGACCTTTTCGGCCGGCAGCAATTCGTCACTATCGGTCCCGAGTTGTTGGCCAAGGCGATTGTCGGCGTTCAGCCGCTTCGACGTGACCGCGTCGATGTTGAGGCCGGACTTGTCGTTGCCGGCACCCTGCGCCGCCTTCGGCAGGGGCTTGTCCAGTTCGGCGAGCGCTGCCTTCGGGTCATTTTGGTTCAGCAAGTGCATCGCGCGATAATTGCGCAACCGCCGTGCGACCAGGGGGTCGGTGTCCAGCTGTTCCGCGGCGCGCGCAAAGAGGGAGTCCGCCTCGGCGTAGCGGCCCAGGTTCGATTTCTGGAGCGCCTCATTGGCGAGCCCTTCGGCGCGGCTTAGTGGCGCGTCTGTCGCGTTGCTGACGGTAGCGAAGAACTCCGCGGCCTCAGCGTAGCTTCCCGCATTGTTGCGGCGATAGGCTTCGGCCAACGCCTTGCTCGGGTCGAGCGTGCCGGCCTGGACGCGCGCGAATGCGGCCGGATCGCCGGCACCGGTTGTGGCGATCGAAATTTCACCCTTGACCGGTTCGTCGGCGACGATGCTGCGCAGTCCGAGCTGAAGTGCGCTGTCGTAGCCGGTCAGACCTTCGGCGGCGTAAAGCAGCTTGCCTTTCTGGTACTGGTAGACGCGATAGCCGATGTCGGCGCTCTTGAGCTTGCAGTCGATGACTTCGACGCGGCCGAGGTCCTGAATGTTTCCGGATGTCGGCGCCGAGCAATCGGCAAGTGCAGCACGGGCAGCAGCGAGCCGAGCCGGTGCGTCAGCCGCAGTTCTGAGTTTGTACATCTTGCCGACGGGCGCGGCAGCGTCGCGGCAGGTGACAGAATAAGCGACGTCGAACATGCCCTTCAGCGCCGGGTCCGATGCATTGTTCTGCGCCGAGCAGAAAATCGTGCCAGAGGTTCCGATCCGAAAACTGTCGCGGACACTCAGCGGCGTCGCAGGCGCGGATGCAGCAGCGCCTAGGGACGCGAACGCGACTGCAATGGCAATGGCTGACTTGCCCATCTTAAACCTCCGCTCAGTTCGGTCCGCCTCCGCCGACCACGACGTCGCCGCCGCTCGTCACCGGATCATCAATCTGGTGGTCGAGGTTGACCGGTGCCGTATTGATCAGCTTGAGCGACGGATCCGCTGACGATGCGTCTTCACTGTCCGCATCGCTCTGGTCGTCATCGCTGTCATTGTCGTCGCCGCTGACGCCGCCGACCACTTGCGAATAATCGAAGGAGAAGGCGAGCTTATCGCAGCTGCCCCCGCCAATGGCGCAACCGTTCACCTCGGAATCCGTGGTGAAACCCGCGGTGCCCGACAACTGAACGCCACCTAGGAAGTCTTCGTTGGTGATCACTTGTCCCGTCGATAGCGTTTGACGGCCGTAAGCGATCACCGTTGCCGGAAGCGTTCCGGTGCTGGTCAGCGACAGGCCGCCGTCGCCGGTATCGATTCCCGCGAAGAGATCGGCCGTTCCGCTGTTCTGGATGAAGAACGAGTCAGCGACCGATGCAGTGATCGTGCCGGCGCGCAGATAGCCGTCTGGGTTGTCCGCGCCAGAATGCGTCGCGAGCGCTGTGTCGCGGCCCGAGAAGTTGGGATCTCCGGCAAGCTGGTCGAGCAGCGCGCCATCACCGACCCAGATATCGCCGGCTTGAAGGTCGAGCGTCCCCGACAGATGCCCTGCGGAATCGGTCATCACGATGCTGCCGGTGTCTGTGTCGACAATGATCTTGCCGCCCGCCTGGATGCTGATCTTGTCGGTCGATGCGGCGTCGATGAAACGGACATCGCCGAGGATCGAGACGGAACCGTCGGTCTGAAGCGTGATCGACTTCAACTCGCCGCCGTCGCCGGCGCTGCCTTGAAGGTCCGCGCCATATACGAGGATGTCCGGCGCAGCGCTGTCACCGCGGCCCTTCGCGTGGAGCTCAACCGCTTCCGAGTGGATGTCGCCGTCCTCCGACAGTACGTACTGCCCCTCCGACGGATTGCCGCCCTCGCCAAGGATGATGGGCCGATCACTGACCGCGTTGAGCGTCAGCATCTTAGTGACCCCTGAAACGCCGAGCGACGCGCCGTCAGCAACGTTGATGTCGCCGGAGGTCACAGTGATCGTTGGTGCGGAGACCGTTCCGAAGAATGAGGCGAGGCCGCCTGCGGTGAAGCTGGCGCTATCGGACGCTTCAACATCCTGAACGAAGAGGTCGCCTCCAGCATCCATCTGGACGGTGGTAGGGTCGACATCGCCGACGTGAATGTCGCCCTTAGCATTCAGACGGACAGCGCCTGTCGCGGTGATATCGCCGAGGTTGAGGTCTCCTTGGCTCCACATCGTCACGTCGACGCCGGTGATGCGCGCGATATTGAGTTCGCTGCCGGTAATGCGCATCAATTTCGACGACACGCTGTTCAAGTCGGCAGCTCCTGCAACGTGTACGTCAAGCGAGTTGGTTGCGTCGAGATCGCCGGCCACTAGGTTGATCCCGGAGGTCAGGAACGCCGTGTCGGTCGCCGTGACGTCGCCAAGCGTGGTATAACCGACGGCGGTAATGATCGCGTTGCCGGCATGGACATCGCCAGCGACCAGATCGCCGGTCAGCGCTACCGCGTTCACGCTCTCCGAGCTTAGATCACCCAACTGGACCGCGCCTAGCGCAGCGACGCGAAGGGAATGCATCGCTTTGAGGTCGCGGCCTAAGATATCGCCGCCCGCGTCGAGTGCGATCAGGTCTCCTGCGTTAAGGTCGCCGACGGTGAGGTCCCTTTTTGCAGAGAAGCGCACGATGTCCGCGATAACCGGAGCATCGTCGAGGATCGTCATCGCGTTCAGACCGATCACGTTTGCACGCAATACGCTCGACGACCCGTCAGAGTGCAACCAGGCTGTTTGCGCGGCGTAACCCTGCATCGTGCCGGATATGTCGATATCTGCTCCGCCTGCGACAAATACATCGATGTCCTCGCTGGCGATGAGAAATAGACTGTCCGCCGAGATCCCGCCGCCTTCGCCAAGGCTCGCGGCTTGCAACGAAAACTGCTCTCCCTCGCCGCCGCAGTCACAGCTCCCGGCTGCAAGGAAGATGCTTCCAGTGCCTGATGCACGGAGGTCGGCCTGACCCAGACTGATCGTCGATCCGGAGTCGGTCACGACGGCAATCGTTCCATTTATTCCGTCTGGCCCGTCGCCCTTAATCAGGGTCGAGCCGAATGAGAGGGATCCCGGATTGCCCTCCCAGCCACTCGCAGCCTCTAATAAAACATACCCGTCGAAATCGCTGCCGACCGTGCGAGCGACGAGCGAATCTGCGCTGATCGACCCGCCATCTGCAGCAACGATAATTTCGTTGCCGGCGACGAGCTTAGCTGCACCATTAATCGTGATCGTCTCACCGTCACCGGCAAGCACACGGATCGCGGGGCCCGCGATCAGGTTGAGGTCGCCGCCAAAGCGCAACGTCCAACCGCCGCCGTCGGCGTCGATCCATCCGGTCGCCTTGCCGGTCACCGAGGAACTGAAGTTACCTCCAGAGAAGCTGATTGAACCGAGGCCATTTGGCTCACCTTCTGCCGGTTGCGGCCCAAAGTTTCCGCTCGACAAAATGATTTGTCCGTTCTTGACGGACGCGGTCGTCGCATCGAAGCCGACATCGCCGCTCAGCAACATCGTCATCGCCTGGTTCTTCGGAACCGCGACCATGTAGATGCTGTGATGATCCGCCGGTGTTTCGTTCGCGGGCCCGGTCGTCCTTCCCGTGTGAACCACGCCGTTATAGTCGTCGGTTCCGGCATCGACTGCGATGTCGAACAGACCCTGGTTCATCGTCATCGTGACGGCTTGCGCGCCGACATAAGCGGCCGAGCCATTCACCCGCACCGTTCCGTTTTGCTCGACCCGTGGCGCTACCAAGGCAACGTAGCTGTTCCTTTGGAGCGCATTGATCTGCGCGCCGTCAGCGATAGTCACTGCGCTGCCCGGGTTCGTCGCGCTGAACGACGCCGAGAAGCCACTCGGGTTTGTCGACAGGTTCGTCACGTCGGCGCTGGTCAGCAGCAGACCGCCGACATCGAAAACGGCCGTGGCGCCGACGACGATCCCGCCGGGAGTCGAGAACCAGACTTTGCCGCCGGTGGTGCTCGTGCCCTGCAGCGTCGAAATGACGTGCCCGTTGAGCGAGATCGGCGACCCGCCGGCCGAAATGCGGTTGAGAACCGTATAGTCGGTCACTCCCTCAGCGCTGGTGAAGGTTGCGGTGCTTCCGCTGGGGAGAAAATTGACAGAGCCTCCCGACGGTTGGCCGGTCGCAGTCCAGTTGATGGTTGCGGTGCTGGATCCGACAGTGATCGTCTCGGTCGTGCCTGTTGTCGGCGTACGGACGACACCGCCGGTCGAGGAGCCAATTGTCCCTTGGAAAGCTTGCGCGGAAGCCTTTTGGGGATGTGCCGCGACAACGGCCAGTGCGGCCGATGCGCAGGAGAGCATCAGCTTGCGATAAGGCCGAGTGCGGCGGCTGGTGTCGAAATTGGCTGTCTGGGTCATCAGTAGCTCCATGGCCAGAGCCTGCTTGTCAGCGAGACGAGGAACCTGGGGTCGGGGCGACGGTCGTCGATCCCGATGCGGGTAAGCGGTACGGCGAGCGCAGCGTCGAGCGCGAAGCGGTCGAAATTGATGCGGGCGCCTGCACCGACGGAGTCGAGATGTTGGCGTCCAATCGGATCAATCAGGTGGTCGCGGTTACCAACTGCGGCATGATCCCAGAAAGCGTAACCTTCGATTGCCGCGCTCCGCGCACTCTGCGGCACGTGGCTGCCGTACCGGATCTCGGCCTGCGTTCCGAAACCTTTATCGCCGAGCAGTACGCCCGGATCGTAGCCGCGGCCGACAGTGTAATTGCCCGCGGAGAATTGCTCGAAACTCAACAGCGGCTTCCACGCATATTGGGCCAGCAGGCCAAGCGAGAAAGTCAGCTTAGGCACAGGGCGAAATTCGCCAAAGGTGGTCGAGCGAAACACTGTGGCCGTGGGATGCCCAACCGCGCGGCTGGGTGGGACGTCACAGTTAGACCCGCTCGATCCGCAGTAGGGGCTGGCGCCAAGAATGTCCAAGCCCTGACGGAGAGCGAACAGACCGGTGACGCGCCACCTGGGTTCGGCTTGTGAAAAATTGCCGTCCGAATAATCGGTGCTCATCAAGTCGAAGCCGAGGCGGGCGTAGGCGACGCGGAGGTGGTCCCGGGTCAGTTCGATATGGTCGAGATCGACGCTCTGGTTGACGTAGTCCATGCCGATCGCCCCGCGGATCGTCTGTGACTGACGGCGGACGAACGGATAGCCGACCTCTACCGTTGCGAGCAGCGTTCTGGCGAGGACGTTAGCATCGGGAATTGACGGGCGCTCCCAGGCGTAAATGAAAGAGCCGGAAACGCTGAGGCCGTCAGGGCCGATGTGAAAGTCGTGACCGATCTGCAGCGTCTGCTGCTCGTGAAAGTCCGCTGTGCTGTAAGCGGCGAGGGTGGTGCGGTCGCCAAGGCCGGTGAGGCCGTACAGCTGCGCGCGAACGACACCGCCCCAACGACCGATCTCCCGTGATCCGCTGTTCTGGATATTGGCGTCGACATAGGCCGGCTGGCGCTGGACGGTGACGTCGCCGATGACTTCGCCTGGCGTCGTGCCTGCCGGCCGCAACGTCAACCGCACGGTGTACCCCGGCAAGTCACTGGCCAGCAGGAGATAGCGCTCCGCATCGAAGCGATTGAACACTGGTTCTTTAGTAAGCTTGTTCAGATAGCCGGCAATCGTCCGTTCTGCGCCGACGGCGTCACCGCGCACGTGAATCTGCGCGAGGTGCGCCATCAGGACACGGAAGTGGATGACACCATTGTCGATCTTCTGCTCCGGCACCTGAACGGCTGCGACGTAGCCGGCGTCGCGCAGGATGGTCGCGGCGCGGTCGCGTATTTCGCAGACGACTGAGATAGGCTGTTCACGTCCGACGAACGAAGCGTAGGCGGGCGTGAGGTCTGCTGCGGACAGCCCTTGCAGCCCTTCGAATTCGGCAGCGCGAAGGGTCAGTCGAATGTTCTGATAATCAGGACCGTCGAGCGCGCAGGGGGCGCGCTCGATGCCGCCTTCAACCTCCAGTCGCGACGGCCGACGCTGCTGGACCGGCGCAACGGGATGAGTGATTTGCTCGCGCGTCGTCGGGACGATTTGAGAAACAGCCTGGCCAGAGGCCGGGCTCGTCGCGGAGGCAAGAATCGAGGTCAGGAGCAGCCGCTTCGCGGCACCCCAAGTCGAGCGGCTCGAGCCGCAAATGAGTCTCCAAACCAAGCTCACCGGGGCGCCCCCTTCCCGGTTGAAAGTGCCGAGTCGCCGGCACAAACAATAAGCTTAAGACCATTTTAACCAAAGCGCGGCAACGGAAAACTAACAGCCGTTATACTCCTGAGCCCCTCCATTGTGTTTCGAAACGGGATTTCGCTCGACGCGGAACCGGCTGTCGGCGAGGGCTTTGCAGCAGACTGTAAGAAGCCCTCTAGCCAATCGAGACCGGTGCGTGCCCAACGCGCTTCCGCCATCACCTCCCGCAGCCGAGATTGTCGTGACTGGCGCTGCCTTGCCTGAAGCAAGGGCGGAGAGCGCTTACTCAATCAATCTCATCTCAGGGCGCGAAATCGAGAGTTCGCCGAGTCACGCTCTTGACCAGCTGCTGAAGGACGTCCCCGGCGTTCAACTGTTCCGGCGGTCAGACTCGCATAGCGGACATCCAACGAGCCAGGGCGTCACGCTGCGCGCACTTGGCGGCAATGCGTCGAGCCGCGCCTTGCTCATGCTCGACGGGGTGCCACAGACGGACCCGTTCGGCGGCTGGGTCAATTGGCCGGCATATGATCCGTTGGGCCTTCGCCAGATCCGCATCGTCCGTGGCGGCGGAAGCGTCGCCAACGGCCCGGGCGCTCTGGCGGGGACGATCGAAATGTTCAGCCGGTCCGAGCGCGGGCTTTCAGGCGAGGTCGATGCGGGCAGCCGGACGTCGGCCGAGGGCAGGGCATATGCCGGCATTGCCACGGGCGATGGCGTTCTCAGTTTGTCTGGACGCGCTGAGCGTGGCGGCGGCTTCGTTCCGATAACGGAGGCGACCCGTGGGCCGGCCGACCGACACGCGCCTTATCGAGACTGGAGCGCCCGGGCGCAGTGGAACTATCGCATTGCCGCCGACATCAAATTACAAGTCAGCGCCGACGGCTTACATGATTGGCGCACCCGGGGGACAGACTTCAGCATCAATCGCACCAACGGGGCAGACGGATCGGTCCGGCTGGTCGGGCACGGGCGATGGCAGTGGAGCGCGCTCGCTTATTGGCAGTGGCGCAATCTGATGAGCAGCTTCGCAAGCGTCGGTCCGGGACGGGCGATAGCAACGCGCGTGTCGCTTCAATATTCGGTACCGTCCAACGGTGTCGGGGGCAGCTTCGAGTTACGCCCCCCGATGCCGAAAAATATGGAGCTGCGGATTGGCGCCGACACCCGCCGAACGACCGGGGAATCGCGTGAGCTGTACAATTACGTCGCGGGCGAACCCAAGCGGCGGCGCTTCGCGGGCGGCGTGGCCTGGACGGCCGGAGCTTTCGCCGAAGCGACTGTTGATTTTGACCCGGTGACGCTGACGGGCGGAATGCGCATCGACCACTGGCAGGTAAGCAATGGACATTTGTTCGAGCAGCTAATCGCCACCAGCGCCGTGCTTCGCGACGACCGGGACCCGGAACGAGGCGGCTGGTTGCCGACGGCGCGCGGCGGCGTCATCGCCCGGCTTGGTGGTGGCTTCCGACTTCGCGCGGCCGGGTACCTCGGGTGGCGCATGCCGACGCTGAACGAGTTGTTTCGGCCGTTCCGTGTCGGCCTTGACGCGACGGCCGCAAATGCAGATCTCGCTCCAGAGCGGTTGTTCGGTGCCGAAGCGGGGGTCGAATATGCGCGCGGCAATGTGGAGATCTCGCTGACCGGCTTCGTCAACCGGCTAAGTGATGCGATCGCGAACGTCACGCTCGGCGCGGGGCCTGGCAATTTTCCCGGCGTCGGCTTTGTTCCGGCTGGCGGGACGTATCGCCAACGGCAGAATGTCGATGCTGTCGACGTGCACGGTCTTGAAGCTGCAGCACAATGGTCGCGCGGCGGTTGGCAACTGCAAGGCGGTCTGAGCTGTACGCACGCACGCATGCGCTCGACTGGCGCGGCTGCGTTCCTGGATGGACCTCGACCCGCGCAGACGCCCGATTTCGCGGCAACCATAGGGGCTGGCTACGATGATGCAGGCAAAGGCGCGCAAGTCATCGTGCGACATGTCAGTGCGCAGTTTGAGGACGACCTCAATACGCGCAAACTGAATGCGGCAACCACGGTCGACGCCTTCGCCTCATGGCCTCTCTCGCCGCGCCTGCTAATTGTGGCGCGCGCTGAAAATCTCATGGACAAGCTGGTCATGGCGGGCATTAACGCCGACGGCTCGATCGAGCGCGCGACGCCGCGCACTTTATGGATTGGATTACGCCTGCGTTAAACCGTCATTGATCTGCATTTACGCACTGAATCAATGTCAAAATTTGCGCGTCGAATCGCCCGACTGAAGTTCGTCTTAACCTCAATCAGCATTGTGAACCGTGAGCGCCGAACCGCGTTTTGGCGACCACCAGAAAGGAGGAAGAGGATGCCATTGACCAAAAGCGGATCGAAGCGCGGCTTTGCCGCGATGGATCCCGCGAAGCAGCGCGAGATTGCCAGCAAAGGTGGCAAGGCGAGTCACGGCGGCGGCCGCAAGGCGAGTTCCAGCAGATAGCGTTCAGAGAGCACGCGTGCTGGCGCCGGACGTACTTCCCCCCACGTCCGGCGCCTGTTCCAATGTTGGATACGGCAACGCGCGACTGCTATTGGCGTTGACCGGGGTGAATGTACCGGTCCAATCTCGATACGAAAGACAAGAGCGGCGCGATCGCGGCAGTGATTGCGATCCACGCTGCGCTTTTGTTCGCCTTCCTGCACTTATCGGGCCGTATCGATCTGACGGACCCGCAGGCGGCCCTTCGCGTGTTCGACGTCATCGTGCTGCCGCCACCGACCCCTCCGCAACAACAACCGCAACCGCGACCTGATCAGAAGGCCGGCGGCTCGCCGAAGAACATCAAAAGCGAGGCGACGCCGGTCGTCGCGCCGAAGCCCCGAATCGTCACACCGCCTGTCCCTCAAATCGCGGCGACTGAAACGCCGCGCCAGGGCGCCGCATCAACTCAGGGTGCGTCCGACGTTCGTGGACCAGGCACCGGCGCTGGTGGGACGGGGAATGGAGAAGGCGCCGGGAACGGCAGCGGAGCAGGATCGGGCGGGGGCGCCGCCACGCCTGTCAGCCTGGTCCGGGGTATCTCCGCCCGCGACTACCCCGACGCTGTGATGCGCGGCTGGCCTCGCGGCGGCGCCATTTTCCTTCGCTTGCGGATCGAGCCGAACGGCCGTCCGAGCCGCTGCGACGTCATGCGTTCCTTCGGCAATCCGAATGCCGATCAGTGGACCTGCAGCCTGATTGTCCAGCGCGGGCTGTTCCGCCCGGCGCTCGACGCGCGCGGCAATCCGGTCGCCGCATGGTTCGGCTACAAGCAGGTGGACGTTGGCCGCTGAATCCGACAAGGGGCCAGCCATGATCGAAGCAGAATGGTGGGAATATGACTCGCTCGACGAGCTGAGCGACGCGGTCGCCGGCGACGTCGGATTCATCATCGACAGCGCTGTCGAGGCGCGCAACGCGTCGCTGATCGCGGTGCCAGGCGGCACGACTGGTCCCGCCGTCTTCGCCAAGCTGGCGAAGCAAAAGCTGCCATGGAAGCGCGTTACCGTGATCCCGACCGACGACCGCCTGGTCGCCGTCGACAACGACCTTTCCAACGTTCGGGAAATCGCGCGCGCCTTCCTGCCGACCGGAGCCCGGGTGATCCCGATCGTCAGCGGCGGCGCCGAAGACGTTCGCGCGGCAGGCAATGCCGCCGATGCTCGCCTTCAGGACCTGCCCTGGCCGCCGGATCTCGTCTGGCTCGGAATGGGCGCTGATGGGCACACGGCCTCGATCTTTTCCGGTCCCGACCTTCAGGCGGCGCTGGATGCGCCAAAAGCGCGTCGCGCCATCGGCGTCACGCCCGACCCGCTGCCCCCGGAAGCGCCGGTGGCTCGCGTTACGCTGACGCGCGCGGCGATCCTGTCGGCGCGCACCATCCTGATCACGATCACCGGCGATCAGAAGCGGCAGGTGCTGGAACAGGCGATTGCCGACGGCCAAAGCTCAAAGCTGCCGATCGGCCGCGTCCTTGCCGAGGTCGAACAACCGATCGACATCCACTGGGCGCCATAACGCCTCAGTGATGGTTGAGCGCGCGCCCCGCGGTCTCTTTCAGGAACAGGAGCGAGACGACCACGGAAATCGCCGTAAACACGACTGCGTACCAAAGCCCCTCGAACATGTTTCCCGTGATCGCCACCAGCGCGAAGCTGGTCACCGGCAGGAAGCCGCCAACCCAGCCCGTGCCGACATGGTAGGGGAACGACATGGCCGTGTAGCGCACGCGCGTCGGGAACATCTCCACCAACGCCGAGGCCTGTGGGCCGTAGAGCGCCGTCGCCGCGACCACGAATAGCAGCAGCAGGATGATGAGCAGCGTCATGTTCGCTTGCTTGGGATCCGCGCTCTTGGGGTAGCCGGCGGCTTGCAGCTCGGAGCCGATCGCATCCGTCGTCCTGGTTTTGAGCGCTTTCACGTCCGCGCCGCTCAGGCCTTCGCCGCCGCTTATCGGCACAGCCTCGGTGCCCACGACTACTTGAGTCCGACCATCACGCGAAGCTTGCGTGGAGAAATTGATGCCCTTGGTGACCAAGCTGCTCTTCGCGATGTCGCAGGCGCTAACGAATTTCGCGGTGCCGACGGGGTCGAACTGCACGGCACAGGTGGCGGGATCAGTCTCTACGACGACGGGCGTTGCGCGTTGGGCTTCGATCAGTTGCGGGTTGGCCGCCGCGGCAATCCAGTGCGATGCGGGGAAGTAAAGCGCGAGCGCCAGCAGCATCCCGCCGACCATCACTGGTTTGCGCCCGATGCGGTCGCTGAGCCAGCCGAAGTAGACGTAGAGAGGGGCGCTCACGACGGTCATGACGATAAGCAGCAGGTCTTTGGTCTGGCCGGGTAGCCCGAGCGACTTTTCGAGAAAGACCTGCATGTAGAAAAAGGTGAAGTACCAGACTGCGCCCTGCGCGCACATGATGCCGAAGAAGGCGATCAGCACTTGCTTCAGGCTTTTCCAATTGCCGAACGCCTCGCGCAGCGGCGCCTTACTGATCTCGCCCTCTTCGCGCAGCTTGGCGAAAGCCGGGCTCTCAGCCAGTTTCACGCGCATCCAGACGGAGATCGCGAGCAAGATCGCGGACATCAGGAACGGAATGCGCCAGGCCCAGGCGTTGAATGCATCGTCTCCGACGGCCGTTCGGGTGGCGACGATTACGAGCAGCGCGGCCAGCAAGCCGAACGAAGCGGAAGCCTGGATCCACCCCGTCGAGGCGCCACGCTTTTGGTTCGGCGCATGTTCCGCGACGTAGATCGCCGCGCCGCCATACTCCCCGCCGAGCGCAATGCCCTGCAAGATGCGCAGGATGATCAATAACGTCGGTCCGAGTGCGCCGACCTGCGCGTAAGTCGGCAAAAGCCCGATCAAGAATGTCGCGCCGCCCATCAAGCTCACGGTGACGAGGAAGGCGCCTTTGCGGCCAAGGCGGTCGCCGACCACGCCGAAGATCAGGGCGCCGAGCGGGCGGAAGGCAAATCCGGCAGCGAACAGGCCGAGCGCCGCGAGCAGCGCAGAGGTCGGTTCAAGCCCGGCGAAGAAGACCTTGGAAATGACCGGCGCGAGGCTGCCGAAGATGAAGAAGTCATACCATTCGAACGCCGTGCCGGCGGACGAAGCGATGATAACTCGCGCCATTGGCCACGGCTTTTGTTCGTGACTGTCTGCAACCGTGGCCATTCTTCCCCTCCGCGCGATCACGGATAGCAAAGCGGCTGGTTCAGTCCAGCTTGCGGATAACCTCCTCGAAGCGCGCGACGGTGATCCCGAACCGCCTCACCCGCATGCTGTTCGAAACTTCCCGGGCATTTTTCGGCGTCAGCAACTGGTCGAAGTTCAGGTGATTCTTCCCTTGGTAACGAATGCGCACCTGGTCGCCTTTGACATCGACGCGGACGGGACTGGCGGCATCGGTCAGCGTTCCTTCGAAGCGGTTGGCGCCGGTCTGCCGAAAACGCCAGTAGCGCACGCGCGGCGGCTTCTCCTGCTCGTGAATGGTTTGCTTGAGAAGCAGCGAACCGTCTTTCTCGGCAACGCCTTCGCTGTCGACCGAGATTTTGGTTTGCGACTGGAAAATGACCTTGAGCAGGCCGTCGCCATGCGTCTTGCCGCGAAAGAATTCGACCGGGTTGAACGCGGCTTGCGCCGGAGCCGCCGCAAGCAGCAGCGCAATTGCGATCGCGTTCTTCATTGGCGGCCTGCCAGAAGCGCTTCGACGACGCTCGGATCGGCGAGTGTCGAGGTGTCGCCGAACCCGTCGGTCGCACCCTCGGCGATCTTTCGCAGGATGCGGCGCATGATCTTGCCCGAACGCGTCTTCGGAAGCGCGAGGGTGAAGTGGATCTTCTCGGGCGCCGCGAGAGCGCCGATGTCGTGGCGCACTTCCTGCACCAGCTCTTTGCGCAACTCGTCGCCGCCTTCCTCGCCCGCATTAAGCGTCACATAGGCGTAGATTGCCTGGCCCTTGATATCGTGCGGGAAGCCGACGACCGCCGCTTCAGCGACCTTGGGGTGCGACACGAGCGAGCTTTCGACCTCGGCGGTGCCGATGCGGTGTCCGGAAACGTTGATTACGTCGTCGACGCGGCCAGTGATCCAGTAATAGCCGTCCTCGTCGCGGCGGCAGCCATCGCCGGTGAAATAGAGGCCGGAATAGGTCTTGAAGTAGGTTTCGAAGAAGCGAAAGTGGTCGTTCCACACTGTACGCATTTGTCCGGGCCAGGAGCCACTAAGACAGAGGTTGCCGCTCGCCGGCCCTTCCAGAACCCGATGCGCCGCATCGACCAACAGCGGATGGATGCCCGGCAGCGGCTTGGTCGCTGAACCCGGCTTCATCTCCGTCGCGCCGGGGAAGGGCGAAATGAGGATGCCGCCCGTCTCCGTCTGCCACCAGGTGTCGACGACCGGGCAGCGGCCGTCGCCGACTACGCGCCAATACCATTCCCATGCCTCCGGGTTGATCGGCTCGCCGACCGTGCCGAGCAGGCGGATCGACTTGCGACTATGACGCTTCACGGGCTCATCGCCCTCGCGCATCAGCGCGCGGATCGCGGTGGGCGCGGTGTAAAAGATGGTAACACCAAGCCGGTCCACCGTTTCCCAAAAGCGGCCGAAGTCCGGATAGTTCGGCACGCCGTCGAACATGACGCTCGTCGCTCGGTTCGCGAGCGGGCCGTAAACGACATAGCTGTGCCCGGTAATCCATCCGATGTCCGCCGTGCACCAGAAGATATCGTCCAACCGGTAATCGAAGATCCAGTCGAACGTGGTCGCGGCCCACGTCGCGTAGCCTCCGGTGGTGTGCACCACACCTTTGGGCTTACCGGTCGAACCTGAAGTGTAAAGAATGAAAAGCGGGTCTTCGGCGCGCATGATCTCGGGATTGCACTCCGTCGACAGCCCCTCTCGCACGTCGGCGTAGCGGATATCGCGCCCGTCCTTCATCGCAACCTCGGCACCTGTTCGCGCAACGACGATCACGGTAGGCACATCGCGCGTTTCGAGCGCCGTATCGACGTTCCGCTTGAGGGGGATCTTCTTGCCGCCACGCACGCCTTCGTCGGCGGTAATAACGGCGCAGGCGTCGCAGTCCGCGATACGGCCGGCGAGGCTATCCGGCGAGAACCCGCCGAACACGACCGAATGGATCGCGCCGATCCGCGCGCACGCGAGCATCGCCGCTGCCGCCTCCGGGATCATCGGCATGTAGATCATGACGCGATCGCCTTTTGCGACGCCGCGCGACTTCAGCAGGTTGGCGAAACGGCAAGTCTCCTCATAAAGTTGGCGATAGGTCCAGCGATGCCCCTCACCGGGCTCATCCGCCTCGAAGATCAGCGCGGTGCGATCGCCATGCTCGGCCAGGTGCCGATCAAGGCAATTGACAGACAGGTTTAGCTCACCGTCGGCGAACCACTGGATGTGGAAATCGTCTTCTTTGAACGACCAGTCGCCGGCTTTTGTCGGAAACTTGTTCCACGTCAGCCGGCGGGCCTGGTCGAGCCAGAAACGGTCGGGATCGGCATTCGCGAGATCGTTGAGTTCGTCGAGCTCGCGAGCGCCGATCCGGGCATTGAAATCTTCAGGAACCGGGTGAACCGATTCGCTCACAGGCCCTTGCTCATGTCGATCACGAAACGGTAGCGAACGTCGTTCTTGAGCAGGCGCTCATAGGCTTCGTTGACCTGGTTCATCTCGATGAATTCGCAGTCGGGGTAAATGCCTTTGGCAGCGCAGAAATCGAGCATCTCCTGCGTTTCCGGGATGCCGCCGATCGCGGATCCGCCGACTGCGCGGTTCCACCAGATTATGTTGAAGCCGGTGAAGCCTGGCATCGGCGTCAGCGCGCCGACAATGACCATGCGGCCCGAGCGGCCCAGCAGATTGAGATAGCCGTCGATCTCATGGCTCACCGGGATCGTGTTGAGGATAAAGTCGAAGCGGGTCGCCGCGTCGCGCATCTGCTGCTCGTCGGTCGAGATGATCACGTCGTGGGCGCCAAGTTCCCGCGCGTCCTTGCCCTTGCTCGGTGTCGTCGTGATCATGGTGACGTGCGCGCCCAGCGCAGCGCCGAGCTTCACACCCATGTGGCCAAGGCCCCCAAGCCCGACCACGGCCATCTTGGTGTTCGGCCCGACATTGTATTGCCGCAGCGGCGAATAGGTCGTGATACCGGCGCACAGCAGCGGTGCGATCTTGCTGACGTCCATGCCTTCCGGGACCTTGAGGCAGAAATGGTCGCGGACGACGACATGGTCGGTATAGCCGCCCTTGCTGATGGTATGATCGTGATAGTCTTCGCTGTTGTAGGTCTGGACGCAGCCCTTGCGGCAGAAGACCTCCCAGCCCTCCAGACACTGGTCGCACTCCATGCAGCTGTCGACCATGCAGCCGACGGCGACGGTATCGCCGACGCGATGGCGCGTGACTTCGTTGCCGATCGCCGTGACGGTGCCGACGATCTCGTGGCCCGGTATGACCGGGTAGCGAGTTCCGCCCCAGTCGTTGCGCGCCGTGTGGAGATCGCTGTGGCAGATGCCTGCGTAGGTGATCTGGATCGCGACGTCGTCCGGGCGAAGCGCCCGGCGCTCGAACTCCATCGGGTGAAGCGGCTGATCAGGCGCGTCGGTGCCCCAGCCCTTCGCCTTGGTCGGCCCGCCCGCGGCCTCGGCAGTGGTGGTTGGACTGGGTTCTGCCGTGGTTGCCATGATGAAATCTCCTATCGGGCTCGTTCGAGAATACGCCTTGCCTGCATGAGGTGGGGGCGATCGATCATTTTGCCGTCAACGGACAACACCCCAGCGTCGGGATGTGCCTCGAACGCGGCGACGATTTCTTCGGCGTGCTTCACTTCCTCCTCGGAGGGCGTGAAGGCGAAATTGATGACGGGCACCTGATCTGGGTGGATTGCCAGCTTGCCGGTGAAGCCCTCGCGGCGGGCGGCCTCGGCCTCCGAGCGGAGCCCGTCCTCGTCGCGGAAGTCAGCGAAGACGCCGTCGACAGGCTGGACTCCCGCCGCGACAGCGCCGGCCAGGCAGAGCGAGCGGGCGAGCTTGTAGGTGAAGCTAAGTTCGCCGCTCGCGTCATATTTGGAGGATGCGCCGAGCGCTGCGGAGAGATCTTCCGCGCCCCAACTCATGGCCGCGAGCGTCGTCTTGGGATCCCGGTAAGACAGGAGCCCGAACAGGCTGGCGGCGGTCTCGGTGACGATGGCGTGGATCGGAATGTTTCCGGTGCGGTGAGCAAGCTGAGTCACATCGGCGCCGCTTTCCGCCTTTGGCAGCACGATGCCGTGGACATAGGCACTGCTGATCAGCTTCAAATCTTCCTTGTGGAACTCGCTGCCGAGCGGGTTCACGCGCACCCACCACTGCGGGCCGTTGGATCGTTTCGGCAAGTTCTTGAGGATGTCGCGGGCGGTTGCCTTCTGCACGGGAGCGACGCTGTCTTCGAGATCGAAGATCACGGCGTCCGCATCGCTTTCGAGCGCCTTGGTGATCTTCCGCTCGCTATCGGCCGGAACGAACAACCAGGAACGCGGCTCGGTCATTCGGGCTTCTTCAGGAGAAGCGCCGTGCGGGTGCATTCGCACACTAGTTCACTGCGCTGGTTGAAGCTCCGATGCGCCCAAGTGACGATCCCCGCGTTCGGACGCGACTTGCTCTCGCGCAGTGCGAGGCACTCGCTTTCGCTCCGCAGCGTGTCGCCGGCGAATACGGGGTTCGGGAAAACGAGCTTATCGTAGCCAAGGTTGGCGACAAGTGTGCCGAGCGTCGTGTCGTGGACGCTGACGCCGACCATCAGGCTGAAAGTGAAGCAGCTGTTGACGAGAGGCTTGCCGAATTCGGTCGCGGCCGCCGCTTCATAGTCGAGATGCAGCGGCTGCGGGTTATGAGTCAGCGTGGTGATCAGGACATTGTCCGTCTCGGTCACAGTCCGCGTGATCGCGTGCTGCACGCGGTCGCCAACTTGCCACTCGTCGAAATAACGCCCGGCCATGCTTGGCCTCTAGGCAGGCAATAGCAGCTCCGCAACGGCTTCGGTGATCGCCGAGCCATCGAGGCGGTAAGCGGCGTACAAGTCGGCAAGGCTGCCGGTCTGCCCGAACTTCTCCACGCCGAGCGGCGCGACCCGCTGCCCGAGGACGCCGCCAATCCACGAAAGCGATGCGGGTGCCGCGTCGGCGATCGTCACCAGCCCGGCGTGACGGGAGAGGGCGGAAAGCAATTTCTCGATGTGGCTTGGCGCGTGATCTCCCTTCCAGCGGGCGGCCTGTGCTGCAGTCCAGCCGCGGTGGAGAAGGTCGGGTGAAGTGACGGCCAGCAAACCCAGGCCGGGAATGTCCTCGCGTAGTTCTTCCCACGCTGCGAGCGCTTCAGGCATCACTGCGCCCATTGCGGCAATGGCGGCCTCGGCATTCTCGCCTGGCGCGCGGAGCCAATAAGCGCCTTGCAGCGAACCATCGCGCCAGCGGTCGTCTTCGCGCACAACTTGCTGGATCGAGCGCGTCGAGAGGCGGAGATAGGTGCTTTCACCGTCCGGATCGTCGATCAGGCGAAAGGCCAGCTCCATCATTGCTGCGAGCTCATCGGCGTAGGCCGGCTCATAGTGGCGAAGGCCGGGCTGACCGAGCGCAATTAGCGGCGGGTTGATCGACTGGTGGGCGCCGCCCTCGGGTCCGAGCGTGATGCCGCTCGGCGTCGCCACGAGCAGGAAGCGCGCGTCCTGGTAGCAAGCGTAATTCAGGCTATCGAGGCCTCGGGCAATGAACGGGTCATAAAGGGTGCCGACCGGGAACAGCCGCTCGCCCCACAGGTCGCCTGACAGTCCAGCTGCAGCGAGCATCAGGAACAGATTGCTCTCGGCAATCCCGAGTTCGATATGCTGGCCTTGGTTGTCGGCGCCCCACTTTTGCGCTGAAGCAATTTTTGCTTTCGCGAAGACATCCGGGCTTTCTGCACGGCGGAAGAGTCCGCGCTGATTTACCCATGCGCCGAGATTCGTCGAGACGGTAACGTCAGGCGAAGTGGTCACGATGCGGTCTGCAAGGTCGCCGCCGGTCTTCGACAGATCCAGCATGATCCGGCCGAACGCGGCCTGAGTCGATTGCTCATCACCAGTCGGCGCGGGGAGCGCTGGGACGATGACGCCTCCGAAGTTGCGCGCGCGCTTCTCGCGCATGATGCGGGTGCGTTCGAGCACCGCTTCGACGCCCGGCCTCGCATTGTCGCCAATGCCTTCGAGCTCATCCCACTCATGCCCGTCGCGCACACCCATCGTGTCGCGGAGAGCCGCGAGCTGCGTGGGGTTCATCAGCCCGGCATGATTGTCCTTGTGCCCCGCGAACGGCAGGCCGAAGCCCTTGATCGTCCACGCGATGAACAGGGTCGGGACATCGTCTTGCGCGGCGTCGAAAGCTTCCACCAGCGTCGCCATGCAGTGTCCGCCAAGGTCGGTGAACAGAGCCGCCAGGCTAGCGTCGTCATAGTCTTTGAGGAAAGGCGCAGCCTCCTTTCCAAGCTCCGCCTCAATCCTGCTCCGCCAATCCGCTCCGCCCTGATAGTGAAGTGCCGAAAGGTCGGCGTTCGGAAGTTTCTCGAACCAGTTCTTGAGCTTCGGATATTTGGCGAGCGCGGCCTGCAGCCGCTTTCCATAGCGCACTTCGACAACGCGCCAGCCGCAACTGCGGAAGATCTCGTCGAAGCGCTCGAACATTCGGTCCGTGCTGGTCGCGTCGAGGCTCTGACGGTTGTAATCGATGATCCACCACAAGTTGCGGACATCGTGCTTCGCGCCTTCGATCAGCGCCTCGTAGATGTTGCCTTCGTCGAGTTCGGCATCGCCGATCAGCGCGACGAATCGTCCGCGGTCGCTTTCGTCGAGCCAGCCGTGCGCCGACAGATAATCCTGCACCAGGCTGGCGAAGAGCGTGATCGCCACGCCAAGCCCGACCGAGCCCGTCGAAAAATCGACGGGGATCTTGTCCTTGGTCCTGCTCGGATAGCTCTGCGCGCCACCGAAGCCGCGAAAGTTCTCAAGCGCCTCCCGCGACTGCGAGCCGAGCAAATAATGAATTGCATGGAGCAAGGGCCCAGCATGCGGCTTCACGGCGACGCGATCGTTGGCGCCGAGCGCATGGAAGTAGAGGGCCGCCATGATCGCGCTCATCGATGCGCAGCTCGCCTGGTGACCACCGACCTTCAGCCCATCGTCGCTGGAACGTATGTGGTTGGCGTGGTGGATGGTCCACGCCGACAGCCAGCGCAGCCGCTCGTCCAGAATTTTCAGCGCTTCAATGTCGGTGGTGACGGGCTTCAGCATGCGGCCGCTCTAGCGCTGCCGTCGCGGCTCGGAAACAGCCTCAGGCCTCGGGCAGGTGCGTGAAGGCCGCAATCGTCTCGAAAATCTTTGAAATGCCGGCCTGCTCGTTGGCGTTTAGCTCTGGCCGCCAGATATCGAAAAGCAGCACGATGCGCATCTCACCGCTGTCGTTCTTTGCCTCATGCTCAAAGCTGTCGTCGAAGATCATTAACTCGCCCTCCCGCCACTGCCGTGTTTCGTTTCCGACACGGAGCCAGCAGCCATCAGGCACGATCAGTGGAAGGTGGCAGATAAGGCGGCAATTGAGCATGCCGCGGTGCGGCGGGATGTGCGCGCCGGGCGTCAGGCGCGAGAACAGGACTGAGGGCGTCTGGCCCTGGATCTTCGTCATCGGAACATGCTCGAGCGCCGCCATCGTACGAGGGCAGCGGTCGGCGTTCACTGCGACCGGTTCGCCGTTTCGCCACAAGTAAAGCGCGGTCCAGCTGGCGTCACCGTGGAGACCATGAAACTCGCGGCGCGGACGGTCGGCGTCGTCTTCGACATAGGGCTGGAAGTCGGCGCTTTCACGCAGGAGCGCATGAAGCTCCGCCTGGATAGCCGGCGTTTCCGCCTCAAGTGCCGGAACCCAGTCGAATTCGTCGCGCTCGAAAAACTGACGGTGCGCGAGATAGGGGAAATGCAGCACGCTTGGCGCCTGCATGAACAGTTCTCGCTCTCCAGTCAGGATCTCCACCGCGTGTCGCAGCCTGTCGGTTCGGCCTACCCCGGCAGGACGGTCCAAAACGACTTGGCGAAGCAAAGTCTTGTAGGTCTCAGCCTGTGCGCGGACGTAACCGGCCGCTTTTTCGAGACGCGCGCGGGTCGGCTGGTCGACTTCGAACGCATGCGACGCAGCTTTCAGCGCCGCTTGGTAGAAGCTCACGGATGCCTTTATGTCGGCTTTGGCGGCGTAATCGTCGCCTCGATCGAGCAGCGCCTCGACTTGCGTTCCCCCCGCCGTCGAGTTCACGCAGCTTCGGCCTTGTCCTGCTCGGTATCGAAGCGCGCGTGGGCGCGGTGGATCGCCTCGACATTGTCGAGCGCCCATTGCGACAACGCATTGACGGGCTTCAAGAGCGAGCAGCCGAGGTCAGTGAGCGCGTAATCTACGCGCGGCGGAATCGATGGGGTGACCTTGCGGCTCACGAGCCCATCGCGCTCGAGGTTGCGGAGCGTAAGCGTCAGCATCCTCTGCGACACGCTAGGGATCTCGCGACGCAGTTCGTTGAAGCGCCGCGGACCCTCGCCGAGCGTCGACACGACGAGCACCGTCCATTTGTCGCCGATCCGCTGAAGCAAGGTGCTGATTGTCCGGCAGACGGGGTTTGCTGGATCTCTCATCGGTACCCTTCCTGTTCCCGCGTACACGCATGTTCGCGGCTCACAAATTTGTTCTTCACCCACAAAAAAGTGCGTTCTTGCGGGCGAAACCTTGGTGGTTATCTAGCGTGCCTTCGGTAATAATTCCATACCTAGGAGGCAATAGTGACCATCCTTCATCTCGACGCCAGCATCACTGGCGAAAATAGCGCGAGCCGGGCCATTTCGCGCTCGATCGTCGACCAGTTGAAGTCGGGGACTTATAGCGAGGTCATCTATCGCGATCTCACCGCCAACCCGCTCCCGCACCTGACGCTCGACGCGTTTGCCGACACCAGCGTGCTCGACGAATTCCTGGATGCCGACGCGATCGTGATCGGTGCGCCGATGTACAATTTCACGCTTCCGACGCAGCTTAAGTCCTGGATCGACCGCGTCCTCGTGGCGGGCAAGACCTTTCGTTACGGCGAGAACGGCCCCGAGGGACTTGCCGGCGGCAGGCGGGTCATCATCGCGCTCGCACGTGGGGGCATCTACAACGCTGGCTCCCCGGCGGCTTCGCTCGAGCATCTCGAGACTTACCTGCGCGGTGTCTTCAACTTCATGGGGATCGAGCCCGAATTCGTCGCAGCCGACGGTCTGAACATTGGTCCCGAGCAGCGCGAACAGTCGCTCAAGCAGGCGCTCGGCGAGACGGTCCGCCTCGCGGCGTGAACGATCCCCAAGCGGCCGCACATCGGCCGCTTTCGGGCCCCGGTGCGTGTTCTGCCCCTCCCTCGCGCGCCGGGGCTCGATCATTAAAAATGCGAACGCGATGGCGATTGCGGCGTTGTAGCCCTGAAAGGAGCACCCAATGTCCGAACTCAGCGAAAAGCAGCGCGACAGTCTCGATGAGGACCAGTTCGCTTTCCCGAAAGAGCGCAAGGAACCGCTCAGCAACGCCAGCCACGTCCGCAATGCGATCGCTCGTTTCAACCAGGTCCGCGACGTCTCAGACGACGAACGGGATGCCGCGTGGGGCCGCATCAAGCGCGCAGCGAAGAAGCACGGCGTTGAAGTGAACGAAGATAGCTGGCGAGACCTTCGCGCGAAGAAGTGACGGCGATCGCCGTTCGAATGGGTCCGGCGGAGTTCGTGGGCGCAACCCCAACGCCCAAAGAAATAGGCCTTAGGCGCTAAGCAGCCGCAGCGGGTTCTCGATGTAGCCTTTCAAGGTCTGCATAAAGCTCGCCGCGTCCCAGCCGTCGATGACGCGATGGTCGCACGAGAGCGACAGGTTCATGTGCTTGCGGACTTCGATTTCGCCATTGATGGGGACGAGCTTCTCTTCGAGCTTGTTCACGGCGATGATCGCAACCTGGGGCGGATTGACGACCGGCGTTGAGGTGATGCCGCCCATCGGGCCCAGGCTCGAAACTGTGAAAGTCGCGCCGCTGAGTTCGTCGCGCGTGGCCTTGCCGCTTCGCGCCGCCTCAGAAAGCCGAAGGATCTCTGATGCGAGTTCCCAAATCGACCGCGATTGAGCGTCACGGATGGTTGCCACCATAAGACCGTTGGCGGTCTGCGTTGCCATGCCCATGTGGACGGACCCGTACCGCGTGACGACCATTGCCTCGTCATCGAAGGTCGCGTTCAGCATCGGCCATTCGGCGAGGCCACGCGATAGAGCGGTGATGAGGAATGGAAGCAGTGTAAGCTTGGGGTTGGTGCCCCGGTCGCGGTTCATCATCGCGCGCGCTTCCTCAAGAGCGCTGACGTCGAACTCCTCGACCAAAGTGAAATGCTGAACGCGCCGGTTCGCTTCGGCCATGTTCTCGGCGATCTTGCGGCGAAGGCCGACGACCTTGACGCTCTCGTCCGGGCGCGCGGTCGCTGCACCGCGGGTCGAAACGCTGCCGCCGTTGTAGAGAAGATAGGCGTCCAGGTCTGAGTGACGAATGCGATCCGACGTGGTCTTCACTTGCGCCAGGTCGATGCCGAGGTCGCGAGCGCGAGCGCGAACGGCAGGGGAAGCGAGGACGTGAGCACCGCTCGGCTCCATTTCCGCAACCTCTGGTTCGACGCGCGGGGCTGGAACTGGCTTCGGCGCCTCGGCCTTCGCGTCGACTGAGACGATGGGGATTTCTTCCGCCTGTTCAGGCGTCGCCTGAACCGCGCCGTCCGCGAGCGGCCGTTCATCACGGCTGTCGTCGGCAGGCTCGGCAGCGCGATCCGCGCCTTCTGTCTCGATTACGGCGAGCACGGACCCAATCGGAATCTGATCGCCGACGTCGCCCGCGAGCTCGACCACCTTGCCGGCTACCGGCGATTCCATCTCGACCGTCGCCTTGTCGGTCATCATGTCGGCGATCTGCTGGTCTTCACCGATCATGTCGCCGACCTTGACGTGCCAGGCGACGATCTCAGCCTCGGCAATGCCTTCGCCGATGTCGGGCAGCTTGAATTCGTATCGAGCCATCAGTCAGCCATCACTTTTTCGAGGGCGCGCTTCAAGCGCTTCGGGCCCGGGAAATAGGCCCATTCGTAAGCGTGCGGGTAAGGCGTGTCCCAACCGGTCACGCGCTCCACCGGCGCTTCGAGATGATAGAAGCAGCGCTCCTGCACGAGCGCGGAAAGCTCGGCGGCGAAGCCGGAAGTGCGCGGCGCCTCCTGCGCAATCAGGCAGCGGCCGGTCTTCTCAACCGATTTCTCGATTGTCTTGATATCCAGTGGAACGAGCGTGCGCAGGTCGATGACTTCGGCGTCGAGACCTTGCTCCTCGACCGCGGCGAGCGCGACGTGCACCATGGTGCCGTAAGCGAGGACGGTCACCGCATCACCTTCGCGGACGATCGACGCCTTGCCGAGCGGGACGGTGTAATAACCCTCGGGCACTTCGCTGGCCGGATGCTTGGACCAAGGCTTCACTGGACGGTCGTGATGCCCGTCGAACGGTCCATTATAAATGCGCTTGGGCTCGAAGAAGATCACCGGGTCGGGATCCTCGACCGCCGCGATCAGCAGGCCCTTTGCGTCATAAGGCGTCGACGGGACGACGACCTTCAAGCCCGCGATGTGGGTGAAAAGAGACTCCGGCGACTGGCTGTGCGTCTGGCCCCCGAAGATGCCACCGCCATAGGGGGTGCGGATGACCATCGGCATAGCCCACTCGCCGGCGGTGCGATAACGCATCTTGGCCACTTCGCTGACGATCTGGTCGTAGCCGGGGTAGATGTAATCGGCGAACTGGATCTCGATCAGCGGCTTGATGCCGTAGGCGGCCATGCCGACAGCGGTTGCGACAATGCCACCTTCGCTGATCGGTGCGTCGAACGCGCGCTGCTTGCCGAATTCCTTTTGCAATCCTTCAGTGACGCGAAACACGCCGCCGAAGTAACCGGCGTCCTCGCCGAACACGACAACATCCTCGTCGGCGCGCATGACGACCTTATGAGCGTCGTTGAGCGCCTGGATCATGTTCATCGTCGGCATCAGTCGCGTCCCTCCGACAGCGCCTGCTCGCGCTGCTCGGCGATGTGCCACGGCACCTCGGCATAAACGTCGTCGAACATGGTCTCGACCCCGTTCTTGCCTTGCTCTGGAAGAATGCCGAGCTTTTCAGATTCCTTCTGTGCCGCACGGACCGTGGCGTCGGCCTCGGCGTTTGCTGCCGCATGGCGTTCATCGTCCCATTCGCCAATGGCGATCAGGTGCGCCTTCAATCGCTCGATCGGATCGCCGAGCGGCCAGGACTTGGCCTCGTTGGTTGGGCGATAACCCGAGGGATCATCGGACGTGGAATGGCCTTCTGCGCGGTAGGTAAAGAACTCGATCAGTGTCGGGCCCTGATTCGACCGGGCGCGTTCCGACGCCCACTTCGTCGCCGCGTACACTGCCAGCGCATCATTCCCATCTACGCGCAGCCCGGCGATGCCGTATCCCACCGCTCGCTGCGCGAAGGTCGCGCGCTCCGCGCCAGCGATCCCGGAAAAGCTCGAGATCGCCCACTGGTTGTTCACGACAGCGAGCACGACCGGCACGTTGTAGACGGCAGCAAAGGTCAGCGCCGAATGAAAGTCGCCTTCGGCGGTCGCGCCGTCACCGATCCAGCCCATGGCGATCCGGCTGTCGCCCTTGATAGCCGCACCCATCGCCCAGCCGACGGCTTGCGGGAATTGCGTGCCGAGGTTGCCGGAAATCGAGAAGAAGCCGAACTTCTTGTCCGAATACATAATCGGCAACTGGCGCCCGCGAAGCTTGTCGCCGCGGTTGGAGTAGATCTGATTCATCATTTCCGTCAGCGGATAGCCGCGCGCGACGAGCAGGCCCTGCTGACGATAGGTCGGAAAGTGCATGTCCTCGCGGTCGAGCGCGGTCTGCGCTGCAATAGCGATTGCCTCTTCGCCCGTGCACTTCATGTAGAAGCTGGTCTTCCCCTGCCGCTGTGCGCGGTACATGCGGTCGTCGAATATCCGCACCGTGATCATGTCACGGAGCATCTTACGCAGCGTTTCGGGGTCGAGCTTCGGGTCCCATGCGCCGACCGCCTTGCTGTCGTCGCCGAGCACCCGAACTAGCTGTGTCGTCAGCGGATGCGTTTCCGCTGCAGGCGCCGCAATGTCAGGGCGCGGCGCACTGCCGGCGGCAGGAATCTTCAGCGAAGAAAAGTCCGGCGCATCACCCGGACGGAACGGCGGCTCCGGAACGTGCAGCGCCAGCTTCGGCGCATTACGGCGCAGCGATGGATCCTTGTCACTCATGTCTGGCGCGAGCGCTTAGTCCTGTCTCGGCGAGGCGGCAACTGCCACTGTCAACGTTACTGGACATTATATACTTGACGTACTAACGGTGTGGGAGTAGATCGGTCTCAAGAGGAAAGACCGATGAACCTTACCAACCCCATTTATCAGGATGCGGACAAAGCCCGCGAGCACATTGAGGCCATCCATTGGCCGAATGGGCCGGTCTGCCCGCACTGCGGCTCGGTCGAGAATATCAAGAAGCTCCAGGGCAAATCGACCCGCAAGGGCGTGTATAAATGCAACGCCTGCACAAAGCCGTTCACGGTCACTGTCGGCACCGTCATGGAAGACAGCAAAATCCCGCTGAACAAGTGGCTCATGGCGTTTGCGATGGTCAACGGTTCCAAGAAGGGCGTCTCGGCTCACCAGCTACATCGCCAGCTTGGCATCACGTACAAGTCGGCTTGGTTCATGGAGCATCGCATCCGCGAGGCCATGAAGCAGGATTTCGAGCCGATGGGCGGCCCCGGCATGGTGATCGAGGCCGACGAAACTTTCTTCGGCAAGGATAAGACTGCCCCGAAGAGCCGCATGGCAATCCGCAACATGAATAAGATCGTGAGCCTCGTCGATCGCACGACGGGCCGCGCAGTCTCCTTCCACGTTACGGACAATCTGAACGCCGATACGATCAGCGGCATCCTCTACACGAACGTGCGCCGCGCAAGCCGCCTAATGACTGACGAAGCGCACTACTACATGCGCCCCGGCCTTGAGTTCGCTTCGCATCAGAGCGTCAACCACAGCGCCAAAGAGTACGTGCGTGGCGACGTTACGACGAACACGATTGAAGGCTTCTTCGGCATCTTCAAGCGCGGCATGAAGGGCATCTATCAGCATTGCAGCAGCAAGCACTTGCAGCGCTATCTCAACGAGTTCGACTTCCGGTACACGTTCCGCGCCGCGAACGGCTACGACGACGCAGCCCGCACCGCAGAGGCACTGAAAGGTGCGCGTGGCAAACGCCTCATGTACCGGCAACCTGACTTCGCAGCAGCCTAACCACTACCGAGCGTCGCGCGTTTACGGAGAGCGACGGAAGCGATGGACACGCTAGGCAAGAAAAAGCCCGGAGCGCACTAGGCTCTCCGGGCGGGCCGCTGGGCGCACCATGCGGCGTTGCAAGTAGCCATCTAGGAATCTAGACCCCTCAAGTCAAGGGGGATTCGTCTTGCGAGTATCGGTCTATATAGATGGGTTCAACCTCTACCATGCGGTAGATGATCTTGGCCAACCATACCTAAAATGGCTCAATCTTTGGAAGTTAAGTGAGGGCTTAGCTAGAGGCCACGGAAAGCTTGATCGTGTGATCTATTGCACTGCTTGGCGGGACCGGGAAGTGGGCAAGAAAGCACGGCATCGCTTCTATGTTGAGGCTCTCGAATTAGTCGGCGTCAAAACCATTTTTGGCCATGAAGCCGACGAGACCGTTGAATGCCGCCCATGCGGCAATTCGTGGACCGTGAAGCGCGAAAAAGCCACCGACCTGAACCTCGGTCTAAGCCTCTATCAGGACGCCTTGGACGACCTTTACGACGTGGCATTTGTAGTCAGCGCTGATTCCGATCAGGCGGCCTCATTTGCGTTCGTGAAGACCGGTTTCCAAATAAGGGGCTGTTTACAGTCGCTCCACCGGACAGGCCGTTATCCAAGCACCTTTACGCCATCGCCGATGGCAAGAAGACCCTCAAAGAGAAAGACTTGCACGCTGCAATCTTTGAAAAGGAAGTCACGGACGGAACGAAGATCGTGTTCCGACCGAAGGAATATGACCCCGTCTGGGATCAGTCCTAGCCGCGCTTCCTCGGCTCTTGCTTTGAGCGCCTGATTATCTCTTCGTTGCTTATCGGCGGCGTCGCCAGAGCGCGGCGCAGCAGTTCGTCGCGTTGGCGAGCTTCGTCGGTCGATGCTGCTTTGGTGGCCATTCGCTTCTCCTAAGACAATACAAACGAGCCCATCATCGCATTAAGGCTGCGCTTCGGCTTGAGCAGGCTTTGGGCGTTCTCCAACACGGTTGGGTCAAAGGCTACGGTCGCAAACCAACGATGCGCCGCATTATTCAAGTGAGCGCAGAATTGCTCGACGCTGATATAAAGGGTGTCTCCCATATCAACCATCGGCATCGAGTCCATCGCGCCCCAGAAATGGCAGTGAAAGGCGATCCGTTTGAAATGTCCGCCCGCCAGATCGGATCGCGATTGGTGCACAAATCCACATCGCAAACTGTAGCATTGTTCTGGCGATAGGAGAATGAAATTGCCCCACATGTATTCTCCGTACCAAGCGAGGTACGCCGACCGTGTGGCGCGTCCATCTGAAGCCATGAGTGCGCCGCAAATGTCGGGAACTGCCAGCGCTTGCATCATTGCGAGATAAGGAAGGCCGTTAGTTATCGCCGCCTGAATTTCGTGCAACAAGGGCCGCAACGGGTGCGACGGCACTCCCAGGTCCATTTTTACACCACTCTATTACGTCCAACAGATCCACATCGGTGTACCTGTTTCCGCACTCGCTGAAAGCCCTGAGCACAAGGCGCCCCTCGTGGCGTCGTAGCTCGACGGGGAGACCTTCCGAGTACTCACGGACCCCGTGCATAACTATAACGTCTTCGATGCGCCGGCCTGTCGCCGACTCGGTATCAGTAACTGGACGGTACGTCATGTATATAATGTCCACGTTACTTGACACACCCGTCTGGAGCGCTTCGCGTTGACGGTGAAAGGTGCGCGAGGGTAGGGGCGCGCGCATGGCCGAAAAAGTATCAGACACGCCCCCCGATCGCCTCTCGCTCGACCCGCGCAGCGAGCATTTCGATGAGTCGCTGCTCAGCCGCGGCGTCGGCATCAAGTTCAATGGCGTCGAAAAGACCAACGTCATCGAATATTCGGTGTCGGAAGGCTGGATTCGCGTTGCGGCCGGCCGCAGCAGGGATCGCTACGGCCAGCCGATGACGCTGAAGCTCAACGGCAAGGTCGAGCCCTATTTCGAGCATCCGCCCGAAGGTCAGGAAGCAGCAGCGTCCGACGAATAGTCTGCGCGACCGCGGCGTCGGTCACGCAATTTCCTGAAAGCCCAGCCGCCAAGCGCCACGGCCGCTAGCGCTGGCACGCTGCGTCGGGCGAGCGCGGCTGCGCCATATCCGATGATTGCGCCCTTGGTGCCCCTGTTGGGGCCAGCGACCTTCTCTCCGAGCCACGCGCCTGCAAGCTTGCCAAGCATCTCTCAAACTCCCTCTGAATAACCTTTCCGTAAGGACGCCCGGGGCGGAGCGATGTTCCGATCCGAGCATGGCGAATGTTCCCAACCGACGATTGGTGATTCCCACCAAGTCTTGGTTGGGAAATTGCGCCACCGCGACCCGCATAGCAAAGTTTTTCCCAGTTTTCCGGGATTGGCACGGCCCTTGAATAGTAGTCTGCATCGGCACGGACCAACAAGCCGGCCGGAAAAAGGGAGATACCAATGTCGTCGCAGTCGCAGTTCACTCGCAACCTGGTCGCCATCGCCGCGGCGCTCTTCATGAGCACGGTCGCGATCGGCGCCGCCGTCGGCCCGGCCCAGGCCAATGCCAATCCCGTAAAGGTTTCCATCAATGCCTGAACTCGAAGTTCTTGAAGCCCATGTTCCGATCCGCACGCCGCGGCTGGTGAAAGTGGAAGAGGCGGCCACCGAGCGTCTCGCTCCCGTCGCCGCCTGGTTCAGCGGTCCCGTGTTCAGCCGCGCTCGTGACATCTTCGCGGCGAACATGACGGAGCTCCTCGACCGGTCGGAAGATCCTTCGAAGATGATCCGCATGATCATCCTCGAGATGGAAGAGACGTTGGTCGAGGTTCGGGCTTCGGCGGCGCGGTCGATCGCCGACATCAAGGAGATGCGGCGGGCGCTCGGACGGCTCGACCAGATGCAGGCCGACTGGACTGCGAAGGCTGAGCTGGCACTGAGCAAGGATCGCGAAGACCTCGCCAAGGCGGCGCTGCTCGAAAAGGAGAAGGCCACCGACATGGCAGAAGGCCTCAAGACCGAGGTCGACCAGATCGATCAGGTGCTGCGTGGCTACGAAGCGGACATCGCCAAGCTTCAGGCGAAGCTGCGTGAAGCCCGCGCCCGCCAGAACGCCATTGCGGCACGGTTCGAAAGCGCCGTGACCCGGGCGAAGGCGCGGGAGGTCATGAACGGCAGCAGGACGCTGGATGCGTTCAGCAAGTTCGAGATCCTCGAGCGCCGCGCCGACTTCGCGGAAGGCCGCGCCGAGGCGCTGGGTATCAGCAGTCTCGAAGATGAGATCCACGAGCTCAAGGCGATGGAAAGCGTCGACCGCGAGCTGGAAGCGATGAAAGCCGCGCTTAAAGCGCGGGTTCAGTAAGAAAGGTCAGGGGAATGATGGCCCGCAAGATTTATCCCTACTCGCTCCACAGCAAGGACGCGAAGATCGCCGGCGTCTGCTCGACGCTCGGCGCACGGACCGGGATCGACCCGACTTTCATCAGGATCGCCTGGATCGCGGTTCCGCTGCTGACGCACATTCCGATCAGCCTTGCGCTGATCGCCTATGCAGCGGTGGGCATCTACCTCGCCCTGCAGAAAAGGAAGTCGATGGTCGGTGATGCTCGCATGAGCGATTTCGACCGCATGGGAGACGTCGTGAAGCGCAAGCCGACCGTACAGGCGATGCGCACCGAACTCGACGAAACCGACCGCCGCCTGATGGCGATCGATCACCACATCAACACGCAGAACGATCAGCTGGCGCGTGAGATCGAAGCGCTCCGGCAGGAGGAAAAGTAATGGATCCGCTGACGATCGGAGTGCTCTCGGGCAGCGTCATCGCCGGATTGGGCGGCGCAAGCTTCGCGGGGCTAAAGGCTTGGAACGGCTGGCTCGAGCTCAAGAAGATGGAGCTGACGCAGTTTGCCAGCGACCGCGGACTTCCCCCGGCCACGGGCCGGATCGAGATCGCGGATCTTCGCGAACGCGTCCGTAAGCTCGAAGCGATCGCCGCCGGCATCGATATCTAAATCCCCGCGCCCGTCGTCTTCCCCAGCGACTGGCCAAGTAGAGGCGGTCCGGCACCCTTCCCGGACCGCCTCTTTCTTTGTCTAGAAGCCTACGCGCGCTGTCACGCGAATGTCGCGGCCGGCGAGCGGCGCATAGTCCTTCAGATCGCTAGAGTGGCGGCGTGCCTCAACGTCGAACAGATTGTTGCCCTGGAGCGAAAGCGTCAGGTCCGGATTGGCGGAAAAAGGGTGCCAGTCGAGTGACGCATTCACCATTGTATAGCCGGGGGTCGTCGTCTCGTCGGGCGCAACCTTGTGTTGGCTGGATACGCGTTCGACCTCGACCTTGCCATCGAACTGGCCGCGCGTGCCCGTCAGACCTGCAAGAACCCGGAAAGGCGGGATCTCAGGCGCATTGCCGAAATTTTTGATCTTGGCGCGCACCGCGTCGGTCGTGATCTCGCCGCCCCAATCGATCCCTAGTGCGTTACCGAGCTTCGCGTCGGCCTCGAGCTCGAAGCCGTAATAGTCCGCCTTGCCCTCCCGATATTCATAGACCGGCAGCCCATCCTCGATTTCATCGGTGGGCGCCTGGAAGAGGTAGTTGGAAAAGTGGCTGTAATAGACGCTGCCCTGGAAGTGCACCGGCCCTGTCGTTTTGTGAAGGCTGAGGTCAACGCCGTTGCTCGACTGCTTCTTCAAGTCGGGATTGCCAAGCAGGAATTGCTGACTGCCTCCGTGCGGGCCGAACGAAAATAGCTCGTCGATCGACGGCGAACGCTCGGAGTGCGACAGCGACAAGCCCAGCCGCCAATCGCCAACCAGCTGGTAATTGGCGCCGACCGATGCGGAAACAGAGGTGAAATTGCGCGAGAAGGGCGCAGCCCCGATATCGATCTCTTCGCCGAACTCGTCGCCGATCTCTTCTCCCTGCTCGGCGAGCGTTTCGTCCTGGTCGGCATGAAGGCGCGCGAAGTCGACCCTCAGGCCGCCTTCGAAGCGGATTGGCCCATGCTCCAGGGTCTGGAGCGTGAAGAGTCCGAGGGTCTGCTTGCGGCTGTCGGGAAGATATTTTTCCGCGCCGGTAATCCGCGCGGTCTGGCTCCGGAACTGGACGCCGCTGGTGCCGCCCCAGCCGTCGCGATCCGTCTGCACGACGTCAGCGCGCAGCTCGCCGCCGTTCGAATAGAAGCGAGATCCAACGACGCCATCCTCTTCGATTTCGGCGTGGTGGTATTTTGAGAGCGCACCGCGGAATTCGAATAGCTTGAAGAAACCGCCGATCGGCACATTGGCGCGAACATCTCCGCGGTCCTGGTGTGCGTCGATTGTCGGCACTTCGGGCTGGATCGAGGGATCCAGGGAAAAGCGTATCGGAACGCCGTACTTTGCGTCGTGGTGGTTGTAGGACACGCCGATGTTCAGATCTCCATCGACATACGCAATGCCTCCGGCGGCATCGTCGACGCGACCTGCCGTATTCGGAAGCTTCTCCTTCAGATCCGCGAGCGCCTGAATTTCCGGATCGGGACTTGCAAGCGCCTCGCGCCGCAACGGCGCTGACAGCAGATAGCCGCCGACGTGCAGGTCGTCGTACTCGGAATAAGCGCCGTCAGCATGAGCGACGAAATGCGCGCCCAGCGGCACATTGATGCCCGCATTGCCTGATCGCTCATTCGCTGCCGTCCCATAATTCAGCAGGAGATCGACATTGACGTCGGTAGGCACTGAACGCGGAATTCGATTATCGATCACGTTCACGACGCCGGCAATCGCCGACGAATCGTAAAGCAGCGCACCGGGGCCACGCAGAACCTCGATGCGTTCCGCCGTCAGCGGGTTGATGGTCACGGCGTGATCGGGGTCAGACGCTGAAAGGTCGAGACTGCCAAGACCATCGATGAGAATGGTTGCGTCTTCCCCGGAAAAACCGCGCAAGATCGGGCGTGACGACGATGGACCGAAACTTGATGAGGTGACGCCGGGCATGTCGGCCAGCGTATCGCCGAGGCTCGGCTTCAGGTCGTGAGCCAGTTCTTCCTTGTCGAGTACGGACACGCCGCCGAGGACGTCCCCGGCACGTCGCCTAACGCCTGTCACGACAATGGATTGATCCTCATCGGGATGGGCCTTCGATGCGTCGCCTGGGGTAGGCTCCGGCGCTGACGCGCCGCCCGTGCCGGCATCTGCGCCGATCACTGTGGGCTGGCCCGCGTCGAAATAGCTTTCGGCTGCCACTGGGTAAATCGGAAGAGCCGCGGCGAGCGCCACGTAAGAAATGAGCTTCAAGGAAACGGAATACCTGCAAATTGGGGAATCGAAGCGGGGATAAAGGCGATGATACATTGTCGCAAGGTGGACGCTTGGTGAACAGGCGCCAGCTTTCGACCAACTGCATTTGAGTCCCGACGTACCGTTAGGCTACGGCTCGCGCGATGAGCGGCGGTCATTCTCACCATCACCACCATGACGCGCAGGCGGATTTCTCAAAGGCTTTCGCGATCGGTATCGCACTGAATGTCGGGTTCGTGTTGCTGGAGACGGTCTTCGGGTTCGCCGCCAACTCGATGTCCCTGCTCGCCGACGCCGGCCATAACCTCTCCGACGTTCTCGGCCTGGTGGTCGCCTGGGCCGGCGGGCGGATGGCGCGGACCGGTTCATCGCCGCGGTTCACATATGGGCTCAAGAAGGCGTCGATCCTCGCCGCGCTGGTCAATTCGCTCTTCCTGCTGATCGCCGTTGGCGCGATAGGCACGGAGGCGATCCGGCGTCTGTTTCATCCCACCGCGACAGAGGGCGGCGTGGTCATGGCGGTCGCTGCGGTTGGCATCCTCATCAACGGGCTCACCGCCTTGCTGTTCTCGCGCGGGCACCATGACATCAACATCCGCGGGGCGTTCCTGCATATGGCTGCCGATGCCGCTGTTTCCGGCGCGGTCGTGTTCGCTGGCCTTGTGATCCTGTGGACCGGGCAGAAATGGGTCGACCCGATCATGAGCCTCGCGGTCGCGATCGTGATCCTGTGGGGCAGCATCGGCCTTCTCAAGGAATCGGTGTGGATGTCGCTGGCCGGCGTTCCCGAGGGCATTGACGTCGATCAGGTTGAGATCGCGCTCGGCGAGATCGAGGGTGTCGACGCGGTGCACGACCTCCACATCTGGCCGATCAGCACGACCGAGACCGCGCTTACGGCGCACCTCGTTTCGGAACAGGCGAATTACCCGGACGATCTGCTCGCCGCGGTGCGCCGGATCCTGCACGACCGATTTCACATCGAACATTGCACCATTCAAGTCGAACGCCACCACCCGGCCGATCACAAGGACTGCTAGTGAACGCCACCCATCTCGAATGCTCGCTGACCGGCGAGCGGTATGAAGCCGGTCGCGTCCACAATCTGAGCAAGGCGGGGAAGCCGCTGCTCGTGCGCTATGATATTGCGGCGGCTCGGCGAACACTGACGCGCCAGAGCGTCGCGGACCGCGTGCCGGGCATGTGGAAATGGCGAGAGCTTCTTCCGCACGACGGCGAGCCGGTCAGCCTGGGCGAGCCGGAAACGCCGATAATTGCGTTGACGAATACCGCTGCGCGCGACGGCGCAAGCACTTTGCTCGTCAAGGATGAGGGGCGACTGCCGACCGGGTCGTTCAAGGCTCGCGGGCTGGCGATGGCGGTGACGATGGCCAAGCAGTTCGGAGTCGAGCGGATCGGCATGCCGACCAATGGCAATGCCGGCGCTGCCCTTGCCGCTTACGGCGCACGCGCCGGCATTGAGACCGTCGTGATTTGCCCGTCCGAAACGCCGGAGATCAACGTCACCGAGACTGCCGCCTATGGTGCGAGGGTTTACGTCGCGGACGGCCAGATCGACGAATGCGGCGCGTTGGTCGGGAAGGGCGCGGCCGAGGGCCTGTGGTTCGACTGCTCGACGCTCAAGGAGCCCTACCGCCTCGAAGGAAAGAAGGTGATGGGCTTTGAGCTTGCCGAGCAGCTCGGCTGGGAGGTGCCCGACGCGATCTTCTATCCCACTGGCGGCGGCACTGGCCTGATCGGCATGTGGAAAGCGTTCGACGAGCTGGAGAAGGCCGGCCTCATCCGCTCAAAGCGCCCGCGCATGTATGCCATTCAGGCCGAGGGATGCGCGCCCATGGTCCGGGCATTCGAACGCGGGGACGAGTTCGCTGAACGGTGGGAACACGCAGCAACCGTCGCAACGGGCATTCGCGTTCCAAAGGCGGTGGGAGACTTCCTCATCCTGCGCGCGGTCCGTGAAAGCGGCGGTGCGGCGATCGCCGTACCGGAAGGCGCCATTCTACAGGCAGTCGACGACGCCGCGCGCGACGACGGTTTCCTGTTCTGCCCCGAAGGCGGCGCGGTCCTCGCCGGCTGGCGACAAGCGCTCCAGCGCGGACTTGTCCGCCACGACGAACGCGTGCTGCTGTTCAATTGCGCGAATGGCAACAAATACCCGCTCGTGGATCGATCTCGGAAGCTTGTGCTGGGGGAAGCCGATCCCGCCGCGCTCTAGGGCACTGGCGATCGCAAACGGTCCATAAAAGTAAACCCCGGCAACCGAAGTTGCCGGGGTTCCATGCTTCGTTTCTCTTTCGAGTCCGGAAGCACAAAGACACAATAGCTGATGCCGGCGATTGTTCCAGCCCAAATATGTCAGCGGCCTGACATTTCTGTGGGCGAATCGGTGCAAGACTCGGTGGAAAACAACGCGACTCGGGCAAAACGATGAGCCCCGGCAGGCGCGGGCGCCTGTCGGGGCTCGATGCTCCCGATGCTGCGAATCGCGTCATCACCTCAGAATAGACGGAGCAGATCCACGCGGCCTTGGCTGCAGGTATCGCTCCGGAGACGCGGATTCATTCCATCCGAAGCACGTGCCGAGAACTGTTTCGCGCCCCGAGTGTTCCTACTGCTGATGACGAAGAAGCGCCGGCTGCGGATCGCGAGCTACAATATCAACGGGATCAACTCGCGGCTGGCAGTGCTGACCCGATGGCTTGCAGAGTTCCAGCCGGACGTCGCCTGCCTGCAAGAATTGAAGTGCACCGACGAGGTGTTCCCAAGGGAGGCGATCGAAGCTGCCGGCTATTCCGCGATCTGGCACGGGCAGCGAAGCTGGAACGGCGTTGCGACGCTAAGCCGCGTCGGCGAACCGGTCGAAACCCGCCGGGCGCTGCCTAGCGATCCGAAGCTTGAACAGAGCCGTTATCTCGAGGCCGCGGTTTGCGGGATACTGGTTGGCAACATGTACGCCCCCAATGGCAATCCGCGACCTGGCCCGAAGTTCGACTACAAGCTCGAGTGGATGGACCGGCTGCACGAACATGCGGCCGGGTTGCTTGGCAGCGGCGTTCCGGCTGTGCTCATCGGCGACTTCAACGTCATTCCGAGCGATCGGGACGTCTACAAGCCTGAGCGTTGGCTGAAGGATGCCTTGTTCGCGCCGGAAGCGCGCGAGAGGTATGAGCAACTCGTGGCGCAAGGTTGGACCGATGCGATCCGCCACCTCCATCCAGATGAGCGGATCTACACCTTCTGGCACTATTGGCGGAACTCGTTCCAGCGCGACGCGGGCATCCGCATCGACCACGCGCTCCTCAGCCCCAGCCTAGCCAAGAAGCTGAAAAGTGCCGGTGTCGACCGCACCCCCCGCGGTTGGGAAAAGACGAGCGATCACGCGCCGATCTGGGTCGAGGTGGAAGCCTAGGAAAGAGAGGCTGCTTCTCACACATAAAGGAGAAGTCGAACAAGGCGGTCAGGGCTTAGCCGGTGCGAACTCGAGCGCTTGTATGGCCAGCTCTCTCGTGGGCGCGCGCTGAACGCGGCCTTCGACGCGGCCATGGCTGCACGTCCATTTGAAGCGGCCTTCCATCGCCGATACCGGCGCAATGGGCTCATCCGCGGCGCAGTCGCCGACATCGGCTTTCACGTCACCGATCATCTTCGCCCAGGCCGCGCGGTCGTGGTCCATCAGCACGTTGTTCGCGAGCGGAGCGGCATTGATGTCCTGCGCGCGCCAGACGGCCTTGGCCGCGGCATAAGCGGCCGCCAGCTCTGCCGAGACCGGCGTCGCTAGGTCGGGCAAGGCGCCTGCTTGCTTCAACGCCAGTGCTGCCCGCCAGACGGGAAGCGACGCGCCGCCATAGGTCTTGCTCGAAAACGCGAAGATCCCGATGCGCTTGTCGGGGAGAAGCATCAGATAAGAACCGTAGCCGGGGTAGCCGCCGGAGTGACCGACCACGCGGCCAAGGTCGCAGTCTTCGGTGACCCTCCAAGCCATGGCATAGGCCCGCGCCTGCCGGCACGGTGCACCCCCGATCGCCGGATCCCGCATTCCTGCTTCGATAAGATTGTTGCCCGTGACGATCTCGCGCACGCTGGAGCGGCGAACAGGTCCGGCTTCGGCTTCGTCGCGCGGCGGCCATGCGGAGAGCAGGAATGCGACCCACTTGGCATAGTCGTTGGCGCTGGTCTGCACGCCGCCCATCGCACCGAACGCGCCGTCCTTCATATCGGGCTCGCGCACCCAGCGATTGTCTTGCCACCGATAGCCGATCGCGCGGCGTGAACTCGGCGACGCGAAGATGTCGTAGCCGGTAGAGCTCATGCCGAGCGGCGCCATGATCTGACGCTGGATGTAATCCTGGTAGCCCATGCCCGACAGGTTGCTGACGATGCGGCCGAGAATCGCGTAGCCGAGGTTCGAATATTCCATCGCTACCCCGGGCGCGCGTGCGAACCCGACGCCCGCTTTGAGCAAAGCCGTGAAGTCGGCCTCGGGCATCACCTGCTGGCGGTCGCCCCACGGATTGTCTTCCACGAACCCGGCACTGTGAGTGAGGAGGTTGCGGACGGTTATCCGCGGGCTGTCGGCGGTCGGATAGGTCCAGCCCTTAAGCTCCGGCACATAATTCTCGGCTGGCGCGTCGAGCGACATTTTCCCCTCGTCGCGCAACTTCAGGATCGCGAGCGCCGTGAAGGCTTTCGACATGGACGCGATGCGAAACAGGCTGTCGGCGTTGACCCTCTTATTCGACGCTGTGTCCTGAATGCCGAAACCGCGAACGGTGATCAGGCGGGCGTCGGCGACAATGCCGTAAACCAAGCCGGGCACATGCGAAGCGCGCTGCCAGTCGGCGAAGATCGTATCGACCTGCTTCAGTGTCGCCGCGTCAGGCGCCGCCGAAAGAGGAGTCGCGGTCGCGGCCAGGAAGCACGCAATAGCCATGCGAACCGTCATATGATTTCCCCCGAGTTTCATTGACCAACTCTAGGGTGTCCCGAAGCCTCCGCAAGGCTGGCGGCCGCTGGCGATTACCCCGCAACTGTTCCGAATAATCGGCCGACGCCTGCCGTAACCGCCATCGCCAGTGCGCCCCAGAAGGTCACGCGCATCACCGACGGGCCAAGTGGAGCGCCCCCGGCTCGCGCGCCCAGAGCGCCGAGCGCCGCCAAGCAAGCCAACGAGACGACTGCCACTCCTGCGAAGACCATCGCCAGCGGCAGCAAAAGAACGGCGAGGAGCGGGGCGGCGGCTCCGGCCGAGAAGGTCAGCGCCGAAGCAAGGGCTGCCTGCAAGGGACGCGCCGTCATTGTTTCGGATAGGCCAAGTTCGTCACGGGCATGTGCGGACAGCGCGTCGTGGGCCATCATCTGGTCGGCGACGACTTGCGCGGTTTCTCTCTCCACCCCGCGTGCCACGTAAATCCGGGTAAGTTCCTCACGCTCTCGTTCCGGTTGGTTCAGCAATTCGCCCTTCTCGCGGTCGAGGTCGGCTTTCTCGGTATCCGCCTGGGAGCTTACCGAGACATATTCGCCAGCGGCCATCGACAATGCGCCGGCGACAACCGCTGCCACGCCCGCGACGAGGATGGTCGATTGGGTCGCGTTGGACGCCGCGACACCGACGATCAGGCTCGACGTCGACACGATGCCGTCATTCGCCCCAAGCACCGCCGCGCGAAGCCAGCCAATCCGGGAGGAGGCGTGGCGCTCGTCATGGACATGAAGACGACTCAAACCAGTTTCCCCGCTCTAACCCGCACGGCGCCTCAGCTCGTCGTTGCCAAGAAACCCCAGTCATCGTCTCGTGCCGGGGTCATCTCGGTGCCGCCTGGACCGACGGTTAGCAGGTCGGCGTGGCCGAAGCCCTTCGAATAATCGAGGACGGTCACGATGCTGCAGTAAGCGCGCATGACAGCGGAATGTTTGAGATCCGGGCGAGGGAGCTTGGCGAGGGACGGGCGCCGCGCGAGGACAAGGTCGATTGCACGTTCTCGCTGTTTCGGATCGCGGACTTCCGACGCATTGGCCGCGATCGACAACGCCTTGATCTGGGCCGGGTCGTCGACGTCGGACCCAACGGTTATCGCCACGCGGCTGTCCCGTTCGATGTTCGCGTATTTTTGGCTTGCTCGCGAGATGATGAAATAGAGGAGCAGGCCTTCGTTGGCGTAGCTCACCATCGTGGCCTGCGGCCAGCCGTCGGGCCTTAATGTTGCAATCCCCATCAATCGGTTTCGGTCGAGAATTGTCACGGCTTTTTCTTCCATGCCTCTTCCCTCGGATGACGCGCCAACGCAGCATTCCTTTTTGCAAGCTCCATAACGTCCGTCCTTACGCAATTCTCCTGAGGCCTAAGGACCTTTCCCTAGCGACGAGACACGCGCGCCCTGACAATCTCGCTCGATGCGTTCGATGAAAACCCTGATCCGCCTGACGGCTGCGCTGTCGTTGATCCTCGGCTTTTCGGCACCCGCGCAACAGGTAGACCTGCGAACGGGTTCGGTCGCGCGTACCGTGGCGAAGCTGCGCGCGGGGCAGTTCGTTTGGGCACCCGAAGCGGCCCCGGCAGGGCCGATGATGCTAATCATTAATCTCGCGACGCAACGAGGAATCTTGTTCCGGAACGGCGTTCCAATCGCCGCAACGACGGTTTCGACGGGAAGCGCCGGTCGCGAGACGCCAACAGGCGTGTTCACCATCCTGGAAAAGCAGGTCGAGCATCGCTCTCGAACTTACGACAATGCTCCGATGCCCTACATGCAGCGGCTCACTTGGCGCGGCGTGTCGATTCACGCGGGAAAGTTGCCCGGCTATCCGGCGTCCCATGGATGCATTCGTTTGCCGGCCGCGTTCGCCAAGCTGCTGTTCGCGACCACCAGGCTTGGAATGACGGTGGTCATCACGGATCATCCCGTGACGCCCCGCATTGCACCGACGCCAGAGGTCGTCCTGCGGTCAGCCCCGAGTTCGAAGGCATCGAATGCTCCCGTAGAATGGTTTCCGGAACGGTCCGCAGACGGGCCCGTCTCGATCATCGTCAGCGCCGCCGACAAGCGCGCCACCGTCCTGCGGAACGGCATCGTGATCGGGTCAGGAACTGTCACCATCGATGGCCCCGTGACCGGCAGCTGGGTCTACACGTTGCGGAATGTGGATGAGCAGGGGCAGCACTGGCTTCGCGTTTCGTTATTGTCATCGCGGTCCCCGGCGAGCGAGCATGTCCCACCCCAGGAATGGCAGCGCTATCACGCACCCGAAGCCTTAAAGCGCGCGGTCGCGACAATCGTTAGACCGGGCACGACTATCATCGTGACGCCTGACTCCGTGCAGCCGGGCGGAGATGCGGCGGACATCATCGATGCGGAAACGCCTGCGGAGAAATAGCCGTCTACGATGATGAACGGCAGGTGGTGCCGGATGCAGGATTCGAACCCGCGACCTTCGGTTTACAAAACCGCTGCTCTACCAACTGAGCTAATCCGGCGCGCCACGGCGATCGGGCGCATTTGGGTCAAAGCACGCCGAAGGTCCAGCCTTCGGTTTGCGCAATTTGCATAGTTAGCCCCTGGGGGTCGAAGGCCCGCGGTTCGGTACGTGCAAGCGCGCGCATGCCGGCGGCAGTGACCAGCGCGTCGGTTTGATGGTCGTTCGGCTCGAACCGTAAGCGAGCAGGCGGGCTTCCTAGTCCCGTCAGCGCTAGGTTCAGATCGGCCCGGCTGCGCAGCTTGACGCCACTAAGCCCAGCGCGGCGCAGGTAGATCCGGGTATAGATCTCGACGACCGCGCTGCCGTGATCGGGCAGGGAATCCATTGGCCAGATCGCGACCTTACCATTCAGCGCGTGGAGGAAGCGCATGCCGGAGAAGCTCGCCTTAGCCACCTGTGCGGCGCCGATCGCGTCATAGGCGCTCGCCGTCTTCCGCCCGCCCTGGGCGTTAAGCCGGGCGTCGCACTGGCGGAAGCGCACGAAGTCGGCCTTCGCGCCGTCGGCGATGCCGAAGTAGAAATGCTTTCGATGTGCCATTTCGAGGAAGCTTGCGGCGCCGAGATCCTCGTCGTCGCATTTCGCGTCGACGTAAGCCCAGAACTCGCGCGCAGTGCTTGGAACGCCCGGCTCGCCGATCAAATATTCGCCGCGTTCGATCAGCGGCGGCGCGAAGCTGAAGTCGAAGCCGAACAGGGTTGGCTCTCGCGCCGCTTCGCGTACAAGCCAGTGCAGCACCTCTTCACGCGACCAGACGTGGCCGGCGCGGACCAGCCGCGGTGCGGCATCACCGCGCGCCTCTGCAACAGCGATCCCCTTATGCCGGCGGCCCTTCGCGCCCGACCAATCGATCGCGACATAGCGGCTAAACGGCCTCACTTGCGCTTGCGCGGGCGGGTCTTGGGCAGTGAGGCCGACCAGTCCCGCGAGCTGCGGATCGTGTCACGCACGCGTTCCTCGTCCGTTGCGTCGTAGCGGACGAGCACGCCGGACCAGCCTTCATAATGGGGCGTTTGCCAGTAGGTGTCGGGCTCGGTTTCCTTGAGCATCTCGATCCGGTCGAGGTCCATGGCGATGCCGAAACAAGTGTCGCGCTCCCGCCCGGGGAAGAGGAAGGTGCGGCCGTTCGAGGCAACCTTCACCGCCGGCGACCCGTAACTCGTGCCCAGTTCCGTGTCGGGAAGCGACAGCGCGAACGCGACCGCTTCCTCCCACGTCACTGGGTTAGACCAGGGGAGGCTGGCTGTCGTCGGATCCGCTCGGCGCCGGACTGCCGCGCAGCCGGCGCGAGGCAGGAGGCGGAGCCGGGGTTCCGGTAAAACGGTTCGCCCAATGCTCGGCGACCCGTCCCGCGGCTTCCCGCCCGCCGAGCCCGAACGCGAGCGCGGTGGCGATCGCCGCCGAACCCAGGATCAAGCCGAACGCCAGCATGACGATCTGGTCAGCCAAGCCCATGAAGGTGAGACCGATCGCCGTGAACAAGGCGATAATCGCGTAGCGAACGATGGTCTGCGCAAACCCGCCTTCGCCCGTGCCGCTGCCCACGAGATTGGCAATGATGCGGGCGAGGAAAATGCCGACGACGATGATCAACGTGCCGAAGATCACCTTGCCGCCAAGTTCTGTCACCTGCGCCAGGAAGATTGCGATCGTGCCGCCGCCGAGCTGCGTTGCGGCTTCGATCGACGCGCCGAGAATAACAGCGATCATCGCAATGTTCGCGATGATCCGCGACGGGCTCACGCTCCCGGGAATCACGCCCGTCGAGCGGATTGCATCGTCGAATCCGGTCGGCGGCAGGATCGCCTCGATGATCGTCTTCAGGAACCGGGCGATGATGAAGGCGATGCCGATCCACAGCGCCGCCGCGAGGATGTGCGGCAATGCAGCGTAGATCTGATTGAGCATGTCGATCGCCGGGCCGGAAATGGCCTCGATACCGAGCACCTGCAGGGCCGCGATGGCGATCTGGATGATGATGATGGCAAAGACCAGGACGCCGGCAGCGCGCGCAATGCTGGCCCGAGTTGCGCCTGGAGTGGTGCCCGGCGGCACGGCCTTCGGAGAGCGGCGGACCGTACCTTCGGTCGAGCCGACGCCGATCCGAGCGAGCAATCCGTCGATATTCGCAGCGACCAATACGGTTTCGACCAGCCGCTGAATGATGCGCGCGACGACGAAGCCGATGAAAAGAATCAGGCCAAAGCCGATCAGCCGCGGCAGGAACGCAAAGATCTCGGTCACCAGCTCATTGATGGGCGAGAGGATCTGGCCAATGCCGAGGAACTGGAGCGCGGCCATGATGCCGACCAGCCAAATGATGAGCTTGGCGATCGTACCCAATTGGTGGCCGATCGTTTCGTGCGGCGTGCCAGTGACGTGCTTGCGGAGCGCCGGTGACTTGTCGATCGCCTTTTGCAGCACCCACTGAACCGCGCGGGCGACCGCCCAGGTCGCAACCAGGATGAGAAGCGCTATGAGGACCTTGGGTCCCCAGTTCATCAACTGCGCCTGCCAATAGGCGTTCTGGTCGACCTGATACATTCTGCTGCTCCCCTAGTCTTCGGCGCGCTTAACCCGCGTCCTCATCGGTTTGTTGCAGTTCTTTCCGCCGCTCGTTCCAATAGTCCAGCCGTTCCCGCACGCGCGCTTCAAAACCGCGTTCGGTGGGCTCGTAAAATGCCTGTGGTTCCATTTCCTCGGGCCAATAGTTTTGACCCGAGAAACCTTCCTCGGTGCTGTGGTCGTAGGCATACCCTTTGCCGTAGCCGACGTTCTTCATCAGCTTTGTCGGCGCATTGAGGATATGCATCGGCGGCATCAGGGAACCCGTCTCCTTCGCGCTTCGCCAGGCAGACTTCTGCGCCAAGTAGGTTGCGTTCGATTTGGGCGCTGTCGCCAGATAAAGACACGCCTGCGCGATCCCGATCTCGCCCTCGGGCGAGCCGAGGAAGTCGTACATCTCTTTGGCAGCGAGACACTGAAGCAACGCGTTTGGGTCGGCCATGCCGATATCCTCGACCGCGGCGCGCGTGAGACGTCGGAGGATGTAAAGCGGTTCCTCACCGGCGACGAGCATGCGCGCCAGATAGTAAAGCGCCGCCTGCGGATCAGACCCTCGGATCGCTTTGTGAAGCGCGGAGATGAGATTGTAATGACCTTCGCGGTCCTTGTCGTAGACCGGGACGCGGCGGTGGAGCAGGTCCGACAGTTCGGCGGGCCCGAGCGGCTGCTCGATGCCGATCGAAAATAGCGTCTCGACCTGGTTGAGGAGGAAACGGCCGTCGCCATCGGCGCTGGCGATCAGCGCGTCGCGGGCTTCGTCGGTGACCGGGAGCGTGCGATCCTCGATCGTCTCGGCGCGGCGGATGAGTTCGGCAAGCGCCTCGTGGTCGAGGCGGCGCAGGATCAGCACCTGGCAGCGCGACAGGAGCGCGGCGTTAAGCTCGAAGCTCGGGTTTTCCGTCGTCGCGCCGACAAGGGTCACGGTGCCGTCCTCGACATAGGGCAGAAAACCGTCCTGCTGCGCACGATTGAAGCGGTGGATCTCGTCGACGAATAGAAGGGTCTGTTGGCCGGCACGCGCCGCAGCGCGCGCTTCCGCGAACAGCTTCTTCAAGTCGGCAACGCCCGAAAAGACCGCAGAGATCGCGACGAACCGCAAACCTACGGCATCCGCGAGCAGGCGCGCGATGCTCGTCTTGCCCGTTCCGGGCGGCCCCCACAGGATCATCGAGGCGAGCTTTCCGGCGGCGACCATGCGGCCGATCGCGCCGTCGGGACCGGTCAGATGCTCCTGCCCGACCACCTCGTCGAGCGAGCTTGGACGCAGCTTGTCGGCGAGGGGCGCATTGGCTGCCGGCGCTTCGGCGGGCTTGGTCTGGACGTCGTCGGCAAACAGGTCAGGCATCGCCGAACAAGATAGGTGTTTGCCGGAAAATTTGCACCCGACCTCTTGTGAAAGATGCTACTAAGATATATCTCAGACCCATCGAGAGGAGATGTTATGAGGCATCGACATCATGGCTGCGGACCACGCGGCCGGATTGAAATCAACATTCCCGAGGGCCTGATGGCCATGCGCGGCGGACGCGGCTGGCACGGCAGTTGGGGCCCGGTCCATTTTGACTTCGACGGTCCGGAAGGCTTCGGCGGCGGTGGCCGTGGTCGGCACCGCGGGCGCCGTCGGATGTTCGAAAGCGGCGAGCTTCGGCTAGTGCTGCTCAAGCTGATCGCTGACCAGCCACGTCACGGCTATGACCTTATCCGTGCGATCGAAGAGCTGACCGGCGGCGAATATGCACCGAGCCCGGGCGTCATCTATCCGACGCTGACCCTGCTTCAGGACATGGGGCTGGTCGAGGAAGCGCCAGGCGAGGGTCCGCGCAAGCCATTCCAAATTACCGAGGCGGGCACGGTCCACCTCCAGGAGAATCAGGATGAAGTGGACGATCTGATCGCTCGCCTGAAGGACGCTGCTCCGAACGAGGCGCAGACTGCCGGTCCCGCCATCGGCCGCGCGGTCAAAAACCTGATGACCGCGCTCCGCCATCGTGTGGGCCGTGACGGGCTCGACGATGAACTCTTGCATGAGATTGCAGCGATCCTCGACGAGGCTGCGCAGAAGATCGAGCGGACGAAATAAGCCCTATCGGCCGGTGAGACGCGACAGCCGCTCGCGCTTGATGATGGCGTGGCGATAGGCGCGGATCACCGCCGAATTGATGGTATCCCAATCCATCGTTCTCGCGATCTCGAGTCCCCGCTGGCCATGACGCTGGCGGAGTTCGGGATCGCGCGCATAAGCGGCGAGGGCGCCGGCGAATTCCTCAATGTCTGTCCCGTCGACCAACATGCCGGTAACGCCGTCGTGCACGAGGTTTGTCGCGCCTGTCGACTCCGCCGCGATGACGGGCAGCCCGCAAGCCATGGACTCCAGCGTGACGTTCCCGAATGCCTCGGTGATTGATGGGTTGAGAAAGACGTCGGCGCTGGCAACCGCCCGAGCGAGATCGGCGCCGGTGATTTCTCCAGTGAAGATGGCATCGGGTAGTTGCTCTTCGAACCATGGCCGCGCGGGACCTTCGCCGACGATCAGCGCCTTGTGCTTCAGTCCAAGCTCGGCGAACGCGTGGATCGCATCCGCAAAGACGTCGAGGCCCTTCTCCATCACTACCCGGCCGAGGAACAGGATCGCCATTTCGTCGTCGGCAATGCCGATCGAACGGCGCCATTCCATGTCGCGCCGCTCAGGATTGAACTGATCGCGGTCGATACCGCGGGACCACAGGGTAATGTCACGGTTCATTCGCTGCGCGCGAAGGATCTCGGCCGTCGAAGCCGCCGGCGCGAGCACGACTTCGCAACGATGATAGAAACGGCGCATGATCCCGCGCGCAAGCGGCTCCAATGCCTGAAGGTGGTAATAAGCGAGGTAGGTGTCGAAGCGGGTGTGTACGGAAGCTACCGCTGCGATCTTGTGCCGCCGCGCCCAGGTGACGGCGCGATGGCCAACGATGTCGGGGCTCGACACATGCACGATGTTCGGAGCGAAGGCCTCGAGGTCACGGCGGATCCGACTAGGAAGCGAGATCGGCAGTCGATATTCCGACCGGCCGGGAATCGGGATTGCTGGAACAGACACGAGATCGCCGGTCGCCGGAAAGGCGGGATTCTCGACCGTCGGCGAATAGACGCGCACGTGCACACCCTGGCGCAATAGATAACCGACGAGGCGGTTCAGCGCCTGGTTGGCGCCATCGCGCACATAATTGTAATTGCCCGAGAAGAGGGCGACACGGAGGTCTGAAGGCTGCACGGCGCAGGGCTGTAAGGATGTTTTGGTGAGCGTCAAAGCAGGTTTGCCACCAATCGCCCGCGCTGACGCGCGCCTGTTCGTCCTCGGAAGCCTCCCCGGTGACGCTTCGCTGGCCGCCCGCCGCTATTATGCTCACCCGACGAACCAGTTCTGGCGGCTACTCGGCGCGGCGATTGGGGAGGAGCTTCAATTGCTTGAATATGAGCAACGGCTTGAGCGACTGGCCGAGCGCCGAATAGGCCTGTGGGACGTCATCGCGTCTGCAAATCGGCCGGGCAGTCTCGATCAGGCTATCCGCCTCGCCGAGCACAACCGCATCGAGCATTTGCTCCACGACTTTCCCGATCTGCGCGCCATCGCTTTCAACGGCGGGACTGCCGCGGCCTCGGGCCGGAAGCTGGTCGGTTCGCAATCGGAGATCGCTCTGGTCGATCTTCCATCATCGAGCGCGGCGAACACCCGATCTTTCGCCGAAAAAGCCGCAGCATGGGCCGTGCTCAGCCAATTTCTATAAGCGGGCCGGAGCCTTTCTCTTGCGCAGCGCGTAGAGTGCGGCATGATTGGCATCATGGAAACGGCCGAAGACGCGACCGACGAGGAAAAGCGGCTGTCGATGGTGGATGAGGCGCTGGTCGCCGGCACCATCGCCAACACCAACGGCCTGCTCGTGATCCTCGCGAAGCTGGTCGCCAAGGGGGTGTTCGACCGGTCCGACCTCCAATCATTTTCCGACAGCTACTCCAAGCCGCTCGACCATGTCGGCATGCGCGAGAACGAATTGGTCAGCCAGATGCAGGACCAGATGGAATCGACCCTCGCCGAGTTGATGCGCTACTTGAGCGAGCGCGAACGCGACGATTGACGCGGTTGTGATGCGTCGGGTGCAGGCCTATCTGCCGCAAGTGAGCAGCTTCTGGAAATTGCTGGTTCTCTTCGCGGTTCTGCTGATGCCCTTCGGCAGGGCGCCCGCAGCCGCGCACGGTTCGGACCGTGCTGGCATGACCGCCATGGCCGCAGAGCATTGCCCCGGCACACCGTCGGATCGGAACAAGAAGGCAGGGATCGCACTGTGCACGATGGCGTGCGCCGCCGCGCTACCGGCAGCTGCGCCGGCGGCCGATCCAGCCGTTCAGCACTTTCACGAGACGCCGACCGTCGCGCCGGCAAGCCAACTGACTGGTCTTCACCCCGAAACGGCGACGCCACCTCCAAGGGCGTCCTGAGCTTCGTAACCCCTCGTTGAACTCAGGATTGAGGAGGCGCCGAAGCGCGCCTCCAACTGGAGCGTTTGTGAAGAGTCTAATTACCGCGACGAGCGCGCTTGCGCTCACCTGTCTGTCCACTCCGGTGGCAGCGCAGCACATGCATATGCCCGGTATGCAGATGCCGGCGCCTGCCAAGCCGGCGGCGAAGAAAAAAAAGGCGACGGCCACGAAGGCGGCCCCCGCGGCTGCAAAAAGCAGGAAGTCAGTGCCGCGGTCTGCCGCGCCGACCCAACCTGCCATGGATCATTCAACGATGGATCATTCAACGATGGACCATTCATCGACGGGCGCGCCGACTGCGAACACACCGTCGGAGCCCCATCACATGAATCATGAACAGATGGGCGCCGTGCCCATGGCGGGCATGGAGCATGGCGCACGTCAGGGCGGCCATGAAATGACCGGCGCCCTTGGACCTTATCCCATGGAGCGCGAATCGTCCGGCACCGCTTGGCAGCCGGACGAGTCCGAGCACATGGGCCTGATGACCTCCAGCGGGAACTGGATGCTGATGGCCCATGGCACTCTCAACTTCGTCTACGACCATCAGTCTGGCCGACGCGGCGACGACAAGGCTTTTGCCAGCGGCATGTTGATGGGAATGGCCCAGCGGCCGCTTGGCAACGGCAAGCTTCAACTTCGCGCCAGCCTAAGTCCGGATCCGCTGATGGGCGCGCGCGGCTATCCGTTGCTGCTTGCCAGCGGCGAGACCGCGAACGGGCAAGACCGGCTGATCGACCGCCAGCATCCGCATGACCTCTTCATGGAGCTGTCGGCCTCTGTCTCCCAGAACATCGGGGCGAAAAGCAGCGTCTTCCTGTATGGCGGCCTGCCGGGCGAGCCTGCCTTCGGACCGCCCGCCTTCATGCATCGCGAGGCGATAATGGATTCGCCGGAGGCGCCGATCAGTCACCATTGGCTGGATTCGACTCACATCAGCTTCGGCGTCCTGACGGCTGGGTTAGTGATCGACAACGTGAAGGTGGAAGTCAGCCGCTTCAATGCGCGTGAGCCCGACCAGCATCGCTGGAACATTGAGACTGGGCCGCTGGATTCCACTGCTGTCCGGCTGTCGTGGAACCCGACGCGGGAGCTCTCGCTGCAAGGGAGCTGGGGCAAGTTCATTGATCCCGAGCAGCTTGAGCCAGGCGTCGACCAGAAGCGTCTGTCAGCAAGCCTGCTCTACGCGCGCGAATTGTCACCCGGATGGAAGTTGGCAGGCACGCTGGCCTGGGGCCGCAAGACGGTCGAGCATCACGACGACGACGCTTTCGTTGCCGAGGCGTCGCTGAAGCATTCCGACTGGACTATCTTCGGCCGCGGGGAAGTGACCGAGAACCGCGAGCTTCTCCCGTTGCAGGAGCATGGGCCGGCGTTCCGCGTCGGCAAGGTCTCGATCGGTGCTGTCCGCGATTTTCGCATCTCACCGCACCTGTCAGTTGGCGCTGGCGCGCTGTTCGCGCTCAATTTCGTCCCCGACGGCCTCAAGCCATATTATGGTACCAGCAACCCAACGGGCATGATGGGCTTCTTCCGGCTCAAGCTCGACTGATGGAAGGAAAAGCAATGGTCCGGTATTGGGCCGCTTTCGCTCTTGTCTTAGCATGCAGCACGCCAATCGCGGCGCATGTGGGCGTGAATCCTTCAAGCCAAGCCGGCGCCTTGCAGCCCTCGGCCAGGGATGCGGCGGCAATCGTGGACGCCTTCCATGCGGCGCTGCGGCGGGGCGACTTGAGCGCGGCCTCCGCGTTACTCGCGGCCGACGCGCTTATTTTCGAGTCCGGGAGCGTCGAGCGAACCAAGGCAGAATATGAGGCGAAGCATCTCCCGGCGGATGCGCAGTTCTCCCGTGCCGTTCCTTCCACCCTGATCCGTCGCTCGGGCCAATCGGACGGCAGCACCGCCTGGATCGCCAGCGAAGGTCGCGTCACGGGTACGTTCAAGGGCAAGAAGGTCGACCGCCTCACTACCGAAACCATGGTTCTCCGCCGCGACCGGGCCGCCTGGAAGATCGTCCACATCCACTGGTCTTCAGGCGCAGCGCCCTAATTGACTAGCGGCCGATCAGCCCACATATGGCGCCCTCGCTTGAAGCGCTGGCCCCTTCGTCTAGCGGTCTAGGACGTCGCCCTCTCACGGCGAAAACACGGGTTCGAGTCCCGTAGGGGTCACCAGAGTCGCTATTCCATAGCGTCCCATGCGGTCTCAGAGTTCAGATTTTCCCTCTGTAAATCAGCTGTTTCGAGGCGGGACAGTGTCCCATGCCGTCCCATGCAATCCCAATTGCCATGCAGTAACTGCGTCAGTAGCTACTGCAGAAACGCTGGAGTTACTGCATGCCGCTATCGGACACTGCGATTCGTAAAGCGAGGGGGCGAGAGAAGCCGTATCGGTTGACCGACGAACGAGGACTGTATGTTCTGGTGCAGCCGGACGGCGCGCGGTGGTGGCGCCTAGATTTCACCCTGAATGGCAAGCGCAGGACGATGGGGCTTGGCGTCTATCCCGATGTGGAGCTTGGAGATGCCAGGGAGAAGCGGGATCGGTTCCGCAAGCTAATCGCAGTCGGCATCGATCCCGTAAAGCACCGGCGTACCGGCGCTGGGGAGGCCGATGCCAGCTTCAAAGCAGTGGCGCTGCAGTGGTTCGAAGCCAATCGCCACGAGTGGTCGGATAGAACCTACGCCGTCAAGAAGCGGCGGTTTGAGCAGCACATCTTCCCTGAGATCGGTCACAAGGACATTCGGGCGATCGAGCCGCCGGAGATGCTCAGGATCATCAGGCAGATCGAGGACCGCGGCACGACCGATTTGCCGAGGAGGATGCGGGCCGACTGCGGGAGCGTGTTCCGCTTCGCGATCGCAAGCGGATGGGAGACGCGCGATGCGACTGCCGACATCAAAGGGGCGCTGAAGAAGCGCAAGAAGACGGTCCACCGCGCATTCATCCGACCCGGCGACATGGGCGAGTTCCTCCTGAAGTTGAGCGAAGACCAGAAGGAGGATCAGGACACGAAGGATGCGCTCCTTCTAACGATCCTAACTGCCGTTCGCACCGACGAGTTGAGGTTTGCGCACAAGTCGGAGTTCGAGGACATCAACTGTGAGAAGCCGCTCTGGCGCATTCCAAAGGAGCGCATGAAGATGGACCGTGAGCATTTGAGCCCGCTGTCGAGCCAAGCTGCAGCCATCGTTCGGAGGAGGTTGGAGGAGCTGCCGGAGCGGCAGTCGCTGCTGTTCGGTCGCGGGACCAAGAGCGGCACCATCAGCGAAAATACGATGCTCTACGGTCTTTACCGGTTGGGCTATCACAGCCGAGCCACAGTCCACGGTTTCCGGCGGACATTCTCCACCTTGGCAAACGAAGCCACTAAGGTCGTTGACGGCGAAGAGGTGCCGATGTGGCATCCCGACTGGGTTGAGCGCTGCCTCGCGCATGTCCCTGAAGACCAGGTGCGGGCCGCGTACAACGCCGCCGAATACCTACCGCAGCGCCGCCGTCTGCTCCAGTGGTGGGCTGACTGGCTCGACGCGCAGCGCGAGAACGCGCAAGTTCGCCGGCTCATTGGTTGATGCCAAGGGGGCTAATGTAATCCATGAGAAGGTCGAGCAGGTTGCAAAGCTCCACACGGCGGCGAACGCGAAGCGCTAGGCGCCGACCTCCTCAAAATCGGCTCGTATTCATCTGTGGGATGCCGGGGGCCAAACTCTGCTAGTCGAGTCTTTGCAATTCTTGCAATTTATGAGACAGGCGGCCAAATGCGCGGCCGGAAGCCCAACACCCCTGCGGAAGCAACTATCGCCGGACTCGAAGACCTCATGACGCGCTGCGCCTGGTCGCAGTCGGACTTGGCTAGGAAGCTCTGCATTTCGACTTCTACTGTAAGCCGCGCGCTCTCTGCGCGAACCGCTTCGGCCGCCTTTCTAGCGCGCGCCAACAAAGTAGTGGAGGAGGGGCAATCCATTGGCCGGGGAGGAGGACCGAGTGACGCCCGGGAATTGCATTTATTGCAAGAAATGTATGGACTTCTCAAGAAGGTGAGTGGCAGAATAGAGGAGCTCGCTGCGGAATCGCGTTTCAGTCGCGAGAGAGAGAGGCATCGGTGACCAGCTCGCGTCAAATTCTAGGGATGATCCGCAGCCACGCAGCGGGCGACAACGATCGATTCTTGTCTATTGCTGAAGAGATAGCCGGAGACGCCGAACGGGCCGGCAAGGTAAAGGTTGCTGAGGAGCTGCAAAGGCTTCTCGCGAGCATTCGGTCGGATTCGGCTAAAGGCTCGTCGCGCGTTACGCCTATCGCTAAGGCCCGGGGCGAGCTCGCCGGTCTGATACGAGCCTCATACCCGGACGATGTGCTCGCAGACCTCGTTCTGAGCTCCTCTCTGGAGCGGCAGGTTCGACGTGTCGTGCGCGAACATAGGGAACGCGCCTCGCTCGAAGCGCGCGGCCTGCAGCCTCGCCGCAAGTTCTTGTTCTCGGGACCTCCAGGCACGGGCAAGACGATGACCGCGGCAGCCATTGCGGGGGAACTTGGATTGCCGCTCTTCACGATCCTTCTGGATGGTGTGATCACCAAGTTCATGGGCGAGACGGCGTCCAAACTTAGACTGATCTTCGATGCGATGCAGACAACCAGGGGCGTCTATTTTTTCGACGAGGTCGATGCCCTTGCGACGCGCCGCAGCTCCGACAACGACATCGGCGAGGCTCGCCGGATGCTGAACTCCTTCCTTCAGTTCCTCGAGGAAGAGAATTCAAACGCGATCGTTATTGCCGCGACCAACCACCGCACTCTGCTCGATCCGGCCATCTTCCGGCGCTTTCATGGTTCGTTCCTTTATGGAGAGCCGTCGAAGGACGAAGCCAGGAAAGTGCTGCGAAATCACCTTCTTCAGTTCGACCGGGACTCGATTGACTGGATTGCTGTGGACGAAGCGACGGGGCATCTCAGTCACGCCGATCTCGCCTCCGCAGCGGAAGACGCCGCTCGTGACGCGGTTCTGGAGAACAACGGCGAACTCACGGCGGCGCTGTTGATCCGTGCGCTCGAAGATCGGGCTGCGCTGCACTTGCATTGACCTTAGGCTTCCCCTGCGGAATTAGTGATCCGCTCGGTTGTCTGGGGGAAGAATGCAGGATTACAGGCACATACACCTTCGTGGCGTCGGTGTTGCATCCGAGAAATTCCAGCCGCGCGGAGGCGGTTCTAAAGAACGTCCGCGCCCCGTTGCCGACCGCCAAGAACACGCGAGAAAGCTCAGGGAAGCCCTCAGCAAAGCGGTCTCCGAACTATCCGCGATTCGTACGGAGCAGGCGCGATATGGCGTTCCGGCGTCTGCTCGCGGCATGCCAATGGCCGTTGAAGGCCGGCCAGACGAAGACCTCGAGGTCGGCGATTTAAAGCTGGAAAGCCGCGGTCTCCAACTCCTCAGCGTACAACGCAAGAAGGGGAACGAAGGCGATCTGGCCGTCTTCTTCGTGAAGGCCGGAAGCGCGAGGAGTCTGCTCGCGGCGCTCGATAAATACGAGGAGTGGGATGAAGACGACGAGCGCCGTCCGCAGCGGTTCTGGCTTTTTGAGAGCGCCGATGATTTCCGCGCGGCGACTGTCGAAGATCTCTGGACGGACGCGAGTGACCGACTTCCGGGCCGTGGCGAAGGCAAGGTTCAATGGGAAGTTTGGGTGCGTGGTTCCTCAGTCGACCAGGTCCTCAAGATCGCCAATCGGCTTGAGATTGCCATCAATGGCTCGACTGAGGACTTCGTCGACCTAGCGGTCGTCAATGTCACGGCGGATCACGATCAGGTTGCGGCTCTAGTCAGAGCCAGCGCGTCCGTCGTCGAACTCCGTGGAGCATCGAACTTTGCCGCCGATTATCAGGAGCTCGATCCGGAAGAGCGAATTCTGTCCCTCGAGACGATTGTCGGCCGAGTAGTTGGCGCACCCACCGGCTCCGTTCGGACAACAATCCTCGATACGGGCGTAAATCCCTCTCACCCGCTGCTAGCGCCGGCCCTGCCGGCTCAACGTTGCTACACGATCCGGCCGGACTGGGATGCAAACGACCACGACGGCCACGGCACGAAGATGGCGGGGGTGGTGCTCTATGGAGATCTCGAAGAGATCGTCGATGACCCTAGCCCCTTGCATCTGACCACCGAGATCGAGTCCGTCGTGGTCACCGCTCCGTCGAGCATGGCACCCGTGCCCGCTCACGTCGCATTGCGGGAAGCGGTCGACATCGCTGAGCAGGAGCCTCATGCTCGGGTCTATTGCTTAGCCGCGACGGCGCCAGGTGACTCCGACGACGGGCGGCAGACCAGCACGTCAGCAGCCATCGACAAGCTTGCGTGGAATGATGGCAATGCAACCCGTCTCTTCTGCGTTGCCGCTGGCAATGTGCGGACGAGTGCCTTCGACCCGTACCAAATCAGCTATTACGAGGCCCGCAATGAGGACCATCGCCTAGAATCTCCAGGGCAGGCTCTCAACGCGCTGACCGTCGGCGCAGCTACTCAGAAGTGCCCGGAGGATCAGACGGTGCTCGCGCCAGCCGGCGATCTCTGTCCAACATCCAGGACCGCCCAGCAGTGGGAAATGCGCTACGCCAACAAGCCTGACATCGTCCTCGAAGGGGGCAATCATGTCATCGATGACGACGGCGAGTCTTCCCGACCGGTGCCGGCAACTATGGTGCTGACGACCGGTAAGGATTTCCTCTGGAAGCCGTTGGTATGGGTCGCTGACACCAGCGCAGCAACGGCCCGAGCGGCAGGCATGGCGACACGCTTGGCTGCGGACTATCCAAACTTTCGAGCTGAAACTCTTCGCGGGATGATGGTGCATTCGGCTCGTTGGACCGAAGCCATGGAAGGTCGCTTTCGGACTGGAAAGCGAAAGGGCCTTTCCGACGCTGATGCTTGGCTCAACGTGCTGCACTGCTTTGGCTGGGGCGTACCCACCGAAGAGCGCCTGTTCGCGAGCGCGGGGAACGCGCTCACGCTGATCATGGAAGATGAAATGCATCCGTACACGCTGTCGGACGGGCGCGTTCGCCTTCGCGAGATGAAGTATTTCCGACTGCCGTGGCCGACCGAAGAATTGCGGCGCTTGAACCAGGAGGACGTGGAGCTTCGCTGCACCTTGTCCTACTTCGCCGAACCCGATCCACATGCGGGCAGCCGTCACCGTTTGGACCGCTATGCCTCGCACCGCCTACGGTTCGACCTGAAGTCGCCGGATGACAGCCATGCCGAGGCGCAGCGGCGGGTAAACATGCTCGCGGAGATCGAGGAGGGCGACTCACTAGCCCCCGGCGCCGGCGATCGCGGGTGGTGCATCGGATCCCGTTACCGGGGTCGCGGAACGCTTCATCACGACGTGTGGAAGGGCAAGGCATATGAACTTGCCCAGCGCGACGGCATCGCTGTCTACCCGGTGCGCGGCTGGTGGGCCGATCGCAAGGAGCCCCAATATTATGGAGCGTCGGCGCCTTTTAGCCTGATCGTATCGATCAGCACACGGAGCGAGAACGTCGATCTTGTCGCGGAAGTCACTGCGCAGATCGCAGCTCGCAACTTGACGCTCGTTGAGAATGTCGCGGAGGTCGGTGTCTAGCTGCTAGCCTTGGACGGCGACAGCCTTGCCGTTCGAAACCACAACGACCTTGCGGCCGACATGATCGTCGTCTGATGGCGGCTCCATCACGACAAACTCAGTGTCGGCATCCGCGGCGGAGGCGCTCGCGAAGCCTTCCTTGATCTTGGTTGGCTCGAGACCATAAGCCTTGCGGAGCGCGTTCAGGCTCGGCGTGGACACGTCCGCACGGCCCACGGCCTTGGGGGCCTTCGACGTCTTAACGACCTTCCATCCCGGGAGGACGCGCTTCGCGATCTGCCTTGGAGTTTCCGTCATCGACTAGCTCCCTTCTTACCACCCAAGACCGAGGCATTTGAACTGGCGCCACATCTTGAAGATGATCGCCATTATGCCTGGATCGTGAGTAGATAGTATTACCTTCAAATAGTCTTTCTTGGCGTTGAACAGCGCTTCGGCAGCCCCATGGCCCGAGGCCAGATGATCCCAAAACGCCTTGTGGAGCACATCGGCCCCGTATGGCAACGCGGCTCCTGCTGCCGGCGAATAATGCGCCCCAGTGCAGCCCACGAAGGCGGCAGCCCCTTTCGCCAGAAACTGCAACGCGATCGAGTCACTCGCCGGGACGATCGTCGGATCGTCTCCGGTTGCCAACTCATGCGGTCGTTCCTCCACCGTGAGCGCACCGTAGCAACATCCAGCGAAGACGGTGCCACCGGATTGCTTTCCGACGCACGACGTCTTCATTGCCTCTACGTAGCCCCCGCTACTCGCCTCGCCCCAGTAGCTGCCGAGATTGTCCGAGGACCCGTGCAGCATCACGTAGAGATTCGACGCGTTCAGATCGGTCACCTTGATCGTTCCTACAGCGGTCGGTTCCGAGATTAGCATTGTCTCGCTTCCGGGAACCTTCAGAAAAACTTGGTCGGCGAACGGCCGTTTGAAATTTCGGAGTCCGAAGCGTGTCGCATCAGCGCTCGTCGCCGTTCCAGTCAACGCGGCCACTAGTAGATCGCCCGAGTGACCGTCCGGGATTCGAGACACCGGCAGATCGCCAAAGCTGTCGCGGTTTACGTCGGCATAAGCCTCGTCATTCCAGACCTCCCAATCGTCCGGATCCGCAAGGTTCTGCACGTGAGCCCGTATCGCCTTCGGCAGGCAATCGAGCCTGACAGACGGGACGACGTCGTAACCTCCCACGATGACAACGCCCGCCTTCCCAGACGCCGCTGCTGAAACGGCTTTCCAAGGATCGGCTCCAAGCCCCAGCTCGAAGACGTCCTTGCCAGCGTCCTTGATCAGCTTCACCGCCGTCTCGGCGGCGTCGCCAACCGCTGACTTCAGCCGATCCGGCTCCGTTACGAAAAGGAGATCCGGCAACGTGCGACCGCCAGCCAATTGGCTCTTGGACTCGGCGGCAATCTTCTTGTCGCCGGCGACTTCCTCGTCGCCGGAGTTCTCCTCCGGTGTCTGCATTCCGTTCCGGCTCTTCCACAATCTTCGGGGGCAGGCAGGTAACTACCGCAACGACGATGCTCAAGAGCCGAACAGCACCTCCATTTTCTACGCCGCGTTGCGGAGCTGTTTTCGAACCTGCCGACGTCATGACACGACCCCCAACTCGGCGCAGTTTGGACAACCCGCGCGCGGATTGATTGGCGAGTGCGCGTAGTCCCAAGACTCAGGGCGAAGCGCCGGCAGGAAGACCTGCTGCTCGTTATCTGAGGGCAGCGTTCCAGCGGTCTTCCGGATGAGGTCGGCCGCCAGCAGCAAACCCGCCCAGAAGGAGACGAATGCAACCGTTGGAATGGGTCCATCGATCGGGGCGTCCTCGGGGTGAAGGCACTGAGCGCAGGCCTGTCCTGGGCGATGGTGCGAAACCTGCACCGAGAAGCCCTCCGTTGCCCCAACGCCGAGCCAGGTTGGTCGTGAACGCTGAGCTGACCAGCGCGAGGGGATGTGGTCGACGCCCACGATCACGGTGTCGGCGAGATCCGGATCCTCTTCACCGCCGTAGCGATGCACCAATGGCTTGATTGCGATCCTGTCGACGGCGAAGCTGGCCAAGTCTTCGACCTTCGGGATGTCGATCCGCGAACGTCGCAGCAGTGCGTTCCGGTTGAGGTTGCTTAGCGCGCTTTCATCGTCGTCCATTACACGGATTTCGGCGGAACAACGTGGCAGCCGAAGCAACGTGTAGAGGAACGAGTTGCCGATTGCGCCGCCACTGATCAGGTCAATCGCATCAAGGCTCGTGGCGTGCGGCGTTTCAGCGGGCGCGAGGCGGACACACGCTGACCGAGCTGGTGCGTACAGGTCCTCGAACAATGGAGCGTTCTTCGCGTGATCGCGCAGGCGACGCATGCTGACTTTGAAGACCTCGCCGGCGATCAGAGCAGCCGCGGCGAATGCGCCCAGGGGCCATTCCCCCCCGTTCCACGCAAGCTCTTCCCCGCCGCTGATTTGTGCCGACCAATCATCGGCAGTCACAAAGATTCGATCGGCCGCTTCGGCTTTGCTTGAATGTTGGCCAATACAGACGACGAGGTCGGCCGACCGATCCGACATTCCGGTCGTGAAGGAGCAGCCGGGCAGGAGATCCGCGCCAACTTCCAGCAGGCCATCAATCAGCCGGTCGCGACGAAGGGGGGGCTGATTTCCGATGATGTCGACGTTTGGAGCGTCCAGGCGAACACAATGCCCGGACCGGGCCAGCAACAGCGCGGCCGTCACGAAGGCCGTCTGGCCCGAATGGCTCAACAAAACATCTTCGCTCGCCGACAGAACGACGGAGGTTTCGGTTAAGGCGCAAAGCAGTTCCTCTGCTGAGACCTCATCCAGCAGGTCCGTTCGCATCAAAAGCAGAGTACGATCGAGAGCAGCTTGCATCACACAATCTCCAGGAATTCGGCGATCGCCACTTCGTCCCAGTGACCTGCCTCATCGATCTGAGCCAGGAATGCCCGCTCGAATCCAACCGGACCCAAGCCAAAACGCGGGATCACCAGGCTAAGGAAGCCGGGCGTGGTGATGACCGGAAACGCATCATCGACAGCGCTGTGATACGCGGCACCGGGATGGGTGTGGCACTGCACCCGGATCCCGACCTCTTCCTTCGCGAGCCGGGTCCAGAAATCGCTCAGCCAGGCATCATCGAGCTGGAAGCCAGCCGCCGATGCACTATGCCGCGGGTGGACTACCTCGGTGATCAGATGTGGGTGAGCCCATGGGCCCACCCACAGTGCCTGACATTCCCGCACCCCAGCACCGCAGCGACGGAAGTGCGTGAACGTCTCCTCGAGCAGCGACGCTGCGAGCTGGTACCGCATTAGCCGCCCCGGACCTGGCGCGGCCGGAGGATGAGGACAGCACCTGGCGTGATGCCCGAGTCTTCGACGCTGTTGTGCGGCTGCAGCTCTGTGCCGCCCAGAAACAGGCCGACAGTATCTCCGCTCTGATGGAAGAGCTCCAAGGCGCGGGGTATGACCGACTGAACCGCTTGGTTCTTGTTGACCTCGAGCGGCTTGTTGATGCCGTTGAACGAGACGGTGACCTCGAACTTATTGTCCTGGCCGCCGTGTCCGTTGTCCGAATTGCTCATGATATTGAACTCCGTCGCTTGATGCGGAGAGGCATCGGCGATCCCGATTTCCCTCCAACAATCAGCTAATCGGAGCTGAGGTGGTCGACCGGAAAAGGCTCGAGAAAAAATCTTTCGGGACTAATCCGGCAAGCCGATAAGCACGCTAGTCCGCCGCCGAGCCTGACAGAAATCCTTCCATCCTGGCGCGTTGATCGTCGCTGAGCGCAGACGTCGCCAGTGCGTCCTTGAATGATTGCGGGGTATCGCCCGACGCTCCATCGAGACGGAAGTGTGGCGAAACGCCAGCGGGTGCGGGCTGTCGTAGGCTGAACGCAAGGTCCGCCTCGGCGACGTTCATGCACTCAGCCAGCCAGGCAACAAACCCGCTGGGAATCGTCGTTACGTCGATCAGCCGTTGCTTGAGCTTTTCAAGCAGCTGCACAGGCAGATCGATCTTCTTCGCCAGCTTTCTGAGTTCCGGAGCGCTGACGGCGGCAAGGACATCAGTGCCGGCTTCCGCGCGAACTCGACTGAACGAAGCGGCCAGGAGCTCCCCATGGGTCGCGGCCATGACAGCTTCTTCGGGCTGCAGCCTTGCTGGCATCGGTGTCCGTTCAAGTTGCGAGACTTCAGAGGCGAGTGCCCGGATTTCATGCTCGTAGGACGGAAACAACGTCACGAAGCGATCGAGCCTTGCCGGAAGCGGATCCTCCGACGTGGCGAAATCTAGAAGGACATCTTCCAGAGGAGGAGCCTCGATGCTCCGCTGGGTCATGGCCGCTCTGCCTGCGTGAGTTCAATCAAGCGCTTCACGCCGCTTCTAATGCGGTTCCGCACGGTTCTCTCGTCTACGCCGCAGTGCTTGGCGATCGAGTTCATATCAGCCTCCTCGGATGAAATCTGCCAGCCTTGAAGGCGAAGGGAGATCGCCTCCTGCTCAGCGGCGGGCAGTCGGTTAATCGCAGCGAGAACCGATTTCCGGAAAATTTCATACTCCGCGCCGTAAAGCCCGACGACGTCGGATCCGTCGTCGGATGCCAGCGCCAGTATCCACCGGTCCGGATCGTCGTCTGCATCCGTCGGCTGTGGATTGAAGGTCGATTGCCTTCGTTGGCGCAAGGCCTCCGATCGTATTCGATCCGTTCGCAGTGCTGCGAACGCAAGATCGAAGGCCACTTCGAAGACGTCCAGCTGCTCGGGATCTTCATGAAGTGCCTCGCTGATCTTGAGCGTGAACTCGCTGAGAATGTCCTCGCGAACCCCTTCTGAGTCCCGCAGGACTCCAGCATTCACCGCCCATCGCAGATTGAGTGCGCAACGCGCCATCAGTGCCGAGCAGATAGCATTGAACCAGCGAAGGTCGTCATCGCCGACTGCCGCCCGCAAGAGATAGACGAGGCACTCCGATGGCAAGTAGTCGGAATGATTTCGATCGTGCTTGGACAGCCTGGCGAGAGTGTCAGTCCTGCTTACGCTCGCCAGCTGGATCAACTTGGCATCGGTGGCAATCCGGCGCGTGTACAGGCTTCCGTCGGCCCTACGACGGGTGAGCATCCTCAACGGAAGTGAGACAGCAGAAGCTTCCCTATCACCCACGCCATGAAGCCTACCGGAAAGCCCGATGGGCACAACGGCTATGCGCGCTCCGTTATGACAAATGCGACCGGAACCATGCGGTAGCTAAAACCGTCGCCGCGGTTCAGCGCGGCGGTTCAGCGCGGCCAAAAGATAAATGCCAATTCAAGAAAGAGGATGCTGGCAAACAGTGGATTCCAGCGGGCCATCTTTGCGCGCGCTTCAGCGCGGCTTTCCGGCGTCGTTGAAAGGCAGGACACTGCGCTTAATACGACTAGCAGAATGATAACTGTTACCATTTTCACTACTCCCGAAGTAAGTCAACACGATTGATTTATTCAGAAGCAGAGTCAAGAAGTCTCGCGTCTGAAAACACAAATCAAAATATAAAAATGAAAGCAACCATTCAATGAAAACGGGTCCTTTCTCCGGCTTTTACTTCAAGCGGGAGGCGCTGAGCCCTTGGAATCGAGCGTTTTCAAAAAGTCTATTAGGACATAGTGCGCTGGGACGGCATGGGACGCCTATGGACGGTCGCATTTTGCCGATCGCGGCACCGTCACAGGCTCCATACCTGTGACGCACCTGTGACGGTGACCTGTGACGGTCATTTTCCCCAGAAATCTGCCGCAAAAAGGGCAATCGTCACAGGATCACAGGTGTTTCCCTAGAGAACTATATAAATTCAGGAGCAGAGCCTGACGGCGATGCAATGGTTGAGCGCCACTGCGCGAGAAACGTGCGGAATCACCCCTGCTACGGAAAGTTATACAAGGAAACACCTGTGATCCTGTGACGATCATATATAAGCCACTGAAAAGACGCGGAAATAGGCGTCACAGGCGGCCTGTGACGACCGTCACAGGTAAAGGGGCCTGTGACGATTTACCGGCTGGTCGGCATCGAGCGTCATTCAATCGTCTGCTTGGAAAGCACTCAGGAACGGTCTTGCACAGCTCTCACAGGCACAAAGAATGCATTTTGCGGTCGTCAGAATCCCATGCCGTTCCATGCAGTCCCATGCCGTCTCACGCAGGTTAGACAGCTACAGGAGAGGTTGCAGTTGGCCCTAAGCCTCCCCGTTATGAATTTCGTTCCGATCGAATGTCTTGGGAGGTGCTGTGTGAGTCCTGTAGGAGTAGCAATCCAGAGCCTATAAGCCGGGCTCGGACGACGGACGCACTTATATTATGAAACGCGGCGCTCCGCATATTGCCGCAAGTAAGCGGCTCTCCTGTCGGCTTTCGCACTTGGGGCTTTAAAGCTTTCCAAAAATGATCGACGCGCGCGCTTCATGCGCTCAATCTGGCTCACGACTTTCTCGATTTCGCGCGTGAGTGATGACTGCTTTATGTAGCTTTCACGCCCCCGTGATGCGCGAGCAACAAACTCAGTCAGTCGCTCAGACTGACGTTCCAAGTCCTCCACCTGTTCGCGCAGCACATTGGGAAACTGCCGCGTCTCACGGAGCTCCCGTAACTCTTGTGCGTGGCCTTTGATTTCATCGAGCACTCTCTGCCAAGACCGTTTGTCTAACTGCAGTCTCGCAAGCGCAGACTTCAGCTGCCCGATTTCGTGACCCGCCTTGTCTCGACGATATTTCGCGCGCTCGAACTTCGCTTGGCTCATGCCAAGTAGCCAGTGCGATGGGACCGGCCGGCCAGCTTTACCGTATATGGGAATGCGAGATCTTGAACGCGCAAGCCAGTGTCGAATGTATGCCACGGCGTCCGCGTGCCTCTCATAAGCTTCCGCCAGCTCAGCTTTTGTCTCCTTAATCTCGCGGACGATCGGTCGGAGGCGTTCAAGCGCCTGGTTTCTCTCCCCCCAGAAATCCCTGGAGAACAACTCAATCCTGCGATGAAGCTCCAGGCCGTCACGCCATAATTCCTGGAAGCGTTCTTCGGCTTGTTTTATCGGATCGTCGAAGAGCCGCTCGACTTCGGCGTCCAGACGAGTGCGCAGCGACTCAACTTCCCGTTCCAGCTCCGTCGTATCAAACTGCTCTCGCGCTGCTGCTTTCTGCGCCCGCCAAGCTTCGCGTTCCTCTTTCCAGCAGCAGAAAGCGACACGGCCTGATTCGACGCGATTTCCAATCCATCCAATCAGCTTGGCCGGGTGACGCAACACGCAGCTTTGATTAGCCACTCATGACATTTTGTCACTTTTGTAACGACAAGCGGGCCAAGCTTGCGCCCTTGGGTTTCGCCCGCCACACACCTGAAACAGCGTGCCGAAGAACAGGGGGAGTGTGCGAACTCGGCGCACGCCACCATTGGAAATGGATTTACTGTATGCGTGATCCAAAGGCGCACATTCCCATCACTGCGGCGGTCTTGATGGCTACGGCAGTCCTGCCAGTCGGCTGGGCGGCGATTTTGCTTTGGGCCGCCACTCGGGGCTGGAAGCCGGCCGCTGCATGAAGAGTTGGACGGTGTTTGCTTCCGTGTGGGGCGGCGCAGCACTGCTCGGCGCTGCCTATGGGCTGGGTTGGGTTGCACTTCCCTCAGGCGGGGCAGAGGCCAGGGGCACCGGTGGTGTTCGCACACATTTCTCCATGTGTTTCATTGGCGGTGGCTATAATTGCGTGGTCGATGGCGACACGGTCTGGGTCGAGGGGGTGAAGATCCGCATCGCCGACATCGATGCCCCGGAGACGCACGACCCGCGCTGCTCGAGCGAGAAGGAGCTTGGTGACCGAGCGACGCTCCGGCTGCAGCAATTGCTGAACAGTGGGGCCGTCACCTTGGAAGCGGTCGATCGGGATACTGACCGTTACGGCCGCAAACTCAGGATCGTCGATGTGAACGGGGAGAGCGTCGGCAGCACCCTCGTCGCGGAAGGCCTGGCCAGGGCTTGGGACGGCTCGCGCCATCCGTGGTGCTAGCTGGGAGGGATTGAAGGTCCGGTCGACAAATCAACTGCCGCACCGTGCATTGGCCCGATCTATGATGAGCTGGGGTGCCCGGCGAGGCTCCGCTGAGCAAGTCCGCCCTGAGGATCGCCTCTAGCTGGGGTAATACCAGTACGTGCCGGAGAGTTGTCCAGAACCCCGACAACTTTCTATGACGGACGCAAAGGTCGCAGCGAGGACTGACTTGGAAGGGCGTGACGAAGATGTTGGCGTGATCGACCTGAATAGCTCAGACGCTCTGCTCGTGGTCAGCGTGAACCAGACATTCCCCCGCTCGAGCGCTTACGACGCAGCCAGGTACGCATGGCGACTTGCACCCGCTCGCGCGGCAAAGGTTGAATACGTGCTCGCAACGAAAAACCGGCGCGTGATCGGCGTTTTTGAGCCAACCGAATGGAAGCGGGCCACCCACGATAATTTTCCGGACTACGATAGGCCGATGCCTGGCCGGCTAGGCTTCACCGGCCGGCCGGCTGCGAGCGACGTGACCGCCCGTTACCTCGGTCGCGACCTCCCCGCTGATTTCAAGTTCTCAGGCAACGGTTATCGCTACGCCGGTTCGCTCGCTTAACGGCGTCAGGTCCACACTCCGAATTCGTGGTCGATCCCGCTTCGGTTGCAGAGGTCGCGGGCCCGCGTAAGCGCTTGGCCATCGCCCGAAAAGCCTTGCTTTAACAACGCGAAGCAAAGGGCCGGCACGGATGCAGCCGAGACCGTGAGCCATGCCTCGTAATCGCTATCCCCGAACATCTCGAGGGCAGCAGGTCCGACGTCGTGGTAAAAAAGCTGGACAGAGCCGTCCGGATTCAGCTCGAGCGAGATCGTCGTATGGCCGCCCTCGTTGGCTTGGTCGTACAGTTCAGCTTTCACAGCCTCTATCTCCGTTCGATTGTGGCAACCAGCGTGGCCAGTGGCACTCCACTCGATTTGGCCCGCTGGAAGAATGCGCAATACGCGTTCACCGGACAGGCCTCGCAGACCGGCCGGCGCGCCTTGCAGACGAGTGCCGCGAAGTCGAGAACTGCCCAGTTCACCTCGACCGACGTAGCCCCCCTGGCGAACCACTTTGCAGCGGCCTGCAGCCAGGGGTCGTGCCTGATGTCCGCTAGGCGCCTCGGCCGCACAGCGCGTTCGATTACGCGAGCCATGTTCACGTCTAGGAGCGGGGCAGCTCGCCCGTGATGAAACAAAAGGATCGCGTTGGAGACGTACTGCCCGACGGCCGGGATGGCGATGTGATCGTTGGCGTCAGACGGGAATGCCCCGCCGGTACCCGCCGCGTAGCGCGCGAGCCCAATCAGCGCCGCAGCGCGCCTACGCCAGAGCCCCAGAGGCCTCAGGAACTCTTCCAATTCGACGGGCGACGCTCCGGCGAGCGCATCCCAGTCGGGGAAGCGCGAGAAAAAGTCGTCGTAGATGCCAGCCACCGCCGTCGCCGTGGTCCGCTGAAGCAACACCTCGACGGTGATTTTTTGGTAGGTGGTCGCGGCGTTGGAGCGCCAGGGAAACAGGCGACCGTTGTTTGCCGCCCAGGCAACCAAGTCGCGCGATAGGCGCGTGAGCTTCGCTTTGTCGCTGCGGGTGAGCGCGTCAGGCGAGGGCATAAACTCGCGAGGGCGGGAACAACGCGCCGAGATTGGCGGGGTGGATCTTGAACAGGTATCCGTGGTCACGGGCGCGTGTTTCCGAGATCTTGGACAGGGTGTAGTCCATAGAGATGACACCGGCCTCGATCAGCGCCTCCAGGTTGCGCACCTTCGGCTCGCGCGTGTGCTCGACCTCCACGTAACAGAATTCTTCGTCGGGCCCACGGCCCCGGCACTTAGCGCGCACCCAGAAGGTCTCGGCATGCTTGGTCGCGAGACGTTTCCGCAGGGCCTCCATGCGCCAAGTCACGTCGTGCGTCACCGCTCCGGTGGTCACATCGACGTGGACTTGGCGCAGCCAGTCGTTCTCCTCGTCGAGGTCTAGCTTCAAGCCGAGCGAGTTGGTCTTACTGGCGTCGAGCTCGTGATAGAGCTGGCGCCGTCCGTCGCGTACGTAACCCCGGCGATTGAGAAGACCCAGGGCGGATCCGGCCGGGCTCAGCTTCCAGTCCGGCACCTGCGAGAACAAGCTAGACCGGTTTAAGGTCCGCCCCAGTCGCTTTGCCTTCAACTCGACACCCTTGAAGTCCGGCGCCCGGTTGGAGTTCGCGGCGATACCCAGCAGCGTTTCCAGTGTCATCCCGACACCCGTATCGCCGGGGCGCAGTGTCTTCACGAAACCCTTCTTGGCGACCTCCCGGAGGCGGCCGAGGAGCTCGTTGACGACGGGTAAATCCGGGGTGCGCGAGCGCGCCAGTATTCGGCGGAACGTCGACGCGGGGTCCTCGAGAGACGCGCGCACGGAGGCATCACTGAGGTTTGCGATATACAGCACACCATCGAGGACGACGAGCGCGAGCAGGTTGAAGGCCTCTGCGTTTCGGCGGGTTGCCTGTCCCGGCCAGATGCGGGGGTCGCCGTTCTTCGTCACCGGGCGATACAGTGAGACCCTCGTCTTCTCGAGGCCGTTCGGCCGCACGAAGAACGCATCCCGCACGACCTTTTCGTCCTGACCTTGGCCCTGCGCCGCGTAGTCGTGGAATCCCTGGTCTCGGAAGTACGCCCGGAGATCGTCGGTGGCGTCGAGTATGGACTTCTTCAAGCCGGTCGGGGTCGGGACCAGCAGGGCCGCGTCGATGTCGTTACGAGTCAGCAGCTCGAGCGCTTCCTCGACTGGAAAATCACTACTGGCCAGCATCTCCTAGCGCTTCCTCGAGGATGCGCCTGAAGTGCTTGCCCACGCGCTCGGCGAGGCCGACCGGAACGGCGTTACCGATCTGGGTGTACTTGGGGACTTCGCGGTCAAAGATGCCTTCCCGGGGATTGCCCGCCCGGCGCAGACCGCCGGTCGTTCTCTTCCCCTCAAACCTGTACCAGTCGGGGAAGAGTTGCAATCTCGCCCACTCGCGGACTGTCAACGTGCGGGGCTGAGAGAAGTGGACGTAGTCATCGGGCATCGAGGTCGCCGTGATGCTCGGACCGCGGTTACCCCATCGTTTCGGCAGGACCTTTTGCGCGAACTTCTTGGTGCGGGCGTGTTCCGGGATTTGCCCGCCGTTGGCAATCATGTGCTTGAACTTGGCGACGATGTTCGGAGCGTGCTTCGAGTACTCGTGATCTGTGAGTTCGCCGCGGGAGCGGTGTTCCGCGGCCGGGGCCGGTGCGCGCAATTGCTTTTGAATCCACGTCGTCGGGGGCGAGGGATAGGACGTGGTTGCGAACTTTCCCGACGGGTAATCGCCGTTCGCGAGCACATTCGCGATCGCCGGATCGACGAGGTCGCCGAGCAGGTCGACGAGGTCCGGGCAGTCTGAAGGTTCCCCCGGGGGCAAGAACCCGCACTTCACCGCGTCTTCTGGGTCGGCAGTCACGTCGACCAGGTCGGTCGCGGCAACGATGTCGGCGCGGATACCAACTAGTAGCACCCTCGGGCGGTTCTGCGGAACCCCATAGTCGCCGGCCCTCACGAGAGACCAGCGGACCTCATAGCCGCTGATCGACCGGAACTCGGCGAGAACGTCGTCCCAGATCCGGTGCTCGCCGTCGCGGGTCCACTTCGAGGTCAACAACCCCCGCACGTTCTCGAAAAGGAATACGCGCGGGCGCAGCCGGCGGATGATCGCGGCCATCCGCTGGTAGAGCTGGTTCGACGGCAGGTCCTTCTTGTCCACCGAGTAGGATCGCCGGTGACCGATGCCTGAGTAGCCCTGGCAGGGTGGCCCGCCGGCGAGCAGGTCCAGAGTGCTCGCGCCCTTGCCCTTTCCCGAGAGGTGCTCCGGCGGGAATGACAGGCCGATGGCCTCCAGGTCGGCCACCATCCCTTGTAGCCGATCACCTTGCAACTCGTGGGCGTCGTTGCAGCGCAGGTGTGTCTGCTCGGCGAACGGCTTGCCACCGACGAGGTGGTGACGGTTCGCAAGGTAAGTGGCCATCGCATGCTCGTTCAGCTCGTTGACGAACACCGGCGTGAACCCGGCGTTTTCCATACCGAGTGATAGCCCCCCGCAGCCGGCGAAGAGGTCGACCATCGTCATCTGTGGCTTCATTGGAACTGAGACTCTGCTTCCGGACACCTGAATGCGCACCAATGGCGAGGTCGTCAGGGGAAGTCCAGGGGGAAATTGCCGAGCCCCGTTCTCAGCGCCGGCGGGGTATTCTGTCGATCAGTATCCCTGGGGCACGTCCTATAAATGAGTTTGACGTCGCGCCGGAACACACCCACTAGACAACTTGTGCCGAACTCTTAACCTGCGATCGCGGGGGGTTAGCGTGCGGCGTACAAGTATGAAGGTAAGGGCGCAGGGGCGTCAGTCCTGTGCCTTGGCCGCGCGGGCCGCCCAATGAGGCTGCTCCCTCCGGAACTGATCAACTGCAAGAGCGACGCGGAGCGGAAGGTCTTCGGCTTTCTGAAGCAAATCTCGTTCAGCAGCGCGGACACAGCCTTACATTCTCTCAACATTGGACGCCACGAGTACAAGCGGTGGTCGGAGGCCGACTTCGTCGTCGTCACGCGCCGGGGAATCCTGCTGCTCGAGGTCAAAGGTGGCCGCGTAGCCTGTAAGAATGGCTACTGGGAATTCACGAACCGCTTCGGCGAAACTAACACCAAGCAGGAAAGCCCGGCGGCACAGGCCAGCTCGGCCTTTTTCTCGCTGGAAAAGAAATACCTGAACCCAAGTTTCGCGCGCGAACTTGGTGGAGTGCCGATGGGATTCGCAGTCGTTTTTCCCGACATCCCACGGCTCATCAGCCCCGGCGCTTCTCCTTTACCGGAACACCCGGACCAAATCACGGCATACGACGTCGATTGCCGCGGTCACAACACCTTCCGTGATTTCCTGGAACGCGCCCTTGACCACTGGGCGTCAACCAAGAAAAACGTGCGTGAGCTGTCTCCGTCAGTGATCACAAAAATTGTCACGGCGCTTCGCCCGAATTTCGAGCGAGTGCCGCCGCTCAACAGCCAATTGCGGCATGCGGAACGGGACTTCTGCCAGTTCACAGAAGAGCAATACGAGAGAATGGACGAGATCAGCGATAATGATCGTATCATCGTTGCTGGAGGTGCAGGCACGGGCAAGACATTCGTTGCCGCTGCTTGTGCTCGTTACGAAGCATCAGCGGGCCGTAGCGTTCTTTTCGTAACGCGTAGCCCGTTCCTGGCTTCATTCCTAAGGTCTCATGACTTCCCTGAAAACGTCACCGTCGCGACGCTAGATGATGTTGCCAAGCTGGAGGCGCAGCGTGGCCCCTGGGACACCCTCGTGGTCGACGAGGGGCAAGACCTCTGCGATGTAAACTCGATAGAGACACTCGAAAATGCCTTGAAAGGCGGGTGGCAAAAAGGTCGCTGGCGCTGGTTTGGAGATCCGAACCATCAAGTCTCGCCGAGTCACCCGGTCGACGAGGATTGCCACGAGTACCTTCTCTCCCTCGGCTTTCGGTGCAAGCTAAAGCAGAACGTGCGGAACGCAGGACAGGTCGTGCAGGCGATCTCGACCTTCTCGGGCGCGGACGCGGGGCATCCGCGGGGAGAGCCGAGCATGGGCAGAGTAGTCATCGAGCGAGCCGACTCTCCCCAAGAACTCGAGACGGCGATCGTGCGAACGTTGCGGGGCTGGTTGAGTGGCGAGGGAGCAGCAGCGCGTTCGGACGTAGTCGTACTGGTTGACGAGCAGTCGAGCCCTGAGGAAGTCGCCCAACTCATTGCTGGCAAGGGCTTCCGCGCTGAGCCACTTACCGAGCGGGCGCTCGCTGGCGACCGAGATTGCGTACTCGTCGCCCGTATCGAGGATTTCAAGGGGCTTGAACGTCCGCTCGTCTGTATCGCGGGCCTAGACGGGAACGCGGCTTCCATCAGCTCCCGGGCGTACAAGGCGATCTCCCGAGCCAACCACGAGTTGGTCCTCATTGCCCCGACCCAGGCTGCCGAAGCACTGGCAGAAAAGGCTGCGGCAATTGCAGCAAGGGGAGTGGTGACCTGATGTCATGCAGGGACGAGATAGTCCGTGATTTGAGGCGGCGGCTCGTCGGGCCGGGGCTTGGCGCGGCAGGGGAGGACGGGACGTTCGAGCAAGAGGTCATCGATGGTCGCCTGAGTCTTGCGTACATGATGGGGATGCTCTTTCCGCGTAACGAGCCCGAAGACGTCGCGCGCGCCGGCGACGAAGCGGAGAGCGTTGACGAAGACCCGGATGACCCGCTGAGCATGGCAACGGCGATGCTGCCGTCGTCCATGGGCCTCTCGGTTTGTGTCAGCGCGGGGAGCCTAGTAGAGGTCACTATTCAGGCGGCGCGGTATGAGCCGCTAGGCGGTGCCGCGAGCGAGACCACCGGCGCTACGACTGAGCACACCGGCAAAAGGCGAAAAGCCAAGCAAGAAGCGCGCTGGCGGCGCGTGCCCCTTGCCGATGCGAAGGTTGAAGTCGATCCGCGCGGGTTGCCACCCACGCCCGTGCTGGAGGGCCGCGCGGCCCTTGAGGTGCTCGCCAGGAGCCTCGCGGATGGGAGCATCCTGCTCACCGCAAGCGTAAGTAACACCTCGAATGCGAGCAATCGCAGTGCAGAGGAAACCCTGTTTCAAGTTGAGATATCGATCACTCCTCGAACGGGCGAGATACTCCAGTATCCCTCTGCTACCTTCCTTCCCCCCACAGACGACGAGCGCGAACTCCGCGTGATTTATGGTGAGCAGCGGCCGTACGCGGCCGGTCACGGTGTCGCGACCACGTGGGAGCTCGAAGGCGGGACCTGCTCCAGCGTGCGAACCGAGGCGATCCCGACCGCTCACGTTTGGCGACCAGTGTTTGACAACTTGTCAGTTGGAACGGGGACGTCACAGGTGAAGTTTCCTGATGACGGCATCTTCTTGATCGCGCCGCTCGCTCGTGGCGACGATCCGCCTGAAGTTCTTTCGAGCAGGCTCGAGAAGCTCGTTGAATTCTACGAGCAGTGGATAGAGACCCAGGGCGCGATAGCCGTCGACGCGTACCTCCAACCGGACGCTGATCGAATGATCGACCGCTGCCGGCAAAGTGCACGAAGGATGCGCGAGGGAATTCGTTTGCTCGCATCCAATCGGGACGTCGCCCGGTGTTTCATGCTCGCCAACAGGGCGATGCTCATGTCGATGGGGCATGCAGCGCGTGCAGCAGGCCGAGGGCGCGCCGACTACAAGCAGGGTCCATTCGAACTCGGCACCGCCGAGACTGCAACAATAGACTATTACGCCAGCACGGCCGCATGGCGCCCTTTCCAGCTCGCGTTCTTCTTGCAGGTCCTGCCGTCCCTCGCCGGCAAAGACTTGCCAGACCGGGACATCGTAGACGTGATTTGGTTTGCGACCGGCGGCGGCAAGACAGAGGCCTACCTGCTCGTTTCCGCGTTTGAACTACTGCGTCGCCGCCTGATGGGAGCCGAGGGCGGCGGGACGGGCGTGATAAACCGTTACACGTATCGCTTCCTGACGGCCGACCAGTTTCAGAGAACAGCAGGTGTAATTTGTGCCTTGGAGCTCGTCCGACGGCAACTTGCCAGCGACGGCGACCAATCACTTGGCACCGAGGAGTTCTCGATCGGATTATTCGTCGGCGGCGAGGTCAGTCCAAATGACCTCGCGGAAGGGAATGAAAAGCTGCTTGAGCTCCTTGATGCAAAGGACCCGAGATCGGCCAATCCCTTCCCGATAGAGAGTTGTCCTTCGTGCGGGACGCTTCTGGTGCCAAGTAGCCAAAGGCGATTGCCTGACGGTTCTCCAGACCGGTCATACTACGGGTTCGCTGCGGCCTCCAACGCGTTCCGAGTGTTCTGCCCAGAGGAGGACTGTCCATTTCACGACAGCCTGCCGGTCTACTTTGTGGATGAACTGCTTTACCAGCATCCACCCTCGTTCCTGCTAGGCACGGTCGACAAGTTCGCGATGGTGCCTTGGAAGCACAAGGGAGGCCGGCTCTTCGGAGTCGGCACCGGGAAACTTGCGCCGTCACTGGTCATCCAAGATGAGCTTCACTTGATCTCGGGCCCGCTGGGAACGCTGGCCGGCATCTACGAAGCCGCTTTCGAGACGTTGATCGAATCGACCGGTTCGCCGCCCCCAAAAGTCATCGCGTCGACCGCGACGATCCGAAACGCAGGGGTCCAGTGTAGGCGCATTTACGGCCGTCCATCGGCGGTGTTCCCAGCGCCCGGCATACGGGCGGAGGACTCCTTTTTCTCCAAGTTGGACGTGGGCAACGTGGATCGATCACGTCTCTACGCCGGCGTCATGGCACAAGGCCTCCGCGCGACAATAGCCGCGTCCTGGACCATCGCGGCATTGCTGCAGGGCGTGCACGAACGAGAGGAGCTCGGAGCTTCTCCGGACGAGCTCGACGCTTACTGGACGCTCGTTGCGTACCACAACAGCAAGCGCGAACTTGGCCGCATCGCTAATGCGACCCGAGACGAGATCCCAACTCGCATGAAGGTATACGCGGCTTGCGAGGCCAAGGAACGTGCGTCCAATTTCCGCGTGTTGGAGCTGAAAGCGCACTCGGAAACGCCGGTGCCCCAGGCGCGACAGATGCTGGCAAGGCGCCACACCGCCGCCGAGCCAGCGATCGATATTGTGCCCTGTACGAACATCATCTCGGTCGGGGTAGATATCGACCGGTTGGGATTGATGCTCGTGAACGGCCAACCGAAGCTGTCAGCGGAGTACATACAGGCCACGAGCCGCGTCGGTCGCGGCCAAGTCCCGGGCCTAGTCGTGGCCTGCTACTCGCCAAGCAAGCCCAGAGACCGATCGCACTACGAGTCCTTCCGCGACTATCACGAGCGGTTCTACAGCTTCGTGGAGCCCACGAGTGTGACACCCGGGGCCCTTCCAGCCATCGACAGGGCACTTCACGCAGCCCTCGTCATTGCCGTTCGCCACGGGACTGCGCTCACGAGCAACAGCGCGGCCAAGAATTTTGATCCAGCGATCGAGTCGATCGCTGCTGTCATCGAGCGGCTCCGTGGCCGACTCCAGGCTAGCTACGTCAACGACGACGAGGAGGAAGAGCGCGAGCGACTCTCCAACAAGCTCACGGAAAAAGTGGAGCAGTGGCGCGACTGGGCCAAGAACCTGGACGGGTTACAATATTGCTTCGCCAGGGGCCAAAAGAAGCCGTGCCTGCTGGTTCGCTTCGGCGATCGGAAAACCGATAACGCTGGTTGGCAGACGCTCCAGTCGATGCGGCACGTGGACAAGGAAATCATCCTGGAGGATTCTGCGAGTGGCTAAGCCAACCGTGCGTAGCGCCCAGCTGATCAGCCCGTTCGGCGTCGGGTCTCTTTGCGAGGTGGACGGACAGTCGCTGTTCGTGCGGGGCACGGGCTCGTGGGAAAGAGGATTTAACCTCGAGGACATCAACGTCACGTCTCTCGCGCAACGCCTGCGGCCTAAGAAGCTAAAGCGCCCGCGCATCTCTATCGCGGTGACGCGTTTTCCAAGATGGCACTTCTGTCCAGAGTGCCGCCAGATGACGTTCTGGTCCTATCAGCGAGACAAGGACGAACGTCGGGACGACGGGTCTCTTCCCCGTCCGACTTGCGGCACGGGCGATTGCAATCATGCGCGGCTCGTCCCGATGCGGTTTGTTGCAGTCTGCGACAATGGCCATCTGGACGAGATAGATTGGTACTGGTGGGCTCACCGCGAGCACCAGCAGGCGGCGCAAGGCCCCTGCGACCGGAAGAGCGCACGATTGAGGTTCGAAGTAAGCGGCAAGAGCGGCGGCGACTTCTCAAGCATGAGGATTAGCTGCTCTTGCAAGGCCTCTGGTTCTCTCGAAGGCATTGCAGACGGTCCGCTGCCTCAGAAGTGCAAGGGGAAGCAGCCTGGCGAGGAGATGGTGGACTGCAAGGCCAAGGACGGTGCTGGCCCCGCCAAGCTGTACATGGAACCCCGGGGCTCAAGTGCGCTCCATTATGCGTCCGTCTTGTCTGCCCTCGATATCGCGGGCGACTCAGATCGCCCCTCGTGGGCGACCCTCAAGTCTGACGAGGTCTACTTAGGCCTAGTTAAGGCAGCCGAGCACCTGGCGCGATTGAAGCAAGAAGAGCTGCTCGAGGGGGCGTTCAAGGCTCCCGTTACATCGCGCGCGCAATCACTCGGAGTGGACCCAGAAGACGCCTGGGAATGCTTCTTGGAAGAAGTAATGTCTGCCGAGGACGAAAGTAGTCCGGCGCCGACCGGTGATTTCTCGCAAGAGACCATTCTTGGAGAGGAGTTCCCCGTCCTTGCTGACCCGGCGGGACAACAGACAAAGTGGCTAATTACGCGCCCGGCAAAGCTTGGCGCTACCCACGGCCTCAACCGCTTGCTCGACCGGGTCGTCCGCGTCGAACGTTTGCGAGAAGTTCGCGCTTTCCGCGGGTTTCAACGACGTAACGTCACTGAGAACCAAGCCGTGGTTTCACCCTCTTTGGGCCGGAGCCAGCCAGATTGGCTGCCAAGTATACAGGTGCTCGGCGAGGGCGTTTTCGTGGAGTTCTCAAGGCAGGCCTTGAAGGACTGGCTTACTGCCAACGAGCCGGAAATCACGGAATTCACAAGGGCTCACTTGGCTTCCGCCGAGCGCCTCGGGCTCCCGTCGAGAATGGGATTCAATGCCACGCCGGCCTTCATCATGGTCCATACATTCAGCCACTTGATGATCAACCAGTTGTCCTTCGACTGCGGGTACTCGTCCACGTCGCTACGCGAGCGCGTCTACTGCGGACCCAACAACAATCCCTACGCGGGGATCCTGATCTACACGGCCGACTCGGACGCGGAGGGGTCAATGGGCGGCTTGAGCGAGATGGGTGCGCCCGAGCGGATCGAGGATGTTGTCTACCGCGCCGTTGCACGCAGCCAGTGGTGTTCTGGCGACCCTGTTTGCCGCGAGCTGGATGCACAGGGCGTCGACGGATTGAACCGCGCCTCGTGTCATGCTTGCTCGCTCGTCGCGGAGACGAGCTGCACTTTCTCCAACGTGCTGCTCGACAGGGTGCTCGTGGCAGGTGACGGCCGTGAAAACGGCCGCGGAGTTCGGGAGCCTGTAGGCTTTTTCCGCGAAGTGGCAGGCGTCTGAAATGCGTTTTCCGGCGCTTAGCGACCTCGATCGAGAGCAACGTCGTATCTACGGCCAGGCTCCGGGCGACGGCGCTATCCTGATCGTCGGCCCCCCCGGCACGGGCAAAACGGTGATGGCCTTTCACAGGGCCCAGAAACTCAAGGCACTCGGCCAAGAGCCGCTCGTCATCATGTATAATCGGGTCCTGCGTCGCTATACCTCGACGCGAGGCGGCGTCGCTGAGAACGTGCCCGTCAGTACGATGAATAAGTGGGTCGAAGGCTGGTGGCGTGCAGCGACCAGGCGATGGACTCCGAAGGGCAACGGTTCCCGCTACGATGTTGACTGGACATCGTTGTGCTCTGAAGGGCTGGCAACCCTCGCCAATTCGGCTGACAAGGAGCGCTTCGGCTGGGGGCATCTGCTGGTAGACGAAGGCCAGGACTTTCCACCGTCCATGTACATGACGCTGGGCCTATTCCAGAAACAGCTCGCGAATGCTGGAATCGCGACACAGCTGACCGTCTTCGCGGATGATAATCAACGGCTGCAGGTCGACCGGAACTGCCGGGTCATCGACATAAGGAAGAACCTTTTCATCGAGGGAGCGGAAGATCGTAACTTTGTCTTGAAGAAAAACTTCAGGAACACGCGGCAAATCGCCCGCTTTAGCTCCTACTATCAAGTCGGCAACGAGAGCGGTGTAGCCGAGCTGCCGGATGCTGAAGGAGAGGTTCCGCAGGTCGTTTTCGCATCAAATGACAGGGATGTCGCTGACTTTGTCTTGAGGAAGACAAAGCTAAATCCGGGCAAGCAAGTGGGCGTTATCGTCCACGGCGGAAAGCACCTCGTGAAGCGAGCTTATAACCAGATCAAGGCACGCCTCGGTGACGCGAAGGGGGCGATCAAGCTCCAGATGTACCTTAGCGGAGATGAAACGCACTCGGATGAGAAGCTGGACTTCGACAAGCCAAACACGATCACGGTTCTCCATGCACAATCCGCGAAGGGCCTAGAGTTCGACGTCGTTTTCTTCGTCGGGATGGAACGGATGAGCCTCGATAGTTCAGGCTTCTACAACGAACGAATGGCCTTGTACGTGATGTGCTCGCGCGCTCGCTCGGAGCTGTACGTTGTCTACACTGAGATTGATCCAACAGGCGGGCTACCGGCTTCTACGGCGCTATTGCCGAAGCCGAGCTACAAGCTCTGCAGGTACGTGGGCCTAGGGATCATACAATCAATCATGCCCTATCTCGAGCGTTCCCTTGAGCATAACTCGTCGCTGAACGAGCTGGAGGACGCGTGATGGCCAAAGAGGGAGAACTTGACCTCGAGCCGGCGACCCCGACGACACAAGTCAATTCAGGGCACGTGTTAGTGCCAATGCACGCCGATAATTGGTCGCTTGCTCTGGCCTCGGGCTACCTAGGCGGTGGCGCTCTAAAGGCAGACCATGCTGCCGATTTCCAATCGCACGCCGGCGCCGATGTTTGGGGATTCGCCGGGGCGGTCCCCGACTGGGCGCTGGTGGAGGGGGAAGATGGCCCCCGTGTTGTGCTGCGGTTTGCAAGCGAAGGCTTCGTTGAACGTCAAGACAGCTCCGCCCAGTCCCGTCCTGGGCCGGTCCGCGTGACGAGGGTGGAGGAAGCATGTTTCGAGAGCCGTGAAGCGCTCGACAACTTCATGGCTTCGTACACCTTGTTCCCCGACGTTCCTACTGACGTCGTGCCAGCCGCTGCTGCGGGCTATCCGAGAGTACCAGTTGGGCGGCCCGAGACGCTGGGACCCCCTGCGTCCCCAATAGTCGCGGAGCGGCGTCGGGAGCTCGATTTTTATGCCGGGTGGGCAGCTGCCTTGCTGGAGTTGCTAGAGGCTGGCGAGTTTCACCAGGAAGTTGTTCGGTCGCTGGAGCAGGGCGCTACCACGCCCAGCGAACTCGCGGAGCACAGCCTGAGAGCGTTCGAACCGGCAGCGTCAGCGCTCGACGTCGCGGTTTGGAAAGCCACCATCGAAGGAATTAGACGCCGATATGGAACAAGGGGCTTCGATCGAGAGGAGTTTCTGGACGAAATCGGAGACGCCGTCGTAAGCCTCGGCGGGGACGCAGCGGCGTGGGTCAACGGTTGTCGTCAGGTATTCAGCGGGGAACGCGACGTGCCGAACCTCGACGATACCGCACACGTTGGCCGGAGGGCGGCCTTGGCTCTCATGCTAGCCCATGAGCCAGCAGCACTGTCCCAACTAGAAGATGCCCTTGGAGCGGGGCCAAGGGTGCGGGCGCTGGTCGTCCAAGCGGCTTACGCCTTCGGGGGCTTCAGCCGGCTCGACGCGATTCACAAGCGGCCCTCCGCGCGGCTTGACGCAGTGCTCTCGGTTGCCGAAGCACTCGCCGGCGGCCGCCCAGTCTCCGTTTCTACGCAGTCCCTTGCGACCAATGCTGACTTGTCGCGCAGAGAAGCAATCGTCGTAGACGGCACGGCGGCGTTCAGCAGGACGGTGGAGGCCGCGGCGCACCTGCTCATGTTGAAGGCGCGTGCGCAAGAAGCCGGGTTCAACGTTCGGGTGGACGAAGAACTCGGGCGGCTGTGTATCTTGGGTCGCCGGCCGAAGGGACCCGTCATCTTCGTTGAGCACAATGACTGCTCGACACCGGATCAGCCCGTAGTGAACCTAGTACTCGACCTGGCCAAGGTGGGAGTGCGCCCGACTACTACCGGGCTTAAGTCGTATCTTGAGCTGGCATGGAAGCACTCTGTCGCAGTTGGACTGCGCTCCAGTGGAGGTGTTGAGACGGTCTGCGCCTTCGCAAGCATCTCCCTTGCGACACTCGATCGCGACGAGTTTCGGTTCTACGTCGAAAGGCTACTGGCGATTTCCGAGGTCGTAGAGGGGAACAAGAAACCTCGGCGCACAGCAAAAAAACCTGCTGGAGCTTGAATGGGCTCTGCGCGTGATGGCGAACCACCCGGGGCTGAAAAGGAGTTGCTTGAGCTGCGCCTCCGGGAAGCGGGAGACGACGTCGGGAAGCTAGCTGCATTGAGCACCGCACTGGCGGAGCGCTCGGAACTCTGGGTACGCGCTTACCGCATACGCGCAATCGCCCGCATGCAAGCCGCGCGTTCGCGCAAAGAGCACGGCGGGTCACCCAAGATGGCGCTAGCCGTCAGCAAGTACGGCATCTCGTCCCCGGACGGCAGGTGGCTTTACCAGTACAAGGTCTCAGATGAGAGTTTTCGGCAGCTGGCGAAAGACGTTCGCGCTCTCGCGGGAAAGCAGCCGCTGCAGGACAGCAGCGTTGCGGCAGGCTTGTTTGTCCTGTGGGCCTCCGAGTGGTTTAGGCGATGCCACGAAGGAGGCGTGTTACGATGGCAAGAGTTGGAACACGCCATCGGGCTGTCGCGACCGCAGCAAGCTTGGCGCGACACCGCTAAGCGGGGCCTCGACGCCTGGGGGCGCCCGGTCATTTCTGGCGCAAGCGCGCGCTATTTCTTGGGTACACTTGCGCGTGAGGGCGGGTTCCCCGCCGCCGCGATAAAGCAGGAACACAGGGGTTGGGCATGCGAGGTGTTACAGTCGCTCGTCGCTGCCCTCGTTCTCGAACGGGCGCCAGATGAGGAAGTGGCGCTAGAGCTTGCAAGGAGCCTTGCGCAGAAGCTGCCTCTGGCGTTTTCGGACGAGGATTTTCTTGTTCTGTGCGCTGACCTCGCGCTAGCGATTACCCGGCTGCGCATGGACGCGCAGGAGCCTGCTTCCGCTGCAGGCATCCCCGTTTCCGCTTGGCTTGATGTGCACCGGCCTGACTGGCGCGACGGGCTGCCCATGAGGACTGACGCACCCGCGGCCGCTGCGCTCCTGGACCAGCTCATGCTCGTCAAGGCGCGACCGATGGCTCGGGGCGAATTGGCGGCTTCACGGATATTGCGCCTCACCGCAAAAGGCTGGGAGGAGGCACTGCGCCTTCATCTCGACGGCGCACTAGGCGCGAGCGCAGCACGTGCGTTGGCCTCCTCTGAGGGACGGTTGCAGCTGTACGCTGCACGCGAATTGGCCCGGTACGTTCCGTGGCAGCTGGCTTCGATAAGCTCACAAGCGGATTCCTGGGAAGCGACGGGTTACCAGGAAGCGGCGGGAACCTATCAAGTGCCCTTCTCGGTGCCGATAGGAGTGGTCGCACGTTCCGAGCGACGGGCCGAAGGCAGCTTCGAGCTGACGGGTGGGGCCGCGATCCGGAGCCCATTCCTCGTTTTCGCTATCACATCGCGTGACCAGGAAGGGCCGTTGGAGTTGTTGGTGCGCGGCAGCGGCAGCGGCTGCTACAGGGAAGAGGAACTCGCGCTACGCACCCCGGATGACTGGCAGGTTGTCGCAACGGCCGGCGACGAGGACGTTCGCTGTCTTGGAGAAGGGGGCGCGGGGTACCGCCTGTGGCTCGTGCGGGGCGGTGCCGCTGTCCTGACGCCGGACGGTGACCGGTACCGGGTGGTGGGACGCCAGGCGTTCGAACGTAAAGACCGAATTGAGCTTATCGGGAACGCGTTGCCAGGTGTCGAGCCATGTGATCCAGAGCTCGTCATCTATCGAGGCCCTCCTCTGGTGAGCCTTTGCCGCGGAGGCCAGCGCGTAGCCAACGCTGGCCAGCTATACGTGAGAAGAGCAGGAAAGTGGCAGCCGGCGCCCGCGCCGCTTCCGGAAGGTAATCACGAGATCGGCTGGCTGGATTGCGGCATCTTGCGAGATCGTCTCCGGTTGGCTGTGGTGCCCAGCACAGCGACCTTGAAGACAGGCCGTACTGGCAAGCAGGCGCGGTTCGAGTTGACTGGCTGGAGCGGCTGTCGGTTGGCGCCTCTAGAGGGCGCGCCGGTACTACATTTGGCTGCTGACACCCTATGGGTCGGGAGAGAAACCGGAGAAGTCGTCCGGAGGTTCACGGCCGAGATAACCTGGCCGGAGCCTAACGAGCGTGCCGCGCTCGTAACCGTGCGGTACCCGGCGGGTGCGGGAATCTCCGATGACACTGGGCGGGTGTTAAGGCCTCGCGAGATGGTCACCCCCAGGGACCTGCCGCGGCTCGCTGCATTTGCGGACGGGGCGATGGTGATGTTCGCGCGGCTTAGGGATGATCGAGGGCTCCGCGTTCCCGAGACTGACCTCAGCTGGTCTTTCGAAGACGAGATGCCCCTCACGATGATAGCGGCTGACGTTGGCAGCGTGCTCGCCTCGGCCCAGATCGGATCCCGCGTAGAGCTAGGACTACACGATGGAATCGAGGACTACTGGTACGTGGCTCAATTCGACAAGGAGTTGCTACTCGACGGCAACGGGCTCGTTTCCTCGCGCGGCGTAGTCGAGGCGGGAACCGTCCTGTGTGGACGTGCAATTGAGCGGCCAACAGAAGAACGAGAAATTGCCAGCTACTCGCTGGTGGACGAGCAAAATCATCGGCCTATTCGCTTGCCGCCGGATCTAACAGGTCGCTGGCTTGTCTACCTGCGAGCAGAAGACCAGGTAATCTCACGTCCACTTGTCTATTGCGGGCAAGCTCAATCGGCAGCCGCGCGAAATTCGTTCGAGCACGCGATGGCGCTTCCACAAATCGTTGGCGAAGAAGCCCTGCGGGAGGCACTCGAAAAGGCCAGCGCAGACGGGCCTGATGCAGCTTCACTCGTTCATTACCTAAACGAGTTAGTGGCATCTTTGCGAGGTTTACCTCCTGTGTCGGTACCGGTCCTGCAGTACGTCGCCGAGTATCCAGGCGCGCTGGCCCGAATGGTGCTATTCGGATCGGAAAAGCAGCGTGAAGCAGTGCTGCGGCTCGAGGGAGCACTGCCATTCGCCTGGTACTTGATCCCGGCAGACACTTGGAAGCGAGCCGAAGGAGCAATGTTCGAGGATGCGCGCTCCAAGCTCGAGAAGGAGGGAGTGCCAGGATCAGATGTGACCCGGTACGCCCTGCAGATGGCCATGGGCGCCAAACTCGACCTTCTTACTCGTCAGCCCATACTCAATGCCGTCCTCGGGGGCGCGGCCGAGCGCCATAGCATCCGAGACGTGGTACAGAGATTTCTCAACCGCAATATCGACCGGATCTCACGCGCGGAGGGTAGTGTTTTCAGGGAAAAAGCCGGTCTCGACCTTCCGACTTATTTCCTCGAGCTTCCGCCGCGCAGTCTCGAAGTGCTTGATGCACCATGCGCCGCCGCTCTTGCCGCCTGCGGGCGGTGGTTGCCCTCCATTCGCCACCTTAGGCGCATCAAGTCTGTAGCGCGCACGTTCCCAGCCTTCTTCGAAGAAGCATTCACGGCGACATTCTTGCATGAAGTGGAAACGGGCAATCCACACCGCGAGCTCTCTAGCCATGGCTGCTAGGGGAAGCTTTGCCATCAGCTCAGGAAACGCCGAAACTAGTTTCCGCCAGAGCCCGCCATTTGGCCGCGGGCACCTCCGCTTAAGCGCCAGCTCGATGCGAGCAGTAGATTATGCAGTAAGTGATGGGTCAAAAACGCTGAAATGAGAGAGCGAACGTGAGTCCCGTAGGGGTCACCAGCTTTAGCCTTGGAATGCTGCACTTACGCGCTTCTCGACAATCCAATCTTCGATGATCGCCGCGATGCGCGGGCCGGCTTTGCCGTCGCCGAACGGGTAGGCGCGGCGGGACATGGCGGCGAACGCGGCGGGATCGTCGAGAAGGCGCTTGGCTTCGGTGACGATCCGTTCGGTCGAGGTGCCGACTAGGATGGCGTTGCCGCTGGCCAGGCATTCCGGCCGCTCCGTTTTCTCGCGAAGGACCAACAGCGGCGTGCCGAGCGCCGGTGCTTCTTCCTGGATGCCGCCGGAGTCGCTGAGGATCAGCTCGCTGTCGCGCATTTTCTGGACGAGCTTGCGATGCGACATCGGTTCGATCAGCGAGACGTGTGCCAATCCGTCCAGCTGTCGCCGCATCGTCTCCGCCACATAGGGGTTTGGGTGGAGGACTATCGTGACATGCGCCGTGCCGTCCAGCGCAAGCTCGCGAAGGGCGGCCGGGATCGCTTCGAGGTCATGCTCCCAGCTCTCTCGGCGGTGGCAGGTGACAAGGATCCGCTTACGGCTGCTGTCGTGCAGCATGTCGGGCCGCAGCGTCGCTTCCAGCGCCAGAAGGCTGTCGATGCCGGTGTTGCCGGTGATGTGGATGTCGCCGGGCACCTTTTCCGCCTCGAGGTTTGCGGCGGCGAGTTCGGTCGGAGCGAAGAGCAACTCGGCATGTGCGTCGATGGCGACGCGATACTCCTCTTCGGGCCAGGGCAAGTGCGGATCGTGGGTCCGCAGGCCAGCCTCGACGTGAGCCACCGGCACGCCGACGCTGAATCCGGCGAGCGCGCCGCCCAGCGCACTCGACGTGTCGCCCTGTACGACAAGCAAGTCGGGCCGAACCCCGAGCAGCGGCAGCAGGGCCGATGTGACCTTGCCGACATGGGCGTGGGGGTCGTCTTCGCCGGGCACGTGGAGACGCACGGCATCGAGCCGGCTGAGACCAAACTCGGCAGGGTCAAGGCGTGGGTGTTGTCCGGTAAGCACGAGCGTCGGCCGGCCGCCGCGGGCGGCTATCGCATGTGCTACCGGTGCCATCTTGATTGCTTCAGGTCTGGTACCGATCACCAGCCTGACATCGGTTGAACGCAGTACTCCCCCTAGCTCGGCTAGGTAGATGTGCCTGTGTTGTTACGCAATCTCAACGGAAATTGTCAGCGTAGGCCTGGAGTTTGAGCCGAACCGGCGTGGCCGGGACAATGTGGTGCTCCAACCCGTGCTTCTCGCAATAAGCGATTGCGGCTTCCTTGGTCGGGAATTTCAGGCGTACCTGCGTGTTGGTGTCGCCCGATCCGTTCCAGCCGGTGAGCGGGTCGGGACGAAGCGCCTCCTGCCGTTCGAACTCCAGCAGCCAGCGTCCGGCGTTGGCCTTTCCCGACTGGGTGGTCTTGCGTTCAAGCTCGGAAATGCGGGCAGTCGTCATGGAACCGCGACTAGGCGCAGCGGCGCTCTCCATCAAGTCCGCCGGTGCTGCGGAACGGCTGTCGTTGTGGTATTGCACGAGTCCTTCCTCGGACACTGAAGGAGGGCCTCAATGACAAAATCGACAGTGCGTATGTTGCTGGCTGCGGCCGCAGCAATTGTAATCGCGCCGAGCGCGGTAACGGCGCAGGGCGGCGATGCCGCGTTGATCGCGAGCGCCCAGTCGGCCGCGCCGGCCTCCGTCTCCGCCAAGGCGACGATCATGACCGCCGATGCCAAGGGCGCGATGCAGGTCGTCCGCAAGGGGACGAACGGCTGGACCTGCATGCCCGACAGCCCAGCAACGCCGGGGCCGGATCCAATGTGCTTCGACGCCAACGCCGGCAAATGGGCCGAGGCGTGGATTGGTCACAAGACGCCGCCCGCCGGCGCGGTCGGGGTGATGTACATGCTCGAAGGCGGAACGGACGCCAGCAACGTCGACCCTTATGCGACCAAGCCAACAGCCGAGAACGCGTGGGTGAAGACGGGTCCGCATGTGATGATTGTCGGGTCGAAAGAGGTGCTGAGCGGTTATCCGTCCGGCGCGATGCCGGACACGGCAGCGCCTTATGTGATGTGGGCGGGGACGCCTTACGCGCATCTGATGGTGCCGGTCGGCAGCAAGCCTTAACCGGCGCGCTTCGTCCGCAGCGTTGGCGCGGCAGAGGCGGGGTCGTCGGGCCACGGATGCTTCGGATAGCGTCCGCGCATGTCCTTCGCGACGTCGCGCCAGCTGCCGGCCCAGAAGCCGGGCAAGTCCTTCGTAGTCTGGATGGGCCGGCCGGCAGGCGAGGTGATGGCGAGGGTCAGCGGCACTTGGCCGTTTGCCACGTGCGGATGCTGCGACAGTCCGAAGAGCGCTTGTGCGCGCACCTCCACGGTCGGGCCAGCGGGCGCTGCATAGTCGATGGCATGACGGCTGCCGGCGGGGCTGACGAATTCGGCAGGAGCCAGCATGTCGAGCACTCGCGCGAGTTCGTAGCCAATCAGCCCTTCGAGAGCACCGACGAGCGCGTTGGAGCCGATGTCGCCGAGCCGCCGCTTGCCAGACAGCAGCGGTGCCAGCCATTCGTCCGCCCGCTCGAGAAGCGTTTCGTCGTCTAGCAACGGGGTCGACGTATCGTGGCGGTGCGCGAACGCCGCTCGGGCGCGCAACTGCAGAGATCGATCGTCCCAGAGAAGGTGGTCGAGGCCGTGCTCACGGACACCTTTGACCAGGGCGCGCTCGATCCCTTCTCGATCAGGCGACGGGTCAGGGCCGCTGGAAAGCCGGATTGCGCCGAGCCTGCGGCTGCGGGTGGGCGTGACGGCGCCCGTCGCTGGGTCGAAGTCGCGGTCGTGCCGTGTCTCGATGCGGTTGGCGAACAGCGCCAGCACGTCCTGTTCGTCGATGGCAGCGGCGGACAGGATGCGCGCGCCGGAAGCGCGACCGGCGACCTCACCGACGGCGAGCCATTGGCTCGATGCGAGCGACGATGCTGGATCGAGCCGAAAGCCGCGGCCGCCGATCGATTGCCAGCTTCCGCTCGACGCATCGCGTCGCCTCGACACGCGGTCGGGGAAAGCAAGCGCGAGAGCTTTGCCGAGATCGTGCACGTCGGCGTCACGCTCATTGATGTCCAGCCGCCGTCGCCACCCCGAGACGAGATTGCGCGCGGATTGAGCACGCGGCGATCTGTCGCCGCGCCAGCGCCTCCATCGCAGCTCGAGATCGGGATCGTTACCACCCAGTCCGCGCTCGGTAAGCAGGACGGCAACTTCTGTGGCGGCAGAGCCAAGGCCGCGGACGCGCGCGTCGAGCAACATATGCGCCAATCGCGGCTCCAGAGGCACGCTTGATATGGCTCGACCATGGTCAGTCACGCGGCCGTTGTGGTCAATGGCGCCCAGCGCAGAAAGGCGAGCGCGTGCTTCGTCGAGCGCGGCAATCGGCGGAGCGTCGAGGAAGGACAGGCGCGCCGGATCGGCCTCTCCCCAGAGCAGGCAGGTCAGCAGCAGGCTCGAAAGGTCGGCTTCGAGGATTTCCGGCGGATCGTGCGCTGGCAACGACGCTGTTGCGGCTTCCTCCCACAAGCGGATGGCGACTCCCGGCGCCTGGCGCGCGGCGCGGCCTGCGCGTTGAGTGACGGCGGCGCGGCTGGCGCGTTCGGTGACCAATCGGGTGAGACCAGCGCCGCGATCGTAGCGGGGACGGCGAGCGAGGCCGCTGTCGACGACGATGCGCACGTCCTCCAGCGTGACGCTGGTTTCGGCGATGCTTGTGGCGAGGACGAGCTTGCGCATACCAGCCGGCGGCTTTGCGAGCGCGCGGCGCTGGGAAGCAGGCTCGATGCCACCATGCAGCTTGTGAAGCTCGACGTCGGCAGGCAGCGTGCCGAGCGCATCCGCAGTCCGCTCAATCTCGGCAACGCCCGGCAGAAAGGCGAGCAGCGATCCTGCATGCACTGCCAGCGCCGAGCGAATCGTAGACGCCATCTGGGGCTCGGTCCGCGCGGTGGCGTCGCGTCCGGCATGGATCACGTCGAGCGGGAAGCTCTTGCCCTCGCTGACGATCGTCGGCGGGTCGTTGAGCAGGCGCTTGAACCGCTCGATGTCGAGCGTCGCGGACATGGCGACGATGCGAAGGTCCTCGCGCAGTCCGGCGGCCGCATCCAGCGCGAGCGCAAGAGCCAAGTCGTTGTCGAGGCTGCGTTCGTGGACTTCATCGAACAGCACGGCGGAAACGCCAGCAAGCTCGGGATCCGACTGGATGCGAGCGAGGAAGACGCCATGCGTCATTACGACGACGCGCGTGTTCTTGCCGGCCTTGCTGTCGAGCCGTGTCGCGTAGCCGATCGTATCGCCGGGCTTTTCGCTCAGCGCCGAGGCCATGAATTCGGCGGCGGCACGTGCAGCGAGGCGGCGCGGAACGAGGAGGAGCACTTGTCCGTCGCACCAGGTTTGATCGAGTAAGGCCGGGGCGACACGCGTCGTCTTGCCTGCACCCGGAGGCGCCACAAGCAGCGCACGCGCACCGGCTTTGAGCGCATCGAGCAGGTCGGGCAGGACGGCATCAATGGGGAGGCTCATGCGCGAATGTTCTCAATGTTCGCAGTGACGCGCATGTTTTTAAACCGTCTGCCGGGCCGATCGGTTCGACGCGATGAGCTGTGGCACAATGAGGTCCTTGTAGGACAGCCCGCTAGTAAGCGCGTGCGACGGCGAATTCGGCGGCTTCGACAAGGGCGGACTTCGCCTTGCTGGCCGGAAACTTGCCGAGAGAATCGATGGCGCGGCGACCATATTGGCGGGCGCGCTCGATCGTGTCCTGAAGTGCGTCTGAAGAGCGCAGTAGGTCGATGGCTTGGGCAAGGTCGGCGTCGGTGGCGCGCTCGCCCGACATCGCAGCTCGCCAGAAGGCGCGGTCGCTGTCGCTGCCGCGCGCGTAGGCGAGGATTACCGGAAGCGTCATCTTGCCGTCGCGGAAGTCGTCGCCGACACCCTTGCCCATGGTCGCGGCGTCGGATGCATAGTCGATGACGTCGTCGGTTAGCTGGAAAGCGATGCCGAGGTTCTTGCCGTAGCTTTCGAGCGCATGCTCGCTGTCCTCGTCGGCTTCCGAGACGACCGGTGCAACGCGGCAGGCCGCGGCGAAGAGAGCTGCCGTCTTCGAGCTGATGATGGTGAGATACTGCTCCTCGTCGGTCTCGACGCGTCGCTGGGCGGTGAGCTGTTCCACCTCGCCTTCGGCGATGACGGCGGAGGCGTGGCTGAGGATGCGCAGCACCTTCAAGCTGCCGTCTTCGACCATCAGCTCGAACGCGCGGCTGAACAGGAAATCACCGACGAGCACGCTCGCGGGATTGCCCCAGATGAGATTGGCGGTGCGCTTGCCGCGGCGCATGCCCGAGCCGTCGACGACATCGTCGTGGAGCAGCGTCGCGGTGTGGATAAACTCGACCGCGGCGGCGAGCTTGTGATGGCGCGTTCCCGGATAGCCGAGCAGGCTTGCGCAGGCGAGCGTCAGCATCGGCCGCATGCGCTTTCCGCCGCCGGCGATCAGGTGGCCGGCCAGCTCGGGAATGAGCGCGACCTTGCTCTGCATCCGGTCGAGGATGACGGCATTCACGCCGTTCATGTCGGCGGCGACGAGCCCGATCATTGCATCGAGCGACGGCGCTCGCGGCGGGCTCAACGTATGAACTGTAGCGGTCACGGCGCCGCCCTAGCCGGGCAGCGCCGCTTTTCCTAGCCGCTTACCAGATGTGAACGCGCTGTTCCGGCGGGAGGTAGAGCTTGTCGCCCGGCTGAATGTTGAAGGCCTTGTACCAGGCGTCGATGTTCCGGACGATGCCGTTGACGCGATACTTGCCGGGGCTGTGCGGGTCGGTGAGCAGCTGCTGCCGTTCCGCATCCTCACGGTCCTTTTCCTGCCATGCCTGGGCGTAGGCGATGAAGAAGCGCTGGTCGCCGGTCATGCCGTCGATCACCGGCGGCTCGCCGTGCTTGGCGGTGTACTTCTTGTACGCCGCATAGGCCGCTTCGACGCCCGACAGGTCGCCGAGGTTTTCGCCCAGCGTCAGCTTCCCGTTGACGCTGGCGCCGGGGAAGGGGGTGAACGCATTATACTGCGCGACCAGTTTGTCCGTGCGCGTGGCGTAGGACTTGGCGGCGTCCGCCGACCACCAGTCGCGGAGCGCCCCCTTCGGGTCGAACTTGCGGCCTTCGTCGTCGAAGCCATGGCCCATTTCGTGACCGATGACCGCGCCGATCGCGCCGTAATTGGCGGCGGCATCGGCGTTCGGATCGAAGAAGGGCGGCTGCAGGATGGCGGCCGGGAAGGTGATCTGGTTCGCCAGCGGGTTGTAGTAGGCGTTGATCGTCTGCGGTGTCATTCCCCACAGGGTGCGGTCGACCGGATGCGGAAAGCGGCTGAGCCGTAGCTTCCACTGGAAGTCGTCACCGCGCAGTGCGTTGCCGAGCGGATCGCCCTTCACGACCTTCATCGACGAATAGTCGATATATTTGACCGGGTGGCCGATGCGCGGTTCGAAGGCAGCAAGCTTTTCGAGCGCCGCCTTCTTCGTCGCGTCGTCCATCCAGCTGTTGCCCGAAATGCGCTCCTGATAGGCGTCACGCAGATTGGCGATCAGCTCCGTCATCTGGCGCTCGGATTCGGCCGGATAATGGCTCTTCACATAGATTTCGCCGACGCCCTCGCCGAGCGCACCGTTGACGGCGGCAACGCCGCGCTTCCAACGTTCGCGCTGCTGCTGAACGCCCGAGAGCTCCTTCGAATAGAAGCCGAAGCGGGCGTCGTCGAAAGCCTTGGGCAGGACCGACGCGTGGTCGGAGACGAAGCGGAATGCGAGCCATTCCTTCCAGGTCGATAGCGGCGTCGAGGCGAGGACCTTGCCCGCGCCGGCAACTGCCGAGGGCTCGGTCACGATGACCTGCTGCGCGTTGGCGAGGCCGGCCTTCGCGAGCGTAGCATTCCAGTCGAATTCCGGCGCGAGCTTTGCAAGCTGGGCGCGCGTCATCGGGTTGTAGATCTTGTCGATGTCGCGGCGGTCGGCGGGCGCCCACTGCGCCTTGGACAGCGCGGTTTCGAGCGCAATGATGCGGCCGGCCGCGGCAGCGCCGCCGGGCAGGCCGGCGAGCTTTTCGATGTTGATGATGTAGTCGCGATAAGCGGCGCGGTGCGCCTTCATCTTGGCGCTGTCGTCGAGATAATATTCGCGGCTCGGCAGGCCCAGGCGCGCCTGGCTGGCGAACGCCGAATAGCGGTCCGGATTCTTGAAGTCGGCGTCGATGTCGAGATCGACCGGGCTCGCAAAGCCGGGCTTGGTGAAGAGCGTCAGAATCTGCGCGCGGGTCTTCGCGGCGTTGATTTCGGCAAGATAGGGCTTCAGCGGCGCGGTGCCGGCCGCGTCGATGGCCGTGGTGTCCATGAAGCTGCCGTAGAAGTCGCCGACCTGCTGGCCGAGGTGGTCGCGGTTCGGGTCGTTGGCGAGCTGCTCGACGATTGCATGCACGTCCTTTTCGGACGCGTCGGAAAGCGTGACGAACGGGCCGGCGGAGGCGCGGTCGGCGGCGATCTGGGTGCGCTTGTCCCAGCTGCCATTCACATAGGCCCAGAAGTCGTCGCCCGGCTTGACCGAGCGATCCATCGCGGAGACGTCATAGCCCCAGTCGCCATACTGCGGCTTGGCGGCCTGAAGCGGCGCGAAAGTGCCTGCGAGGCTCGCGGTCGCGAGCGCCAACATCTTGAATTTCATGGATTTACCCTTGCGAAGAAGATGTGTGCGCCTGTGCCGCACGCGCGCGACGAGCGGCAAGGAATTTCGACGAAAGGGGGGTCAGAGGCGACGGACTTCCGCCGCCCCGCGACTTATGTCGGCTACCAGACGCGGACGCGCTTTTCGGGCGGCAGGTACATCTTGTCACCCGGCTGCACGTTGAACGCCTTGTACCAGGCGTCGATGTTCCGGACGACGCCGTTGACGCGATACTTGGCGGGGCTGTGCTCGTTGGTGAGAAGCTGGGCGCGAAGGGCGCCTTCGCGTTGCTTGGTTTCCCAGCTGTAGCCGTAGGCGATGAAAAAGCGCTGGTCGCCGGTCAGGCCGTCGATCACCGGCGGTTCGCCGTGCTGCGCGACATATTTGCGGTAGGCGGCGTAGGCCACCTCGAGTCCGCCGAGGTCGCCGAGATTTTCGCCGAGCGTAAGCTGGCCCTTGATGTGCACGCCGGGAATCGGTTCGTAGCTGTCGTATTGGCTGACGAGCGTATCGGCGTGTGCGGTGTAGAGCTTGGCCGTCGCCGGGGTCCACCAGTCAGCGAGCCGGCCCTTGGCGTCGAACTTGCGGCCCTGATCGTCGAAGCCGTGGCCGATCTCGTGCCCGATCGTCGCGCCGATGCTGCCGTAGTTCGATGCGGCATCGGCCCTTGGATCGAAGTACGGGGGCTGCAGGATCGCCGCAGGGAAGGTGATCTGGTTCTGTGTCGGGTCGTAGTAGGCGTTGTTGGTCTGCGGCAGCATGCCCCACAGCGCGCGGTCGACCGGCTTGGGATAGCGCGACACGTCGAGCTTCCAATTGAAATCGCTCGAGCGGATTGCGTTCCCGAGGAGGTCGCCGCGCTTCACCTCCAGCGTCGAATAATCGATGTACTTCACCGGATGGCCGATGCGCGGATCGAAACTGGCGAGCTTCTCCAGCGCGCGCGCCTTGGTCGGCGCGTCCATCCAGCTGTTCGTCTCGATCTTCTCCTTGAGCGCGGCGAGGATGTTGCCGATGAGCTCCTTCATCTGCCGGTCGCTTTCCGGTGGGTAATGGCGCTGGACGTAGATCTGGCCGACGCCTTCGCCGAGAGCATTGTCGACCATATCGACGCCGCGCTTCCAGCGGGCGCGCTGCTCCGGCACGTCGCGCAGCGTCTTCGAGTAGAAGTTGAACTTCGCATCGTCGAACGCCTTGGGCAGATATTGCGCGTTCCCGCTGATGAAATGGACGGCGGTCCAGTCCTTCCAAGTCTGTAGCGGCGTCGATGCGAACAACTTGGCTTCCGCCTGCACGGCGCTCTTTTCCCCGACGACGACCTTGTTGACCTTGCCGATCCCGAGCCGGTTGAGCGCGCGATCCCAATCGATCTGCGGCGCGAACGTGCGCAGCTGCGCGCGGGTCATCGGGTTGTAGACCTTCTCGACGTCGCGCTGCTGCTCGGGCGTCCAGTGGATCTTCGCGATTGCGGTTTCGAGCGCGATGATGCGGTCAGCGCGCGCTTCCGGCTGACTGATGCCGGCCAGCGTCTGGAGCTCGATCAGGTAATTGCGGTAGGCCTTGCGGTAGGCATCGTATTTCTCGCCCTTGAGCAGGTAATAGTCGCGGTTCGGCATACCAAGGCCGTCTTGGCCGGCATAGACCGAGTAGCGTGTCGGGTCCTTGAGGTCGGCGAAGATGGCAATGCCGATCGGCGAATCGTAGCCAGGCGAAGCGAACAGTTCGACGAGGTCGCCGCGCGTCTTCGCGGCGTCGATCTTCGCGAGATAGGGCTTGAGCGGCGCGGTGCCGAGCTGCTCGACCCGCGCCTCGTCCATCCAGCTGTTGTAGAGGTCGCCGATCTGCTGTCCGAGCCTGCCGTTGGCGGACGGATCTTTGGCCATGTCCTCGACGATCGCGCGGACGTCCTTTTCGATCTGATCGTTGAGGACGGAATCGATGCCGGCGAACGTGCGGTCGGCGGCGATCTCCGTGCGCTTGAACCAGCTGCCGTTCACATAATCGAAGAAGTCGTCGCCGGGCTTCACGCCCGCGTCCATCGCGGTCGCGTCGTACCCCCAGGTGCCATAGACCGGCTTGGCGGCGCCGGCGCCGGACGGCGCAATGGCGAGGATGCTGGCGGCGGCGAGCGCCAAGACCTTGAACTTCATGCGATAATCCCTCCGGGAAAGCGGCGCTTCCATGCACCGCTTCGATTTTGCGAGTCAAAACGGCATTCGACGAAGCGGCGGCCGGACTAGCCGGAGGGCAGGGTGAGCCTGGCGAGAAGGCCGCCCAGGTCCTCGCTTTCCTCGAGCTGGATGCCGCCGCCGTAGATGCGCGCGACGTCGCGGACGATGGCGAGACCAAGGCCCGTGCCGGGCTTGCCGGTGTCGAGCCGCGCGCCGCGCGCGAACAGAGCTTCGCGTTCGCTGTCGGGGATGCCCTTCCCGTCGTCCTCGACGAGAACATCGACCATCTCGCCCTTCGGCTCGACGGTGACGAACACACGTCCGCCGCCATATTTGGCGGCATTCTCGACGAGGTTGCCGAGCATTTCGTCGAGATCCTGCCGCTCGACGCGAACCATCGCGTCTTGGCTGCCAGCGATGTCGACAGTGACATTCTCATAGAGACGATCGAGTGCGCGCTGAACGGCCTGAAGGCTGTCCCAGACGCGGGCGCGCGCTTGCGCGGAAGTGCGGCGGCCGATGGCGCGGGCGCGGGCGAGGTGGTGGTCGACCTGGCGGCGCATGACGAGCGCTTCACGGCAGACAGTGTCGGATAGATCGGGTGCGCGCGCGGTCGCGGCGTTGGTGATGACGGTGAGCGGCGTCTTCAGCGCATGGGCGAGGTTGCCGGCGTGGCGGCGCGCTTCCTCGGCCTGCTCCTCACTGTGCGCGAGGAGCTGGTTAATCTCTTCGGTGAGTGGACGAATTTCCGATGGGAAATCGAGGCCGAGGCGCGTCATCTTGCCCGAGCGAATCGATGACACCTCGCGCCGCACGCGGCGGAGCGGCCACAAGCCGTAGATGGTTTGAAGCGCGGCGAGCACGAGCAACCCGACGCCCAGCGCCAGGAAGCTCCAGAAGAGCGTCAGCCGGAGCTTGCGGATCTGTTCGTTGATGGTCTGGCGCGACTGCGCAACCTGGTAGCGCCAGCGGATCTTCGAGCCGGGAAGCGTCGCGTCACGCTCGGCAATCCGAAGCGGTTCGTCGTTACCGAACTCACCGCTGTCGTAGAGATGCGGCCTAAGGTCGGCATGCGCATCGACCACGCGAAGGCGCCGGTCCCACAGCGAGCGCGATGGGAAGGTGTCGGCACCCGCCCCGCTGATCTGGAAGTAGAGGCCGGAATAAGGTTCGACGAAGCGCTGGTCGGCCGGTGCGCGGCTGAACCGCACCTCGCCGTCGGGCCCGATTTCCGACGAGGCGATCATCGAGTTGAGGACGAATGTAAGCTGGTTGTCGAAGCTGTCGACGATGGAGCGCGTAAGAACGCGGTCCGCGCCGAAACCACCGATCAACAGAAGCGCCGCGATCCAAAAGGCCGCGACGCCGATCATGCGCCGCGTCAGCGAGCCGATGCGGGTCGGCGTTTTCACACTCGCCGAATTGGCATGCTCGTCCGCCGCCGCGGCGGGAGCCGCGGGGGCATCAACGTTCAACTAACCGGTTCCTCCAGCGAATAGCCGAGTCCGCGGATCGTGGTGATGACGTCGGGGCCGAGCTTCTTGCGGATACGGGTGACGAACACTTCGATCGTGTTCGAATCGCGGTCGAAATCCTGGTCGTAGATATGCTCGATCAGCTCGGTGCGGCTGACCACCTTGCCCTTGTGGTGCATGAGATAGCTCAGCAACTTGTATTCTTGCGCGGTGAGCTTCACCGGCTCGCCGTCCTTGGTGACCTTGCCGGAGCGGGTGTCGAGGCGAATGTCGCCGGCAACGAGCTCGCTCGATGCATTGCCCGACGAACGGCGGATCAGTGCGCGCAGGCGGGCGATCAGCTCTTCGGTCTGGAACGGCTTGGCGAGATAGTCGTCGGCGCCGGCATCGAGGCCGGCGACCTTGTCCGACCAGCTGTCGCGCGCGGTCAGCACGAGAACCGGCATCTTGCGCGCTTCCTTGCGCCAGCGGTCGAGCACCGTGAGACCGTCCACCTCGGGCAGGCCGAGGTCGAGAATCACAGCGTCGTAATTTTCCGTGGAGCCAAGGTAATGGCCGTCTTCGCCGTCCGTCGCGAGGTCAACGGCGTATCCGGCGCCCTCCAGCGTCGAGCGGAGCTGCCGCCCGAGATTGGGTTCGTCTTCAACGATTAGAACGCGCATTCCGTCTCCCCGGACTTGTTCATCTTCGCCGTCAACCCGTGTTGCGGCGAGAAGTTGCTTATCCGGAACAACTGGGAGCCGACGAGCAAAAGTCAATCGAAAGCGGCTAGCGTTACCGGTCGCGCGAGCGGCGGATGATGCGGCCCTGGCCGTCGACATCGACCCAGATGACGCGGCCGTTCTGCATGAACTTGAAGCGGTAAGCATCGCCATTCAGTTCAGGGCCGAGATAGTCGGCGCCGCCCATGAAGGGGATTACGCGGCGTTCAAGCTGCGGCAGCGGCATCGAGCGGCCCTGGCGAATCGCCTGGAACGCCCGGTCCGCATCGCGCGGCGGGTCGGCCAGCGCGGGGGCGCCGAAGAGGCCAACGGCGAAAGCCGCGGCGAGAAGGGTTCGGTACATGGTCATAAACGCGACTCTGTGAGGCGCCTCTTTTAACGGCTTGCATTGAATAGCCTATGAATAGCCGTGCACAGTGCCGTTCAGGGTCACAGTCCGTGGCCGCAAAGCCACAGCATCCCTCTTGGGCAAAGCGCTCTCCTCCCCTAGGTGGCTCGCCGTGGCGGCGCCGATTTTATCCTATGAAGACCTAGGCCTTATCCAGGGCGAAGGCTGGCTGTTCCGGAACCTCGACCTTTATGTCGGGGAGCGGGACCGGCTAGCGCTGATCGGCCGCAACGGGGCGGGCAAGACGACCTTGCTCAAGTGCCTCGCGGACATGATCGACACCGACGAGGGCAAAAGGACGGTCGTGCCGGGCACGCACGTCGTGCTGCTCGAGCAGGACCCGCCGATGGGGGCGCATGCGACCTTGCTCGATTGGGTCTTGCATGGGCCGAACGCGCCGGAAGCGCATGAGGCGGCAGCGATCGCGGACCAATTGGGCATCGATCTGTCGCGTCCGACCGCGACGGCGAGCGGCGGCGAGCGGCGCCGCGCAGCGATTGCCGGGGCCTTGGCGCAAAACCCCGACGTGCTGCTTCTCGATGAGCCGACCAACCATCTCGACCTTGGAGCTATCGAATGGCTGGAGGAATGGCTGAAGCGCTTCAATGGCGCTTTCATCGTCATCAGCCACGACCGGACGTTTCTGACTCGATTGACCCGAAGTTGCATCTGGCTCGACCGCGGCGAACTCCGCCGTGCCGAAATCGGGTTCGGCGGCTTCGATGCGTGGACCGAACGCGTCTACGAGGAAGAAGCGCGTGCGGCGGAAAAGCTGGACGCGAAGCTGAAGTTGGAATTGCACTGGCTGCAGCGCGGAGTCACGGCGCGCCGGCGACGCAACCAGGGAAGGCTGGCAAAGCTTCACGAAATGCGCGCCCAACGTGCCGCAATGCTTGGGACGGCAGGTACCGCAAAGCTAGCGCTGGCGAAGGACGACGTCCGCTCGAAGACGGTTATCGACGCCGAGCATGTCGGCAAGGCCTTCGGTGACCGGCAGATCATCCGCGACTTCACGCTGCGCGTGCAGCGCGGTGACCGCATTGGCGTCGTCGGCCCCAACGGGGCAGGCAAGACGACCTTGCTCAAGCTCCTGACCGGCGAGCTTCAGCCCGACACCGGCAGCGTCAGGCTGGCGAAGACGCTCAGCGGCATCGTCATCGACCAGCAGCGCAAGCTGATGGAGCCGCAGCGGCGCGTGAAGGACGTGCTCGCCAACGGCGGCGACTGGATCGAGGTTCGCGGGTTGAAGAAGCACATCAAGGGGTATCTGAAGGAGTTTTTGTTCGATCCGGCGATCGCCGACGCGCCGATCGGGTCATTGTCGGGCGGCGAGCGGTCGCGCCTGCTGCTGGCGCGGGAATTCGCGCGTCACGCCAACCTTCTCGTCCTCGACGAGCCGACCAACGACCTCGACCTCGAAACGCTCGACCTGCTTCAGGAAGTGATCGCGGATTATGACGGGACGGTCCTGATCGTCAGCCACGACCGCGACTTCCTCGACCGGACGGTGACGATCACGCTCGGCCTCGACGGGTCGGGCAAGGTCGATGTTGTCGCCGGCGGCTACGAGGATTGGATAAAGAAGAAGTACGAGGTAGCTCGCGCACCGGGGAGGGCAAGCGGACAGGGCAGAGCGAAGGCGGCGCCGGCCTCGCGTACCGCGTCGAACAGCAAGAAGCTGTCATACAAGGATCAGCGCGACCTCGATCGCCTGCCCGGTGAGATCGAGCGCCTGCAATCGGAAGTGGCCGCCGACGAAGCGTCGTTGTCGGACCCGGATCTCTACAAGCGCGACCCGATGCGCTTTGCCGAGTTGACCGAACGCATCGCGCGAAACCGCGCGGAGATCGAGGCCGCGGAGTATCGCTGGCTGGAAGTTGCAGAGCTGGCGGAAGCGCTGGCGAGCTAGCGTCTTGCCTCGATCAAGTCGCCGTCGCCCTCGTCGTTGTCCGGAGTCTCTGGCGCTTCGGCCTGCGTGAGCAAGGTCCGATAATTGTCGATCACCGACCGGCAAGTTTCCAGACCGCCGCGGAGTTGCGAGCTGACTTCTTCGATGTTGGTTTCAGGCTTAGGTTCAGTAGTCACGATATTCTCAAGCAGTTGCGAGTAAAGAACGGCGTTTAAACCCATCGATCGGGATCAGGTTTCTCGGCTCACCTATTTCGAGGCACGGATCGCTCATTGCGCGGAACTGTGGTTAACCGGCGACACCTGCGGACGCGCACAGGCGTGAAAGGCTCGTTTCAAGCATGCTGGGGGTGAATGGCTTGAGCAGGATTTCGACGCCGTCCGGCTTGCCGGTCATGGTGTCGGTTTCGGCATAACCGGTAATGATCATTGCGGCGACGTCTGGGCAGATGTGACGCGCTTCGCGCAGGAACTCGGTGCCCGACAAATGCGGCATCGCATAGTCGCTGATGATGAGGTCGTATTCGCAGTCGCCGCCCTTCAGCATCTTCAGCGCATCGGCGCCATTCGCCGCTTCGACCACTTCGTGCCCAAAGTCGGCGAGCACCGCCGCCGTCGTGCTGCGTACTTCCGCGTGATCGTCGATCAGGAGGATACGAAGCTTGGGAACCGGCTTGCGTGTCAGTTCTTGGGCCGGCGCAATGTCTAAGCCCGCCTCGGCCTCTGGCGCGCGGGGCAACCAGAGCTCGGCGTTGGTACCGCGGCCCATCTCGCTGGACAGGCGGAAAGCGCCGTTGGACTGCTTGGCGAAACCGTAGACCATGCTGAGGCCGAGGCCGCTGCCCTTGCCGACTTCCTTGGTCGTGAAGAAGGGCTCCAGCACCTTGTCGAGATGGTCCGGTGAAATGCCCGTGCCGGTATCGGCGATCGAGATCAGCACATAATCGCCCGCTGGTATTTCGGCCCAGTTCGTCGACGGAAGCTGCTTGTTCTCTACCGTGACGGTGATCGTGCCGCCGCTCGGCATCGCGTCGCGGGCGTTGATGATGAGATTGACCAAGGCGAGTTCCAGCTGCGCTTGGTCGGCGAAGGCATGCCAGACATCGCCTTCGGCACGCCATTCGATCTGGACTAGTCCGCCCAGCGTGTGCGTCAGCAGGTCGAGGACCGCCTCCTGAAGAGCCGCGAGGTCGATCGGCTGCGGCTCAAGCTGCTGCCGGCGCGCAAAGGCCAGGAGGCGGCGGACCAGTTCGCTGCCCTGCTCGGCGGCGCGCTTGGTCATGCCTAGGATTTTGCGATGCTCGTCACTAAGCGGCGCGCGTTTGTCGAGCAGCCCAAGCCCGCCGATCACCGCAGCCAGCAAGTTGTTGAAGTCGTGCGCGATGCCGCCGGTGAGCTTGCCGATCGCGTCCATCTTCTGCGCGTGGGCGAGCTGGTTTTCGAGCGAGCGCTGCTCTGAAATGTCGGTGAGCGTCCCAGCGAACTCGACCGGCCGGCCATCGGCGTCGCGAAGCAGTACTGCCTGATCGAGGAAATGCTTGTAGGTGCCGTCAGCCGTCTGCCAGCGATATTCGATTGAGGAGCGGCCGGTGTTGCGGCGCGCCGCCATCGCCGCAAGGACCCGTTCGCGGTCATCGGGATGCAAGCGATCGCTCCACATCGTGGAGTCTTCGGCAATATCCTCGAGCCGGAAGCCGGTGATCGCTTCGAAGTCGCCGCTGACGTACGTCGGCCGCCGCTGGCTCGCGCCGTAAGGATCGAGATAGAGCACCATCGGCAGCGACTGAATGATGGCCGCCTGGCGCTGCTCGGCGCGGCGAAGCTCCTGTTCCGCGCGGAGGAGCTCGGCGTTGGCGCGGAGGTTGGCGTCGAGAAGGGCCTGCTCCTGCCGGGCCTTTCGCTCGATTTCCTTGGTCTTGGCGAAGAGGTCGACGAAGACCGAGACCTTCGAGCGAAGGACGATCGGGTCGACCGGCTTGAACACATAGTCGACGGCACCCATCGCATAGCCGCGCAGAAGGTGCTCGGCTTCCTTGTTCACCGCCGACAGGAACACGATGGGGATGCCCTTGGTCTGGTCGCGACTGCGGATGATCTGGGCGGTTTCATAGCCGTCCATGCCGGGCATGTAGACGTCGAGCAGGATGACCGCGAACTCGCCCTTCAGGAGGTGCCGAAGGGCCTCCTCGCCGGATCGCGCCGTGACGACATCGCCGAGGTCTTCAAGGATGCTCTGGACCGCGAGCAGGTTACGCTCGTCGTCGTCGACAAGAAGCACGCAAGGCCGCTGCGCGGGAGCGCCGTCGGACCTCTCAGGCTCGCTAAAAGCCTGCACCGGCAAGTCTTCGATGGACTTCGCCACTCTTACTCTGCGGCCTCCAGCGGTATGGACGGCGTGGCAGCTTCACGCGAGCGCGCGACCCATACGCGGAGCAGCGCCAGGAGGAGCTCGATGTCGACCGGCTTGGCGATATAGTCCGAAGCGCCTGCGTCGAGGCACTTCTGGCGATCACCCTTCATGGCCTTGGCGGTCACGGCGATCAGCGGCAAATCGGCAAGCCCGGGCCGCTTGCGGATCTCCTGCATCGTCTCATAGCCGTCCATTTCCGGCATCATGATGTCGATCAGGGCGACATCGACGCCCGGCGTCTGTTCCAGAATCAGGATCCCGTCCTTTCCCCGCTCCGCATGGAGAACTTCCACGTCGTGGCTCTCCAAAACGCTTGTGAGCGAGAAGATGTTGCGGATGTCGTCGTCCACGATGAGCACTTTGGCGCCCGCGAGCTCCGGAATCTGTCGTACAGACTGGCTTCCCGCGGCCTTGGCCTTGCGCTTCGGCTTCTGCGATTCCGCATGTTCCCGGAGTTCGGTGAAGACGCGGACAAGGTCCGCGCGCTCGGCGGGTTTGTCGGTCACGCCGAACGCACCCATGCCGATAACCGACTTGCTGCGGTCGGCACCGGATATGACGTGGATTGGCACGTGGTCTGTCTGTGCGTCGTGCTTCAACAGGTCGAGCAGCACGAAGCCGTCGATATCGGCGAGACCTAGGTCGAGCGTAATCGCGGTCGGCTGAAGTTTGCGCGCCATGTTGAGCGTGCCTGCGCCGGCGGTAGAGACGACGCCCTTCATGCCCGCCTCGTGTGCGGCATCGAGGAGGATCGACGCGAAGGTCGGGTCGTCCTCGACGATCAGCACGAACGGCTCCTTCCCCAGATCGTCGCGGTCGTCCGTGACCTCGAAGCTTGTGGGCAAAGCGGTCGGAACCAGCGCGCCGCTATTGTCGTAGCGAGCAGGGGCTCCGATCGCGGCGGTTGCGGCGCTCGCTTCGGCCTGAAGCGGGACATAGAGCGTGAAGGTCGAGCCTTCGCCCGGCTTCGACCGGACCTGCAGCTCACCGCCCAGCAGGCGCGCGATTTCGCGGCTGATCGAGAGGCCGAGGCCAGTGCCGCCATATTTGCGGCTGGTCGTGCCATCGGCCTGCTGGAACGCTTCGAAGATCAGCTTCTGCTTGTCTTCGGGGATGCCGATGCCTGTGTCGGTCACGGCGATCTCGATCGCGCGGTCACCCTTCCGGAGCACGGGGTGCGTCGGGCTCCAGCCGCTTGTCGCACAGCGGACGTTGAGAGTGACTCCCCCCTTCGAGGTGAACTTGAACGCGTTCGAAAGGAGGTTGAGCACGATCTGCTGAAGCCTCTTTTCGTCGGTGCGGATCGTCTGCGGCAGCTTGGCATCGAACTTGACGTTGAAGTCGAGTTCCTTATCGGCCGCGAGCTGGCGGAAGGTCCGCTCCATGTGCTGCTTCAGGTGCTGCATCGGCATCTCGCCGACCTCGATCGTCACCGTACCGGATTCGATTTTCGACAGGTCGAGGATGTCGTTGATGAGATTGAGAAGGTCGGAACCGGCCGAGTTGATCGTGCGCGAGAATTCGACCTGCTTCTCGTTAAGGTTGCCCTGCGCATTGTCGGCGAGGAGCTTCGACAGGATGAGGAGCGAGTTGAGCGGGGTCCGGAGCTCGTGCGACATGTTCGCGAGGAACTCGGACTTGTACTTGGACGTGAGCGCGAGCTGCTCGGCCTTTTCCTCGACTGCGCGACGCGCCATTTCGATTTCGATATTCTTCGCTTCGACCTGCTTCTTCTCATTCTCGAGAAGCTGCGCTTTCTCCTGAAGCTCCTCGTTGGTAGCGTGAAGCTCCTGCTGCTTGCGGGTCAGTTCGGTCTGGCGCGCCTGAAGTTCCTGGGTGAGGAGCTGCGATTGCGTAAGCAGGCCCTCCGTGCGCATGGTCGCAGCGATCGTGTTGAGCACGATGCCGACCGATTCCATCAGCTGATCGAGGAAGCTCTGGTGGGTCTCGTTGAACTCGCTGAACGATGCGAGCTCGATGACCGCCTTCACTTCGTCTTCGAAGAGGGCCGGCAGAATGTTGACGTTGGCCGGCTTGGCGTGGCCGAGGCCCGAGCCAATGCGGATGAAGTCGGGCGGCACGTCCTTCAGAAGGATCGGCCGGCGATCCGCCGCCGCTTGCCCGATCAAGCCTTCGCGAAGGTGGAATTCCTGCTTCAGCTGCTCCGGCGTTTCGGCGCCATAGCTGGCGACGAGCTCGAGCTTGGTTTCATCTTCCTCGCGCTTGGTGACGTAGAAGACGCCATATTGCGCGTTCACCAGCGGCGCGAGCTCCGACATGATGAGGTTGGAAACGGTCGCGAGATCGCGCTCGCCCTGAAGCATGCGGCTGAAGCGGGCGAGGTTGGTCTTGAGCCAATCCTGCTCCGCATTCTTCAGCGTCTGGTCCTTCAGGTTGCCGATCATCTCGTTGATCGTGTCCTTGAGGGCGGCCATTTCGCCCGCTGCCTGCACGGCGATGGAGCGGGTAAGGTCGCCCTTGGTCACGGCTGTCGCCACCTCGGCGATCGAGCGAACCTGGTTGGTGAGGTTTGCGGCAAGCTGGTTCACGTTATCGGTGAGATCGCGCCACAGGCCTGCGGCGCCCGGAACGCGGGCCTGGCCGCCGAGCTTGCCTTCGATGCCGACTTCTCGGGCCATGTTCGTGACCTGGTCGCCGAAGGTCGAAAGCGTATCGATCATGAAGTTGATCGTGTCGGCGAGAGCGGCGATTTCGCCTTTCGCGTCCACGGTCAGCTTCCGCTTGAGGTTACCCTGCGCCACCGCGGTCACGACTTCGGCGATACCGCGGACCTGGTTGGTCAGGTTGGTGGCCATAACGTTGACGTTGTCGGTAAGGTCCTTCCACGTACCACCGACGCCCGGGACGGCCGCCTGGCCACCGAGCTTGCCGTCGGTACCGACTTCGCGCGCAACGCGCGTCACCTCGCCGGCGAAAGCGTTGAGCTGGTCGACCATGGTGTTGATCGTGTTTTTGAGGGCGAGGATTTCGCCCTTCACGTCCACCGTGATCTTCTTCGAAAGGTCGCCTCGCGCCACGGCGGTGGTCACGTCGGCGATGTTGCGGACCTGGCCGGTGAGGTTCGCGGCCATTAGGTTCACGTTGTCGGTGAGGTCCTTCCAGGTGCCGGCGACGCCACGCACCTGCGCCTGGCCGCCGAGCTTTCCTTCCGTACCCACTTCGCGGGCCACGCGGGTGACCTCGCCGGCGAAGGCGTTGAGCTGATCGACCATGGTATTGATGGTGTTCTTCAGCTCGAGGATTTCGCCCTTTACGTCGACGGTGATCTTCTTGGACAAGTCGCCCGAAGCCACCGCGGTCGTCACCTCGGCGATGTTGCGCACCTGACCCGTCAGGTTCGCCGCCATGGCGTTCACGTTGTCGGTAAGGTCCTTCCACGTACCGCCGACGCCCGGCACCTGCGCCTGCCCGCCGAGCTTGCCTTCGGTGCCGACCTCGCGCGCAACGCGCGTCACTTCGGACGCAAAGCCGTTGAGCTGGTCCACCATGACGTTGATGGTGTTCTTGAGCTCGAGGATCTCGCCCTTCACGTCGACGGTGATCTTCTTCGACAAGTCGCCGCGGGCAACGGCGGTCGTCACCTCGGCGATGTTGCGAACCTGGCCCGTCAAATTGCCGGCCATCAGGTTCACATTGTCGGTCAGGTCGGCCCATGTGCCGGCGACGCCTTCGACTTGCGCCTGTCCGCCCAGCTTTCCTTCGGTGCCGACTTCGCGCGCCACGCGGGTAACTTCGCCCGCGAATGCGTTGAGCTGGTCCACCATGGTATTGATGGTGTTCTTGAGCTCGAGGATTTCGCCCTTCACGTCGACGGTGATCTTCTTGGACAAGTCGCCCTTGGCGACGGCGGTCGTCACTTCCGCGATGTTGCGCACCTGGCCGGTAAGGTTGTCGGCCATCAGGTTCACGTTGTCGGTCAAGTCGGCCCAGGTTCCGCCCACGCCCGGGACCTGCGCCTGACCGCCGAGCTTGCCTTCCGAGCCCACTTCGCGGGCGACGCGCGTCACTTCGGAAGCGAAGGAGTTCAGCTGATCGACCATCGTGTTGATGGTGTCCTTCAGCTCCAGGATTTCGCCGCGCACGTCGACGGTAATTTTCTTCGACAAGTCGCCGCGGGCGACGGCCGTGGTCACTTCGGCGATGTTACGCACCTGGCCGGTAAGATTTTCGGCCATGAGGTTCACGTTGTCGGTGAGGTCCTTCCACGTGCCGGCGACACCTTCCACGCGCGCCTGTCCGCCGAGCTTGCCTTCGGTACCCACTTCGCGCGCAACGCGCGTCACTTCCGATGCGAAGCCGTTGAGCTGGTCCACCATGGTATTGATGGTGTTCTTGAGCTCGAGAATCTCGCCCTTCACGTCGACGGTGATCTTCTTCGACAAGTCGCCGCGGGCGACGGCCGTGGTCACTTCGGCGATGTTGCGCACCTGGCCGGTAAGATTTTCGGCCATGAGGTTCACGTTGTCGGTAAGGTCCTTCCACGTACCGGCGACGCCGAGCACCTGCGCCTGTCCGCCGAGCTTACCCTCGGTGCCGACTTCGCGGGCGACGCGCGTCACTTCGGACGCGAAGCCGTTGAGCTGATCGACCATGACGTTGATAGTGTTCTTGAGCTCGAGGATTTCGCCCTTAACCTCGACGGTGATCTTCTTCGAAAGGTCGCCACGCGCCACGGCGGTGGTCACCTCGGCGATGTTGCGCACTTGGCTGGTCAAGTTCGTCGCCATGGCGTTCACATTGTCGGTGAGGTCCTTCCAGGTGCCGGCAACGCCCTTCACCTTCGCCTGACCGCCGAGCTTGCCTTCGGTGCCGACCTCACGGGCGACGCGCGTCACTTCCGACGCGAAGCCGTTGAGCTGGTCGACCATGGTGTTCACCACCTTGCCGATGCGCAGGAACTCGCCGCGGAGCGCGCGCCCGTCGATTTCGACGGCCATTGATTGGGAAAGGTCGCCCTTGGCGACGGCGCCGATGACGCGGGAGACTTCCGCGGTCGGCTGGACCATGTCGTCGATCAGTTCGTTGACGGCGCGAAGCTTGCTGTCCCATCCGCCGCTGGCGCCACGGACGCGAGCGCGCTGCGTGATCTTGCCTTCCTTGCCGACAACCTTGGAGAGACGTTCGAATTCCTGCGTGATGGCTTCGTTCATGCCAACGACTTCGTTGAACAAAGTCGCAATTTCGCCGTCGATCCCGTCGACTTCTTCGGGAAGGCGCACACTGAAGTCGCCACGGCGCAACGCACGGAGTGCGGTGACGAGCTGGCGGCGATCGATAAAGTCCCGCTGGGCCTGGATGTTCACGCTTACGTCTCCGTGTGGATTTTCTCCCCCCACCCAGGTTGGACCAACGCAGCCCCCCGGCTGCGAAGCCTGCATATTAACAGACCAATTGCTTTATGCTTCCTGAAATTTGAAGCCGCCAACATAGGTTAGGACCGCCCCGGCGTTTAACCGGTGCGAGAGTGCCATGCAGCACTGCGCGGCTTAAGCGGTAAGCGTGCGCTCGCGGATGCGGCGTTCGAGGATGCTGAGCGGCATCGCTCCTTCGCGCAGGATTTCATGAAACTGCTTGATGTCGAACTTGGCGCCGAGCTTCTGCTGCGCTTCGGCGCGGGCGCGGGTCCAGGCAGTGTGGCCGACCTTGTAGCTACAGGCCTGGCCGATCATTGTGCAGTAACGCTCCACCTCGCGCTGCGAGCGGGGGCGCGCGTAGCCGGTCGTTTTGACCATGTAATCGGTCGCCTGCTCGCGGCTCCAGCGCTTGGTGTGGAGGCCGGTGTCGACGACCAGACGCGCTGCGCGGAACAGGAAAGACTGGAGATACCCTGCGCGGCCAAGCGGGTCGTTAGCATAGACGCCAAGCTCATCGGCAACCTGCTCCGCGTATAGCGCCCAGCCTTCGGAATAAGCGGAAAACTGGCCCAGCTTCCGGAGTGTCGGGATGTCCTTCGATTCCTGCGCGATGCTGATCTGCAGGTGATGGCCAGGGACGCCCTCGTGATAGCAGAGCGTCGGCAGCGAATATTTCGGCCAGTCGCCGACGTCCTTGAGATTGATGAAATAGATCGCAGGACGCGAGCCATCGAGCGCCGCGCGATTGTAGTAGCCGTTGGACGCACCGTCCTGGATTTCCGGCGGCACGCGGCGGATCTCGAGCGGTTGGTTGGGAAGGGTCGCAAAGGCTTTCGGCAAGCGGCCGTACATGTCCTTTACGACCGTGTTCAGATAAGCGAGCAGCTCGCCGCGCCCGGCATCGCTGTCGGCGTAGAGCTGGGCCGGCGTCTTGTTTAGCGCGTTGAGGCGCTCGCCGACGGTGCCCTGAGAATAGCCCTGGGTCTTGAGGATCTTGTCGAGTTCGGCGCTGATTTCCGCGACCTGGCTAAGGCCCATCTGATGAACTTCAGCCGGCGAGAAAGTCGTCGTGGTGGCTTGGCGGAGCGCCTCGGCATAGATTGCATCGCCGTTGGTCAGGCGCCAGGCGCCGTCCCCCGGACGGCTGGTGGGCTTCAATTGCTCCATCGCCGTGATCTGGCGATCGAGCGCGGGATAGACGCTTTTCTCGACGATCCCCGCTGCGCGTGCCTGCCAGTCGCCGGCAACGCCCTTGTCCGCAGTGCGCTTAACGAGCGACTTCACCATCGTGTTATCGCCGGCGGGCACGTTTCGCAGCTTGCGCATCTGGCCGAGCGCGAGGTCGATCGACCAGGCTGGTGCGAGAAAGCCGCGGGCTGCCTGCGCGCGCTGCGAAGCGGTGTCGTTGTCCAGCACGGTCGCGAACTGGTCGAGGCGCGAGAGATAAGCCTCCGCGTCCGCAGCGTTGGCGATCGTGTGCGCCGTGTTCAGGAAGTCCGGGATCTGGAAGTAGGCGCCGCCCTGCTGCGTGATCGGATAGGGCCGCTGTGCCGAATCGATGTCCCAGCGCGACGCCGCCTGCGTGGCCGTTTCGAGCGAGTAAAGGACGACCTCGCGGTTAAGCTTGGACGCGTCGGACAGCGTGGTGGGCGAGATCGCCTCCACTTCGGCGATCGCGCGGCGGTTGCGAGCCAGGTCCTGGGCGCGCGCGACTGGGGCAGGGCGAGTATCGAGCTTCGACTTCAGCGCCGAGCTCGGGCCTTTGTCGAGGCCGAGTGACGAGGCAAGGCCCGGGTTGTTGCGGACGCGCTCCTGGAAAATGTTCTCGAAGATCGCGTTGATCTTCGCGTCTCCGCTGCCCGTCGCGGCGGCGAGCGCCGGCGCTTCAGTCAGTGGAAGAAGGGCAACGGTCGCGCTGGTGGCGAGGAAGGAGCGGCGGTCCATCGACGAATCCCATGATGTGCGGAAAAGAGGCGGCAAGTTAGCGCCGCATCGTCAGGCCGCAAACACGTTCGTCGAAGCGAGACCGCCGTTCGTCGGCAGCGCTGTTATCAGGCGAGCTGGGCGCGGGCGCGTTCCTCCACGCGGCGCTCGAGGATGGTGAGCGGCATGGAGCCATCCTTGAGCACTTCGTGGAACTGCTTGATGTCGAACTTGGGACCGAGGATCGACTTCGCCTTCTCACGGGCGCGAAGCCAGGCGAGGTGGCCGACCTTGTAGCTGCAGGCCTGGCCGATCGAGACGCAGTAACGCTCGACCTCGCGCTGCACACGCGGGCGCGGGAAGCCAGTGGTCTTGGTCATGTAGTCGATCGCCTGTTCGCGGGTCCAACCCTTGGAATTGAGGCCAGTGTCGACAACCAGGCGCGCCGAGCGGAACAGGAAGGATTGCAGGTAGCCGCCCTTTTCGATCCCACTGTAGCCCCCAATCTCGTCCGCGAGCTGCTCCGAATAAAGCGCCCAGCCCTCGATGTAGGACGAATAGAAGCTGATCTTGCGCAGCATTGGGATGTCCTTGGATTCCTGCGCCAGGCTGATCTGCAAATGGTGGCCAGGAACGCCCTCGTGATAGGTGAGCGAGGGGAGCGAATATTTCGGCCAGTCGGACGTCGACTTGAGGTTGATGAAGTAGATCGCCGGGCGCGAGCCATCGAGCGTCGCGCTGCGGTAATAGCCGTTGGGCGCGCCGTCCTGGATCTCCTTCGGCACCGCGCGGATTTCGAGCGGCTGGCCAGGAAGCGTCGCGAACGCCTGCGGCAGCCTTGCCGTCATTTCCTTCACATTGGCGTTGAGGCTGGCGAGCAGCTCGGCGCGGCCGGCGTCGGTGTTCGCGTAAAGCTGCGCCGGGGAAGCATTGAGCGCGGACAGACGCTCGCCGACCGTGCCCTGCGCGAAGCCGGCCTGCTTGAGGATGCCGTCGAGCGCGGCGGTATATTCCGCGACTTGCGAGAGCCCGAGCTTGTGCACCTCATCCGGCGTCATGCTGCTGGTCGTCGCCTGGGCAAGTGCGGCGGCGTAGATCGCTGCGCCGTTCGGAAGGCGGGTCGCGCCGTCGCCGGGCTTGGTCGTCGGGCGAAGCGCGCGGATCGCGGCTATCTGGCGGTCGAGCGCCGGATAGACGCTGGTGTCGACGATCTTGGTCGCGCGTGCCGCCCAGTCGCCGGGGATGTTCTTTGCCTTGGTGCGGTCAGCGATCGACTTGACCATCGTGCTTTCGGCGGCAGCCGGCTTACGCAGCGCTTCCATCTGGCCGAGCGCGAGGTCGAGCGACCAGCCCGGTGCGAGGAAACCGCGTGCGGCCATTTCCTTCTGGTCCTGCGTCTCCATGTCGAGCAGCGGCCCGAACTGCGACAAGCGCGAGATATAGGCTTCGGCGTCGCTCGCATTGTCGATCGGGTGGGTGCTGTTCAGGAAGTCGGGGATCGAGAAGTATGAGCCGCTCTGCTGCGAGATAATGTACGGCCCCTGGACGCTGTCGATCTTGAACTTCTCCCAGGATTCCAGCGAAGTTTCGAGGTCGTAGATCACGATCTCGCGGTTCAGCGCAGCGGTCCGCGACAGCGTCTTCGGGTCAATCGCCTTCACCGCCGCAAGGAAGCCGCGGTCGCGCTTGGCGTTCGCTTCACGCTGCACATTTGGCGGCCGCATGTCGAAAGTCGCGCGAAGCTTGGCATTGGGGCCGGTGTCGAGCCCGAGCGCTGTTGCGAAGGGCGGGGAGTCGGTGACCTGCCGCTTGAAGATTTCATCGAAGAGGGCATTGAGCTTGGCGTCCCCGGGCCCGGCCGGCGCAGCGACAGTAGCGAACAAAGGCGACTGCGCAAACGGCAGCAGCGCGATGGTGGCGCTGGTGGCAAGGAATGTGCGGCGATCCATGATTTCCCCCCGGGTTCAAAAGACCCGGGAGGTTAGCGCCGCGCCGCGCAGGCGCAAATCCGTTCGTCGAAAGTCGCGCTTATGCCTGCAGACTATATTGCTTGAGCAGGTCGTAGAGCGTCGGCCGGCTGACGCCGAGCAGCTTGGCAGCGCCGGAGATATTGTTGTCGGTGCGGCTCATTGCCTGGCGGATCGCCTTGCGGTCGGCGACCTCGCGCGCGGCGCGAAGGTTGATCGGCAGCGGTTCGTGCTCGGCGCGTCCGGACAGGTCGAGGTCGGCGGCGGTGATGCTCTTGCCGTCCGCCATGATGACCGCGCGCTTGAGGCGGTTCTCCAGCTCGCGGACATTGCCCGGCCATGGATAGACGTCGATCGCTGCCAGGCCGTCGGGCGAAAGCGAGTGCACGCTGGGGTTTAGCTCGCGGCTGAAGCGATTCACGAAGTGACGGGCAAGCAGGACCGCGTCTCCTGACCGCTCGGCAAGCGAGGGGATTTTCACGACGATCTCGGCGAGACGGTAATAGAGGTCCTCGCGGAAACGGCCGTCGGCCGTCATCGCGTCGAGGTTCTGGTGCGTCGCGCAGACGATGCGCGTGTCGACCGCGATCTGCTGGCGTCCGCCGATGCGTTCGATGACGCGTTCCTGAAGGAAGCGTAGGAGCTTGACCTGTAGCGGGAGAGGGATGTCGCCGACCTCGTCGAGGAAAAGCGTGCCGCCCTCGGCCATCTCGATCTTGCCGATGTTCGACTTGACCGCGCCGGTGAAGGCACCGCGCTCGTAGCCGAACAGCTCGGCTTCGAGCAGGTTCTCGGGGATGGCGGCGCAGTTGATGGCGATGAATTCGCCCTTGCGACCGCTCTTCTCGTGCACGGCGCGAGCGAGCAGCTCCTTGCCGGTGCCGCTGGCGCCGAGCAGCATGACGGAGACGTCCGCCGTGGCGACGCGCTCGATGGTCTTTGCGACTTTCATCATCTCCGGCGCCGCGGTGACGATGGAACCCAGCACGGTGCCCGTCGATCCGTTGTCGAGCCGCCGGTTCTCTTCCTCAATCTCGTGCAGGTGAAACGCGCGCGCGACGATCATCCCGAGATCGTCGATGTCGACGGGTTTCTTGTAGAAGTCGTAGGCGCCCATGCCGATCGCCTTCAGAGCGCTTTCGCGGGCGCCGTGGCCAGTGGCGACGATGACCTTTGTGTCGGGTTTCAGGCGGAGAATCTCCTCCAGCGTTGCGAAGCCTTCGGTGGTGCCGTCCGGGTCGGGCGGGAGGCCGAGGTCAAGCGTGACGACGGCGGGCTCGTACGCGCGCAGGGCTTCGATCGCGCTCTGGCGGTCTCTAGCACAGACGACCTGATAGCCTTCGTAAGCCCATTTGAGCTGGCGCTGCAGGCCCTCGTCATCTTCGACGACGAGCAGGACTTTGGGTTCGGACTGGTCGGTCATGCGCTTTTCCGTAAGGGTTCGCTGGCCTGATCGGCGGCAGGCAAGCTGATGGTGAAGGTGGTTCCGTGACCCGGGCGGCTGTCGACGCTGATGCGTCCGCCCATCGCCGCGATGAGCGAGCGGGCTTCGAACGCGCCGATGCCGAAGCCGCCGGCCTTGGTCGACACGAACGGCTGGAACAGGCGATTGCGGATGAAGTCGCCGTCCATGCCCACGCCCTTGTCGGTAATGGCGATATGGATGGTGCTTTCATTGCCGCTGACACGAACGATGACCGCTGTGCCGCTGCTGGCATCCAGAGCATTCTGAATAAGGTGCCCCACGGCCTGCTCGAGCGCCATCGCATCGACCAGCGCGCGACGGCCCGCGTCGCCGAGCAGCTGCACTTCGCGCTCGCCGCGCTTGGTGGCGATGGCCGCGGCAAGGATCGGCCGGAGCGGCTCAACACTCACTCGCTGAACGCGGGATGGCGAGTGCGGCGCGAGCCGCATCAGCAGGTCATTCATCTTGCCGACGGAGCTCTTGAGCGTCGCCACCATGTCGGCGCGGAATTCCGGATTGTCGGCGTGGCGTTCGGCGTTGCGCGCGACGAGCGAGAGCTGGCTGACCAAATTTTTGATGTCATGGAGGATGAACGCGAAGCGGCGGTTGAACTCGTCGAACCGCTGCGCATCGGCGAGTGCATCCTGGCTTTGCGCTTCGGCGAGTGAGCTGGCGGCCTGGTTGCCGGCGGTGCGGAGAAGGTCGAAATCTTCCCAATCGAGCGGGCGGCGATATTCCGGTCCGGCAAGGACGACAGCGCCGATCAGGCGGTCGAGGTGGACCAGCGGGACGATGACCCACGCCTGCGGCTCGTCGAGCAGGCAGGCCGGGACGTCGACGCTGTCCCGGGGGCTGGCCCAGCCGTCGCGCAACGCCTGCAGCTCTATAATGCGGCCGCGTGCTTCGACAGCGTTCCAGAAGTCGGCGCTGTTGCGAAGCTGGTCGGCGGGCGGATTGGCGGCGGGCCAGTTCCAGGTCGCCGCAATTGCCGTGCCGCGAGCTCCCTCGGCGACGAGCAACAGGCCCCCCGGTGAGTCGGCGATATCAGCGAACGCCTTGACGATGCGCTCGCCAAGCGGGGCGGCGTCCTGCCCGGATCGGCCGAGCGTCTCGGTGAAGCGGAGCCACTCGGTACGGTAATCATAACGATGTTCGAACAGATGCTTGGCGAGCTTGACCTTGACCCAGCCGCGCGCCCTCGCGCTGGGCAGCAGGACCATGGCGCTGACGGTCATGATGGCGAGCACCGCGATCATCAGCGTTGCCGACCAGTCGACGCCCGACCCGCGCAGGGCGGTCGCAACGATCGCCATCAGCGCGAAATAGGCGCAGATCGCGAGCAGCGAGAGCGACTGGAACGTCGCCGCTCGCGACAGATGGAAACGCCAGCCCTCTTCGTTGCGCGTGCCGAGCAGGAACAGGGGCGCGGTCAGCGCGACGGCGACGCCGCGGAACTTTGCCAGCAGGCTGCTGGTGGACGCGCCGAGATATTGAACCGTGTAGAGATTGAGGTCGTAGATCCAGATCAGCGCTAGCGCGAGCATCGCCGAACGTAGTGCAAAGCGGCTCGATGGCGCAGCTTGGCCGTAGAGGTTGTGGACGAGGACAAGGGCGCCAGCCGCGGTCGTGATGCGGAGGATGAGGCTCGTTTCAGCGACGACCGCCCTCGTTACGGCAAGGCCAACGACGTCCGCGATGACTTGCATCCCGATCGCCGCCGCGACCGCCGCGTAGACGAGGTGGACGCCCTTCTGGCGTTCGTCGCTGGCGTTCGAAAGGCTGTAGAGAAGGCCAACCCAGATGAAATTGCGGGCGCTTTCCGCGAAGCCGACCAGCGGGTCGTCCGGGATGACGGCCGCAAGCCACGCCCAGCATGCGGTCATCGCCAAAGCGGCGAGCAGCAGGCGCTGACCTGGTTGGCGCGACGCCTCGCCGAGACGCCAGATGAGCAGTGCCGCGAACAGGATCGCTGCGAGCGCGTGGCTCCAGAAGACGATCAACGCGTCCATGCGCCCGACACTGTCAAATTCGCCGACATGTTCTGGGTGTCGCTAAATTTTACAAAGAAGTGGTGAACGGTCGCTTCATTCATGCGTAGGAACGCGAACGGCAGGAGAGTTTCGAATGGCGGAAAAGCGGCGCATCGGCGACAGCACGATCGAGGTGACGCCGCTCGCGCTCGGCGGGAACGTTTTCGACTGGACCGCCGACGAGAAGACCAGCTTCGCCGTGCTCGATGCCTTCGTCGATGCGGGCGGATGTATGATCGACACCGCCGACGTTTATTCGGCCTGGGTGCCTGGCCATAAAGGCGGCGAGAGCGAAGCCTTAATTGGTCGCTGGCTCAAGCGCGACCCCAAGAAGCGCGACAAGGTGATCATCGCGACGAAAGTCGGAATGCTTCACGGCAAGATCGTCGACGGCGAATATGAGACGGCGCTCGATCCGGCGACAATCATGAAGGCCTGCGATGACTCGCTGGCGCGCCTCGGAATCGAGCGGATCGACGTCTACTACCAGCATCGCGACGACCCGAAGACGCCGCTCGAACAATCGCTCGAAGCCTTTCAGCGGTTACGCGAGGATGCGAAGATCCGAACCGTCGGCCTGTCCAATTTCACCGCCGATCGCATCAACGAAGCTTTCAAGGTCGTCGATCGGATGGGGATCACGGCGCCCGTCGCGCTCCAGCCCTGGTACAATTTGGTCGAGCGGGCGCGCTTCGAGAATGAGTTGCGGCCGGCGGCGGAGCGCCATGGCCTTGGGGTCTTCCCATTTTACAGCGTCGCGAACGGGTTCCTCACCGGAAAATATCGAAGCAAGGAGGACCTCGGCAAAAGCGTTCGCGGAACGCGCAGCGAAGCCTATCTCGAAGGCAGAGGCATGCGCGTGCTCGCGGCGCTAGACGAGATTGCGAAAGATACAGGCGCGGCGTTGGCGACGATCTCGCTGGCCTGGCTAATGGCGCAACCGACGGTGGTGGCGCCGATCGCCAGCGCGACGAGCGTCGAGCAACTGCTCGAGCTCACCGCCGCAATGGATTTTAAACTGACGCCGGAACAGCTTTCCCGCCTCGACGAAGCAAGCGCCGAAACGGAGCCGGCGGCCGCTTAGCTTTTCTTGAGGATGTCGAGCGCGGCGACGGTCAGTGCTTCCGTCGCGGTTGATATCACGGCTTCGGCGTCGGGTGCCCAGAACGGACTGTGAAGCGCGGGGAGCTTGGTGGTGTCGCCCTTCACGGCGTCCCACTTCTCCTCGGGAACGCCGCCGACCCAGAAGATCACGCTCTGCTTCGATTTGTCGGCCAGCCAGAAGCGGCTGAAGTCTTCGGCAGCCATCACCGGCTTGGGCTCGGTCACCCGGGCGTCGCCAAAATGCGACTGGAACAGCTTGGTGAGATGCTGGGACATTTCGGCGGTGTTGAAAGTCGCATCGGCAGACGGCTGCTCGATCTCGACGGTGGGCATCTTGTCCTTCGGCATGCCGGCGGCAATCGCCTCGCCTTCGACGATGCGGCGGATGCCGTCGAGGAGAAGCTTGCGCGTTTCCGGAGTGTAGCTGCGGACGGTCAGCGCGAGCTTGGCTTCGTCGGGGATGATGTTGCTCTTTGTGCCCGAATGGAAGCTTCCGACAGTGACGACGGCCGGTTCAAGTGGGCTGTTCTCGCGGCTGACGAGGGTCTGCAGCGACGTGACGATCCGCGACGCGAGGACGATCGGGTCCTTGGTATTCTGCGGATAGGCACCGTGCCCGCCGACACCTTTCACCAGGATGTTCACCGTGTCGACGTTCGCAAGGACGTAGCCGTTGGTGACACCGATCACGCCGGCGGGAAGCGTCGCGCTGTCGTGGAAGGCCAGCAGGTAATCGGGCTTCGGAAAGCGCGTGTAGAGTCCGTCGTCGAGCATCGCCTGCGCGCCCATCACCCGCTCCTCGCCGGGCTGAAGCACCATGACGACAGTGCCAGACCACTGGTCCTTCATCGCCGCTAGCCGGCGCGCGGTCGCGAGCCACGACGTGATGTGCGTGTCATGGCCGCAGGCGTGCATGACGGGCGTGTCAGTCCCGTCCGGAAGCTTGCCGATCGCCTTGGACGCGAAAGCGAGGCCGGTTTGCTCCTTCACAGGGAGGCCGTCCATGTCGGCCCGAATGAGGAGAACCGGACCGGGGCCGTTCTTCATCACGGCGACGATGCCCGACTTGCCGACCTTTTCGGTGACCGTGAAGCCGAGCTTGCGAATCTCGGGCGCGATCTTGGCTGGAGTGCGGACCTCCTGCATCGACAGTTCGGGATTGGCGTGGAGGTCGCGGTAGAGCGTCATCAACTGCGGCATGTCGGCGCGGATGGCGTCCGACAAAGTCGCAGCACTGACGGGTGTGGTGACGGCCATCGCAGCGGCAAGAAATAACAGCTTCTTCATCAACGCGCTCCTGCGGAAGTCGGGACCAGCTCCATAACGTCGAGCTGGGATTCATAGTGAGGCTTGGGCATCAGGAGTCGCCAGCGATTGGGTCCCAGGCGTTCCACATAACCGGCGAGGTCGCGCGCCTCGTCCTGACCGTACTGAAGCGCCCGCGTCTCGTCGCCGAGCACCAAGGTGCCGAGAAAGATGCTGCGAATTGCGTCGTTCTTGAAGATCACGCCATTGTAGCGTTGCGAACCACTGAGCTTGGCAAGGCGCTGCAACATCTGTCCTGATCGCACTTCGCAGGTGAAGGCCGGATAAGAGACGAAAGCGAGATTGCCTTCGTCCTTTGGGCCAAGCTTGACGACGCGGCAGCGGTACACACCGTCGGGGATTGCCGGGTTGGCGAGCGCTGCATCCGGGTCGAGCAGCTTGCCCTCGCGATCAATCTCCGCCCCATGGCCGGCCTTGCGAGCCGCAGCGACCGCAGCGACGAATGTCGCGCGCCAGTCGCGCAGTCGCGTGCGATCATCTTCGGTGGCGACGCGGCGCCAGTCATTGGTCTTTTCGGCGATCATGCCGGACGGCTGTAATGCGGTGTCACAACCGACGCATGACAAAGCGAGAGCGAGGAGGAAGGGCGTTCTCATCGGACCAGCTTAGGCGGCGGTCCAGCCCCCGTCGACGCTTAGGTTCGCGCCGGTGATCGATCGCGCCTCGTCTCGGCAAAGGAAGACGGCGAGGGCGGCGACTTCCTCTGGCGTGACGAAGCGCTTGGTCGGCTGCGCGGCGAGAAGCACGTCGTTCATCACCTGCTCGCGCGTCAGGTTGCGAGCGGCCATCGTGTCCGGGATCTGCTTTTCGACCAGCGGCGTCCAGACATAGCCTGGCGAGATGCAGTTGACGGTGATTCCATCCTGCGCCGTTTCCAAGGCGACTGTCTTGGTAAAACCGGCGACGCCATGCTTGGCGGCGACATAGGCGGACTTGTCGGGCGAGGCGATCAAGCTGTGAGCGCTTGCCGTGTTGATGATCCGGCCCCAATTTTTCGCCTTCATGCCCGGCACCGCGAGGCGCGTGGTGTGGAAGACGGCCGAGAGGTTGATCGCCATGATTGCGTCCCACTTCTCAGGCGGAAAGTCCTGCACCGGGGAGACGTGCTGAATACCGGCATTGTTGATGAGGATGTCGGGTCCGCCGAGTTCGTCGGCGAAGCGGCGCATCATGCGTTCGATCTCGTCGGCTTTGGACATGTCGGCGCCGTCATGAAGCGCGCCCAGGTCAGCGCATTCGCGCTCGATCTCGGCCGGGTCGCCAAAGCCGTTGATCATCAGCTTGGCACCCTCCGCGGCCAGCGCCTTGGCAATGGCAAGGCCGATGCCAGAAGTTGAACCGGTAACCAGCGCGACTTTGCCTTCGAGAAGCATCCGAATCTCCTTTAAGGGCGCGCTAGGCGGGACGGCCCCCTGTTTGCAACCGTAACGAAGCTGGCGCATTTGGCTGGGAGGACAGGAGAGCGGCATGCGCTTTGGCGACGACCCCGAGAGCGGCAATTTCATCGACGATACTGGCCGCGGCGGCGGCGGCATGGGCCTGGGCGGAATGGGCGGCGGCAACGCGCTCGGCTGCCTGCTGCCGATGATCATGAGCCGCTTCGGGATTGGCGGCGTTATCGTCCTCATCATCGGCTATTTCCTGCTGAGCTCGCTGGGCGGACTTGGCGGGGGCGGCAGCAGCATCACGCCGTCGTCGCAGACGGGACAGGTCGCGCCGAAGTCCACCCTCGATCCTAACACCAAGCGCTTCACGCTGCAGGTGCTGGGATCGACCGAGAAGACGTGGAACGAATTGCTCGGCGGCAAGTACCAGCCGACGACCTTGGTGTTCTACTCGGAGGCGGATCAGTCGGGCTGTGGCGCCGCGCAGTCGGCGATGGGCCCGTTCTACTGCCCGAACGACAAGCGCATCTATCTCGACACCAGCTTCTTCAATGAGCTGTCGCGGCGTTTCCAGGCGCCGGGCGACTTCGCCATGGCCTATGTCGTCGCGCATGAAGTCGGTCACCACGTGCAGGACCTGATGGGCACGCTCGACCAAGCACATAATGCGCAGGCGCGTTCGAGCGAGACGCAGGGCAATGCCATTCAGGTCGGGGTTGAGCTTCAGGCCGACTGCTATGCCGGTGTCTGGGCGAAGAACGCAAAGAACTCGCGCGGCGAATCCGTGATGGAACAGGGCGATCTCGAAGAGGGCATTCGCGCCGCGGAAGCAATCGGCGACGACACGCTACAGCGCCAGACGCAGGGCACCGTGGTTCCCGACAGCTTCACGCACGGCAGCTCGGCGCAGCGAGTCGAAGCGCTCCAGCGCGGCTACACCAGCGGCGATCCGAGCGTCTGTAAGTTCTAAAGTCGGACGAGCATCTTCCCGGTGTTCGCGCCGGAGAAGAGGCCGAGGAAGGCGTCGAGCGTGTTGTCGAGCCCGTCGACCACGGTTTCACGTGACTTGACCGTACCGTTGGCGAGCCACGGGCCCATCTCGGCATAGAATTCGCCGAAGCGCGGCATGTAGTCGAACACGAGGAAGCCCTTGAGGCGGATCCGCGCCGCAATGATGCGCGCGATGAAACGGAAGGACGCAGGCGTCGCGTCGTTATAGTTTGCGATCATGCCGCAGATGGCGAAGCGCGCATTGTTCCGGGCGACCGCGAAAGCTGCGTCGAGGTGATCGGCGCCGACATTGTCGAAATAGACATCGATGCCGTCTGGCGCAGCGGCTGCGAGCCCCTTGAGGATCGAGCCTTCACGATAATCGACGACCCGATCGGCGCCGAGCGAACGGACGAAATCGCATTTTCCCGCGCCGCCGGCAGAGCCAATCACCGTCATGCCTTTGGCCTTGGCGATCTGGACGACCGCCGATCCAACCGCGCCGGCCGCCGCCGACACGAAGACGATGTCGCCTTCCTTGGCGCTCGCCGCGTCGAGCAGTCCGAAATAAGCAGTCGCGCCCGTGACGCCGAGCATTCCGAGGAACTGCTCGGGCGGAGCGCCGAGGTTCGGCAGCTTGTTGGCAGTCCGCGCGTCAACGACGGCTTCGTCGCGCCAGCCGCCCATGTGCTGCACCAAATCGCCGGGCGCGAAGCCCTCGGCCTTGCTCTCGAGAACCTCACCCACGGCGCCACCTTCGAGCGGCGCACCGATCTGGAACGGCGGGACGTAGCTCTTCACGTCGTTCATTCGGCCGCGCATGTAGGGGTCGACCGACAGCCAGCTGTTGCGAACGCGGATCTGGCCATCGCCGACCGGCGGTAGCGCGACTTCCTTGAACTCGAAATTCTCCGGGGTCGGCATCCCTTGCGGGCGGCTTTTCAAATGCCAGGCGCGGGCCATGTTCGTTCTCCTGCTCCACAGGCGAATAGAGCGTGCAGCGGGCACAAGAAAGGCCCGGCGGCGAAGGGGACGGCGCCGCCGGGCCTGGGTTGCCTCCGTCAAGCGGAGGCTGATCAGCTACCGCAGCTTAGCGGTAGGTGCCTGAGAAGCTCCGATCGAGAACGCGGGGGCCCATTTCGCCTTGGTCCTCCCGTTCGAACAAAGCGCGACTGCGGCTTTCGTCGCGCCAATGCTTGCGCGCATCGTCGGCCTTGCAGTCGAGGATGACGCGTTCGCCTTCGATCCGGTCAATGTTCGAACAGCTGAGCGAATGGTGCGAGCCGCCGCTTTCCGGATCCGACTTGGTCAGGATGATGCGGTCGCCGGCGATCTTGTCCACGGTGCCGAGATGCTCGTCGTCGCTGCCGACGACTTCCATATGCTCGCGGATCAGACCGAGCAGGCCACGCTTCTGCTGCCGTTTTTCACGCCAGCTGGCGAACTCATCCTCGAAGCGCGACTGGTTCTCGCGACGGAAGTCGTCGTAGTCGCGATCGAGCTCGCTCATATGGCGGCTCCGCCATGAATGATAATGCGGATCTTCCTGCTGCGAGCGGTCGGAACGGTCCCACGTGCCGGCGCGGCTGATGCTGCGGTACTGGTCGCGATCCCAATTGCTGTCGGGACGGTGACCTCGGTCGAAATCGCCGGTGAACGACTGTTCCGCGCGCCCATAGTCGCCTGCCATCGGACGATATGATCGTTCCTGGCCGCGGCTCCAATCGCGCTCACGATCGGAATCGGGGCCTCGGAAGTTGCTGTCCTCCTCGCGGCCCAAGAAAGACCGGCTGCGGCCGAAATCGCGGTTGTCGCGGTCGCTCATCCGCTCGCGCTCACGGTCCCGCAAGTCCTGGCCGCGGTCACGAAGGCTCCAGGAACGGTCGGGCCCGCGGGGGTCGTCGCGATCGCGACGGCGTTCGGCATCATCGTCGCCGAACCAAGAGGCGATTTCGTCGCCGGCGCGCTCGAAAAAGCCGCGCTCGTCGCGTCCGCCGCGGCCCCAGCCGCGTTCGTCCGAAGGGTTATCGTCGCGCCATCGCGCACGCTCGTCGCGCCGCGTATCGCGCGGATCATAGCGGTCATATGCCATCTTCAGATTCTCCCGACGTCAAAGGGCCGGCAACGTGCCGGCGGAAACTGGGAGAAAAACGAACGTGCCCGAACTGCCGTTCCTATCGTAACGGCTACAAAGCGGCGCAAAACGGCAGGCCGAAGGTCTGATGGGACAGGCGATTGCAAGGGCCGAAACAAGCGGCTAGGGGAGCCGCTCCCCGGCGCCCGAACCCATCGGGCGCACCGGCCTGGCTGGAGGCGCGGGGCTGTAGCTCAGATGGGAGAGCGCTGCAATCGCACTGCAGAGGTCAGGGGTTCGATTCCCCTCAGCTCCACCAGCCATCTCATAGGAAAATTAACGGCTTAGCCTAGCAGCGCTCTGTTGCCGAGCGCCTGATTCGCCCAATTTGGTATCGCACTGGTATCGCAATCTTGGGGCAGTGGTGACGGCTAGTTGCAGGGGCATCAAAATAGGGTGGCCAGGCGCCGCGGCGCGGACGCATGTGCGTTAGGAGTGAACAGGGTGGAGTTGCGTTCATCACAGCGCAAGAGGCGCTCGCGTAGCTGGAGCAAGAATGGCCCAGCCGAGCTCTAAGCTTGGTTGGCGATGACCTCCAATTTTCGCTGAAGAGCTTCGGGCCACACCACCTCGTTCTGCGCTTCATGAAGTGGAGGCGGACGTCGAAGGGTTCGTGGCGCCCACAGAAGAGCAACTGCGCGAGGCTCTTGCGCATATGCGTGATCTGCGCCCGCACGAGCGGCTTCTCGTCCATTGCCATGCTGGTAAGAGTCGGTCGCCGGCCATGGCATCGGGAGTTGGTGCAAGCCGGTATGTCCGCGACAGCCGCGTTCGAGCATGTGCGTGCCGTTCGGCTTTAACTGATCCCCAATCGGTTGATGATCCAGCAATTGGATGAACTGCCCAACTTCAAGAGAGAGCTGATCGCGGTTGTGGAAAGCACACTACCGGTCGCTGGGCGACGATGCCTTGCTTCCCGACCGTGGGGGTCTCAACCTTTGATTGCGTTCAGCAGGCTTGCATCACTGTTCACTATATGTTCTCTCATTCGCATGGATCGCGCAAGACTCTCCTCGATTCTGCTGAACGCGCCTGCCTGGGTTCGGCTGGGGCTGGCTGTGCCTGACGCTCGTCTTCGGGAGCGGGCGGCTGACGTTCTTGCTGCTACGATTGTCGACAAGCTGGACGAGCCGGCCGTGATCAAGGATCGCAACCAGCTTCCATTGCCGCTTTGAACAGAAGGGCGCCTTGCAGAGGTGACCGGCGGCGAGCGATCAGCTAGCTGACGCCGTGCTAACGCCGAGATCCGGGATGCCGATCGATTTCCTGCCACCGAAGTCCGTCCGAACGACGATCAACCCCATCTTTTCCAGATGGTCGATGAGGCGGCGGATTCGTCCGGGAGAAGTCGTTCCGTAGACGCGCGCCAGGCTCTCGTCGTCAGGGCAGGGGGCGCCGTCCTGGGCCGCGGTCGCAAGGAGCAGGAATGGACCGAGTAGATCATCGCTTATTCCTGCAGCGACGCGTAGCACCTCTTTGCGGCGTTCATCATTAGGATTGAAGATGCCCGCGAGGGCCATGGCGAATCGCCGGCGGAAGGCCGGAAGATCGATGTGCTTGGACGAAAGGCGCCGCATTCGGCAACGGACGGAGAAATCCTGGTAAAGCGCGGCAGCTGGTTGGAAGCTGCTCCCATCTTCCGCTGCCATCTCGGCGAAGATTTCGCTCAGGGCTGGTTCGATCTCATCCTCTGGCGAGGGGTGAGGCGCCCCGGCCGGTGGCTGATCGACGACGACGTCGGTGCCGTGTGAAGTGATCTGGTCCAGCAGGGCGTCTGCATCGACAGGTATCGGGTCGGGCGCGGTTCGTTTTGTATCTTCCCGGACCCAGTCAGCGTGGAGCAGTGCCTGCACATCTCCGGCGGATGTAGCGGGTAGAGGAGTGAGTGCGTGTGAGGCCGCGCTGGAGCCTGTTTTAACGGAGCCAATCTTCACTGCGACCGGGCGGCGGCTGATCGCCGGGCCAAGGCCGAGGAAGTGGCCGCGCTCGAGGTCGCGGATCTGCTCCGCCTGGCGGCGCTCCATGCCGAGCAGGTCTGCCGCACGCGCCATGTCGATGTCGAGGAAGGTCCTGCCCATCAGGAAATTGGAAGCCTCGGCGGCAACATTCTTGGCGAGCTTCGCGAGGCGCTGGGTCGCGATGACACCGGCAAGGCCGCGCTTTCGTCCGCGGCACATGAGATTGGTCATGGCGGCCAGCGACAGACGACGCGTTTCGTCGCTGACCTCGCCCGCTGCGGCCGGAGCAAAGACCTGCGCTTCGTCGACCACGACCAGCGCCGGATACCACTGATCGCGTGGAGCATCGAACATCGCGCCGAGGAATTGTGCAGCGCAGCGCATCTGCGCTTCAACCTCCAGGCCATCGAGCGCGAGTACAACCGACGCGCGATGTTCACGGACACGCGCCGCAAGCTTCGCGATCTCGGGGCCGGCGTAGGCCGACCCATCGATGACGACGTGGCTGAACGGCTCCGCCAGCGTGACGAAATCGCGCTCTGGATCGATCACCACCTGCTGGACCAGGCCGGCGCTCTCCTCGAGCAGGCGCCGAAGCAAATGCGACTTGCCAGAGCCGCTGTTCCCCTGGACGAGAAGACGGCTGGCCAACAATTCTTCGATGTCGATCTGGACTTCGGCTCCGCCAGGAGCGGAGCCGATAATGATGGGGACGCTCACCCGCCGGTCATGAAAGAAGGTGCTTCAGGCCGCAAGCGTTCAAAAAGGGTGGCACGAGCCAATGGTCGCAAAGCTCCTGTCAGCGATGGGTCTCAGCTTGCCCGACGAAAGGCGTTGCGGACGTTTGGTGCGATCGGCACAGAGTAGGGATGCTGGATTGCCCAAGCGCATACGTCGTCGATGGTGACACACTTCGTTGCGGTCCCGAGCGCCTGCGCTTGCTCGGTATTGATGCACCCGAAATCCATGGGTGCCCGCGAACGAGAGTTTGCGCTCCCGGTGATGGTCAAGCCTCAAAGGGAAGCTTGGTCACGGCGCTGCGCTTCGGGCCGGTACGATACGAGCCCATCACGATGGATCGGTACGGCAGGCAAGTCGTCGTGGCGTGGGCGGGTCGAGTGAACCTGTCGTGCTGGCAGCTTCAACGTGGGCAAGCGATCTACAAGCCGCACTGGGACAATGGCCGGCGGATTGCTCGTTTGTGCGCCTAGGTTTCGTGCATGGAGCATGGGCGATGCTCCTGTTGACCACCATCGTTGTGCTTCTCGCATGCGGCCGCTGAGCCTGCGGCCGGACGCGACGCATTTCCCTCAGAGGCGCTTGTCGAAAAGGGCGATGGCCTCTGCAAGGCGGTAAAGCTGGGCGGGGCGCCGCACGGTCGCTGAGCGACGGGTCTCGCCGGGCAAGGACTCTAGTGCGCCGAGTTCGGCAATTTTCCGGCGGAAGGAACTCTGGTCGAGCCGTTCGCCGATGACCGCCTCATAAACTTGCTGCATCTCAGGAAGGGTGAACGTCGGCGCTGAGCGGCCAGCCGTGATGGAAGACGATGACCGGGGCATCCTTGGACCCCCAGTCCTTGTAGAAGAGCTCGGTGCCGTCCCGCATGGTGATCGTGGTCATGGAAAATCTCCGTCTGGCGGCGGATGAGGAGCTGCCCCGGCTGCGGCGCGCGTCAGCGGGTGCTGAAGGTGCGAAGTCCGCGGCGATCTCTCACGCCGTTGCGAGGGGCTCGATCCCGTTGGTCGGGCGGGCGGTCCTGAGGCCGAAGAACTCGCCGACCATCTCCTCGCTCTTGGCCCAGAGGGCCCGCGCGAGGTCCGGATCAAGCGCGTAAGGCCGGACGCCCGGGCTTCCGAAACCAATGATCTCGTCGGTGATGACCGGGGAGACCTGGCAGTCCTCGCAATATCGTCCGCCAACTTGATCGGCGTCGGCGACAAGTCCGGCCCAAAGCGTCGTGGCAGCGCCCTCCCGGGGCGTTTTCCACTCGTACGCAGGCTTTCCCTCCCGGGCGAGATCCGCATTGATGCCGTCGATGAGCTGCTGAAGGCGATCACTGCCCATGTGGCGCGAAAGCTCGGTCCGGATTCCGCCTGGGTGAACCGCCGTCGCGCGCAGGCCGAGCGAGCGGTACCGGCGATCGAACTCGACCGCGAAGAGGATGTTGGCGGTCTTCGAGCGGCCATAGGCGAGGAACGGCTCATAGGCGCTGCGTTCGAAGTTCGGATCGTCGAGGCTGACGGTGGAAAAGCGATGGCCTGAGGACGCGAGCACCACTAGGCGCGAACCGCGACGCATGAGAGGTGCGATGCCGTTCACGAAGGCGAAGTGACCAAGGTGATTGGTCCCGAACTGCGTCTCGAAGCCGTCGGCGGTGAGACCGAAGGGCGTCGCCATGACCCCAGCGTTGGCAATGACCAGGTCGAGCGGCTCGCCATCGCTGCGCAGCGCCTCGGCGGCCCGCCGCACATCCGCCAAGTCGGCAAGATCGAGCTCGACAAGCTCGAGCGCGGAGTCGCTCATGCCGATCCGGGTGAGAGCGTTGCGCGCCTTGGTCAGGTCTCGCGCTGTGCCGACGACCTCGGCTCCATGGGCGACGAGGGCGCGAGCGGTCTCGAGGCCGAGGCCGGCCGACACGCCCGTCACCAGGACCCGCTTACCGGCAAGGTCCATGCCGGCGAGGACATCGTCAGTCGTGGAGGTTGCTCCGAACTTCTTGTTCATAATGTTTGTTTCTCCTGTGGCCGCCGGACAGGTGCCGGCAAGCGGATGGGAACCCGGCTATTCTCACGCGTCACTCGACGAAGGCCGCGCCTGATCGACCGGCGTCGACCTTCACGAAATCGTGATGGCAATCTTTCCCCGCTGCCGGGGGGCGCCGTTGGTGCCGAGCACGGCGTCATAGGCGGGCCCGAGGTCTTCGAGCGCGAAGGCTCGGGGATCGAGGCGAGGCGAAAGCTTGCCCGTCTCAACGAGCTTTCGCGCTTCGTCGAGGATGTCGCCGAAATGCGCCCGGCCCTCGTCCGCGATGAGCGGTTGCAGGGTGAAGACGCCCGAGTAGGTGGCCTGCTTGAACGACAGGGGGGCGAGCTTGTGCGTCCCCCAGCCGAGGCAGCTCACGACATGCCCGAAGCGGCGGACGGCCTCGAACGAGGCATCCAGCACGGGACCGCCGACCGTGTCATAGACGAGGTCGAAGCCCTGTCCGTCGGTGTGCTCTGCGACATAGCTCGCGACGTCCCTCTTCGCGTCGATGGCGACCGCGCCCATTGCGCGGACGTAATCGAGGTCGTCGCCGAAGTCGGTCGCGAAGACCTTCGCTCCGCGAGCGAGGGCGATCTGCACGGCGACCTGCCCGACGCCCCCCGCGCCGCCCTGGATAAGCACGGTCTGCCCCGCCTTCACCTGCGCGCGGTCGACCAAGCCCTCCCACGCAGTGATCACCACCAGCGGAAGCACCGAGGCTGCCTGCATCGACAGCGACGCGGGCTTCCTGGCGAGCAGCCGCTCATCGAAGGCGCCATATTGCGCGTGCGATCCCTGCCGCCCGCCGACGCCTCCTGCGAAGCCGTAGACAGTGTCGCCGACCTGGAAGCGGTCGATGCCCGCCCCAAGGGCGACGACGGTTCCGGACAGGTCCATGCCGAGGGTCGCCGGCAGGGGTTGCCGCGCGTGAGGAGCCTGTCCTGACCTGATCTTCGTGTCCAAGGGGTTCGTCCCGCTCGCCTCGATCCGGACGAGGACCTGACCCGGCGCAGGCTCGGGGCGGGCCCGCTCGCGCAGCACGAAGGGGCCATTCTCCTCCTCGACTACGGCGGCGATCATCGATGATGTCGGCATGGCTTGAACTCCTGATGGGACAGGAGATGGGCCCATTCTGGTTTGACATGAACTCGCGAAAGTCGCACCAAGTCCATTCACTTTTGAATGGATCGATGGTGTCTGACCCACCGATCGAATGGAGTGATCTGAGGGTTTTTCTCGCGATCGCGCGGGAGGGAACCCTCGGCGGTGCCGGCCGTCGGCTGAAACAGTCGCAGCCGACGATGGGGCGGCGCTTGCGGGCGCTGGAGGACGCAGTCGGCGCGACGCTGTTCCAGCGCTCCGCGGCAGGACATGTTCTGACCGACGAAGGGGAGATCCTGCTCCGCCATGCCGAGGGCATGGAGGCGGAAGCGCTGGCCTTGGCGCGCGAACTCACGGGCCGGAGCGGCGCGCTCGAAGGTATGCTGCGCCTGACCTGCTCGGACTGGTTCGGACGGATCATGGTGGCGCCGATCCTGGCGGAATTCGCGCATCTTCACCCCGCCGTGATCGTGGAGACGCTCACCGACGCCCGGATCTACAGCCTCGCCCGCCGCGAGGCCGACCTCGTCATCCGCATCGCCGCCTTCGACGAGCCGGAGGTGATCGCGCGAAGGCTGATCACCGTGCCCTATGCGGTCTACGCGAAGCCCGGGCAGTGGGCGCCAGTCCCGGGCGATGGCCAAGGCTGCCCGTTGATCGTGATGGACACCGCCTTTGGAGGAATGCCGGACATCTCCTGGCTGAGGCGGATCCTGCCGAACGCGCATATTGCCATGCGCAGCAACAGTCGCGACATGCAGGCGAAGCTATGTGCGCTTGGCGCGGGGCTCGCTGTCCTCCCCAAAGCGCTTTGCGAAGCGACGGCCGGGATCGAAGTGGTGGATCTCGGCTCGGATCCTCCGAGCCGCGACAATTGGCTTGGCTTCCACAGGGATCTCAAGCGGCTGCCCCGACTCCGGGCCTTGGTCGACCTGTTGGTCGAGCGCCTTCAAGATCAGCGGCCTAGACCGAGCGGAACGATTCGAGAACAGTACAATAATGCCAGTGGCAGGTTTCGACCCAAAGATGCCATTAACAAAACCAACTGCTAGGTCGCCTCGAAAGGCCATGTTTGGCGCGAGATGGGAGAAAGGGCGACCCGGGGTTAGCCGGGCCGCGGTAGCTAGAAACGAGCTACGATTCTAGGCGAGTTGCATTAGGTTGCGAGGCAGTTTCCGGTTGCGGCGCATTACCATGCCAACGAGACCGAAGCCCAGCAACATCATCGCCCAGGTTGCAGATTCCGGAACCGACGGGCTGCCGGTGTCGAAGAAGTCGATATGTGACCATCCCGGATTATCAAAATATGTGCTCAAGGCGAAGGACCCGGCCGTGATCGGACTTGAATCATAAAAGAGGCGGTACGTGTTCTTAAAGTCGTTCCCGGGGCCGGAGCCGCCTTGGAAAAGACCAATATAATGAATAGTCGGATCCCCCGCTCCCGGCGTGTAGGTGAATGAGAGCGTATTCGTGCCCGCGACATAGCTCGTGGTGAATTCCGAGCCATCAATCGTTCCAAAGCTACCGAAATCGCCAGGCCCGTCACTGTCAATCCTCCTGATCGACGGTGACCCACCCGGGGTCTTGAGAACCGCGCCGGTCCCGGCGGTGGTTCCGCTTGCCCAACAGGCAGCGAACCCTCCCGCGCCGCCGCACTGGTTCCCCTCAAAGGTTCCAACCAGCGTTAAAGCTGCTTGCGCAGATGCCACGGGCGTTAAAGTGAAGCCCGCACCGATAAGGCTTATCAAGACAATGCGTCGCATATGATTCCCTTCCATTGCCCCTTGGAGGGTGTGCCAAACGAACGGCCGTCGAGCTCCTGCTGCGCAGTCGCGAGGATTGCTAACCGACTCAGCGGTTCTTAATTAATGATATCTTAACCGTAATGCAACAGCGGAACAGCGATTTCCATCATTGTGACGGTGGACGAAACCGGCCACTTGAAGCGAATAGGTGGTTAGGGCTTCAATCCCATCGCAACTAAACGACGAATGGCCTCGGGCCTGGAAGGCAAGTCGGGAGATTCCTGCGCCACTCATCGATTAAGTCGACATCATTGGATGCAAACCATACGCCGACAAGTTTGCCTTTGGCGGTACCCTGTCTTAAATTCATCAGAAGACGTTCGACTTTTGCGGATGCTATCATGATTTCGTGGCGTGGATGAACCCTTAGCCTTGCTTCGGATGAAGCCCGAGCGACTCAGACTGTACCTGAGCTTTAGTGCGAATGAAGCCAGCCAAGTACTGTAGACCATACTTGCTAGAGACCGCGCCATTAGTGGAATGGCGGCTTTCGACCCAAAGCTGCCGGTAGCTTAGTGTCAGCTTCGGTGCGGAGCAGGCGGAGACTAGGTGTTCTAGAACTCGTTGCGGACGAGGCAGCTTCTGATAGGCCTTGGAAGACCGCAACGGAGACACCGGCAGATGTCTTGGGACCTGATCCTGCAAGCCTTGGAAACCTTGGCAGTTATCATCGGAGTGGTCTTCGGCCTGGTTCAGCTACGGCAGCTTCGCCTCCAGCGCGAAGTCCAAGCGGGCATCGAGTTACTGCGACCGCTGCAGGCACCTCAGGCCGCCGAAGCATTGATGTTGATCCATGGCCTCCCGGACGGGCTAACTGAGGCGCAACTCACACGCAGTCTCGGGAAAAATTTCGGTGCGGTGATGGGTGTGCTTGCGCTCTTCGAAAGTCTGGGCCCCTTAGTTGCGCGAGGTCACGTCCCAATTGAAATGTATGCCGATTCCTATCGTGGGGTGACAGTGCTGTGCTGGCAAAAGCTGCGGCCGTATATCGACGAGCGAAGGCAGAACGGCTGGCCAAACTTGTTCGAGTGGCTGCAATGGCTCGCCGAAAGGATGGAGCAGCGTACGCCGCGATCGGGGGATGTTCCTGCATTCGAGCGGTTCAGGACATGGGTAAAGGGAAGCGACTACGACCGGCTGTCTGCTTGATAGTTTCCGCCGCAATGGCAGAAGAAGACAGTTATTCTCGATTGACGCAGTCCGAGCCGCCGTTAGAAGTAGATTCAAGGTCGCTGTACCCACTACAGTGACCTCGCGAAGGTGCTTAAGCCGTGTCCGAGTCGGAGCGCCTGGCGAACAAAAGCGCGGTCAAAACAAGGGAGGCGACGACGTCGCAAACCCCCAAAACGCAGGCCACCAAGGGCGGCAGCCGCCCAAGTTATGGGTGGCGCGTCAACAAAAAGGGCGGCCCGTTGCCGGACCGCCCCTCCGTGCGTCGCTAATCAGCTTACGCGATCTGGCGGATCACAGTGGCCGCACGCTTACGACGCATGCTAAACCCAACTGCGCCAAAGCCGAAAAGCATCATCGCCCAAGTTGCGGGTTCGGGGACAGCGGCCACCGGCGTAAATTCCGCGGTGCCCGCATAGTGGCCCTGGCCACGCGAAATCCCGTTGATCGTGATGTTATTGGCAATCCCAAAGAAGATCGGAACATTAGTGACTGACCACTGGTCGGTCAGCCCATTGTTGACCGTGTGGGTAGCCAGAACGCCATTCACAAACACTGATAGGAGATCCGTGTCCGTGGGGCCGCCGATACCTGCGAACGAAACCTCCGTCGTAACGGATCCGCTTCCAACGCCGTTGTCGTTGATGATGAAGTTGAACATGTCCGTGAACGCAGTTCCTGCGGCGCTGGTCACGCCAGGTATGCCCTGGTGGCCAAAGGTGGCATCAATCGGCCCTGAAATGCCGCCGCTGGTGAAGAAATAGGCAAACTCGCCCGGAGGCGAACCGAAGGTAGTATTCGGCGTGAGCACAACATTCGTTGCGTTGGCCGTTGTCGGCGAAAGAGCAATAACTGCCGCCGTCGCAAGTGCAGTGATCATCCGATGCATTTGGAATTTCCCTGGGCTTTATCGTGGAGTTAACCAAACGCCGGTTAGTGAAATCGTTTCCCCAGCTTTTTTGTGAACAGACGTCCTGAATCGGGACACGGCATCATGCATCGGTTACGCTTTCCGTGAACGGGTAGATCGCGCAGATGCAACTGTCATCTGCGAGTTCCGTCGTGCTCCTGAGCATGAGGTTTTGCCGCCATGCTTCTTTGAGCACAGCACCTGAGGGCCTAGTGCTCTACCGACCAAGACTGACGGCCCGTGCCCCACCGGCGAATTAGTCCATGCGCTGGATGTGCGCATCTACGACTACGAAGGAACCGCCGAGAGAAGGATACGAGAGACTTACATCATCGGCATCGATTTGGACGCCCTCGACAGCTACATTGCGCAATAAGCTAACGGCGTTCCGTACTCACTGCTGATACTCCTTGCACGTGCGGAGTGGGAGCTCTCGACCCGAACCTGCCGCTATCGCGCAATTAGCATTCAGTATAATTGACTGTTCTAACCGCCTGCGAAACAGTCGGCACAACAATCACTTGGCAGCGTTCCTGAATTATCAAACGGGGGCAGCCATGATTGACGACCGCGACGTAAGCGTGGGCTTATTGATGCACGAAGAGCTTCGAAGTGTCGGGCAATCAATTGCCTGCGCATGGCCGGTCGATCTAAGTGCAACGTTCGATGGCTTGCTCAGAGCAATTGATGATGCAGGAGTTTGGTCACAATCTCTCGCATTCTCCGACAACGATCGATGCAGCCTTCGACGCTCACTTCCGGCTGGTTGGAATCCATCCGTTCGCCGACGGCAATGGTAGAACAGCACGCCTCTTGATGAACCTCTTACTGGTTCGCGACGGCTATAGGCCGGTCGCAGTGCGGCCCGAGGATCGATCCGAATACCTGGATGCCTTGGAAACCGCCTCAAATCAGGGAGATTTGCGTCCGTTCCAACTGCTGATGCACCGCCGACTGGCCGAGACATTGGCTCAGTATGTTCAAGTTCTTCGTGAAACTCACGAAAACCAGCAAGGCCTCGAGCAAGGACAATAGAAGCACGAGCCTGATCAAGCCGACGACGGGGTGACACAAACTCACGCAGCGGCTCTTCAGCAGAGAAAGGACCGCGGACGTTGAGAGTTCTGTGTCCGCTTTCGACCCAAAGCTGCCGCTAGCGACCAGTTACGGACATGTGACGAAAGACGTGATCAATCGTCAGTCCAGCTGCCGCCTCCACTTCCCCAGTCATTATTCGCAATGTGGTACCCTCTTACGAAGTAAGCTGCGTCGCGAGTTCTCGCTGTAGATGTGAACACCTCGCGCCTGAGAAGTGCGACCCACTTTAGCTGATCCTCTATCTGCTCGTCAGGCGGAACGGTTATGATGCCCCTTCCTTCTTTGACTAAAGGAGCGGCCTGCTCCCCCAGAAAGCGGATCCAAATCTCGACCGGCATCGGCACTTCGAGGTCGTCGGGCACTTCACGCAACGTAATCAAGGCCGCCACATCGCGCATTCGTTCTCGATCGAACACGAACTTCAGTTCGATCTTGGTCGCACTCACCACAGCGACGTCCTCGTTGATCTCTTTGATCCGATATTGTCCTGCACCGAACATCGCGTCGAGCTGCGGCGCTCGCTCACTCAGTCATCCGCCGATGCTTTTTGGTGAGAGGTGTCTCATCACGTCGAGCACTATGTCAGCGACTGTCCGCTTTCCACCCGTTCCTGCCGATAGCGCAGTGACAACTTTTGATCCGAAGCTGACCTCAGCGTCTCAGGGATGAGGGTGTGGCTGTCGACCAATCGCGAAGGGGCTTTGCTTGCGATTGTGACGTACCGCGGCGCCTAGGACCACAAACCCAAACATCATCATCGCCCAAGTATTCGCTTCAGGCACGGCCTGGGGAGCCAGCGCGCCGCGGATCTCCCCGCCAGGGTACTGCACCGTGTGGAAATTTACGTACGAAAGCCCGGCTAATAAGTTCGCAATTTGAGCCGCTAACGTAGTGTTGTTTCCCTCGGGAGAATCCCATTTGCCACTTATCGTGCCACCGACGCCCGAGCCGAATGGCGAGATGACTACGTCGTTCGGGTTGTTGTCGTTGAACGGTGATCCTAAGAAACCGAACACGACTGGCGCATTTGAGCCGGGCATTGCGGTCGGCCCGACATGTACATGCGCTGCGACTAGATTGTCGTTGATGTCCGCTGTCTGAGTGCCTGTGAAGTCAATGTTGAAGACCGTCAGGCTATAAACAAGCGCGGTCTCGGCATCGTTGAGAGTAAACGTTCCATTGCCGAATGCTTGCGGGCGTGGAGATCCATCCGTTTGCGACGGGGTAATCGGCGCCGTTTCCTGACCAGTCGTCAAGCTCGCGATGAAGTTGGTCGCTCCGGCGGCGGGAGTCGCGAAAAGGGCAAGTCCTGCCGCGACGAGCATAAGTAACTTTGCCATAACGATCTCCGTTAATTCTCTTCAGCATAGATTACTGACAGGCAAACAGATCCAGGCTTTGCCTTTCTTCTCAGATCAACGTTCCACCCCGAATTGCGCCTCCGGAGGCAAATTTCGGCCCATTCCGGTCGCTACGGCGATGGGAAAAGATTAGGCTTGGCGCCGCTTAGCAACTCTCTGCCCTGAATTGTCGCACGTTCCGTTTTCGTCTGAGGCCCAGGCCGAGCAGGCCGAAGCCAGCCAGCATCAGGGTCCAACTCGAAGGCTCCGGCACGCTGTAACCGTCTAAGCTGAATGCGGCGTTGAAGGGACCCTGATGAGTAATGTCAGTCCCTATCCGCAGCCAGTCTGGCGCGAGATTACCATTGCGTATCCAGGTCTGAAGGTCGGGAGTTGCCCCGATGCCATGAGGCGCCGACAGCCACAGGAAATCCCCACCCGCAAGTTGAACTTGCGGCACGAAGAAATAATGCCCGGCCTGCAAATCAACAGGCGTCAGAAAGTCGAATGTGAACAGAACTTCAGAGCCCCTGACAGGCCCTTCGCCGCCCGTGAAGCTGTTAGGAGACGGATTGATGCCGGCAATGACACTGTTGGCAGCGGTGAACGTCGAGCTTATCGTAGATCCGCTGAACGACAAGGCGCCAGAAATCACATCTCTAGATAGGAATGCCACGTTCGAAGGCGAGTTGATGCGCGAGGGAACATCGCCCGACGGTGGGTCAGAGGAATCTAGCGGAAATATGCGATAAATTTCGACCACGACGTTCTGCACATCCGATAAGCTCGAATCAATAGGGATCAGTCCTGTGAAGGTCCCGCTGGTGAGCACGGTCTCCTGGGGGAGCAGGAAGTCGTCTGCGGTTTCGATTTCGATCGTAGGCCCAGACGCGGGCCGGGAGGCGGTTGCCATCAAGCTATCCGGGCTACCCGTGCTAAAGTGGAAATCGGCGGCCGACGCGGAGGTGCTCGCCAGCAGAACTATGAAACTGAATAGTACCCGGTTGAACGAGGGAGCCGTCATGCCATGTCTCCTCGCAACTTGCGTTAACGTTTTGTTAACCGTCTGTCGAGGCGTGATGACGACCTGCCGTCAGGATTGTCTTGTTCGGGCTGGCCGCCGCGAGCTTTGATGGCGTAACGTATGATTTCGACCCCAAACTGACGCGAGCTCTCCCCAGTGGCTAGGATGTTCATCCGAAGCCGAGTTTGGAGGTCGAGTTCTACTTCGGAGTTCCCGATTAACGGGTATATCCCGCCAGATCGGAAGGCTCCTGGTTTACGACCCGCTGAACGCGCTCGAAATCCCAGCGCTGGACGTCGCGCTTCTCCTTCCACTCGGCGACGGTCAGGCAGACTTTGTCGATTGCTAGTCGACTGCCGGTCCGCACCACGCGCTCGCAGACGACTTGCTCGAGATTGTTTTCTGGAAGCGGCGGCGGCTTCACGGAAGCGTTAGAGTTTTCGATGCTGATGGTTTGCGCTGGGGCCGCAGCAGCGGCGCAGAGTGCAATTGCGGCGACGATGATACGCGACATAGCCGACTCCCAATTCCATTAGGGGACCTCGTCAGTATCACGAAATGCCAAGCAATGCTTCAGTTTGTCTAGCGCGTCGCTTCAAACAGCGGATTCTGGACGACGTTTGTGGCGCTGAAAGCGCGGCATCCGCGTGAACTTTTCGCCGAAACTTGTCGCGGCCACTTTCGACCCATTTCTGCCATAAGAGAGCTCGTTCGAGAGTCCGCTCGCTGCCACCACAAGTGCGGTAAAAATTGTGCATGGAAGCTATTGTGGTTAATAAAAAGTTAATGCATTAATTCGCCCGACCGAGTCGGGTGTTTGACGGTCTTAGGGATGCCGAGCGCCCGCGTAATCAGGGGAGGTCATCAGATGAATAAGTTTTTGCTACTATCTGCATCGGTTTTTGCCGCTTGCGCCAGCCCGGCGCTGGCCGTTGACACAGTCGCATCAAGTGACGCGACTGCAATGGGGAATGCACTCGCGGGTTCGGGCTTCCACCTCACCGGCGCGACGCTGAATAGCGATACCCAGAACGGCTTCTTCACCAATGGTTCTGCAATTGGCATTAGCCAGGGTGTGGTTCTGACGACGGGTTCGCTTGGTTGTGTCGGGAACGCGAATACCAGCGGGAGCTGCACGGGCGGCGGCGCGAACAGTTCTTTGGTGCTGACCTTCACGCTGGACTCAGATAGTCTCTTCTTCAATTACGTATTTGGTTCTGAAGAATACAATGAGTACGTCGGAAGTCAGTTCAATGATTCCTTCCAGCTCCTTCTGAACGGGCCTGGCTTCTCCAACGTCAATCTTGCTCAGGTGCCGGGCGGCGGCGGTGACGTTACGATCAATAACGTGAACTTGGGCTCTAACTCGGCCTATTATAACAACAACTCACCCGCGGTTTATCCGTTTGAGCTCGACGGCTTCACTGACGTGCTTACGGCTTCAGCGGCCGGGCTAACGCCGGGCGCGACGTATACGTTAAGCTTCAACATCGCCGATGTCGGGGATGCGAACTATGATTCCGCCGTATTCGTCCAAGGTGGCACTATTGGAACCACGCCAACGCCGCCAGGAGCGGTGCCGGAACCTAGCACTTGGGCCATGATGCTCGCGGGCTTCGGCGCGATTGGCTTCGCGGCGCGTCGGGGGCGGAAGGCGCAGTTCGGAACGCGATTGGCCTAAGTACCATTTGAGGGTGGAGAGTGCCGTCGCCTAGTTGTGGCGGCATTCTCTTATCTCCGCTTGCTCGCGATCCGGCGCTAACCCTGTGACAGAAGCCGATTGGACCAATGGGCAACGGCCCTGCTCCGAGAACCGTATGTCGTTCCGCGACGGTCAAGTGCGTATTATCCCAAAGGCAAACAGCGGCTGGTGATGTTCCGCATCGTCAGCATGAACCAAGACAACGAGGACCCAACCCTGACGGCAGTTGTCGTTAAGCCAACTCAGCCCATTATCGAGAGCAAGGAGCGGGAAGGCGTGGCCGTTCCAGTCGATTATGCCGGGATGTTGGTGTTCCGAGTAGTCAACGACCGGTTGTCACTAATTGAGACCGCGATCGGAGAAGGCAGTAATAGGCATCTAGCCTCACCCGCAGTCAGTGGGTTTTATGACCTTCTTCGATGCCGCGATTAAGCTAGCGGCAGCTTTCCACCCAAACTTGCCGCTAGGGCCCGACAAGATCGTACAGGCTAGCCTGGCACAATGATGGAAGAGGCCCATCTATTGGGATGTCGACCACCCGGAGCGGATCACCGCTCTTGTGCACGCTGGGCTCCGTGTCGACGATCCACTTTCTCTTCGAGGCAATGAAGCTTGCTCGCCATTGCAAACCCGGGACGGTCTCTCGGCGGCAAACGTACTTCGCGATACTAATCGCGCGGGCCTCATTCCTAACCGGGAAACCTGCCGCGAGCTCGGGAGGGGCGGTGTTACATCCAACAATCATGAGGATCGCGAGCGCGGAAGGGGCGACATAGCGCATTCCGAATACTACCACGCTCGCGGCACCTTTCGACCTATTGCGGACGTTGAAGAGCGGGCGCAGGCTAGGAGCATGCCCGCTGCACTAATCATCGTCGTCATCCTAGTGGCTGGGCTGGTGCTCTACTCAACCTGGAACGACCGGCGACTCCTTCATCGCTCGGACGAGCGTGCTCGAAACGACGACGTAAACTCGCCCAACCAAGAGATCGCTTTCCACCCAAATGCCATTAGCTAGTGGCCGGAATGGGTTGAAAACAGACGTTTAGGTCGTCCGACGTTAGCCGCTAAGCGAATTTCGCCAAGAGTTCGATCGCACAGAGCAAGAACACCAACCATATGAGTGTGCGCTCGAATGGCAGCCGAACGTCAGACCTGTCTCCAGATGCGCCAAATGTGTCGACGCCATTGCCTCTCAGCATCTCTTCCCGATGAATCCGTGCGATTATGATGCCCGGGTCCCCCGGCCCATCTCTTGGGTCGTGAAAGCCTACCTCGCCAGGCGACCCGTAGAGTAGCGGCACGTCGTGCAGCAGATCTTGCTCAAGTCGATCTTGTGCTTGACGTCGTCGATCCAGGCTTTCGATGAACTCCGCCGCATTCGCGGGACGCGAGCCTGCTGCAATGCGTCCCTCGTCCTTACGATCACTTTCCATCCCTGAGGTCTTACTGCGCAGGACCTAACGAGGGCCTAATCTCTGCATTGACCGAACCTACGCTTGGCTGCTGGCAGCTTCGGGTCGAAAGCTGCCGCTAAGCGGACGATCCGCTAACTGCCAAAGCTGGACGTAGGGCAGGGATGTCCGCCACGCGCTCATTCAGGCCGCTGCAACTCTCGACCCAATCCGGCCGCGGCAGCTTTGACTATCGCTGACATGCTGCCAGCGCAGATCTTAGCGCTCCATCCGATAGAGCAAATTGAGCGAGACGCTCGTTTCCAACTGCCCTGGAGCCACGATACCACTATCGCGCTCCGGTGCAGGCGGCGGCGGAGGAGGAGGCGCCGCAACGGGAGCAATGCGCGAGCCGGTGACGATGACGTCTGCGCCCCTGTACGAAGTTCCTTCCTCGACCGACAGAAGCCGTACGGAAGTGAAGCCGTTGTTTCGCGCGTATTCGGACGCTTCGGCCTTTCCCCTCGCCATCGCGCGAATGCGTGCCTCCCGCCGCAGAGGAGAGGGATCGGAGATCCCGAAGTTCGGACCATAGACGGAGTCCGCTCCTGCCGTCGTCAGGGCGTCGAGGAGGGAAGTCAGCTTCTCGATGTCGCGCGTCTTAATCTGCACTGAGTTGCTGGCAATGTAGCCAATCAGCGTTTGCCGCCCTGGGCCGCCGGGCACATTGTCCCAACGATAATCAGGTTGCAGCTGGATGCCCTGCGTCTGGATGTCCCGCTCGCGAATGCCGGCAGCGCGGATGCTCGCAAGCAGATTCTCCGTCTTAGCTTTATTGGCGGCCACTGCCGCAGTTGCCGTGGGCGCCTTGGCCTGCGTCCCAACCGTCATGCTCGCCTCATCAGGAGGGGTTCGCAACGCTTCGGTGATATTGACGCGTACCAGCGGAGTACTGGCCATCTCTGCGATGCTGGCCGTAGGTGCCTGCTGCGCGATCGCAACCTCTGGCAACATGACCAGACCCGACAAAGCTAAAACATTCCACGACTTCGCAAACGCCACGAAACTCTCCCTCGAAGTCTCTCCCGCGGAGATGCATAGCGCTCAATGTTTTAGGAGCATCTGAACGCGGGGGTCAGTGGCGGTTCAAGTTCGCTGCATGCTACCCAACGTCAGCATTCGACCCATTCCTCCTCCAGCATAATGGCAGTTTTGGGTGGGAAGCTGCCGCTCAGCCTATCTCGACCTTATTTCCGAAGTGCGTAAGAAATAATGGTCTGACGATTGCCCTGGTCGTCCTGCTCTCTTCGAGTCTTGCGGGCCAGCGGCGACGCTGACGCTCGCCTCCGGCACCCTAGGCCGCGGGTCGCAGTTAGACCGCTTGACGGCACCCGGTTCTCCTGCCGCGGTTTTGGAATGTCCATCTGTCGGCCGTTTTCCCGAGGATGACGCTGACCGTCATTATGAGCCACCCGGCAGGTCAGCTTCCTCAACACTTGCAGGAAGACATGGCGATGCTCCACCACAGCGTGCGAATGTTGCCCGTCATTTCGGGCGGCATGAATTATTCGCTAAGCATATCTGTTGGCCTGCGCTTCAATTCTCTGCGGTAAACGACGGTTGTGGAAAAGCTCACCTATCAAGAAGAGGCGGAGACTTGCCGTCGCAAGGCGCTTGCCTACGTGGGCCGGCCGGAAGCTCCATTCCTGTTAAGGGTGGCTACGGAGTTTGACCGCTTGGCGGAACACCCGGACCGAGCCTTTCGAAATCACGATTAGAGCGTCGCTACGACTTCTGCGTCAAGCGGCGTAGCGATCGCGTATCCATTGCGAAAAGACCCACTTCACGCCCCGCGTTGGCGGCTTGCCCGCATGCTGTGTGCGCGGGTCGGGCGCGCGGAAGTGATCGAGATTGCCGAACACCAAGCCGTCCCCCGTGTTTCCGCGGTGGTCGATGCCAAGGACTGGAAAGCTTGTCTCTCCTCCGTCGAAGTCCTGGTTGAGGTAGATCAGGAACGTCGCTGACCGCTGGCCGGCGCGATCAATTTCATCTTGTAGGAGCTTGGGATCGAGGAAGTCGCAGTGCAGAACGAACTCCTCTCCGACAGCGTATCGGAGCACTTGAGGCACCTCCAGGCACGGAAGGGGAGCGCCCAGCTCATTGGCGATACGGGTGCGGATCATCTGAGCCACGAGATCGGTGTCCGACAGACTCAAAACTGCGGACTGATTTGTGCGCCCACGATCCACACCCGCACCGAAGACCTCCGCACGCTCGAGGCGTGGCGTCGCAGCGGCGATGAGCCACTGGCACTCGGCACTGCTGCACAAAGTATCGATTGCTCGAACGAAGGGGTCCCGAGAGAGCGTTAGACCATTCGGCTCGGGCGGTCGTAGGCGTTCGGAGATCGATATCCGCGAGCGCATCTCACGCCAGGTGCCTGCATGTGTGCAGGCAGAGAGAGTGGCCTTGAACCTGTTCTCGGCGAGCAAGATCAGCTGCTGCGCGGCGGATGACGACCCAAGTTCCGCTGCATCAGCAAGAGAATTGAGTGCTTTGTTCCAGTCCGGGGCCTGCACCACCCCTACGGCCTCCAGCACTGCTCGCCGCTCTGTTGCCTCAGCATGCCCAGCCGCGGCGGCGTCCCCGATAAGGTCGACCGCTTCCAACAGTTGGGATCTATCGCCGTCGGCCAGCAAGGACATGGCGGTGCGAAACTGGCGATCGGGAACTTCGCCAATCACTGACAGGCAATCATCCATGCCGGTGCTCGGTAGCTGACGCGTGCTCATGGGCGGAATCCATCTTCCGCGGATGCGACGTATCTGAAGGAGGCGCAAGCGGCGGGTCAGCCGAGACTCACTCAGCCGCCATGGTGCGTTGCGGATGGTCAGTTTTGATTCTCGTCGATGGCGTGGCGGAAGATCCCAGCTGCCAAGAGCAGGCTAGTGTCTGTTTTGGGTCGAAAGCCGCCATTAGCAACGGCCTGAACAGATGTCCTCTTGCGGGCTCCGCAAAGCAGGCCTGGCAATGGCTGTCACGGGGCCATTACGGACCGGCCGCAGTCGGCCGTAAGAGATTGTCCGGCACAATTTCGTCCAATCTCATACGGACACTCGGCGGAACGTTGCTGGCCCGCTCCGAGGGATTCGAACCCCCAACCTTCGGGTTCGAAGCCCGACGCTCTTTCCGGTTGAGCTAGGAGCGGCCTTTACGCTGCTTGATCGCGCCGTGTCAGCAAGGGTTCGGATGCGCTCCAGCGGCCTCCTTCTGAGCGCTCGATCGGCAAGCTGCAGTCGTCGCAAAGTGCAGCGAAGCGATCTTCACGACGGATGATCGACATGAGCATCGGGCGGTGGAGGCGAAAGAGACATCGAACGCTCATGTCCGAGAAATAGTGACGGAGCGGCCTGATGAGGAGGGCGGTCTCCGGGCCGGATCGAAATTGGCGGAGATTGTTGCGGGGACGCCGCACCTAGTGGCAGGTTTCGACCCATTCCTGCCATTAGGAATGGACGTCCTTTCGAGCGATTGCGTACGTTGGCATTGACAGGATTGGCACCTACGCTCGCAACGTTAGCGAGCGGGGGGTTCCATTGCCGGAGTTCATGGGCGTCAAAATTACGAGGGCGCAGGAATCAGCTCGCCACGCTTATCGCCGAGCTTTGGAGAAGGCAGTTCGGGGGGCTAGTAAGGGGAGTGGTTGGCGGGCGATTGAAGGTTGCTTGTTCCGTGAGGATTCCGGTTGGTTCGTAAGCGTCTGCCCTTCCGTCTACATTTATGAGCAGTCCACCAAGGTCTCGATTTCGGCAAAACCCATGACAATCGACCCGATTTTTTGGGACATGGTAGGCCTCCTTGAGAACAAGAATGCTCCGCTTTCATTCCGCTTGAACGGAGCATGGACTTGCCGGCCGCCGCACATCGACGAAGTGTCGATTGAGGAACATGAGGACGTTGCGGTAGTGGCAGGCCGCTTGTTGGCAGCAGCGAACGAGCACCTGGCTAATGTCGTCCGGCGCTGGTCCGTCGAGGAGTTTCTTGAGCTCTGTCGAGCCAGTGGGGGGACGAATGACAGTTACCTGCCTTGTGTCGTTTCAACGCTCGTGGCGTTGGGCCGCGAACATGAAGCTCTGGAAACCTGCAAGTCTGCCAAGGAGCGCGACATCAGCGGCGGTTTTCACGCGCCAGAGGGTACCTTCATGGAAATGGCGACGCGATGGATAAGCGCATCGATGGCGAACGCCACGCGGCACTGACAATGGCAGCTTTCCACCCATTCTGGCCACTAGCTAATGGCAGCTTTGGGTGGAAAGCTGCCATTAGCCAGCAGCGCCTTTGCCCGTCAGCGTACGTCCGCCCAGTAGGTGTCTCGAACCAAAGTGGTCTTTAGGAGCGGGATGAAATCGCACCCGGCAGTCGTTCTGCAACCGAAAGGGTGCACGTATGTCCGATCGCGAATATCTCAGCCGTCGAGCAGCCCAGGAAGAAGAACGAGCGTCAATTGCGACGCACAAAACAGCGGCAGTCATTCATTCCGCCATGGCTGCAGAGTATCGCAGGCGCCTGCTCGAAATCGAAACAGAAAAGCAATCCAAGGCAATTTGGCCGCACCGGAGCTAGTATCGCATTGGTCGGAACCTCCCCTTGAACCCCACGAATGGAGCGAAAGCAGACATTTCGACGCAAAAAGTGCGGATCTCTTTACAACACCCGTTCGATTTTCGTGTCGCTTACCCGACAAAGTCGGAACTGACGCTTTGGGTGCAGGTTTGTCGCCCAGAGGTGGGGAATGACGAAGTCGGCCGACAAAGACATTCAGAAAATCGAGGAAACACAGGCGGCCCTACGTGACAGCATAGAGCAAGCGAAAGAGCTTGCCGACGAAGCTCAGAAACTGCTCAAAAAGCACAAGAAGGCGCTAAAGGATCGGTCCAACTGAGCGGGGATGGTCCCCGCCGCGCCTGGTGCGTTCGTTGACTACTCTGGGTCGAAGTCAGACGTTAGGGCGAGCTTCGGAACGCCGCGTAGCTCCCGTAACTCGAGACCAGGAATGTACGATGTAAGTGAGCGCGAGCTTCCAAATCACCGGCCACTTGCCGGAGAGCATTTCCGATCCTTGATTAATGACATTGAGCGCAGTTCCGACAACGAGCGCCACGACTATCGAGCGCCTGAGAGCCTTATCGGTGAGCGTGCGCCTTGCAGCTTCGCTAGGTTTCATACGGCACGTGATCGCACTTCTACCGATAATTCCAGCTAAAAAGCTAATATCGAACGTAGGTTAGAGGCTTTTGTAAATTGCCTTCCTATGATCGCCGTGAGGCCCAAACCCGTCGCCACAATGATTGGGCATTGGTCTTCGGCCCGGCGTTCGGTTTGCCCCGCGTCGGGCCGTTAGCGCCCGAACGCTCTTAAAATGGTGCGGTCCCGCCGGTCACACGCTGGGCAAAGTCACATGGGACCTGAAAAGGCGTCTGACTGCTAATGGCCGGAATGGGTGGAAAGCTGCCGGTCCGGCGGTAGCGCCAGCACTGGGTGGAAAGCGGACGTCGATAGTCTCGAGCCCGGCTGACATTCAGTTCAGCTTCAGCCGCCGGCCTGACTAACGGCTCGCGTGAAACAATTGCTTTTGATGGCGCCGCTTTTGCTCGGCGCCTGCGCCACTCCCGTACGACAGCCGATGATGAGCACCGGCGCGGCTAACTCGCCTGGCTCGGCTGCAACGCCCCCGCTTGTGCGCTGTTGCAGCTCGCCAGAAGAGGTCGCGGCAGCCCAAGCGCAGTTTCCGCCTCCGCCTCCGCCCCCGCCGCCGCGACCGGTCATAGTTCCAGACCCTCCGGAGCCTCCTCCGCCGCCACCTGCCGCAGGTGCCGAGCGCACGATTGCGAAGGGCAATCGCGAGTTCGCTCTTGCCCTTTATCGTCAGCTCGCGGCCAGCCGCGGAAACGTCTTCATCTCGCCGATCAGCCTGGCCGGCGCTTTCGGCCCCGTCGCTGTGGGCGCACGCGGCAAGACTCGCACCGAGATTGGCAAGGTGCTGGGGTTCCCGGCCGACGACAAGGTGCTGAATGCGGACCTCGGAAGCATCCTACACAGATTGGAAAGCGACGGCGATGGGCACCAGGTAAGCATCACAAATGCCCTCTGGCTGGGGAAAGGCTGGTCGATCGAGCCGGACTTCGTCGAAATTGCGAAGCGCAGCTATGATTCCGAAGTAGAAACGCTCAACTTTGGCGATCAAGCAGCAGCCACGGCCCGGATCAATGATTGGGTCGATCGCAAGACCAACAGCCGTATACCAAAGCTCTTCAAACCGGGTGACCTCGATGCAGGTACGTCCCTAGTGGTCACTAACGCAGTCCATTTCGTTGGCCAGTGGAGAGAGGCGTTCGACCCTCGCCAGACCCGGGTCCAGCCTTTCTATCTGTCGGACGGCACGACCCGCGACGTGCCGATGATGTCATCTGAACATATGCGTTCGATTTATCTGGGAGGCGGAGAGGTTCACCCGGCCGCGGACTCGGTCGAACTGCTTGAGCTTCCATACAAGGGCAATCGACTCAGCATGGTCGTAATCCTGCCCAGCGCGAGAAACGGACTCCCCGCCGTCGAAGCGGGGCTTAGCCCTGAGAAGCTCGACAAATGGCTTGAACGATTAGATTCGGCGAAGCTCTTCGGCGAGGAGGTTCAACTGCCGGAGATGCAGTTCGAGAGCAGCTATGAACTCGTGAAGCCATTGAAGGCGCTCGGGATGAGGGTCCCCTTCACGAATGCCGCCAACTTCACCGGTATTTCTACCGATCGGGGGAATCCATTGTACATCGACACTGTCGTGCACAAGACCTTCCTCAAGGTCGATGAGAAGGGAACCGAAGCGGCCGCAGCAACAGGTATCGCATTTAGGGGCGAACGCGATCATTGGTCGTTCCGCGCCGACCACCCGTTCCTATTCCTAATCCGCGATAAGCCGACCGGTGCGATCCTGTTCATGGGCCGTTTCAGCGAACCGCCCGGCCCATCGTAACTGTCCAGAGCCTTGCTTCAGTCTCGCGCCAATGTCGCCTTGGGGTGGAAAGCGAACATTAGGCGAGTCGCGGGGGCGACTGCTCGACATGGCCGAGGCCCTTACCGCTTATCGAGGTTGCGACTGCTGCTACCCTCGGCGTCGCATCGGCTGGGACTGGGCTGCACTGACCGGCGAGATGGAACCGGCTGGCTGGTCCGTAATTCATACGATCATGTCTAAATTTGCTACTGCACTTGCTCTGCCCTGCCTACTAGCCGCTTGCACCGCTGCAGGCAGCCAGAGGTCGCAAGCCGTTGCTTCACCCCAAACGGTGCCGCCACCCACCGTTCCGCCGCCCGCGCCATGTCCGATCACGAGCTCGAGTGACTGGCGGGCCTGGGTAGATGCAAAGGGCTGGCCTGATCGACCAGCAACGCTCCACGTGGCGGGCCGTGCGACTCTCCCATGGGCCGGATGGCAGATTTACTGGAAGAACATGCAGGTTCTCCAAAGCACCCCTCCGCATGTTTACGTGGAACTCGATGCGAAGCCGCCGAGCGTGGGAGGACAACGGCCGGACGCGCAGAGCGTGACCGGGAGCTGGCCCAGCGAGGCCGTGATCGGCTCGGTCACGATCGTTTGCCGCAATACACAGCTGGCTCGGGTTTCGACGGTGGAAACTGTCCGGTAGCCACTCACGGTGCCGTCACGCGTGGAGCGAATTCCAATGTCCGAGCGACCCAGCGGCGCCCGCAGGCAGATAAGTCGGGATATTCATTGCAACGAACAAGGCCCGCCCGTTCGCCGTTTCCGGGCAGGTCTTATCCCTAAATTGCGAACGCCACTTGGAAACATGCACCCCGCCCGTTTGGGTTAGGCATGACCTGGACGCCGCCGCCAAGTTGCTTTGCCAGGACTCGAACCACCTTCATCCCCAGGCCTTCAGATTTAGCCAGATCGAAGTCGGCGGGAACACCTGGACCCTGGTCGCAGACGCTCAATTCGTGGCGGTCTCCCTTGACCCGGTAGATTACGTTTATCTTGCCGGCGCCGTGCTTCGCCGCGTTTGTGACCAGCTCGTTGGTCAGAAGACCGATAGGCTGGATCAATGTGGTGGGAACCATCCCTTCGTCCCCGCTGACCTCGACTGCTACGCCGCATATGTCCGAAAGGTCGCCACAGAGGCGGGTCAGGAACGTCAGGCAGGAGGCCTTTTCCGTGTCGCTGGAATAGAAGTTCCTGTGGACTCGAGCGACGGCGGCAACGCGCGTTGCGGCTTCTTTCAAACGCGTTGAGGCGTCACCCTTGCTGGCTGGCCCTCCGCTTTGCATGGTCAGCAGCCCCGACACGAATTGCAGGCTGTTCATCACTCGATGATCGATCTCGCGCGCCATCAGCTCCGCGTGAGCAATGGCGGTGCGGGCGGCCAGGCGCAGTTCGAGCTGATCGACGACCAAGGATGCCAGATCCTTAAGATCATCGATCTGGTCCTGCTCAATTGGACGGGGTACCTTATCAATGACGCATAATGTCCCAAGGTTGAAACCGTCCGAGGTTTGCAACGGAACACCGGCATAGAAACGCAGCCCGAAGTCTCCCGCCACCAACGGATTGGCCAACGAGCGCGGGTCGATACTCGCATCGACCAGGACATGCGCCTCGTTCGAAAGGATTGCGGAAGCGCATAGACCGGGGTCCCGGCCGATCTCTTCGACGCCAACGCCGTGGTGCGATTTGAACCAGATACGGTCATGATCAACGATGCTAATAATCGAGATCGGCACATCGAAGCGGCGGGCGGCCATCGCCGTCACTCGATCAAAGCTTCCGTCCGGCGGGGTGTCGAGGATCTCATGTCGGCGCACAGCGGCCAAGCGCTGAGATTCATTCTCGGGGATGATCTCCCGATCCAGCGCATTCATGATGTGTTCCTCAGACGCCGTTAGCTGACGGAAATGTCAGTCCGAAACGTAGCTTGGACAACCGGTTAGCTGCTTTCCAACTAAGATAGAAGGGGGATCGGTTCCGCTCCTCGCAGGCGTGCTAAAGTCCGGTCTAGGTCGAAAGCTGCCGCGGCAGGATTGGGTGGAAAGCTGCCATTCGGGCTACTGGGTCCTTGTATCGAAACGACGAAGGATACGCATGCTGGCAGAGCCGCATCGCGATGCGCTGCTCAAGCAGTTAATTCGGCCAAATGATCGCTTCCACTGGATCTAGCAGGTCAATTAGTACGTCCACTGCCAGACAGGCGGTGGCGACGTTCCGCCGCTTGGTCACCACGGCTACGATCGCTGCCCCCGTCAGCAGCACGAGAGAGGCATAGTCGAACCATTGCATATAGGCCCATGACGCCCGACCCATGACGAGGGGCCGAAGCAAATAGGCAAGGGTGTTCGCCGCGAGCAGCGCGCCGACCACCTTCTTGTACTCGCGGTCGAAGTAGGGGTTCAGCGAGGTAACGCCCTCGAGTTGGTGCGGGAACACCAGCGCTCCCGCGAAATAGTAAAGGGCGCTGATAATGAAGCCGGCGAAAAGCGAAGGCGAGGTGCTCGGCAACGCATCGCGAGCGCGCCAGATCACGCGCCAGAACAGGATCGTCTCCGTGATTGTCCACGTCGCGAGAAGGCCAGTCGCCCACCCGATACTCGGCCGCGGGCGCTGCCGCATGATCCGAGCCAATCCCCCGAGCACCTCTGCCAGCCCGAGGCCAAGCAAGATCACGACCAGCGAAAGAATGAACTCGAAATTGCTCATAGGAGTCCCCTCCCTCTTATGACTTATCGCTCGGCGTATCATGCCGCGGCACTGCGCGCCGAATGAAGTAGTGATCTATTGATCTGACGCCTCGTTGAGCGGCGCTAAGGGCAGGAATGGGTGGAAAGCTGCCGCTACGAGCGAAGCAGCTCAGAAAGCTGCGCCGGGGTCGCAAAGACATCGAGAGTGCTGTTCGGAGATGCTACTGTTTCTCCTCGTGCACGCTTTGCTAAACATACGAGGCCTTCATCAGCATCTTTCGTTTGGTCTTCGGCTTAATCGCCTTCATCCTGTCTGCCCCAACCTCTGCCGACGTCGCAGGGATTATCCCGCTTGCTGATTTGAACGGAGGCGCTGCTCGTGAACTCTCGCACTTCGTAATTATCGACCGGGATGCCTCCTACGCCCATTTGAAGCTGCGCGGCTGGACGGTCGTTGTGAGCCGACGCCTTCTTATGAATGACAGGCCTACTGCCGACCGCGCTTTGCTGCTGCTTGATCGTAAGCTTGCTGACATCGAACAGGCGCTCAATGCCCGCCCATTGCGGCAGCTGAAGCTCGTGCCGATCTGGATCGAGGCTACTGGGTGTGCGGGCCAGCAAGGACTTTCGTATCACTGGTCCAGCCGATGGCTCCGTCTTCACGGCTGCAACCCCGACAAGGCCAGATCTGTCGAGATCCACAGCGTCTATGACTTCCTTGCGTGGGAGCCCACCCAGCCTTGGCTCGTGCTGCATGAGTTAGCCCACGCCTACCATCAGCGTGTCATGGGTAAGAACAACGCGAGCCTGGTCTCAGCTTTCGTGAGAGCGAAGCGGTCCGGGTCGTACGAACATGTCAGCTATCGCGCTCAATCCTCAGGTCGAGCCTACGCTATGATGAACAGCAGCGAGTATTTCGCCGAGCTGACCGAAGCGTACTTCGGTGTGAATGATTACTTCCCTTTCAACCGGAGCGAACTGCGACGCTACGATCCGAATGGATTTGCGCTCGTTCGAACTGCGTGGTGTGACAGCGGAAATGTACGATCCAGAGCCCACCGGGGACGCAAATCAGACTCAGCAAAGCGCAAGGCTCTCGCCGACGTGTCGGCAGTTCCCTGCAAGCGCTAACGGCGGACTTGGGTCGAAAGCTGCCGCGGCCGGAATGGGTCGAAAGCTGCCGTTAGGGGGACTGCAAAGATGGGCGAGATCTCCGCGTTAGCTCTCCCTTAACCACGCTCGTAAGGTCAGCGTTTAATTTAGTCCGGTTAATGTCTTTTCATCGAAAGGACATCAAAGTGGACAAACGTATTTCCTTGCGGGCTGCCGCCGTGGCTTGCGGACTGGCGTTCGCTGCTCCAGGCCACGCCCTCGGCGTCCCGGCGACTACCGGGACGAAGGCCGCTGCTGGCACCTATCATTTCACCTGGTCGGTTGGGTCCGTTTTTGCAGACGGAACCATCGTCACGAACGCGAGCGGGCACGCGACATCGATCTCCGGCCTGGTGAACGGCACGAATGTCATCACCGGGCTGTCGTCCTACGCGGGTGCCGATAACGACCTATACGGCACCGGCGCCTGGGTTACCTTTGCGGGAATGTCGTTCTCGACCCAGTCACTTGGCAACTTCAATTTCTACAACTCCGGGCTGGGCTATTATGGAATGCTGAGCAGCGTGACGAACCCTAGCGGCTATCCGGATAATTTCGTGGCAACGGCGCAGATCACGCCGGTTCCAGAACCCGCGTCATGGGCCATGCTGTTGAGCGGGTTCATCGCGGCAGGTTTTGGCCTACGCCGTCAGCGGCGGAAGCAGGCTTATCTCGCACAAGCGGCGTGAACGCTTCGACCCGGCAAGTTTGGGTCGAAACCTGACATTAGCGGACCGCCAGCTCACGTTAAAAAGAGCCGGTGGCCCACGACGAACCGTCACGTGCCTCTCGCTCCCCTGGCCCTGCTGTGGAGTCTAGGATTAGACGTGCTGAGGCGGCAGGCTCGTCCCACATCGGATAGTGGCCGCTGTGCGCGAACCAGTGCAGGTGAGCGCTGGGAAAAGCGGCCACCGCGCGGCGGGCTTGGCGGGCCAGACACAGCCGGTCACGCCGCCCCCAACCGATCGTCACCGGTCCGGCGCCAGCGGCAGCAGGACCGCGCTGCGCGGGCCCGCGCGCCAAATCGTCGATCAGCGCCGCCGCCGTGGGCGTCCTCGCCAGCGCGTCCAATTCTCGAGCCACGATCGCCCCGTCCAGGTGCCAGGGATGCGCCGATAGCTGCGCGAGCAGGAGGGTGCGCCCCGGATAACTCCTCGCCAGCGGCTTGAGCATGTGCGCGCGAGCGAGGCCCTGCAGTAGGGCCAGCGATGCACGCAGGGTCGCTCGGAACATTGCCCGCTCCGCTCCGCGCCAGAAACCGCCGGGGTCGAGGGCCACGACTGGTCCGGAATGTCCACGTCGCGCTAATTCCAGCACCATGCGCGCGCCTAGCGAGCTGCCAACCATAGCGGCCTGTTCCAGCTGCTGTTTCGCCACGAAATCGGCGACGCTGCGTGTCAGCCCGACAAAAGTGCCGCTGTCGCGCTCGACTGGCTCGCCGTCATGGCCCGGCAGCGTGACAATGATCAGCTCGCGCCGCGCGGCCAGCGCCGGAATGATCGGATCCCATGCACGCGGTGTGTTACCGAGGCCGTGGACGAGGATCAGCGGCGGTCCTGAGCCAGTTCGAGTGTAGCGCATGGAGAGGAGAACGCGCCAGGTCGGAGGTCGGGCGCTAGTATTAAAACGACGGTCGCTAGCAGCGGATTAGATCGCCGTGCGGCGCTTGTCCCCGCGCCTCGCCCACGTGCTTTTCCTATCGGTTTTGCTTCAGTTGGCTCCCCTGCCGGCGAGAGAGGAGCGCGATTGCCTCATTCTGCGTCACCGAGCCGGCCCGTGCCTCTCATCGGCCCTCAAGCTTGAGATCGGCCTAATCTGCCAAACGGTCGCGCAAAGCTAGAGTCCGGTTTGGGTCGAAAGCTGCCACTAGCTACGGCCTGAACGAACGTCCGCTTACGGCCGACGACCGGCTGCACGGCAATGGCTCGAATGGGCGCTTACCAGTCACGATCAGATGGCCCGTTTGCCGATCAGTCCAACCAGGACAGACCAGCGGTGCGTACGCAGTGCATAAGCCAGTCAGAGAAGGCCACTCTGACACTCTGCGATATCCTCGATTGGACATCAGCGAGTCCCAGCTTCGTCCTCCGCATCGAATAGCCCCGCCTTTTCTAACCTCTGCTCCAGCGCACTCCCACCCAAGCTTTGCTCTAATCCCTCCAGACGTCCCTCTGTCCATTCCAACAGACGCCCAACTCGGCCACCTGATTCCGTGCGCCGGAGCGCCACTAACAGCGCGCGCAACCGATCAGCGCGGGATTGGAGCTCCATCAGCTCATCGAGTAGCGCCGCCGCGCTCTGCTCATGCTTTCGCCGCCGCTCCGCGTCGGCGCGCCGCTTGGCCTCCTCGGCCGCAGCAATTCGCTCGCGCTCATCAAACGCTGCGTTGCTGGTCTTGGCGGCGGCCATGGCGGCGATAGTCGCCAGGATCCTGGGAATTGCCGGCTCGAGCTTTCGCACGCGGCTCTCGGCAAATGAGCGCTGCATCGTTTCACCCCAGCGGTAGCGCTCGGTTTTCAACCGCACGTCTTCGAGCCGCACCATCAACCGGCCTTGATAGAGCCGCTCCCACTTGGGAATTTTGGGGTCGCCCCAGTCAGCCCAGTAGCCATAACGGCGGTGTCGCTCGTCGCGCTCGCGGCGCCATTTCGCGACTGCCGCCAATTCCTTTTCGGTCGCGACATGCTCAACCTGGTCCTCGTGGCTCGAGAGCAGCCCAATCGGTTTACTCTCTATATTATCGCGGATCATGCGCGATAGCGTGACTGCTGTTTTTCGGCTATGGATGTCAGCTTGCTCGGAACGAGTCGCGGGAGCGGCGGCATGCGAGCATCATCCTCATTCTCATCCGCAACTATCGCTGAGACGACACGCAAAGCTGCGTTCCCGGCCGATGGGACATGCCCGTCCCGGCCCCGACTTTCGCTGATATGCCCAAGGAGACGGCAATGGGAATCCGAACGCATGTGAGAGTTGGAGTTGAATGGATCAACGACTTCCATTCGGATGCCTGTGAGCAGGCAGATCTCAGCTATTGCGACGACCAAGTCGAGGGCTTCTTCAATGAGATGGGAGACCACGGCCACACCAAAGTCTTCGATTGGGGAAACGACAATGCTTGGGAGACGGATTTCCGCTCCCCGGATGTCGGCGGGGATTCACTGAATTGGAGCGATGATGTGCACTTCTGCCTAGTCAATGATCACGGCGGAAATTGGGACGACACAGTCCATCTCGCTTTCTCTCACGCGCATGACCACTGCCAAGTTGCCGGCACCGACATGCGGCTTGGACGCAAGAATCTGAAATGGTTTGGCGCGTTGGGCTGCGACGCGGTGCTGAACACGAACGCCGATCACATTGGCGCCGTTTGGTTCCCACCCATGCAAGGCGTCCATATTGTCTGCGGCTTCATTGGCACGGCTGCCGATAGCTGGTGGACCGACGACCTCGGTGAAGACTACGCCGAAGACATTTGTGATGGTGATACGATCGCCGGGGCGTGGGTTTCTGACGCTTATTCTTTCTGGACTGGCGATGACTCCATCGCGATCGCAGCCGGTGAGACGCGCGACGATGCGATCAATCGGCGAGAGCACGAGACACTCGATTGGCGCGACAGCAATATCGCGGCCACCAACTGGCTCGCGTGGAAATATCGGACTTAGAATAGTCGACAAAATTGCAGGAGCAGTACGATGGCCGACATTGAAGTCACGGCGCAGTTCAAGGCTCCCCGCGCGCGGAGCGTTAAAATCTATAGATTGGCGTCGCCGAGGGTCAGCGAGAAGAGTTTAAAATCGGTCGCTGCTCATTTTGGGCTCGATCCTGCCTCGAAGCGCGCGACGACGTGCAGCGATCGCAACAAGCTAGTTTACAGCGAGGGTCCGCTCGAAGTGACGATGTTCCGTGCGTCGGGCGGCGTTCGCTTCCGTCATATGGCTCGTTGGCAAATGGATGACGGCGGGCCCGACTTCGCGATTTCCGACGAAGCGGGCCAGAAACGTGCCCAAGAGATCGTCAACCGCTTCAAATGGGATGGCGGCGAACAGCGCTTCCTCAAGGCCGCGCGACTTCGCGTTGGCGAGGCGAACGTTGATAAGAAGCACGTCGGAGATCGAACGATTGACGTCGCAGTGGCTTTCCAGCGCCTGGTCGACGGCCTCCCCGTTGACGGTCCCGGGGGGAAGTTAATCATCTATCTAGATCGACACGGCGAAGCGACGGCTGTCGAACGACTATGGCGTGAACTCGATCGCCCTAGCGGCGAGGCCCATCTCCTGCCGCCCGAAGCCGCAATTGAAAATCTTGCGCGCCACCTAAAGTCCAAGCGAGGCATGATCGAGGTTAGCGAGATCCGACTTGGCTATTTCGAATATGGGTGGAAAGACCGTCAGCAAGTGCTTCAGCCGGCCTACGTACTTATTGGCCATACAGGGGCTCGCGATTCACGCGCGCGGCGCAAGATCGTGCACGTCGCTCCCGCAATCGATAACCCGCCAGTGCGGCTGACGCCGCCACTGCGCCGCAAAGCACCGCAGCCCAAACGGAATGCGCGAAATGCCGCATGACACTTTCTGATCAAGAAATTGATCGGGTCGAACGGAGAATGCGGCCAGGCGCATTGTCGGGTGCGGGGTTCTTGGGTGCTGACGAGCGGCTCATGGACGTGCTCGACAGCGATCAGCGCACTCTCAACACACTGGGGGTCACGGCCGCGCAAATCGCAAACACCTTGGCCCAAGTGCTTGAGCCCATTCTATTAAGTCAGCGTGTCTCGGGCCGAGTGGGACATCATGATGTGCGACTGCGACGCTACAAGGGAAGCCAACGCTGCCCGTTTCTGGATGATAGCAAAGCCATTCGCTGCGAAGCTGCTGGCGGCGCGCGACTGGCGTCAGTTGATTGGTGGGTGCGCAACCACATAACCGGCGAACGAATCGAAGGCCCTGGGCTGATTGTGCATCTCGCCGCGGGGCACGGCTTTTTTGAGGGGCAGCGCTCGCCATATCGCGTGGAGCCGGAAAAGCTTGCCCGAGTGTTAGAGCTTGGGCCTTTCGCCCGCACGTAAGTTTGGCGCTGATCCGCTGTGGCTAAGCGTCACTCAGTACAAAAGTGACAAAATGTCATGACTTGCGCCGACGTTTTTGAACAGTCGGGACCGAAACTCGATCAGATGGACTCCTCCAAAGGCGAGCATACCAAGAGGGCCGCGCCGCGAACCGCTACGCGGACTCTCGGGCCTGATGTCGTCTTCCGGAGACAGGCCGGCCAGCGATGACCGCACCTACGAAGGCCATCAGCCCAGCGGTAAAGCTGATCCACGCCGCAACGAGAGCAAGCTGAACCCGCATGATCGACGTGCTGGTCCAAAGGCGCTGCGCTTTCCATTCCGCCGACGGGAGCGCTTCGAGCGGCAAATGCGGGCAGTCGAGTGGGTAGACGAGTTTGGCGGAGGCAGTGCACTCTGTCCCGATGACTACGCGATCCTTGGTGTCGGGAACGTCGACCACATAAAGAGAGTAAAGCGGCAGATACGCTCCGATCCCGATGGTGCACAGCGCCATTCCGAGGATCATTAGGCCACGGCGCGAAGCTCGCTTGGCGGCTCTGCCCCATTCCCACATGGCCAATGCTGCCATGAGGATGAAAACGGCGCTGACATATTCAACGGCAGGAGGCCATGGCGGCTGAAGGCCAGCAAAAGCAACAATCAACGGGATAGTCGCAATTGTCGCGCCAAAGGCGAGGATCTTGAGCAAGTCTTTTAGATATTGGTCCAACGTGCGCCCCCTCAAATTCACTGCGCGCTAGGAGGTCCCTAGAACCTCAAGGTGCCACGACATTGATGGTTTCGACGTCAGGTCCGTCAGCACCAAAATCCATGACGTCGCGAGTTACCCGGCCATCGGGCCATTCTGCGGAATAGGCATAGCGCCCAAATAGCTTGGCGCGTTGGCCGGACCCCACTTCCACCCAATTGTCGCAGACGGTGCGATCGTAAGGTTTAACCTTTCGCGCCTGGCAAACCTGAAACGAGAAGCGCGGGATTAAGAACAGCCGCCCGTTGTTCGGAGCGAGTGCAAAGCGGTAGGGGGTCCGGATGGTCAAGGACATTGTGTAATAGCATTGCTCGGGCCGCTTGAACGGCAGGGCCCGTGGTAAGCCCAATGCGTTCAACGACGCGATCAGCTTCTCCTCCGGCGTCCTCGGTATCAACACGGAGTGGGATAATTGAGCTCCCGCAATCGCCCCGACCGGTGCATGCACCGCCGGGGCGCCGTGATATGCCGTCAGGCCTCCGACCGGTGCATGGGGGGCGTGGACCGCCGCTCCCACCTCACCGCCAATTGCCGCTTGCGGCACTTGCGCAAACTTGATCGCGATGGGTCGTCCCTGCTGAATCCGATCGCTTCGATATGCTTTTATCAGCCGGTCAATGGCATCGCTCTGTACGCCTGCAACCTGCAAATTGTCGCGAATGTAAATGCTGTCCACCAATATGCCGATCTTGGAGTCTGTGCCGGCCGCAGAGGGAGTTGGCGTGTCGTCAACTTCCATCGAAGTGTCGGGATATTTCATGTCGCACGGTTGCAGGACATCGCCGTTGATTGCCGCGAGTTTGCGAGCAGACGTCATCGGGTACTTCTCGGCGACGAATTCAGCTGCGGCGATTTCGAGGGATTCATCGAGAGTCGGCAGCACTTCCGGGGCGGCAGGTGCTTGAGCGGCGGTGGGTTCGACCGCCTCTGGCGCAGGCTTGGCTGTTGCTTCGTCCGGTGCTGGCTGCGCAGTAACGGAAGCCACGCCTGTTGACGAAACCCTCACTCGCGCTTTCAACGACTGCATATTGAAATATTTGTGGCCATCGATCGTCACAACATCCGGTTCGATGCCTATTTCATACGTAATTGGAGCAACCACGACCGTCGCCGTCGCCCCGGGCGCCCAGGTCTCTGCAGCAAACCTTGCCGCCGGAAATGTCGATGGGTCAGCGCCATTGCTAACCAGGATGCTTACGGTCGACGCGACCGAATGGCTGGGGTCGAGGATCCGGCCACCGCTAAAGTCATAGAAATAAATGTAGCCGGCTGGCTTTCCCTCGGTGTCGTGAATGATGGCCGTCTCACCGGTGCAGCAAAATGGTCCGATGACCCCATTGTTGTTTTTCGTGCCTCCGCCTGGAAATTCGACCGTTCGGTTTTGCACGACCTGCGCCAAAGACGGCGCGGCAAGAGCCAAGTGGATAATGCCAGCGGCGGGCAGATAGCGTTTCCAGATTGCACCCGCGACCATAGCAGCTCCAGTGCTTGAAGGGGCAAGTCATTCGCGATCCGGCGCTACCAATAATATACCGTTGGTCGCCGTCGTGAAAGCAGCACCATTAGAGGATGCAAACGTAAGCTTGTTCCTCCACGCTAACTTCGAAGCAGCGTCACGTGGAGCCGGGTGGTAGGCAGTAGTGCGATGTCGCTGCCAGACACTCATGGCAAGAGCATGCGCTTGTCATGAGAGGCATTTCAGACAAAATGGCACGTTGCTTTACGCCCTCCCCACCCTCGGGTAACTAATCAGTCGCTCGGCTTACTGTGGGAGGGAAGGCGCCATGCAATCGCAATGGCCGCTGGGCATAATCATTTCACGCACGTTGCGCGCCCTAGCCGCAGTGGTCGCGCTGTGTCTCTCGGTGGACGTCGCCCTCGCCGCAGCACCTTCCCCGATGGTCGATCAAGCTCATCGAGCCGAATGGGTATTCGCTTTCAAATTCAACGCCGGCACATTCCCTACGAGCGGTGCATTGTCGTCGTGTCTGTTTGGGGGTGGGCCGCAATCCTATCCAAGCAGCCAGCGGTACGTATTCGCGTCGAAAGTTACGCCAGCGCTTGCGGATGGCCCAGGCCTGATCGGTACATCGACCGCGGACCCCTTGGGGGCGACATTTGCCAAGATCTACGCGTCGGGCCTCAACTTCGTCGTGTGGAACGATCAGTTTTACCGCCATCCGCCGATCTCCGGCTGCAGCGAAAGTTGTGGTGGGCCGTGGGGGCACTCGAAGGGCGTTGTGGCCTGGGACGATCAGGGCCGTGGCATCATCATTCAGGTGACGACGCCGTCTTGGCCCGGTTCTGGGACTGCTGCCGCGCCACGCGCTGACGACGGGAATACGCTAGGCTGCGTTGACGACGACAACGTCAAAGCCAGTCAGCATTTCTTCGAGCTGCGCTTAACTCCCACAGACACTGCCGCGGTACTGGATGCGCTTGCTAATGCTTCAGTGGTGACTGACGTCACCAACCCGCAATTAGCCAGGCTTGGTGGGCCACCGGAACTTCGAACGCGCGCGCAGCAGCTGGGTCACAAGTCGAACAGCACGCAATTGTTGGACGTGGTGTTATCGTCGGGCGTTCGCCTCATCGCCAAGCCATCACAGCTGCATGCCCCGCCATGGCAAATGCTCTCGGCCCGGCTCGGGGGCGTATCGCTGCGAGCCGCGACATGGTGGGCGTCGCCCCGCCTCCCCACTACCGTCGCCGGACAAACGATCGTCTGCTGGCGCAGCGACTTAGGAACGCCAGGGGCAGTTGATATTGCAACATCGGGCAGCTGGAGCGGCCATGCCATCGGGCTGCAAGGCGGTCCTCAGCCAAACGCCAATCATGCCAAAGTGGGCGTGTCGACGGACGGCACGCACCACTACGCCATTTTCGCCGACCTCAATCAGCAGGGTCGACTGACTGGCAAGTGTGATAGCAGTCAGAACGGGCGCGGCGGGCTTTTCTTCATTGTTGATGATCCCGCACTGCACGCGAGCTTAGCGGCACTCATCAACGGCGAAACTGCTAGCACTGCCGTGCCGAAGACGGGCGTGACGGAACTGGGTCCAAGCCACTGATGCCGCGCAATTTGGTCATTTGCTGCGACGGAACGGCCAATGAATTCGCGGCTGACCGAACTAACGTGCTTAAACTGGCCTTCGCGGCGGAAAAGCACGATGGACGTCAGCTCGTCTATTACCATCCCGGCGTTGGGACCATGGCGCCGCCGGGGCTATTTACGGCGATTGGAAAATGGACTGCGCGCCTCGCGGGAATGGCGTTCGGTTACGGCCTTAAGGCTGACATTCGTGACATTTACACGTTCATCATCAATCACTTTGAACCCGGCGACCGGCTTTACATCTTCGGATTTAGCCGCGGGGCTTACACGGCGCGAGCGGTAGCGGCTTTGATTCATGGCTACGGTTTACTCGGTCCCGGAAACGACGCGCTCGTTCCCTACGCAATCCGGCTGCTCTGGAGCGCCAACAGGGCTCGGACCGACGAGGCGCGCAATCATTATTTCAAGCTTGCAGGCGAGTTTAGAAGCACGCTGTCGGTGGCGGACTGTAGGCCGAGCTTCTTGGGCTTGTGGGACACGGTGAGCTCGGTCGGCTGGATCGCAAACCCGCTCGCCCTTCCCTACACTCACACGCTACCCAACGTCGAAACCATCCGTCACGCAGTGGCGATTGACGAGCGGCGCGCGTTCTTCCGCACAAACCTCGTCGCCAACGACCCAAGTCGCGACATCCAGGAAGTGTGGTTTCCAGGTGTTCATTGCGATGTCGGTGGTGGCTACCCAGAAGCGCAAAGCGGCTTATCGAAGCTGTCGCTCAAATGGATGACGGCTGAAGCGCGAAAGGCAGGAATGCTGTTCGATGATAGTCGCGTCGACCTCGTGCTAGGCCGGAGTGGCCATGGCTATGCGCCCGGCGACCCTAACGCCGTCATGCACAAGTCGCTGACTTGGCCATGGTGGCCCGCCGAGTTCTTGCTGAAAAAGCATTGGGACAAGACGACGAGGCAGACGCATTGGCGCCCGAACTTGTTCAGGCCCAGGCACTTCTCGCCAAGTCCGATTGTAGATGACAGCGCATGGGCGCGCGACGGTGGCTACGCGGACCGGTTACCGCCGGATGCGATGAAGCACAGCATGGCGAACAAACCGAGAGCGGCCACGGGTAATTGAGAGGCCTTGCGGAGGAGTCGCGCATGTGTGGACTGAGGGTGGCGCCGCGTCTGGGTCAAGAAGTTCGACAGTACTCAGGACAGGGGTGACAAAATGGCCGCTTGTGGCGGTTAGCGCGCGCATCTCTTGCATTTCGACACCTGACGTCGACCAGCTGCCAAAGCTAATTCGCCGCAACAATCGTGGTTAGTAGTCTCCTAGAACATGTGGTAGCTTTACTCGGCTTCGCGATCGAGTCGAAGGTCGTCAGCGGAGCTCGGCGGCGACTGTTCTTCCACTCCTTCACGTAAGTATCGGCACGGTTTTCTATGAGGCATGGCCGATCGTGCGCAGCACGCGTCACGGTTCGATGCCATTGTCTGGCGCACCGGCCGAAAGACGCTCGGTACAGCCGCGGCAGAGGAGCAGCCGATGCGCAATGTTACCAAAGTTCGGCTAGCGGATCGCTCATGGTTCTTGGGTGAAGCGGAGCTAGACCCTCGAGCACTGCCGCTCGGGATTGGCGTCTTAGAGCCGAGGCCTGTGGAACTGCTTCTAAGGCGTGCCGACGACCTCTTAGTTTTGCGGCTGCGGCTCCACAATCTGGTCCTCAGTGGACCTCCGGACGGGCGGCGAATCGCGCCAAATGATGCAACCAAAGCCGCATTCCTGGCTGTTTATCATAGCCCACAATCGACCGCCGAAGAGGTGTTCGGAGATTCTTCGCTCACCGATTTGCCCTCGCCGCTACCGGCGGGCTCACTGCCAGGGCAACTTCGCCTGTCGGGCGGGAGTCGCGTCGTCTATCGCTTCCCTCCAAGTTCAGCTGACTGGGACGGGTCCGCTAGCGGACTACTTGCCGCGATGGCTGCCTGGCCGATGGAGCATGTGCCGCTTAGTCTTCCAAGCTTTGGTGGGCTAGTTTCGCCATTTGACAAGGTCCGGGAGCTTGGGCGCATCGTCACGAGCAGCGCAGGAAATCCCGGCGTTGCAGAGCAGGTCGATCGCGCCGTCCGGCGGACTGCCCAGTCAATCGGCGAGCTTTCTCATGATAGCGCTCGAGGAGCACTGGACGATCTCACGAATGCCGTTGCGAGCATTGCCGAGCGCGAACGAATTTCGGCCAAGAAGCTCAATGAACTGCATCACGGCGCCGAACTCCAGCTCGCGGGAAGCCTGGGTAGAAGGTTCGCGGAGAAGATCGGGGTCGACGCGGTAATCACCGCAATCCCGGGGTTTCGCCTATTATTCAAGCCGCGGCCGCCGACCATTACCGAAACTGCGATTGAGTTGCCTTACCGAGTCGCGATTTCTCCGCTTGGGGACGCCTGCACCTTCAGTCATGCGCTTAAGCCCGTAACCCGAGGTCCCGCCAAGCGAACTGAATTGTGGCACTCGCGCCTCGGCACTGTAGTTGGAGGCGAGCGCATCGACGCGACCGAGGATTCGGTTCCGATTGCTGCGATCTGGTCGCCCGACTTTATTGACCCGAGCCAGGATCCTCCCTTCCGCACTTCGCTGACCAAGCAGGATCGGATCGATCTCGTCCATCTGACAGCTGACGAGACACTGAAGATCAATAAAGGCGGGCGAGCTTACCGGCCGACGCCCGCGTTCGCTGATCGGCTGATGCTAACCGCACTCGGCGGCTGGCTCGATGCTGATGGCAAATGGCCTGTTCCCCCACTCGATCCGGCGAACCCGCCGTTGCCGGTCGGCCTCTCAGCGTGGTCTCACCATGCCGCGATGGGGCGCGACTATCGCGTCGAAACGGTCCACATCGGTCACCTGCTTCCGTTCGGGCATCGGTCGGCGGCGATCGTTACAACTGAACGCCGGTTCGAGCCCCACCCGAACGGAGGCCGGGTTGCGTCTTTAAGGCAGTACCTCAAGGTGTTGGTTCTGGAGCCGCTGCTGAGCTTCCCGGCAGCGCGACAACCCTTCGAAGGACGCGCGTTTCCGTTCGGTGCCGTCGAGATCCTGACTAAGACGACACCCAAGCTCACCTGGCCCAGCGACCCTTCGAGTTTTTGGGTTCAATTGCAGAGCGCCGTAGGTCCGCTCGACTTCCGCTTCCCGGTGCGGGCTACCGACTTGAGCGGCGCGACGCTTCGTTTCGACGTCCCGATGCGCTTCGTGGCGGACTCCACCTCCATGGGAGCGGCCCTGCTCGCCTATAATGGAGCGGACCAGAGCGTTCCTGGCCGAACGACGGCCTTACTCCACCAGCAAGTTGTGGAACTGGTTCCAGGACCTGGCCCCGTCGCGTTCCCGATCCGAGAGCTTCGATTTGCAGCCAGCGAAACGGATGCGTGGAGCTCCACGTCGACTATTCGCCGCGTCTTTCCTTCGTTCAGCGCGGTAACCTTAATTTCGACCGAAGTGGGGCAAATTACCGGCGGCGAAAGCGCGGCTGAATTCGCTTTTGCGTCCACTTGGTTGAACCATGGGTTTGGTGCCGGCAATGAAGGCGAAGTCTTCCTCGCCTCTACTAGCGCAGCGCTGCAGGCCGACCTCGGTGGTGGAGGCAAGTCCGACACTACTGGCGGCTTTGTTACCCCGAGTTTCGGCGTGGTGGGCATGTCGCGCCTCGTCGGGCATATCGGCGGCAAGTCTCCGACCGACGCGATTGATTTTGCCACTGCGGGCTTCAATCCAGACTCTTGGTTCCCCTCGGCAAAGTTGTTCGGGGGAGTGGATCTCAAGGACATCCTCGCGCCGATCGCGGTCGGGCTCGCAGGCAAGATCCCGCAGCTCAAAACAGTCCGAAGTCCTGACAAAATCACAACCAGTTTCGAGCACAAGGTCGAGAAGCTGCCGAACAAGGTCGCGCTGCTCCGACTGAACACGCCGACGCCCTCAACTTTTGAGATCAAGGTTTCGGCGACAGCGTTTCTCAAGGTTGCTGATGATCCTGCAGCGTTGAGCAAGGTCGGCTCTGGGCCCGGAGATTACGCGCGCGACAGCGGCTTGAAGGATCCGGAAGCCGAAGCGTTTGCCAAGCTAACTGCATTCAAATTCGACTTCTTTGGTTCGATCATTGTCAGCTTCGATTCCTTCGCGTTCACCGCGAAAACCGGCAAGGGCTTCGACCCTGACCCAAAGCTCGCTGGCACCGACCCGGTCGTCTTCGGCGGTCCGCTCACCTTCCTCGAAACGCTACGAAAATCGGTGTTTGGTGGCGGCAAGTCGTCAGGCGCGCCTTCGGGCGGGGGTTCAGGCGGAGGTAGCGGCGGCGGGACTGGCGGCAGCAGCGCGCCCGCATTCGGATTTAAGCCGATCATTAAGCTTGAAGACGGAGGCCTAACAGCTGGCGGCAAGTTCGGTGTGCCGTCCGTCCAAGTTGGCGTTTTCACGCTCAAAAACGTGATGGCCTCGGCTGCGATTAAAATCCCGTTCGACGGTCGGTCGGTTGGGTTTGTTTTTGGTTTCGCGGAGCGCTCCAATCCATTCCAGCTGACCGTTTCATTATTTGGCGGCGGTGGCTTCGTGCTCCTCGGACTTAACGCCGAGGGAGTTCAGGAAATCGAGGCCGCGCTCGAGTTCGGCGCATTTGCGGCGGTTGATCTCGGCATCGCCTCGGGCGGGATCTACGTGAAGGGCGGCTTCTATTTCCACTGGAAGAACGCTGATCGAACGACTGTATTCGTCGGTTACGTGGAGATGGGCGGCGAAGTGCAGGCGCTCGGCATCATCTCGGTATCGATTGTGCTGAACATTTCGCTTGGTTTTTACAAGCAAGGCTCGACCTCGCTGGTGAAGGGCCAAGCCCAACTTACGATTGAAGTCGAAGTATTGTTCTTCTCGGTGAGTGCGAGTGTCACCGTCGAGCGCAGTTTCGCTGGGTCACAAAATGATCCGCGCTTCATCGACTTCGTGCCCAACCAAAGCGTCTGGGCGACCTACGCTGCAGCCTTTGCCTGAGGAGTAGACGCATGACGCGCACGCAGCAGGTAATCTGGACGCCGCTCCCCAATGGCCTGAGTTCGGATGGCAAGAAACTGCGCATATCAGTCCTGGTGTCACCGCGGTTGGTTACCGACAATGGCGCAGACGAACCGCTCAAGGCGTTTCCTGATTTCCTCAACTGGGCGGACCGGATTTCCCGCGCTCGGTTTGCCATTGAGTTCGCCGGACTTACCGTCCGCGCTGAATTGGAGACCGCACCTGAACCGGACGTCTATGCACGCTTATTCGGTCCTGCGACCGTGGTCCGCAGCCATCGATTCGAGGACAAACGCTCGACCTCGGTTCTAACGTCACCATCCCTTGCTCTCGCAAGTGATCTTGCTGAACTCTACGGGGACGTGTCCGCTGCCGCGTCGGATGAGCTTCCGTCACGCCTATTTTGGCATCAGAAAATCGGCAATGTCGGGAAAACTGGTGACGCCTCGCCAGAGATTCTTTTGCGCATGCTGCGTGCGCGCCGATCTGGGGAGCGCGGCCTAGCTCCGTTGGACGCGACCGTAACCGGCCGTTTTGCGCTACACGATGTGTACAATAGTCCACTCTCGGCAAGAACGACTGCGCGGCGGGCAAAATCGTACGATCCAACCGAAGATGTGGTGTGGGAAACGAACGAGCTCGCGCCGCTTCCCGACCCGGCCCAGTACCGCGACATCATCGATTTCCACAGGATGGTTGGAATGCTTTCGCAGCATCCACCCATCCTCCTTGCCACAGGTTTCCGCGTCGATCTCACCGTCGATCGAAACGCACTACCAGCAACTGCCACCGACCGTCTGGTGCTTAACGTCCGTTGGCCTCATGGAGACGAGGTCCAGACACTCCCTGACTCCACGCCTGGCGTTCAAACTGTTCTGGACCGCAATCGCTTCATGCCGGCACCACGAGCCGCCAATGATCCGCTGGTGGTGGATGGGTTTGCCCGCCTCGGCGCTCGCGCCGGGCCCATCGAAGTCGACGTTAATGGCTCCGTCCTTAAGGTGCGGCAGTTCGCAATCAACATCGCCAACACGCCGGGCCGCGAACTCGAACGAGGTAACGGATCGATCGCCGATCTCGATCCGGCTGGACCTGAACCCGATCGCGCCGGCGCCCCGGCGCTACGCTCGGGCGGTCTGACTCTTGCTGATGATCTTCGTGGTGAAGCTTTGGAAACAGCGTTTGACGCAGCCGCCAGCCTCCAGTCGCAACACGCGTCCAGCGCTCCCATCACCCTGTATCAAGAAGACCTTCTGCGCGGCCTTCGCGCCGAGGTGGCGGATGGTGATGGTCCGTGGCAGTCGTTGTGCCGCCGCACCAGCCTCTACCATTTCGTCTCCGACGGAAGCACTCGGCAGATCGCCGACAATGAAGGAGTCATTCGAGTCGGCGCCGGCGGCTCCGCCGACGGCAGCATACCGGACGTTCTTAAGGTCGATGCAGCGATCTTCAGTTGGAGCGGATGGAGCCTCGTCGCGCCCCGGCCCGGCCGGGCGATCGACACCTCAGATCGCGTGGCCGACGCTGAAAGCCTCTCGCCGCCCGGGCTTCCGCTCGAGGTAGAACATCAGGCGCAGCCCGGATCGCTGCCGTCGCTACGCTTTGGTCGCCGCTATCGCGTTCGACTGCGGGCAGTGGATCTCGCCGGGAACGGACGCGCGTGGGACAAGAACGCAAAGTCGCCGGCGGGGGTCGAGACTGCGCCCACGATCTATCGCCGGTTCGAACCCATCGAGGCACCGATTGTAGCGATGGTGGGACCACCGACCATGCCACCGCCGAGCCTTGGCGAAGGGCTGAGCGTCCTCGCCATTCGCTCGCTAAATTCGACCGAACCAGACAATGAGGTGCCGACGACCGAACAGAGCGAACGACACCTGGTGCCGCCGGCGGGATCGCAGCGCCTCGCCGAGTTGCACGGCATGCTCGATGTCGACGGGAAGCTGGACCCGGCGAGCTTCACCTTGCTGGCAACGCGCGACAGGGAACTCGGCAGCATCTCTACTGACAAGAGCGAAGATCAGCTGCCCGTCGGGCCAGTGACTTTCGAGCTTCCTTACCTTCCTGATCCGCTCGCGCACAGCTGCGTGGTCCGCGTCGCAGGATTCGGCAAGACACCTCCGATCGAGACGCGGGTGCCCCTCTACCGATCCGGCAAGACGTGGCCGGACGCAAGTGCGTTCCGCGTGCAGCTAGTTGAGGGAGCAAATGAGGTTACGTTCAATGCCACGACGCGTGTCCTCACGGTCGCTCTTCGTAAAGGGGAGCATGTGCGTGCGCGCGTCAGCCATGCCCTGAACGACGATGACCTGCCTTTGATGGGTGTTCTGCAATGGGGGTTCGAGCGCTGTGCGCCGGCCGCTCGCGGAGCGCTTCAGAAGCGCGCGCTCGGCGGCCACGACTGGATGCTCACTCCTTGGCGTGACCTTGACCTCGTTCACGCCGTGCAGCGGCCATTGGTGCGCCCCGCCATCGAACAGCTCCAGATCAGCCGCCCGCTAGCGTCGACGAAGGCAGACCTCGCATTCTCGACGCCCATAGACACGCTTAGCACCGAGCGACTGGACGTTTCAGCCACTTGGCTCGACCCGCGCGATGACCCAGAAGAGCCCGCACCGCAGTGGATCGCCGGGAGCGGCCATGCGGCGCGACTTAAGCTTGCGCGGCTATCGGCTCCGGGGTTCGCCCCGCCGGGTCACAAGAGCTTCGGCAAGGGCGATGACGCCCAGCAAGTGTTCGCCGATACTCGTTACCGCCGTGTGGGCTATCTGCTTACGGCAACGACGCGCTTTACAAGCTTCCTGCCCGACCCGTTGCGAGATCCCGACCACTGGAGCGATCTCACCGTCACATCTGAGGAAACGGTTGGGTTCGTGCCAAACTCGGCACCACCGCCCGCGCCGGATATTGTCTATGTCATCCCGACATTCGGCTGGACGCGGCGCTCGGTCAGCGGAGAGCAGCGCAGCTATCGAGACGGCGGGGGCTTACGCGTCTATCTTCGCCGACCGTGGCTTGTTACCGGCGCAATGGAGATGCTGGCCGTGGTTCTGCCGCCCGGCGGACTTGCTGAAGCCGACGTCGATGAGCGGCTCAACAAACTCGTCACGCGGTGGGGAAGTGATCCGACCGTGCCTGGCGCCGGGTTGCTTCACGGCTCGCCGACAAGAGGTCAATTTGGCCTGGCCGTTACCAGTGGACCGATTGCGCGGGAGCGCCTTGACACCGTTTTCCCGCCTGCTGAAGGCGAACTCCCGCCCGGGCCCTTCCACGTCACGGACTTGCCTCTACCCGGAGCTCCTGCCGGTACCCGCGTCGACGTTGCTCCACATTTGGTCGCTTATGATCCGGACCGTGAACTGTGGTTCGCCGATATCGTAGTTGATGCTGGTGCGCAGGCCATGCCGCTAATCCAGCTCGCCCTTGCCCGTTATCAGCCGATCTCGTCAGAAGGTGCGCACCTTTCTTCAGCGGTCCGCTGCGAGGTCCTGCAACTCACCAACGACCGGCTAGCAATCGTTACTCGTAAGGGAGCTCGCACCTATCGTGTGACGCTATATGGAGAGGCCTTAGCCACGGGCCTCTCTCGCGCGCGCTTCTCGCCGGTGGAGCTGATCGTTGAGCAGCTCGGCGCTGGTGATGACGAGGATTTCGGCTGGCACGCGCTCACCGGCATCAAGCTGCGCGACGCCGCACCTCCACCGCGTCGGCCATCTGGTTCAACGCGAGCAGCGGCTGCTGCCAGACCCAGTGCTGCCGCCGTAGCGGCCACTCGTTCGATGTTACTGAACCGTGATTATGCAGGTCTGCTCAAAGATCGCTCCGCAATCTCTGCGCTGATGATGCCGGAAATCATCGACAAGGAGCTCGTACTTCCGCGTTCACCTGGACTTGGTGAGCGCTTTCGGCTCGTCATTAGCGAGCATGAGCCACGCAGTCAGTCATCGGGGCATAAGATTCTCGAGGAGGAGACCGGCTTGCCTCGGACAACGTACCTCGAAATGTTCCCGTTGGATGAATAGCCCAGCACGCTATGGCCGCGCCCGGGTCGAGTAATCCAGAGCATTCACTTAGGGTTCGATAGAGGCCTGGGTGCAAACAACTCGCCAGCGGCCGGCGCGCTTGGCGCAGAGCTCGGTGAACTCAGGCGTACTTTGTACGCCCGCCTGAGTCGGTGCGCTTCAGTGTCGCGACCCCGCCCGTGATTGCTGAATGCGGCCGAGCTTGAAAATCGGATCTTCAACCTTGAAGGGTCCGAGCGTGAAACTCCATCATCGAGATCAGCTCGCTCGAACGTTCAGCCTAGTAGCCACGGAAAACCCAAAACAGCCCCTCGCGCGCGGCTAAACCAACGTCAGCTTGCGATCTGGCCCGAGCTGCCTGGCAATGGCGGAGATGGGCGCAAACCCGACCTTAGGGAGTCAGCTGGACGGAAATTTCCCAGTGATTTGAGTGCCCACCATATTCGTGGCCGGTGCGCCATAAAATCAAGTACTTATGATGCCGCGACCTGCTCCGTATGGAACGAGCATGGAAAACAGTGGCGAGACGAGCCGTCAATTTGGCGACAACATTATTGCCCTAAACGGTGCAAATTTGCGCTCAGCCTTCTTGATTAATTGAAGGGCAGTAAGCCCCCGCCGCACTGCCCCTGCTTGAACTGGTTAAAGTGCACCTTCGCGTGCGGCCCCTTCTCGTCGAATACTATCGTGTATGAAGCCTTGAAGGTCAGGCTCTTGGTCAACTTGTCCTTCGTTCTGCCATAGCAGAAGTGGTAGTCGATATTCCCGCCGTTGATCTGATGGGAGTACATCGGATTAGTAAAACGAATCGGCGAATCCGGGATACTGAACGCAAGCTTCTTGTACGCCCTGCCAGTGCGCTTTTCCTGATCCGAATTGCTGATCTGCTGCCCGTTCGGCCCCGTGACGGTCGTAAGGTGCCGATCCGCCTCATACCAAAGATCGAAGTTGTTCTCGTTCCCGAACATCGGCGTGACAGTCAGGCCCACAGCTAACATGCCGTCCGGGTCGAGAGGTATTAGCCCCACCTCAACATCCTGATAGCTCACGCTGTACTGGTCGTACTGATGGACGGCCCAAGCAGTAGAACCGAGCAAAGCCAGCGCGATGACCCAGTATCCAGCCTTCCGAGACGGACTGAAGCGAATGATCGCAAATGAAAACGCGGCAACGCCGAGAGCAATCAGCAGGCCTATAGCTGCCGGTAGGCCTGCTATGCGCGATATCTCGTAGCCAATAGCGGCGCCCGCGCTCACCGGGATGAGCCCGTAAACAGTAGTGGAGTGACTGATTAGAGCCCAAACCTGCTTGGTCGAAGTGGACATGTCGTGGCATTCCTGTGGAACTTATCCGCAGCTAGCGGCCAATCGTGGGTGTGTAAAAGGGCACAATCCCCCAAATTCGTAACTCGTGCCGCCTAAGCGATCGGCGCATTGCGTCGCCGCGTTCAGTTATAAAGGATACAAATCGGCAGCTGTTCAAAGCATGCGGCCATGAGCACGAAGCGCAGCCCGACTTTCAGGCTCAAATTCAGTGTTTGCAGGTCAACCTGAAGTCAGGTGGCGTCGACCACCGGCCATGGCTGATGCTCTCCGAGCGCCACCGCGATATCGGTTTGTCGAGAGAGAGCGGTGCCATATCCGGCAGCGACCGGCAGAAGTCCTGCGCCCGACGGGCGGATCGTCCGGCGACCCAGAACCTCATATCCGGCAGCCGCAAGCCGACGACTGATCCCCGCGCCCAAACCACCATAACCGCCGAGTACGAGAACACGGCTCAACATGGCCCGAGCGTCTGAAGTTTGGCTTCGGTTAGCCCGCAGCGGCGTAACGGGTCCCCGATTAGCCCGCCGACCATCGCCGCCTGGATCCAAGTCGCCGGCCATAGTTTGGATAGCGGACCGACCAGCGTGTCGCGGAGCATTGGCAGGACGCGGCTGTCAGATTGATAGACAGGCGTGAATAATGCCGTCAGCCACTGGTAGAGCCGCACATGGTTGCGCCGCATTTCCACGGCCTGCTGAAGCCCATCGTCCACCGACGCGGCACGGCCCAGCGATACCATGAGGGCCCACGCATCAAGCAAAGCCATGTTGGCTCCTTGGCCGAGCTGCGGGCTCGCCGAATGCCAGGCATCCCCTATGTGGATCAGTGCCGGTTCAACCGGCGCAGGGAGTGTGCGGTGGGCGTAACGCGCGAAGGTCAGCTGCTCGGGGCTTGTGATCTGATCGAGGAGCGGGGCGCATGCGGGCCACAAGGCTCGCACTTCCGTTTTCCACCGATCGAGCCCCGCTGCCCGCCAACCCTCTAAAGCGTCGCGGCGGAGCGACCAGAAGAATGCTGCCTTGAGCTTCTTCTCACCGCCATTCCCGATTGGCAGGACGCCGGCCATGACGCTGGAGCGGCGATACCGCTGCTGCAGCGCGTCCTGCGCGAAGTGGGTTTCATCCGGCCAGTCAAGGGTGGTCCACAGTGCGCCGTAAGCGAGATCCTTGCCGCATGGTGGCGCCAACGGCCAGCGGGTGCCGAGCGCGTCGACGACTAAGTCGAACGGCTCGGACCGCTTGCCGCCTGCGAAGACCAGACGCCGGCCGCTCGCGTCCGCGTCGCTCGTGACAATCTCGACGCCTGTCGCGATCTCGACGCCCCCACTCCGCACCTGATCGTATAGCGCATTGAACAGGCCAGACCTGTGCACACCGATGCCGAAGCGCGGAGTTCCGCCCAGTGAACGATAATGAACATCAAGCACGATGCGCTCGCTGGCGCAGCCGAACAGCCGATCGATGCGCGAGCCTTCTGCCAGAACTCGGGCAAGCAGCCCGAGCTCAGCGAGAACAGCTTGGCCGGTGGGCTGTATCATCAGGCCGGAACCGATCGGCCGCGGCTCGACGAACCGCTCGAAGAGCGTCACGTGATGCCCATGACGTGAAAGGAGAAGCGCGGCTGCAAGACCGCACGGGCCGCAACCTGCCACCGCAACGCTCAACCCCCGCATGACCGAGGTCAGTAGGGCACGCAGGGAAAGAGGAATAGTCCGTAGCTATTTGGCCCCGGACCGAATTTGATGACCCGTCGAGAAGGGCAGAACGCGAACATTTCTGACGTGATTCTTCGCTTAGAAATCACTCTTTCCAAAGCGCGCCACGCCTTGGTTTCTTACTGAGCCATCGGTGAGGCCCGACGCCCATGTCCATCATCCTCTCGACGAAGAGGATAGAGGCCTCGGTCGCATTTCCGGCCCGACTAATGAATTGGTCTCGTAAGGCGGCCGCGGCGGGACGTTCTTCAGCGGAATAATATTCATATCCTACAATGAGTTCGGCGACCCCAGCATCATTAAAGCCCTACCAAACAAGGCTTTGAAGTTTTCGCCGCAA